>NZ_SNXY01000007.1:0-600000 GCF_004362745.1 Oharaeibacter diazotrophicus | reverse complement strand
GCCCTGTTCGGCGAGACCGACGCCTACACCGTCGCCAAAATCCGCGACGTGCTCGGCGGCAAGCTCACCGCCAACAACGGCAACGTCTACGACCTCGAGATCATCGAGCGCGACAGCCAGTCGAACCCGAACAAGGCGGCGGAGATCACCGGCAACCTCATCCTCAACGAGGAGGTCCACCTGATGGCGCCGGCCTCGACCACCGACACCATCCTGCCGGCGGCCGAGCAGTCCGAGCTCTACGAGACGCCCTGCATCTCCTCCGGCGCGCCCTGGCAGGCGGTGGTGTTCCCGCGCGGCGGCGGCAAGCAGACCTTCGACTGGACCTACCACTTCTTCTGGGGCCTCGACGAGGCGCTGAACACCTTCGTCGGACTGTGGAAGGGTCTCGAGACCAACAAGAAGGTCGGGATGCTGTTCCCCCAGAACATCGACGGCGAGACCTGGGGCAACGACGAATACGGCCTGCCGGTGCCGACCCGCGCCGCCGGCTACGAGGTCGTCGTACCCGGCTACTTCCAGCCGCGCACCAACGACTTCTCGGCCCAGATCGCCGAGTTCAAGAGCAAGGGCTGCGAGATCGTCGGCGGCATCACCTATCCCGACGACCTCAAGACCTTCGTCACCCAGTGCAACCAGCAGGGCTTCAAGCCCAAGGCGGTCACCGTCGCCGCCGCGCTGCTGTTCCCGGGCGGCGTCGAGGCGATGGGCCCGCTCGGCGCCGGCATGTCGTCGGAGGTGTGGTGGACGCCGGCCTTCCCGTTCAAGTCCTCGCTCACCGGTCAGGTCAGCCGCGACCTCGCCGACCAGTGGGAGAAGGACCAGAACCGGCAGTGGACCCAGCCGCTCGGCTATTCCCACGCCCTCCTGGAAGTCGCCATCGACATCCTGAAGCGCTCGTCCGACCCGCTCGACCGCGCCGCCAACCGCGACGCCATGGCCGCCACCGATCTCCAGACCGTGGTCGGCAAGATCAAGTTCGACGGCGCCGCCCACAAGAACATCTGCAAGACCCCGATCTTCGGCGGCCAGTGGGTCAAGGGCGAGAAGTGGCCCTACGACCTGAAGATCGTCGACAACACGGTCAACCAGCTGTTCGAACCCGAGCAGAAGATCGCGCCGATCTCCTGGTGATGGCCGAACCCCTGGGAGGTCCGCCATGAACGATGCCATCCTCCTCGCCGGCCGCGGCGTGTCGAAGTCCTTCGGCTCGCTGCGCGTCCTGCACGAGGTCGACTTCGACGTGCGCCGCGGCGAGGTGCTGGGCGTGCTCGGCCCCAACGGGGCCGGCAAGACGACGCTGTTCAACATGATCAGCGGCGACCTGCGCACGTCGGGCGGCGAGATCCGCCTCGACGGCGTCGCGCTCGGCACCGAACCGCCGTTCCGGCGCTGCCGGATGGGCATCGGGCGGACCTACCAGATCCCACGCCCCTACGCGGGCATGACCACCTTCGAGAACCTGCTGGTCGCCGCCACCTTCGGCGGCGGCCGCTCGGAGGCGGCGAGCTACGCCTTCTGCGCCGACGTCCTGCGCGAGTGCGAGCTCTCGGCCAAGGCCAACGTATCGGCCGGCGCGCTGACGCTGCTCGACCGCAAGCGGCTCGAACTCGCCCGCGCGCTCGCCTCCGACCCCAAGCTGCTGCTCCTCGACGAGATCGCCGGGGGGCTCACCGACGAGGAGTCCGGGGCGCTGGTGGCGCTCGTCCGGCGCATCCGCGACCGCGGCGTCACCATCGTCTGGATCGAGCACGTGCTGCACGCCCTGCTCGCGGTCGCCGACCGGCTGATGGTGCTGAACTTCGGCGAGAAGATCGCCGAGGGCCTGCCGGCCGACGTGATCGCCCTGCCCGAGGTCAAGCGCGTCTACATGGGAATCGAGGCATGACGGCGGTCCTTTCCACCCACGGCCTCGTCGCCCGCTACGGCGACTTCCAGGCACTCTACGGCGTCGATACAGAGCTCCACGCCGGGGAGTCCGTCGCCCTGATCGGGGCCAACGGCGCCGGCAAGTCGACGTTCCTGCGCGCGATCATGGGGCTGCTGCCGGTCGGCCGCGACATGGTCCGCCTCGACGGCGCGCCGGTCGGCGGCACCCGGCCCAACGAGATGGTCGGCAAGGGTGTCGCCATCGTGCCGGAGGGGCGGCGGCTCTTCACCGGTATGTCGGTGGAGGACAACCTGCGCGTTGCCATCGACCGGGCCGGCCGCGCCGGCGCCCGCGGCGGCTGGACGCTCGCCCGCCTGCACCGGCTGTTCCCGATCCTCGCGGAGAAGACGAAGGTGCCGGTGCAGAGCCTCTCCGGCGGCCAGCAGCAGATGGTGGCGATCGGCCGGGCGCTGCTCTGCCAGCCCCGCGTCCTGCTCTGCGACGAGATCAGCCTCGGCCTCGCGCCCAAGGTGATCCGCGAGATCTACGCCGCGCTGCCGGAGATCCGCGCCGAGGGCACCGCGATGATCGTGGTCGAGCAGGACGTCGGCCTCGCCCAATCCGCGTCCGACCGCCTCTACTGCATGCTGGAGGGGCGCGTGACGCTCACCGGCCGATCCGCCGAGATCACCCGCGAGGCGATCGGCGAAGCCTACTTCGGAGTGCGCCATGCAATGGCTTGACGCCCTCGTCCAGGGCATCCTTCTCGGCGGCATGTACGCCCAATATGCGCTCGGCATGGCGCTGATGTTCGGCGTGATGCGCATCGTCAACATCAGCCACGGCGACCTCGTCATCCTGTTGTCGCTGATCGGCATCTCGCTCGCCGGCGCTTACGGTCTCGGCCCGCTGCCGGTGCTGGTGGCGCTGGTGCCGCTGGCGGTGGCGATGGGTTGGGTGCTGCAGAAGCTCGTGCTCAATCGCGTGGTCGGCAACGACCCGCTGCCCTCGCTGATCGCCACCTTCGGCCTCTCGATCGCGCTGCAGAACCTGATGCTGCAGATCTGGTCGGCCAACAGCCGGTCGCTGCCGGGCGAAGGGCTCGAGAGCCGGTCGATCGAGATCGGCGGCATCTACATCGGCCTGCTGCCGGTGATCGTGCTGGCGGTGGCGACCGGCCTCACCTTCGGGCTCGATCGCCTCCTGAAGCGCACCCGCTTCGGCCGGGCGCTGCGCGCCGCCTCCGCCGACGTCGAGGCCGCCGCCATGACCGGCATCGACCCGAAGGCGGTCTACGCGCTCGCCACCGCAACCGCGGTCGGCATCCTCGGCTTCGCCGCGGTGTTCCAGGCGCTGCGCTCGACCGTGGCGCCGGCCGACGGCCCGGCCCAGCTGATCTACGCCTTCGAGGCGGTGATCATCGGCGGCATGGGCTCGGTCTGGGGTGCCTTCGCCGGTTCGATGGTGCTCGGCATCTCCCAGGCGATCGGCTTCCGCATCGACCCCGGCTTCGGTGTCCTCGCCGGCCACGTCGTCTTCCTCCTCGTGCTGGCGACCCGCCCGCAGGGTCTGTTCGGAAGGGCCTGAGCCATGACCGCCGTCCCCTTCGCCGACACCGCCGCGCCCGAGGTCATGGTCCGCCGCCAGACCCCCTCCGGCCGGATCGCCACGGCGGTCGCCGTCGCGGCGCTGGTCGCGCTCGTCGCGATGCCGTGGTGGGCCTCGACCGGCACCATCCGCATGGTGCTGGAGCTCTGCTGCTACGTCGCGGTGGCGCAGATGTGGAACCTGCTCGCCGGCTACGCCGGCCTCGTCTCGGTCGGCCAGCAGGCCTTCATGGGCGCCGCCGGCTACGCGCTGTTCGTGCTCGCCCAGACCTTCGGCATGAACCCGTTCCTGGCGATCTTCGTCGGCCTCTTGGTACCCGCGATCCTGGCGGTGCCGACCTATCTGCTGCTGCACCGGCTCGACGGACCCTATTTCTCGATCGGCACCTGGGTGGTCGCCGAGGTGTTCCGCCTCGTCTCGACCAACCTGCCGCTGGTGAATTCCGGGGCCGGCATGTCGCTGCGCGTGATGAAGGACTACTCGGCCTTCGAGCGCAACGTCGCCATGGCGCTGCTCTGCGCCGTCATGCTGCTGGTCACCGTCGGTGGCAGCTACTGGCTGTTGCGCTCGCGCTACGGCCTCGCCCTCGTCGCCATGCGCGACAACATGGTGGCCGCGGCGAGCCAGGGCGTCGACGTCGGCCGACTGCGCTTCCTGGTCTACGTCGCCGCCGCGGTCGGCTGCGGCCTCGTCGGCGCGGTCTACTTCATGGCGCAGCTGCGGATCACCCCGGGCTCGGCCTTCGACCCGATGTGGGCCAACGTCGCGATCTTCATCGTGATGATCGGCGGCATCGGCTCGATCGAGGGCGTGCTGATCGGCGCCCTGATCTTCTTCGTCGCCGACCGCTGGTTCGGCGAATACGGCGCCGCCTATTTCGTCGTCCTCGGCCTGATGACCCTCGCCGTCGCGCTGTTCGCGCCGAAGGGCATCTGGGGCCTGATCTCCCGCCGCTTCGACGCGCCGTGGTTCCCGATCGGCCGCCGCCTCGTCATCCCAGAACGCCGAAACGGAGACCAAGTCCCATGAGAGCGGCCATCTTCGACACCGTCGGGCGCCCCTTGCGGATCGGCGACGTGCCGGAACCGCGCCCCGGCGCGGACGAGGTGGTGCTGCGCGTTTCGGCCTGCGGCATCTGCGGCAGCGACCTGCACATCACCGAGGATCCCGCACCCTTCGGCATCGGCGCGGGCTTCGTGCTCGGCCACGAGTTCGCCGGCGAGATCGTCGAGACCGGCACGGACGTCGGCGACCTCGCCGTCGGCGATCGCGTCGCCGTGGTGCCGATGCGCGGCTGCGGCCGCTGCGCGGCGTGCCGGCGTGGCGATCCCGGCCGCTGCCCCGAGATGACGCTGATCGGCGGCGGCTATGCGGAACACGTCGCCGTCGCCGCCCGCCAGTGCGTGCGCCTGCCGGACGGCGTCGACACCGCCGACGGCGCGCTCGCCGAGCCGCTCGCCGTGGCGCTCCACTGCATCGTCCGCTCCGGTATGAAGCCCGGCGACCGCGTCGCGATCCTCGGCGCCGGGCCGATCGGCCTGCTGGTCGCCTTCTGGGCGCGCCGGATGGGCGCGGCGGCGGTCGTCGTCGCCGACCTCCACGATCACCAGTGCGACCGCGCGCTGGCGCTCGGCGCCACCGCCTTCGCGATCTCCGACGGACGGCTCGCCGAACGGCTCGCGGACGCCTGCGGCGGCGCCCCGGACATCGTGTTCGAGTGCGTCGGCAAGCGCGGCCTGATCGCGGCGGCGGTCGGCGCGGTGCGGCTGCAGGGCACCGTGGTCGGCGTCGGCCTCTGCATCGGCGGCGACGAGTGGGATCCCTTCGTCGCGCTGTCGAAGGAGGTGAACCTGCTGTTCTCCGTGTTCTTCCACCAGGGCAACGAATTCGCCGTGGCGCTCGACGCGCTCGCCGCCACGCCGTTCCGGCCGCAGGCGCTCGTCACCGACACCATCGGCCTCGGCCAGGTGCCGCAGGTCTTCGAGGGCCTCAGGCGCCGCACCACCCAGTGCAAGGTTCTGATCCGACCCGATCTCGATCGAGGAGACGCGACGACATGACTGCATCCTTCGAAACGCTCGAATACGACGTCGGCGGCGTCCGCACCGTCGTCAAGGCGATCGGCCGGGGCCGGCCGGTGCTCTACCTGCACGGCGCGGCGACGATAGAGGGCTTCGACTTCGCCGAAGGCCTCGCCGACCGCTTCCGCGTGCTCTGCCCGAGCCATCCCGGCTTCGGCTTCTCCGGCCCCGCCCCGCACGTCGCCGGCATGGCCGACATGGTGCTGCACTACCTGAACCTCGTCGACATCCTCGCTTTGCCCGAGAAGCCCCACCTGATGGGCTTCTCCATGGGCGGCTGGATGGCGAGCGAACTCGCCGGCCTCGCCGGCGAACGCTTCGGCAAGGTGGTGCTGGTGGCCCCGGCCGGCCTGAACGATCCGGCGCATCCGGCCGCGGCCCTCGGTTCGATCCAGCCGCAGGATTTCCCCGGCTATCTCACCCACGACGTCTCCGTCGCGCTGCGCTACTTCCCCGACGGTACCGACCCGGCCTTCGCCGAGGCTTTCGGCGCCGACCGCGCCCGCGAGGGAGAGACGCTCGGCCGCGTGCTCGCGCCCTTCGGCATGGGGCACCCGAACCTCCGGCGCTTCCTCGCCCGCATCGCCAATCCTGCGCTCGTCGTCTGGGGCACCGAGGACCGGCTGCTGCCGGCCTCCCAGGCGCCGCTCTGGGTCGAGGCCCTGCCAAACGCCCGGCTGCTCCGCGTGGAGGACGCGGGTCACCTGGTCCTGCAGGAGAAGCCGGACGTGCTCCGGCCGATCGGCGACTTCCTCGCCGACTGACACCGAACCGGCCGAACGGCCGAACCCGCGGGAGGTCCCGACGAGGCGGGACCCTCCGGAACTGGAAAGACACCCGATAGGAGGAGGAGAGCCATGAACAAGCCGCTCAGGCACGGATACTGGGGGTCCGGCGTCGACCATCGCGATCTCCTGGCGAAGATCGCCGAGATCGGGCCGACGCTCGAGGCCAACGCCCCCGCCGACGAGGACCGCGGCGAACTCACGCCCGACAGCTTCGCCGCGCTGAAGCAGCTCAGGATGTCGCACGCCCTCGCCACCGAGGCGCTCGGCGGCATGCAGCTGCCGCCGACCCAGGTGCTGGAACTCCTCGAGGCGATCACCTGGTGGTCGGGCTCGGCCGGCTGGGTCTCGATGGTGCACTGCTGCATCGGCGCGATGTCGGCCGCCTTCCTGCCGGACAGCGCGGTCGAGCGGCTGTTCGCGCCGGGCACCGACAACCGCTTCTCCGGCCAGGGCGCCCCGCTCGGCATGCTGAAGAAGGTCGACGGCGGCTACCGCCTGACCGGCCGGTGGAGCTACGGCAGCGGCTTCAGCCACGCCACCTATTCCCACAGCGCCGCCTTCGTCGACGACGGCACCGGCAAGCCGGCCAAGGACGACGCCGGCAACGTCGTCGTCATGTGCGCCCACGCGCCGATCGAGGAACACGTCCAGCTCGGCAACTGGGACGTGCTCGGCCTCGGCGGCACCGGCAGCATCGACTATGCCGCCGACGACGTCTTCGTGCCCGACGATCTCGTCTTTCCGATCCTGACCGCCCCGCCGCAGCGGCTGAAGGAGCTGTTCAGTCTCGGCGTCGTCGGTCTCGCCGCGATCGGCCACACCGGCTGGGCGCTCGGCCAGGGCCGGCGCATGCTCGACGAGATCGCCAAGTTCGCCCGCTCCAAGTCGGGCCGCGCCGGCATGCTCGGCGAGAGCGAGAAGTTCTGGCACGACTACGGCCGCGCCGAGGCCCGCTACCGCGCCGCCCGCGCCTTCGTGTTCGAGGTCTGGCGCGACATCGAGGCGACAGTGGAGACCGGCACGGCCGTCACCACCCGTCAGATCAGCCTCGTTCACCTCGCCAAGTCGGAGATCCACGAGGCCGGCGTCGAGGTCTGCAACTTCGCCTACCGCGCCGGCGGCGGAGCGTCGCTGCGCGCCGGCGTGATCCAGCGCACCTTCCGCGAGATGATGGTGGCGGCCAACCACTTCACCATCGCCCCGTCGGTCGTCACCCAAGCCGGCCGCAACATCGGCGGCTCGTGGACCGACCGCGTCTGGCAGTTCTACGACCTCGTCGAGAAGAAGTGAGTCCGTGCCCCGCGGCGCGTCGGCCTCCACGTCGCCGCGCCGCGGGTAGAGCCTGCGCCGCGCCCCCGATCGGGCGGTCGCGCCGCCCGATCGCTCCCCCTCCGATTCGCTTCCCCTGCCGCGCCGCCAACCCGGAGAGTACCCGCGGATGACCGTTCCGAACCCCATGACCGACGCCTTCCGCGAGGCCTTCCGCCGCCACCCCGCGGGCGTCGCGGTGATCACGGCCGATCCCGGCGAACGCCCGGTGGCAATGACCGTCTCGTCGCTGATCTCGGTCGCCGCGGCACCGCCGGTGGTCGCCTTCTCGCTCTCCACCCGCTCCGGCTCGTCGGAGCCGCTGCTGCGGGCCGAGACGATGGTGATCCACCTGCTGCGCTTTTCCGACATCGACCTCGCGCAGCTCTGCGCCACCCCCGGCGCGGAGCGCTTCGGCACCGCCGCGCCCTGGGAGCGCCTGCCGACCGGCGAGCCGCGCTACACCGCCGTCGCCACCTGGTTCCGTGCCCGCCGCCTCGGCACGCTGCCGATCGACGGCGCGACGCTGGTCGCGGCCGAACTCCTCGACGGCGAGGTCCGCCCCGGCGACGACCCGCCCGAGGCCCATTCGCTCGTCTACCTCGACCGCCGCTGGCACCGCCTCCACAAGGAACTCGAAGGCGCGATCTCGCTGTTCGACCACTCGCATTTCGTTTGACGCCCGCCCGCTTGGAATGCGCGCGCCGGTAGAATAGGCTGCCCTTCGGGATCGTCGATCGCACCTGGGGGCTCGGGCATGGCGGACGCGGGGAGCGGGTGGCGCCGGCGGCGCCGATCCTTCGGCGCGGACGCGCCCAGACGCCGGTCGCGGCGGAAGGGCCCGTGGGTGCACGGGGTGGCGTCGCGCCCGCCTGCGGAGATCGGCGTCGCCTTCTACCGGGCGACGCTGTTCTGGCCGCTGGCCCTCGACCTTCCACCCGGCACCGACGCGACGTTCTGGAACTCGCACCGGACAGCGCGCGCTCTCGACATCGGCGCCGAGATCGAAGGCGAGATGGCCAAGTTGCTGGCCGGCGGCAAGTGGGAGCACGTCCCCGACACGCTCGACCACGTACCGCCGCCCTGCCCGACCGACCCGGAGGCCGTGCGGGCGCACGAGAAGGCGTCCTACGAGGAGTACACCTTCTTCCACGACACGGTGCAGCACTTCCTGTTCAACAAGCAGGGCTTCACGCTGCGTGCGACGCGGCGCGGCGAGGGCGAGCCCGTGTTGGAGGCGGTCTACGCCGAGGGACGCGAGGCGACGGGGCGGGTCGAGCCGTTCTATCTGTTGCGCCGCACCGATATCGCGACGGCGACCTTCGAACTCGCCGACGAGTACGATGTGACGTCCACGGACGAGACCGGCCACGTGCGCAAGAAGACGGTCGAGAAGATCCGCGTCTTCGCGGCGAAGGTCGACCGGCTGAACCTCTACGTCTTCCGCTCCGGCCTCGCGATCCTGGCGCTCGAGCTGTCCGGCGACGGCAAGGAGCCGTTGACGGAGCGCGACGAGGCAGGGTTCGCCGCGGCGCGCGCCCTCACGCTCGCGGACGCGATGGATCTCGGCGATCGCCTGCGCCGTGCCCACGCGCCCTACATCGACATCCGGGAGAACCATCCCGATCGCGTGCCGTTGGCCATAGCGCCGCGGGAGGTGACCTACGTCGACGGCAACGGCGAGACGCTGCTGCGCTGGCGACCCGACACCGACCTCCGCGACCCCGACGGCAGCCGAGCACCGACAGGCGCGCGGGTGCCGCTGCGTCGCAAGCTGCGCGAGATGCCCGACGGCGAGCGCAAGGTACCGCCGTTCCGGCACTGGTCGTTCCTGCTCGGCGACGAGTCTTTCCGGCGCGGCGATGGCGGACGGCTGGCCTGGAAGATCGCGCCGGCGCGCGCACAGGGACTGACGTGGCGGCATTTCAGCGACGACAGGTTGCCGCTGCTCGCCACCATCGAGCTGGCCGATCCCGCGGACCATCATCTCGAACGCGGATTGAGACCGCCCTGTATAAAGGAGCCCCCTTGGCCATAATGCTCGTCCGGGTTCCGCTCGAACGCGGCTTGAGACTCTTCGCGGGTCAGGATCAGTGGGCATTCTAATGCTCGTCCGGGTTCCGCTCGAACGCGGATTGAGACGCTTCGAGGACCATCTCGCCCACTTCGGTGATATGCTCGTCCGGGTTCCGCTCGAACGCGGATTGAGACTTGTTGCCGGCCGCCAGGATGTAGGTGGCCATATACTCGTCCGGGTTCCGCTCGAACGCGGATTGAGACGTCGAGGCTCTGCGCCGCGATGCCACTCTGGGGATGCTCGTCCGGGTTCCGCTCGAACGCGGATTGAGACTATCCGAACCTCTCCATGAGACTCTTGACCAGAATGCTCGTCCGGGTTCCGCTTGAACGCAGATTGAGACACGGGCATTCGTCAGATCGAAATGCATGATGTATGCTCGTCCGTGTTCCGCTCGAACGCGGATTGAGACGGCACCGGCGGCACATAGCCGGGCAGGGCCTCATGCTCGTCCGTGTGCTGCTCGAACGCGGATTGAGACGCCACGCCTTGGCGATACCGGGGAAGTCGACATGCTCGTCCGTATTCCGATCGAACGCGGATTGAGACCCCGTGGCGAGCGGAGCAGCCGTCTGCGCCACATTCCATGCTCGACCCAACTCCACGCGAACCTGAGAGACCGACCCTCGCCCCTTCGGCTCGTCGGCACTTCGCAAGACCTTTGCCGATGGAGTGCTTTCGAGGGATTCCGACGGCCGCGCCCCGGTCGGCTCGATCGGGCTCGGCTCTCCCGAGTTCCGCCGTAGGCGGAGAATCGGGCCGGCAGGCGCCGCGGCCGCCCCGTGCCGCGCACGGCCGCCGGAACGGGGCCGTCGGGTGGACGGCCTGCCCGCGTCGCGTCCGCGCCCGGCCGCCGCGGCGACATCACGGGCTCGGGACCGGCGTGACCGCGGACCACGGCTAGGCGGCGCACACAACTCCTGCTAACATCACGGACAATCGACACGCGAGCATATCGACCCATGGCTCAGCCGGCCCGACGCGCTCGGGCCGGGCGGGGGGGGGGGGTCGGACCTGGAACCGGACACGCCATCGATGGACGCGGACGACGTCGGCTCCGCTTTCGCGGCCCTGACCTCGGACGGCGCGGACGCGGCCGGACCGGCCCGGATGCCCTATCCCTGGCAGATCCGGCTCTACGAGCGGTTCCTCGCGGGCCGCCTCCCCGATCGCCTGGACATACCGACCGGTCTCGGCAAGTCGTCGGTGATGGCGCTCTGGCTCATCGCCCGCGCCCGCGGCGCGCCGGTGCCGCGCCGGCTCGTCTACGTGGTCGACCGGCGCGCGATCGTCGATCAGGCGACCGAGCTGGCGACGCGCATCGCCCTGGCGCTCGGGTCCGAATCGACGATCGCCGCCGGCTTGCGCGCCGGCCTCGGGCTCGGCCCCGGCGCGACCCTCGCCGTCTCGACCCTGCGCGGCCGCTTCGCCGACAACAGGCTCTGGCTGGAGGATCCCACCCGGCCCGCGATCGTCGTCGGCACGGTCGACATGATCGGCTCGCGGCTGCTGTTCCAGGGCTACGGCGTCGGACAGCGGGCGCGGTCGGTGCACGCGGGGCTGATCGCGCAGGACACGCTCGTCGTGCTCGACGAGGCCCATCTCTCCCCGGCCTTCGCCCGCCTGCTCGCCGCGGCGGCGGATCTCGGACCGGTCGCCGGCGCCACCCTGCCGCCTCGGCTGACGGTGATGGCGCTGTCCGCGACCGCCGCGACGACGGGAGGGGCTCCCTTCGCGCTCGACGCGACCGACCGGGCCGACGACCGTGTCCGCCGGCGCCTCGCCGCTCCGAAGCCGATCACGCTTCTCGCGGACGACGGTCTCGGCGCACTCGACGCGGAACTGGCCTCGCGCGCGTGGGACGCGGCGGACGAAGGACGCGCCGCCGTCCGCGTCGTCGTCTACTGCGATCGTCGCGACGCCGCCCGCAAGGTGCACGCGGCGCTCGAGAAACGGATCGCCGCGCTGAAGAAGGCGGGCGGGGCGGCGGATCTCGTGCTGATGACCGGCGAGCGGCGCGTGAAGGAACGCGAGGCGTTGGCGGACCATCCGGCGATGCGCCGGTTCCGCGACGGCATCCGGACGGACGGCGCCGCCGGCCCGGCCTTCCTGGTCGCGACCTCGGCCGGCGAGGTCGGTGTCGACCTCGATGCCGACGCCATGGTCTCCGACCTCGTCGCCCACGAGCGGATGATCCAGCGCCTCGGCCGGGTCAACCGGCGTGGCGAGGCGGCGTCGGCGCCGGTCGTCGTGGTCGCGCCGCCGGGCGAGGCGAAGAGCCCGGACGACGTGGAGACGAGGCGCCGCCGCCTCGCCGCCCTCCTGGCGCTGCCCGCGCTGCCCGACGGCACGCTCGACGGCAGCATCGAGGGCGTCCGACTGCTCGCCGAGCGCGCCGAGGCCGATCCGGCCGTCGCGGCGGTCATCGCGGCGGCGACCACGCCGGACCCGCTCGCGCCGCCGTTGACCACGGCGCTCCTGGAGGCGTGGTCGCTCACCGGCTTGAAACGGCACACCGGCCGGCCGGACGCGATCGATCCCTGGCTGCGCGGCTGGGTCGACGACGAACCGCAGATGCGCGTCGCCTGGAGGCGCCATCTGCCGTGGCCGGCGGAGAGCGCGGACGCCGACGCGGCGCTGCTCGATCGGGCGACGGACTTCTTCGAGGCCGCCCCGATCCATCCGTCCGAGACGCTCGAGGCGCCGGTCCTTCGGGTGGTGCAGACCCTCCAGAAGCGCCTCGTCGGCGGTTTCCAACGGCCGCGGACGGCCGGGGACGCCGACGCCGCACCGACGGGGCGAGGGCTCCGTCCCGGGGTCCTGTTCGTGCTCGCCGACGACGGCGAGGCGGTCGACGGCCGGCGGGCCGACGAACTCGCCCGGGCTCTCGCCACCCCGCGCGAGCTCGAGAAGTTGAAGCGGGCGTGGGTCGGCCGGACGCTCGTCCTCGACGCGGCGCTCGGCGGTCTCGACGGCGCCGGCCTGCTGACGGAAGCCGCCCCCGACGCTCCGGTCCCGACGATCGACGGCGACCTGCCGCGGGACGACGACGCATCCGGCTGGACGGCGGCCGAGCGCGCCGACGTCGGCTTCACGGTGGCGGTGCGCCCGGCCGCGGCCGAGACAGCGCGCGCGACGGCTTTCCGCCTCCTGCTCGGCGACGAGGACGCGACGGACCGCGAGGCGCTCGTCGTCGAATTGCGTCCGGCGGATCTCGCCGCGCGAGCCGACGCCGCCTTGGCGAGCCGGGCCCAGAGCCTCGTCGACCACACCGCCATGATCGTCGAGGAGGCCGAACGCCTGTCGAGCGTGCTCGACCTCGACGAGCCCCATCGACGGATGCTCGCCGCCGCCGCGCGCCTGCACGACCGCGGCAAGGACGTCGACGCGTGGCAGGACGCCATGGGCGCGCCGAAGGCCGGCCGGCCCTTCGCCAAGACGGTGAACCCGCGCTTCCTCGGCGACCTCGGCGGCTATCGCCACGAATTCGGCTCGCTGGTGGAAGCCCTCGACGACGACGAACTCGCGGCCCTGCAGGACGATCTGCGCGATCTAGCCCTGCACCTCGTCGCCGCGCACCACGGCCACGCCCGGCCGACGATCCGCGCCGTGCTGCCGTCGCCGCGCCGGGCCGGCCCCGGAAAGCCGGCGCGCCGGTCGCTGCCGCCGTCGATGCTGCAGCCGGTCGCGATGGAGGCGGCGCTCCGCTTCGCCCGGCTGCAACGGCGCTGGGGCCCCTGGGGTCTCGCGTGGTGGGAGGCGGTGTTTCGGGCCGCCGACTGGGCCGCTTCGCGCCGCAACGAACGGCGCGGCACCGACGGGGAGACGGCGTGATGGCGCGGGCCTCGATCCCGGTCGACCTCGGCAACCCCGGCCAGGTGTTCGCCTGCCTCGGCCTCATGGAGGCGGCCGAGATCCTGCTCGGCGGCGCGGAGGGCGGCTTCGACTGGTCCGGCGCCGACACGCGGTTCCACCTGTCGGCCGCGGGCGAGCGGAACCCGGTGGCGGCGGTGCTGGAGTTCCTGGCGGAGGCGCGGGCGGAGGCCGATGCGCCGTCCGGCTCCGATCTGGCCGCGAAGGAGGCCGGGGTTCCGACGTCCGAGATGCCGCAGGGCCTCTTCCCCTGCCCGCTGCCGAACACGCCGAGTGCGCTGCCCTGCCGTCTTCTCTCGCCGGACGGCACGCGGGCCGTTCCGATCACCCATTGGGTCGACCGGTCCGTCGTCGGGCTCGACAGCGTCAAGTTCTGGGCCGGCATGGCGGGCTATTCCGGGACGGCCCTCGTCCGCGACATGCTCGACCAGATCCGCCCCCTCGACGGCAACCGGCTCGCCGCGGCCGTCGCCGATCCGTTCGGCACGAAGGACCCGCTGCCGGTGTCCGCGCCGCAGACGAGCAACCTCCGGCTCGACTATCGCGGCGGCAACATCCCGTTCGATGCCGGCTTCGCCCCCAACGCCCACTCGGGCTACGTCATGACCGGCTTCCCGCTGGTCGAAGTGCTGGCCGCGATCGGACTCGAGAACGCGCGCCCGGAGCGGCCGGACCCGCGCGACAAGCTGGTCTACCGATATGCGGCCTGGGGCCGCTCGGTGCCGCCGTCGCTCGCCCGTCCACTGCTCGGGGCGGCCGATCTCGGTATCCCGACACGCATTTTCCGCATGTGTCTCGACTGGCCGGGCCAGGAGAACCAGGCGCGCGCCATCACGTCCGTCCGCGAGGAACCCGTCCGATGACCGAAACGCTCACCGATACGCTGATCGCATCCATGACCGAGGATCCGCGCGGCCCCGTCGCGCTGGTGCTGCGCCGCAGGCTCCTGCCGGTGGAGGGCGAGAGCGGCGTGATCTTCCCGCCGACCTACGCCGACATCGGCTACTCGATCGACGAGCTCGCGGACGGAACCAAGGTCGCGACCATCGACAGCGTCGGCGCCCAGGCGAACCGGATGGAGCCGCTGTTCAAGAAGGCGCGGCCCGGCCGGCCGGAGAATCCGCTGTCGGCTCTCGTCCCGCATGTCGAAATCGTCGTCGGCAACGACAAGGTGGTTGACCTGCTCGACGTCGGCCACCGCCTCGGCGACGCGCTGGTGCGCTGCACCGAGCTCGCCGACGAAGCGCGGGCGGCCTTCGCGGCGCTGCTGCGCGACGGCGACGCGACCGCGATCGCCAAGCTGGCGCCGACGTCGCTGCTGTTCGGCGCCTGGGACAGC
Organism: Oharaeibacter diazotrophicus; assembly: GCF_004362745.1. Classification (NCBI taxonomy): domain Bacteria; kingdom Pseudomonadati; phylum Pseudomonadota; class Alphaproteobacteria; order Hyphomicrobiales; family Pleomorphomonadaceae; genus Oharaeibacter; species Oharaeibacter diazotrophicus. The sequence goes on along the minus strand of NZ_SNXY01000007.1, from coordinate 585,056 downwards.
CGCGAAACCCAGGCGAAGCTGCCGCGCATCGTGCAAGCGGTGATCCGCGCCTGGGACGTCGACATCCTGCACCGCGCAGCGCAGTACAATCCGCCGATAGACTACGTCGCCGAAGGGGCGCTGGCGGAGACGTCCGACAAGGCCCAGAACGACACTCGCTCGGCCCAGGGCTTCCGGCACGCCCCGGCGGTCTGGCGCGACGATGCCCGCAAGGAACAGGTCCTCGGCGGCGTCCACGTCCGCGGCGAAATCCGCCGCGACGTCACGATCAACCTCGTCGCCCTCCGCCAAATCGGCGGCGACAGGGGGCCGGACCTGCGGGCGTACGTGCTCGGCCTCGCCCTCGTCGCCGCCGCCGACCCGGGCGAGTCCTTCCTGCGCCAGGGCTGCCTGCTGACGCCCGATCCCGCCGTGCCGCCGGTGTGGGACCTGGTCGGGCGCGACGGCACGCGGCGGCCGATCCGGCTCAACCCCGACGAGGCGTTCCGCATCGCCGCGGCGGCCGCCGCCGCATACGGCGTCGTCCCGGGAACCCGCACGGTCACTTTCGACAAGGCCCGGGCGCAGGGTGCCCTCGACGCCAAGAAGGACGCCAAGGCCGCCAAGAAGGCGAAGGCGGCCGGATGACCCCTGTACCGTCCAGATCCACCCCCGGTCGCGCGGGCACGGCGCCATGACCGAGCTCGCTCTGTACCTCGAGATCCGCCTCGTCACCGGCCGCTTCCACGGCCTCGGGGACTGGCCGCCCTCGCCGTTCCGCCTGTTCTCGGCGCTGGTCGCGGGGGCGTTCGCCGGGCAATGGGGTGCCGAGGATCCGGCGCCCAAGCAGGCCGTGTTCCGCTGGTTGGAGCGTCTGCCCCCGCCGACGATCGCGGCGCCGTTCACGACGGTGGCCCGTTCGACCACGATCTACGTGCCGAACAACGACCTCGACGCCGTCGACGGCGACCCGGACCGCGTCGCCGAGATCCGCGGCTCGACCAAGACCTTCCGCCCGCGCCTGTTCGATCCGGACGTGCCGTTGCTCTACGTCTGGCGCCTCGCCGGCGACGGCGCCCCCGCCGCCGACCTGCTCGGGCTCGCCGAGCGGCTGCACACCCTCGGCCGGGGCATCGACCCGGCCTTCGCACGCGGCGAGATCCTCGAGGCCGCCGAAGCGGAGCGCCGGCTGACGGACCACGGCGGACCGGTGTTCCGGCCCGGCGGTGCGGGCGTGTCGAGCCTCCCCTGCCCGGGGGCGGGCAGCTTCGACCAGCTCGCCGCGCGCCACGCCGCGACGCTGAAGCGGTTCGAGGCCCGGGCCGACGGCCGCAGCCGGCGAACGGTCTTCACCCAGGCGCCGAGGCCGACGCCGTTGCTGGTTCCCTACGACGCCCCTGACCAGGTCCTGCTCTACGATCTCGTCCGGCCGACCGGCGAGCGCGTCGTCCGCGACGGCCGGACCGCGCTCCGCCTCGCCGAAACCGTACGCGACCGTCTCGCCGAGCGCCTGATCGCGGCGATGCCGGGCCGCGAGGCCGAGATCCGCCGCATCGTCCGCGGCGAAGGCGCCGGCGACGCGGACAAGCGGCGCCGGCTCGCCTTCCTGCCGCTGCCCTCGATCGGACACGCGCAGTCCGACTTCGGCATTCGCCGGGTCGCCGTGCGCGTGCCGGCGGAATGTCCCCTGCTCCCGGACGATCTGCGCTGGGGCCTCTCCGGCCTCGACCTCGGCGACGTCGATCCGAAGACTGGCGAAGCGCCGGACGACGACGGCCCCATCCTGATGGAAGCGGAAGAGCGCGGCATGCTCGGCCACTACGCGGGCTCACCGTCCCGGCGCTGGCGGAGCGTCACGCCGGTCGCGCTGCCGCGAACGCCCCACCGTGGCGGTGGCGGCGCGGAGCGGCTCCGCTCCGAGGCCGATGCGGCCAAGGCCCTGCTGCAGGCGCTGCGCCATGCCGGTCTGGACTCCACGGCGGCGGCGGTGCGGATCCAGCGCGAGCCCTTCGACGCCCACGGCACCCGGGCGGACACGCTCGACGCGGGCCGGTTCGATCCCGGCCGTCTCGTCCACGCCGAACTGGACTTCCCGCGGCCGATCGCCGGCCCGGTCGTCGTCGGTGACGGCCGTTTCCTCGGCCTCGGCCTGTTCCGGCCATCGCGGACGGCGCCCGCCATCGTCGCCTTCGCGCTCGCCGAACCGGTGGCCGAGGCCGCCGGTCCGGCGCTGGTCGCCGCCTTCCGCCGGGCCCTGATGGCACGGGTCGGTTCCCACCTCGGGCAACGCGACGGTCTGCCGGCGTTCTTCTCGGGCCACGAGGCCGACGGGAGCCCCTGCGCCGCCGAACCGCACGCCCACCTTTTCGTAGCCCTGGACCCCGGGCCGGCGCCGCGCCTCCTCGCCATCGCCCCGCACCGGGTCGACCGCCGCCCCCGCGGCCGCGACCTGCCCTACGAACGCGAGTGCCGCCGGTTGGACGAGGCGCTCGCCGGTCTCGTCGACCTCAGGGCCGGCACCGCCGGGCGCTTCACGCTCGCCCCGCTGCGCGAGCCTGGCGACGGCGACCCGCTGATCGGCCCATTCCGGAGCTTCGTCTCGGCGACGCCCTACTGCCCGTGCCGCCATCCCGGCCGCCGCGCCGATCCCGCCGCCTTCGTCGCCGACGACGCCGCCTCGGCCTGCCGCACATTCGGGCTGCCGTCGCCGGTGGTCACCGTTCTGGACCTCGCCCGCGGCCGCCGCGGCGGCCTCGCCGCCCGCCTGCGGCTCGACTTCGCCGTGGCCGTCGAGGGGCCCATCCTCCTCGGCCGCGACGCGCACACGGGCGGCGGCCTGTTCCGCGGGGTGGAGGGGCGTTGAGGGCGAGGTCCGGGCGCGGAACCACATCCGAAGTCGCCGCTCGACCGTGGGCAGCGCCGTGCAGGTCCATGCGCGGAGCGAGACGCGGCGCGCCTCGCGGCCGGCCACGCAGCTGGAGACGCGGGCGCCTTCACGACCGCGTCCGCTGACCGATTCACCCGGCACAATCGGCATCGGGCAACGCTGCGACGCCGCGCCGGTAACGTCGCGACCGGGACGGGTCCCGGCTCGCCGATGCGAACAGGGAGCCCACCGCCGCCCCCACGGCCGCCGCTCCGACGAGGAGATCGGCGGCGGCGGTCGCGGCTCGTCCAGGCCGGAGCTGCTCCCGGCACGCATGATTGCCGCCGGACACGACCGGCCCGTTTCATGCACCCTGTCCGTGCAGGAGATCCGCCATGTCTCCTTCCGATACGAAATCGACCACGCCGCCCCCTGCCGCCACGCCCACGTCGTCGCGCCAGGGCGAACTGCCGCTGTTCGCGCCGAGCGCCGGCATCGACGAGATCCTCGTTCCCGCGCGCATGGTCAACGAGTGGGGCTGTTGCCCGCGCCTCGCCGTGCTCGAATGGGGGCGCGGGGAATGGGCGGGCAGCGTCGACGCCGCCGCCGCCGGCCACCCCCGCCCTGCCGCTCTACGTGCAGACGCCGGGGGCGCGCATCACCAAGAAGGACTTCACGCTGGTGATCCAGGTGGAGGGCGAGGCCGACCGCACCGTGCCGCTCGACGAGGTCTCCGACGTCGTCCTCGCCGGCCCGGTGTCGCTGACGACGCCGGCGGTGCACGAACTCCTGCGCCGCGACGTCTCCGTCACCTGGATGTCCTCCGGCTTCTGGTATCTCGGCTCGACCGGCCGCGAGGGCCCGAAGAGCGCCGTCAACCGCACTGCGCAATACACCTTCGCCGCCGACGACGCCCGCCGCCTCGCCTTCGCCCGCGAACTGGTCGCGGCGAAGATCCGCAACGGCCGCACCATGCTGCGCCGCAACTGGCGCGGCGAGACCGGCGAGCGCGGCCCCGTGCTCGACCGTCTCGCCCTCCTCGCCGACCGTACGGCCCGCGCAGAGACCCGCGACGGCCTGCTCGGCCTCGAGGGCGAGGCGGCCGCGCTCTACTTCCGCGCCCTGCCGAAACTGTTCGCCGAGCCCGTCGCCACCATGCCGGCCTTCGCGTTCGAGCGGCGCAACCGCCGCCCGCCGGCCGATCCGGTCAACGCCTGCCTGTCGCTGGCCTACGCCCTCCTCACGCGCACCTTCGCCTCGGCCACCTCGGCGGTGGGCCTCGACCCGTGGAAGGGCGTCTACCACGTCGAACGCCCCGGCCGTCCGGCACTGGCGCTGGACCTGATCGAGCCGTTCCGCCCGCTGCTCGCCGACAGCGCCGTGCTGATGGCGCTGAACAACGGCGAACTCGGATCGGACGACTTCGTCTTCGCCGCCGGCGGCTGCAACCTGACGCCGAGGTCCCGTCGCACCCTCGTCGCCGCCTACGAACGCCGGCTCGACCAGGAAACCACCCATCCCGCCTTCGGCTACCAGATCTCCATGCGCCGGCTGATCCAGGTGCAGGCGCGCCTGTTCGCCCGCTTCTGCGCCGGCGAGATCCCGCGCTATCCGCACTACGTCCCGCGCTGACGGAACCGCCACAATGCCCGCCACGCCCGCGCCGGCCCGCCGCTCCAACGCCGAACACGCCTATGTCGTCACCTACGACATCGCCGATCCGAAGCGCTGGCGGCGCGTCTTCAAGATCATGAAGGGCTACGGCCGCTGGCTGCAGCTCTCCGTCTTCCATTGCCGGCTCGACGGCGGCCGCCGCATCGAGATGGCCGCCGCCCTGGAAGCGTCGATCGACCACGGCAGCGACCACGTCCTCATCCTGGACCTCGGCCCGGCCGACGACGTCGACCTGCAGGTCGAGAGCCTCGGCAAGAGCTTCGCGCCAATCGTGCGCGAGGCGGTGGTGATCTGACGGTCGGCGAGGTCGGGCCGAAATCGGCGGCTGCACCCGCGACCACCGCCTCGCGCTGCGCTACACTCCCGCGAGCGGTCCGTCGCAACCCGAACCGGCGCCAGCGCTCGCACCCGGCCAAACCGTCGAGGTGGATCACGTTCTTTGATATCGTCCAGCTCTGTCGGGCCTCGTCGTACGAACCGGCGACGGCCCTGCCGGCGACCCCTCGCATCTGCACTCGCGAGCCCTTCGTCCCGCAGGGAAAATGCAAGGGGGCCTACTTCCCGGCCCAACGGCCGGGACCTCATTGAAGCAAGGAAGAGCAGCGCCGCGTGTCCAACGCAGTGTCCGGCCTACTTCCCGGCCCAACGGCCGGGACCTCATTGAAGCGACCCAGAGGCCGGCGTGGAACTCGTGCACGATGATCTACTTCCCGGCCCAACGGCCGGGACCTCATTGAAGCGCGATCCGCCGAGCGTGGTGGTGCGACTGGATGCCGCTACTTCCCGGCCCAACGGCCGGGACCTCATTGAAGCGCCGTCGCCCATCCCGCCAGCTTCGCCACTCCGGCGTCTACTTCCCGGCCCAACGGCCGGGACCTCATTGAAGCGACGCCGAATGCCGGGCGCTTTTCCCCGGAACCGAAACCCTACTTCCCGGCCCAACGGCCGGGACCTCATTGAAGCGGCCTGCTCTACAGGGTCGTCCGGGTCCAAGTTCCGTCTACTTCCCGGCCCAACGGCCGGGACCTCATTGAAGCGGCGAGGCGACCGACGTCGAGATCGAGACCCACCGGCCTACTTCCCGGCCCAACGGCCGGGACCTCATTGAAGCCACGTCGCGTCGCACCAGGAGATCGCGGTCGTCTCGGCTACTTCCCGGCCCAACGGCCGGGACCTCATTGAAGCGCCGAGGTGACGCCGCCGCCGGAGCCGCCGCCGCCGCCTACTTCCCGGCCCAACGGCCGGGACCTCATTGAAGCACGTGCACGATCGTCGTCGTCCGGGACATGTAGGCGACTACTTCCCGGCCCAGCGGCCGGGACCTCATTGAAGCCGCGACACGCTGGTGACGCTCGACCGGATGCGCGCCCTACTTCCCGGCCCAACGGCCGGGACCTCATTGAAGCGTGCCGATCGTCCGCACGAAGGCCCCCGGGTAGAGATCCTACTTCCCCGCCCAACGGCCGGGACCTCATTGAAGCGCTTTCTCGGTGGTGATGCAGCCGGCCAGCATCAGGCAGCTACTTCCCGGCCCAACGGCCGGGACCTCATTGAAGCGCCACGTGGCACACCTGCACCTGCCCCGGTCCCGATCGTGTGCCCTACTTCCCGGCCCAACGGCCGGGACCTCATTGAAGCACTTCCGCGCCGTCACGGGCGAGCTTGATGAACTCGCTACTTCCCGGCCCAACGGCCGGGACCTCATTGAAGCGAGGAGACCCACACCGACGAGGGCGGCCAGCCGCTGCGGCTACTTCCCGGCCCAACGGCCGGGACCTCATTGAAGCAGCCCGGCCCTGCGCGAATTCATCGCCGGCCGCACGCCTACTTCCCGGCCCAACGGCCGGGAACTCATTGAAGCTGTTCGGCGACGTAGCTCAGCGCCTGGAAAGCCTCGACTACTTCCCGGCCCAACGGCCGGGACCTCATTGAAGCCGCGTCCTGTCGGCGCCCGGGGCCTCGACCTACTACCTACTTCCCGGCCAACGGCCGGGACCTCATTGAAGCATGTTCTCCTGCCGGCGCTGGTTGAACGCACCGGAGCTACTTCCCGGCCCAACGGCCGGGACCTCATTGAAGCCAGTCACGCCCATCAGGTGCGAAATCAACGGAAACCCTACTTCCCGGCCCAACGGCCGGGACCTCATTGAAGCCGACAACGACGCCTCGGAAAGCGAGGTCGCACCGCACCACTACTTCCCGGCCCAACGGCCGGGACCTCATTGCAGCATATTTTCCCGGATTTCCGCGGCGTCGGCCCGCGTCCTACTTCCCGGCCCAACGGCCGGGACCTCATTGAAGCACTTGATCGGCGGTAAGGTCTTGTGCGTCGCCCGTCGCTACTTCCCGGCCCAACGGCCGGGACCTCATTGAAGCGACCAGTCCTCGCGCGCGGCGTCGCAGAGGTCCGGCGAGCTACTTCCCGGCCCAACGGCCGGGATCTCATTGAAGCGACTACGGCCGGGGCTACGCCGTCGGCGACTTCACCGACTACTTCCCGGCCCAACGGCCGGGACCTCATTGAAGCGCGTACTCGCGGCCCGCGGCCTCGTCGAACGCCTTGTCCACTTCCCGGCCCAACGGCCGGGACCTCATTCAAGCGTCGCGAAGCGCAGGCGGGTGACGCCTTCCGGCAGCACCACTTCCCGGCCCGACGGCCGGGCCTCGTCGAAGCGTCTCGGCCGGGGCTGACGGCATGACGTCGCGGTCGAGCGGGATCGGGCCCCGGCCCGACGGCTCGAGACGTCCAGGCGACGGGGGGGCCGCGACGATCTGCGGCGGTTCGGTGGTCCGTGCGACCGTACGGGGGCCGAGGCGGGCGGCCGGAAGGGCCGTGTCGAACCGCCGTCGTCGCCGACCCGATCGTCGTTTTGCAGAGGGAGAGGGGTGGTACAGCTGGCTGGGCTTGAACCAGCGACCTTCGGAGCCACAATCCGCAATTTCGATCATATTATCAGATAGTTGAAAAAGCAGCCTGCGTCAAACCAGCTACTGACCATCAATGACTTACGGGCGATTTGTCAAACCCGCCGACGGATCGCACGGCAATTGCTCGGGCTTCCTCCAGACACTCGAGCACATCGAATCGACTATCACCAAGCATGCATTGGCAGCACTCATCCTCAAGGGGAAAATTTCACTCTTGCGTATATTGTCATTTAATCGCAAAGCAGAATCGGCGCCTCAGGCGTCCTGTCCAAATCTCGCAATCAGACCTCCTCGGAAGTCTCTTACGGGATGGAAATAATCCATAAGTAGCCTCAACATATTCTTTCTAGCTTTATCTCTTGCACCCCCCGCAAAATTCGAGAGGGCCATAAACACGTCTGCGTGAGAACGTCGATTTACCATAGCAGTATCATAAACACCATAGACTCTGGTTAGCTTTTTGTTCGCATCCATGCGCCTAAACAAGGCTACTGGTGCCTCAAAGGCCCCCACTAGATACCTTCTAGAACCAGAATTTTTTGTAGCGCGCGCCAGTACTTCCTCTGCCGTCTCAATAATATCTACCTCCGTTGCATAGCGCGAACGAAGAGTAGAAAGACCAAAACTCTCCGCCGAAGAGAGCGCTGAAGAAATTATCCGATCTTCGGTTGGATGAATATCTGCCGGAGAAACCACCAGTCTAATTATCATCTCCTCATCCATAACGACGCCAGGAGAATAGCGCGACACTGAACATTGATCGCATGCGCAATTCATCGCCTCTGCGTCAATAATTGCAGCTCGCCCAATAGGGCTGCCCTGAAACAGCCTTGAGCAAAATGCACACTCCGCATTCAGATCGACAGCGCTGCACAAAGTTCCACAAGCTCACTAGGAATCGTAGAGCCTCTTGCGTACTTGTCTTCTCCCCAGGCGTCAATATCCTTACCATCTGCCGCCCAAGCGATACTATCATTACTAAAGGTGATTTCGATGGATCCGTGCTCTGAAAAAAGCGCGATCACGGCGCGACCATCTGCATGCAAGTCGGCAAAGACCTTAGATGACGACTTTAAATTCAAGTTTGACAGAAAATAACCTGCAAGCAACAGAGCGCCCTGCTGCGGCCTCTCCGCCATGTAACCATCCCAGCCGGCATCGTAAGACGCAAAGCGTGTTAGTGCATCCAGCGCTATATCAATGTATGAGACTGGCGACAGCAGGTGGATTGAGTCATATCCCTTCGCGCCTAACGTGGGCGGAGGAATATTGTCAGCATCTTCCCGCGTCGAACCAGTCAGAGAACCCCACCGCCTAGGAAACGGCGGATCAGAAAATACAACAGTTGATAAACTCCCAATAGTGGAAGAGACAGGATACTCCTCCTCTACTGAGGAGCTTAGCTTACTCATAGGGGGAGCGACCGTCCTAGCGGAAGCCAGGAACGCGAAAACGAGCGCCTCCGCGGGAGATGCCGGAACCATAATTTTGCCGTCAGACCAAGCCAACGCGAGTGCGGTACTCTGGGGTTATAGTCTGGGCAAAAAGATTCTTCAAGGTTGTATGGAGGTCGTCGAGTCGCTCTCGAATGTACGCGGGCTTCAGCACCCCTGAGGGCGCGCCGCTGTATCCATCAGAAGGCAGAAGCCTGTCCTCGCCAAAAGTTCGAATAAGGATGGTTCGAACAACCCCAGAAGGTCGATTTGCGTCAACACACTCCACATTCACGTTGATCAGACGCTGAAGGCCATCGCTCGTTTTTACGAACTGACCGAAATGTGAATGCCACATTTGACCTGTAGCAGAAGCCGTAAGCGCATGAGGCGCGGCCCAGGGTCCAGAAAAATCCAAAAGCTCCGCTACCGGAGCCTTCTTTGCATCACCAGAAAATAGAAATCTATCAAAGTACTCAAGGCGAATAACCGCCACACCGACGAAACCTAACAACTGCGTCAGCATTGCATCATTTACAAGCCTCTGAAAATCGGCGATGAATTCAGCCCATCGTTCGTACTTTTCAATAGCAAATGCAATGCTATTTCGATCTACTTTTATTTCCGCAACAACCCTTCCACCATCAATCTTCTGGAATGCACGCCCCACAACACCAGCACTTGCGGTCGGTACTTGTGGAGCTTGAGGTCCCCTCGCTCCCATAGCTACATTGAGTTCCATCACATCTACTTGTGTAGCCAACCCCATGGCGGCAGCTTCATTCCCCACCTCTGGAAGAATGTAGTTCACAAGCGTTAGTTGCGGCAACATCTCAACAAAGTTGATACTGGCAATCACCCGCTCGATCGAGTGGTGCGGGCGGAGAGGTTGCCAAGCGCTCATAGTGAGAAGTGTCCTCAAATTGGCCTTACGTCGTGGCCGTTGGGCCCGCCGCTTTCGTTTACAGACCAGATAGGCACGAGTCCATAAGGTGCGCTCCCGAGCAATCTAGCACGGTGGCCATGCAAACTCTCGCTCGGTTTAGCTCCTCTCTAGGTCGCCATTTTTTGAGGTCGTTGAATTCTGGCATCTAGCGATGCGCCATCGCCACCCACTTGAACACCGTCGGCAGGTAGCTCGCGAGCGCCCCGCCGATGCCGATCACCGCGACGATCGCCCACCGTGCGCCGCGGGCCTGCGTCAGCAGATCCCGCAGTTCCCCGACTGCCTCCCTGAGCTCCCGCAGCTCCTCCGCTTGCCGGCCGCCAGCCTCCCCCATGTAGCGGACCTCGGTTTCCAGGGCCGCGATCCGCTCGCGGAGTGCGTCATCCGTCACGGCAGCACCTCGGGTCTCGACAATCTCGGTGATGGTGGACGATCGTCATCGCCCGAGCGGCTTGCGCGCAGCCAGCGCCCCCAGAGCGCGAAGAGGCCGCCGAGCACGGCGGCCGCGGCCGTCGCGAGATCCGTCAGCACCACTACACTGTCGACGATCTGGCGCTGGTCCTCGGCGGTCACCGTGTTTCCAGGATGCCGGCCAGTCCGGCGGCGACCGCGACGAGCGAGCCCAGCGTCACCGGCGAGCGCTACCACGGCTCGCGGTTGGCGAGGTAGTCGAGCGTCGGCGCGAGCGCCGTGGTGACCGCCGTGGTGGCCGGGTCCACGTCGGCCGGCTGCATCGCGGTCGACGGCGACGCCGCCACCGCGCCGAGGGCGCGCGCCACCCCGGCGGCGATACGGGGATCGTCCGACATGCTCGTCTCTCCTTGTTCAGGGTTTCACCAGTCGAAGTCCGGCGCCTTGGCTGTCCGCGGCCCCACGACGCCGTCGACCGCCAAGCCGAGCTCGCGCTGCGCAGCCCGCACGGCCTGTTCGGTAGCGTTGCCGTACCAGCCGTCGGGCGCGCCCGCGGCACAGCCCCGACCAGCGAGGCGCATCCGCAGCACCCACACCGCCTCGCCCTTTTCCCCGCGGCGCAGCACGCCTCGGCCGGCGGAAAGGGGGGCCGCGGCGCAGGCCATCGGCCGTTCGCGAGGCGGCCCCACGAGGATAATCCACGCCTTGACCGACGGAACCGGCCGGCCGCTCGCCTTCGTGCTGAGCCCCGGCAACGTGGCCGACATCACCGTCGCGCCTGATCTGCTGCGCCTTGCTCCCCCGTCCCGGATCTTCTTGGGCGATCAGGGATACGACGCCCGCTTCCTCCGGGAGCTGGCGGCAAGCAGGGGCGCGCGCGTCGTCATTCCCAACCATCCGACGCGCCGCAACCCGCACCCTTTCGACCCAGAGGCCTACAAGGCCCGCAACGCAATCGAACCCATGTTCTGCCGCATCAAGGACTTCCGCAGAATCGCCACACGCTACGACCGACTCGCTCGAAACTTCGCTTCTGCCGTCGCTCTCGTCGCCGCAATCACGTGGTGGACGTGATTGAGTCTGGACCCTAGGGCGACAGCGCATGCCGGACCGATTGTGCGACTTTCGCCTGAAACCGCTGCGCTGGTGGCCGTCGCCCAGCGCGCCTTCGCGATCGAGCCGGAGCGTGATCAGATCGCGCGCCTCGTCTGCACCGAGAGCCGCACGTGTGATCGCCCCTGCACGCGATGTGTCGGACGCGCCAACCTGATTCAGCGCCTCTATAGGGGAGAAAACGGCTCGTTCGATGATCTGCCCGACCCCGGTGCCGGCGCACCGCGTCGGACGCCACCTTGGCGATCGTCAACAAAGCCTGATCCGCGGACAGTCGTAACGGCTAGAGCCCTGCGAGTGTTCAGCTGGCTTCGATAGCGGTAATTTTTCCGTTTTTTCCGGAAAAAGGCTTGTCGTCGCCGCAAAACCGCGTATCATGGTTCACGCCGTTAACCACGGCTCGTAACTCTTAGCCTCAGCGACACTCAGAACAACGGGAGCAACAAGCATGTCTGAGCTAGTTACATACACAGGGCGCCTAGCCCTGGTTGTCTTAATCCGCACCTCGCTTGAAAGGCTGGGAACCCTAATCTTTCATGGAGTACTAGTAACTATGGTTACTAATCTTATTTACGATTTTGATAAGATCACAAAACAAATATCTCGTTCTTCAAAGCGCGGAAATTCTAGTCTATATAGATTGGTTCATTACTTGTCTTCTCGTATCACCGATGAAAATAATGGAACTGGTGATGATAAAGATTTTCGAATGAACGCTCCGCAAGCAGAGGTTCTCTACACATCACTAATTTTAGAACATCAGGGAAATGAAAAATTTACGGTTGCTGACCTCGTTCTTGTTATAAGTCTACGTGACAAGCGGGCAGCTTCTTTTAGTCGGATCTACGATGCTATCGGGGGACTAGTGAGATCTGGATATATTGTTGGGCTTGCACAATTCGCCGAAAGCAATCGCGGGCGTCCCAGCCGTCAATACCAACTCACTGAGCACGGGCGAGCCGCCGCTACTGCGCTCGCCTATCTAGCCTGTGCCGACCACGCAGCCTCACGGCGGCAGCAGAGCATCGCCCATGCGGCCCTCGAAGAGCAGCAGGGCGACGATGGCGGGTGCGCCTCCGCCTGAATGAGGAAGGAGAACGGCGACAATGGAGGCTCTTATGCTTGGAATATTCAACGTTGAACTACGTGGAGAAGATCATCATGAAAGAAGAGGACGGTATCCGCCCGAACCTGCTTTTGGGCTCAAACCTTCAGCTTTCGGAGCTGGAGAACATCGTCGGCCCGATTCCGGCGGACAAACGCAATGCAGCGCGCGCTACCGCGTACGAACTCTACGAACGGTATCGCTCATGCGGACTGTCGCACGAGGACACCGTCGACCTCTTGCGGTCGCATTTTGGGGAGGAGGCTCAATCCGTCCGGACAAAAAACCTCATGATACGCGTATTCGAGACTATCCGCGTAGGCGGGAACTTGGCACGCATCCTCGACTACTTTGACGGCGGCGGGCCTTGGCATCTCTGACGCCAAGGCCTTAGTCATTCCGATATACTCTAGCCTGACCACCCTTCGCGCCAACGGAGGGTGGTTCTTTTTTTAGCTGGGAACCTTTAACAAAAAATAAATTTTTGAGCAACCGTTTGGTTCCGCCCCCTTTGAGATACGCGCCTCAAAAACTCTTGAGTTCCTCGTGAGTGAAAGCGCCCCGCCCCCCCTGGGGTCGAGTGATGAACGAATGCTCCAACAGGTTTAGCAGCGCAACATTTCCCTATTTCACGGCCCGCCGGGCGGCAGACCGCCGCCGCGGATCGCCATCCACACCAGCCCGAGCATGCCGACCGTGAGCAGCCCGACCGCGCTCACGATGCCCTGTCGCTTGACCGCCGCCACGCTGAGCCGCCAGTCGCGCAGGTGCTGCATGTCCGCCTGCACCTCGCGCGGGTCGGCCGCGTCGATCCCGAGCGCGATGAGCGTCTCGCGGACCGCCTCCTTGGCCGCCTCGCGGGCGATGGTGCGGACCCTTTCGTCGTCGATCTCCATGCCTCGCCCTCTCACCCGCCGCCACGCCGTCGATTCGATCTCCGTCAGCCCCGCGCCGCCTGGACGTTGAGCTTGTCCGCGATGATCCCGGCGAGTTTGCCCGGGGTCGCCCCCGTCTGCCGCAGGAGATCCGGCAGGCGCTCCTGCGAAGCGTTGATGGCGCGGGCGGCGGCGCGCGAGCGGACGTCGAGGGAGAGATCCGCCTTCCCGACCTCCGCCTGCGCGGTCGCGAGCGCGCCGGCGACGATGCGATCGAGCGCCGTGTGCAGGAGCGCGTTGGCACGCGAGGCCTCCTCGATCTTGAGCCACCGGCGCAGGCGGTCGGCGGCGGCGGCGGCGAGAATGCCGAGCAGCGCCACGATCACCTGGATCGCAAGCGAGGTGATCGGCGTGAGGTCGACCACTGTCGAAGATGGGGCCGGCGGCGCATCGGCCGCCATCGCCGTCACGATCAGAAACCCGATGATGGCGCAGGCGGCATAGATGCCGAGGCCGAGGGCGAGCGCGGCGATCACCCATCGGCCGGACCCGGCGGCGGGTCTCAGTGGGGCAAGCGGGCGTGCGCGAGGGATCATGCGAGGCATGTCGTCGTCTCCTTGTGTGTCGAGGGGATGAGGCGGGACGTCAGCCCGCCGGCCAGAAGTTGAGCCCGAGGGCGGCGGCGGTCTTGTGTCCGACCTTGCCGTCCACGACGAGCCGCTGCTCGCCCTGGAAAGCCCGCACCGCCTGCTCGGTGATGCGGCCGAACCACCCGTCCGCGGCGCCGGCGGCGTAGCCCCGATCGCCAAGTCGCATCTGCATTGCCCGCACCAGCTCGCCCTTGTCGCCGAGCCGCAGCACGCCATCACCGAGCGCCGCCTCCGGCTGCGGAGGGCGCTGCTCGAGAGCCGCGGCATGGGCCCTGGCGAGACGCCCGTCGTAGTCGTGCCGCCGATACGCAGGTCCGTTGTAGCCGCGGGCGAAGCGCGCCCAGTCATGGGCCTGCAGCGGCACGTCGAGCCGCCGGGCACGGATGAAGGCGAGCATCGTCCCGACCTGCTCGGCCTCGCTCCGCATGGCGCATTCCACCATCTCGACCACCGACGCGTGGCCGCAGAGGCGCCAATTCTCCCCGAGGGTCTGGCCGATCCCCCAGCTGCACGACATCAGTGCCGCCACCGGGTCGATTGCGCAGGCCGCGACGAGGTCGGCATAGCGCTGGTCGGCGCTCGCCGGGTAATGCCCCGGCCGCCACACCGGCCACGCGAGGCCGGCATCCTGCGCTTGCCGGCGCTTTGCCACGTCGAGGCAGCGGAAGAACACGTGCGGTTCCCTGAGCATCGTCGGCCGCCCGGACCGATCGAATCCGGTCCCCGCCGCCTCGACCTGGAGAACGGCGGCGAGCACGGCCGGGTCCAGACCGGCCGCGCGCGCCATCACCGCCACATCGTCGCGCCCGAGCGGCTCCGCTCGCCCGCGGAAACCCGCGGCGATCATCTCGTCGATCGTCATGATCCCTCGCTTCAGTGGATGGGGACGCAGGTGATCGGATAGGTCCCGCTGCGGTCGGCCGCCCGCGAGAGCACGATCGTGCCGGGTGACCCGGCGGTGCGGCCGGCGATCGTCGTCGGCTGGTCGGAAATGAACCAGTCCTCGCCGTAGATCGACCCGCGCAAGGCGTCGCCGACGAAGATCGAATCGGTCATCTGGCCCGCGAAGCCGTCACCGCGGCCCGCGTTTGTGAGCGTCGCCGATCCGGCTGTCGCCGTGGCGACGTAGACCTCCTCGGTCAGCACCAAGTCGGGCTGCACGATGATCAGGTATCCCGACAGCGCGAGATCCGAGAGATAGTTGATCTGCGTCGCCCCGGTCGTCACGTCGAGGCGCAGGTTGTTCTCCTGCTTGATCGTGACGAGCCTGTTCCCGCTGCCGTCGGGAGCACCGACGGACGTCACGACGAAGATGGTGGCGGTCGCCGTGTGGTAGAGCCCCCAGCCGACCGCCAGCCTGTAGCCGGAACCCCAACCCCACACCGCCGACTTCAGGGTGAAGCGCGCCGTGTCGATCCCGGTCCAGGTCAGGTCCTCGAGGGTGTAGGTGGAGTCCATCGCCAACAGGGCGTCGGTCACCTGCCGCAGCGTCCACAGGCGGCCGGAGCGCGCCCGGAAGCGCTTGACCGCCTGATCCTTCGGCATCCGCGCGCGACGTCCGGCGGAGGTGAAGAAGTAGAGCTCGTCGCCCATCCGCCTCGTCGAGAGAGCCCCGTCCGCGTACTCGGCGAACGGTACCGTCGTCTGCCCCTCCCAGCGCGACCGGTCGACACCGTTCGTGTTGAAGCGGCTCGATCCGGTCAACCACCCGCCGCAGTAGCGCAGCATGGGCAACGTCTCGGCCGCCGGCGGCCCGAACTCTGCGCCGCGCAGGATGCAGTCGCGCACGGTGAGGTCCGGATTGCCTCCCTGGGTTATCGCGATGATCCGCGGCGGTCCGACGATCGCGCAACGGTCGAGGACCACCGACTGGCGCTCGCCGGTCTCGATCATCGCCGCCGGCACTTCTCCGGTCAGGTCCGTCCCGGTCAGGAACTCGCAACCGACCAGCGCGAGGGGATAATTGTATCCGGCCGACCCGACGAACCGGCCGAGCCGGCCCATGATCTCGATGTAGATCCGGTGGAACTCGACGACGCCGGAGAAGGCGGACACGTCGAAATCGAACAACTCGTAGACCAGCGACCCGGACAGATTGTCGAACACCCCGTTGCACTTGCCGGAGCCGTCGCCGTAGAGGCTTCCGGAGACCGCGGTCTTCACGCCGTTGAGAAGATTGTGGCCGCGGGTCTGGTTGCGCGCCTGCGTGTTGTAGACCCCGGACGCGATCACGCATGCACCGATGAAGCACTCGGTGGCCCGCTCGAAGTCCCCCTGGTTGGGAGAGTTCGGCCCGGTGATGGTCCCGATCGCGAAACCCATGATCTGACAGCGATCCATCACCGGCTCGCTGGTCAGCGGCATGCCGTAGGCCGTCGGGACGCCCGCCGGCAGCACGCGTCCATACGGCGCGACGGGCGCGATGCCGGCGTAGGGATCCACCGCGATACCGGCGAGCGGCGAGCGGCGGTTGAGGCCGCCCGGCACCGTGCCACCCCAGGGCAAAGTCGGCGGCAGCCAATCCAGCGTGTCCGGCGCCAGTTCGTTCACGTCGAGGAGAGCCTGGATGTAATTGTAGATCGGCCCGTAGAGCGCCGCCGCCACGATCCCCGACCGCCGTCCGCCGGTGATCGACACGCCGGGCCGATCGGTCGCGGTGAAGACGTAGGCCGCACCGCCGATGGCGGCGGCGAATTGCGCCTTGTGCGGGCCGTGCAGACGGATCTCCCGGAAGCCGAGCCCGTCGCCGATCTGAATGCCCGTCGGGTAGTGATAGATGCCGGGCCGCTGCGGCAGGTCCGCATCGGACCGGCCGGTTGCGATCATGCCCGCCACCATGACGTCGATGCTCGCCGAATTGTCCGTGCCGCCGACGGTGGCCGGGTTGATCTTGCGCCAGCAGTTGAGGCGATGGACGCCGGCCGGGATCGTCCGGCTCATCCGCACGGACGTCGCCGACAGGATCTCGGCGATGGTGGTCGGCGTCGCGATGGCGGTCGAGGGCTGCGAATGCCATCGCACCGAGCACACCTCCATCCCTTCGGCGAGGCCGTCGGTGCTCGCGACGGTGACGACCGCCGTGCCGGTCGACGTCGCGGTGACCATCTTGCCACCGAGCGGGAGCGTGGCGTCGCCCACGGCGCCGAACTGCTCCTGCCGCCAGCGCCCGGTCAGGATCCACGCCGCCGACCCGTCCCCGCCGGTCGGGACGATGATCCATCCCGCATTGTCGACATAGGTGCCAGGCGCGCCGATCTCGGCGACGTAGAGCCCGTCGCCGCGGTCGCCGGCGGCGTAGTAACCGGCGGTGCGCACACGCATGCCGGCGCGCGGCGCGATCGTCCGCAGTACCGCGACGGTGGTGGCGGTCACCTCGACGCCGCCGGCATCGGCGAGCGCCGTCGCCTCGGCGGCGTGCGTCCCGTAGAGCGTCCAGGCGCCGGCGCCGCCCTGGGCGAGCGCGTCGTAGTGCAGGATGTAGCGCAGCCCGGTGATCATCTCGCCCGACCGCACCCGCCGCTCGCCGCTCGGCGTGCGCACCACGATCGGTTTCGCCGGCTTCCCGTTCACCGCGAGCGTGGCATTGGCGACGGCGTCGGCGTGCATCCTGACCGCGAAGGCGAGACCGTCGGCATAGGCGCTGAAGGCCTGTCCGCTCGCCAGCGTCAGGGCAGCCGAGGTGCCGCTCGTCGTCAGCCCCCCGCCGAGTTCGGGATAGGCGGCGAGTGGCGGCACGGTGCCGCTCGCCGACGACGCGTTGAGGCGGGTGGCATAGGACGCCAGCAGTCCCATTTCGGATTCTCCGTCAGAGCGCGCCGGCCACGAGGGCCAGCATGGTGGTGTCCTCGACCCGGATCGTCTCGACCTGCGTCCGATGCGTGCCGCCGAAGGTGCGGACGTACACGGCCGCGTAGACCACGCCCGCCGGCCAGACGACGTCGATGTCGGTGCCCGCCTCGCCTGCGACGGTCGCCGACAAGAGCACCCGGCCGTCGATGGCGAAGAGGTTCTCGGATCGCACCAGAACCACCGGCGCGATCGGCATCAGCGCCTTCGCGCTGGTCAGCGCGACGAGACCGAGTTCCACGGCGTCGATCGCCGGGTCGACCGGATCGACCGCACGGCGGACGGCGGCGGTGACCGTGAACACGCGTCCCGGTTCGAGACGCCAGACGCGGCGCGGGGAAACCGTCGCCTCGCCCTGGAGCTCGACGACGAGACCGTCGGCGCTCTCGCGCACCAGCGCGCCGTCGAGCGGGACCTTGTCGTCGAAGGCGCCGGCGAGGTCGGCGGAGAAGCACCACGGTGCGTCGCCCGGGCGCTCGTCGAGCCCGCTTGCGGCGGCCGTCGCCGCCCGCCACAGCGCCGCCGCCGCCTCGACCGCGGCGACCCGCGCCTCGACGGCATCGGCGCGGGCGTCGAGGCTCGCCTCTCCGCCACGCGCCGCCGAGATCTCCGCGGCGGCGGCGGCGGTCGCCGCTTCGACCCCGAGGAGGCGCGTCTCGGCACCGGAGAGACGCAGGAAGGCGGAACCATTCGCCGCCTCCACGCTGGAAAGTCGCGCCTCGGCGACGCTCGCCCGCCCGTCGAGGTCGGCGACCTCGGCGGAAAGATCGGCATCGCCTGCGATCCGCGCCGCCGTCTCGGCGTCGAGCGCGGTCGCCGCCGCCTTCTGGGCGAGGCCGGTCGGGGCGATCCACTGATAGCCGAAGCCACCGCCGACCTTCGGGGCGGACGCGTAGAAGCCCGCGTTCGCCACGGTCAGGCCGGTCACCGGATCGACGTGCGTGCCGGTGTCGGTGTCGGGGATCTGAGCGCCGAGGTTCGCGGCGCCGGGCGTCTGCGCCGCCAGCGCCAATGCACCGGAACCCGCCCAGGTCGCGTAGACCTTGGGCGCGGTTCGGTCGATCGCGATCGCCTCGGCGACCTGGGCGGAGAGGTCCGCGGTGGTGATCCTGACCGTGGTGGCGACGCCGCCGACCACGTGGTGACCCATGACCTCGTCGACGAGCGAAGCCCTCGGGAGATTCGGCGAACCGACCCCGGCACCGGTGTTGCTCATGATGTCTTCCTGTTCGTGGGCGGCGTCAGACCGTCGACGGGGCCGTCAGCGCATCGATCTGGGCGGTCAGGATGGCTACCTGCCGCGCGAGGCCGGTCGCCTCCGCTGCCTTCGTCGCGAGCTCCGCCCGCAGCGCCGCGAGTTCGGCGTCGCGCGCCGCGAGGTCCTCGGCCATCCGGCTCGCCGAGGCCAGCGTCGCCGCTTCGGCCTCGCTCATCACCGCGGCGAGCGAGGGCGTGCCGTCGGCACCGAGCACCAGCGGGGCGATCTTGTCGTCGCGATAGACGGTACCGGCGACGAGATGTTGGAGGGAGCGCTCGATCACCGCGCCGGCCATCGCACCGTCGTCGGCGAGGGTGATCACGATACGGTGGTGCACCACCCGGGTCGTCAGGTCGGCCATGTCAGCTCCTGTAGGTGATCGCGTGCGCCGAGACAGACGTCATCGCGCGGTTGCCGGTGCCGCTGCTGGCGATCGCGGCGTAGACGCCGAGCTCGGACGACCACGCCAGCGAGCGATAGGCCAGCACCGCCGGCGACGTCCCGGAGGTCCAGACGACCCCGTCCGGCGACGTCATGACGGTGCCGTCGGAGGAGACGGCGGCCCACAGGCCGATTTCGGGTGCCCATGCGAGCCCGTACCAGGTGTTGTCCGCCGCCGTGGTCCGGAGCGTCCACGTGACGCCGTCGGGCGAAGTCATCGCGCGCGTGCCCGTCCCGGAGGCTGCCACCGCGAGGAAGATCCCGAGCTCGGCCGACCAGCGCACCCGCGTCCACGACCTCGACGCCGGCACCGAGCGCAACGACCACGTGGTTCCGTCCGGCGAGGTCATCACCTGGTTCGTGCCACCATCGACCGAGACCGCGACGAACAGGCCGAGCTCGGCAGACCAGTCCACCGAGAACCACTGGTTCGCGCTCGGCGACGTGCGGGTCGTCCAGGTGATCCCGTCCGGCGAGGTCATGATCTGGGTCGAGACCGTGCCGTAGCCGACCGCCACGAACAGGGCGAGCTGCGGCGACCAGCACACCGCGTACCAGCCACCGTCGGCGGCCGAGGCGCGGGCCGTCCAGGTGATCCCGTCCGGCGAGGTCATCACCCGGTTCCCGCTGCCGCTGTCGCCGACGGCGACCAACAGGCCGAGGTCGGGCGACCAGCAGACCGCGCGCCAGTTGTTGTCGGCGGCGCTCGTTCGCGCCGTCCAGGTGACCCCGTCCGGCGAGGTCATCACCCGGTTGCCGGTACCGGAGGCACCGACGGCCACGAACAGGCCGAGTTCGGCCGCCCAGCACACCGCCCGCCAGTCGTTGTCGGCAGCGCTCGTCGACGACAGCCACGCCGATCCGGTCAACCGGCGCCGCTTGGGCACGTTCGGCACCGCGAGCCCGAGCGCGCGGCGCGCACTTGCCGGCGTGCGGGAACCGGTGCCGCCCTCGCCGACCAGGATCGGCGCTCCCGCGAACTTGCCGCGGAGATAGCCGAACAGCGTCGAGAGCGTGAGCTTCCGCCCACCCGACGCAGCCGCCTGGCGCACCACCAGCGCATCCGCGTCGGCCATCACCGTCGCGGCCGTCATGTCCACGATCTTGCGGATCGTCGTCATCTCGCCCTCACCCTCCCGAGATCCACGCGCCGTCGTCGTCGGCGAGCACCTCGCCGTCGTCGAGCCCGACGATCTCGTCGGCGCTCGCCGTGCCGGAGACCTGCACCAGGAGCGCCGTCCCGAGGCGGCCGTCGCTCGCCACCGCCGCGGCGCCGAATGTGTAGATGCCGCCGTCGCTCGGCGGCTCCGCCGTCACCCAGGGCGACGTCGTCACCGGGCTCGCCAGCGCCGAGAGATCGTCGAAGGAGGTCCACGTCCCACCGCGCGCCCTGACGGCGACGCCCTCGATCTCGGCGAGGTCCTCGCCGGCCTCGACCGACCAGACGAGCGACCACGCGTCGGTGATACGGTTGACCGAGAGGCTCGTCACCGCCGGCAGCGGGTCGCCGTCTGCGCCGATCACCACCGACACGGTCGCCGACCACGGGCCCGGGATCGCGTAGATGCTGACCGCGCGCACCCGCAGCTCGACCGCATCGCCGGCGAGGTATCCGGGCACCGAGGCGCTGCCGCTCGCCGCCGCGATGGTGCGCACCAGCCAGTCAGTCGCACCGGCGAGGCGGTGCTGGAGCTCGAACGACCCGACGATCGCGGCGCTCCCGATCCCCGGCGCCACCTCGACGTCGAGCCCGTTCGGGTCGTCGGTGCCGGCGAGGCCGGTCGCGACCGTCCGGAACACCGCCGCTGCTGGCACAGCCGTGACCGATCCGATCGGACTGCCGACCCGGCCGGTCCATTCCGGCGGCACCTCGGCGTCCGTCGCCGCGTCGATCTCCGGCGCCGCGTCGACGAGATGGAGGATCACGCCGTTACCCTCGGCCCGCTCGAGGCCGGTGGCCCGGCACATCCGCGTCTCCGACCCCGCCGGCCCGAGGTGGACGTAGTCGCCCGCCCGCGGCACCGGGCCGGCGCCGGTGAGCGTGACGGCCCGGTGCGTCCCCGCGCCCTCGGCGAGGGTCGCGGCGACGCTGGAGCCGATCGCGTCCTCCTCGTCGGCGAAGACGCGCCAGCGCATCGCCCAGCCGCCGGCCTCGATCGCGACGTCCTCGTCGAGCCAGACCCGGCGCCCCGCGACACCCTTGACCCGGGCGTCCCGGTGCACCCGCTGCACCGTCACCTGCGACACCGCGATCTGATCGCCGCGGGTCACCACCCTGACCGCGCCCGGCGTCTCCGTCTGCAGCGTCTCGGGGCGGTGGATCAGCTCGTATTGCCGCCGCCTCGCCTCTATCCAGATCTCGTCGGGATGCGTCTTGCCCGGGATCGCGAGATCTTCGGTCACCACGATGTCGCCGATGTGCCCCGGCCACGGCACCAGGCGCTCGGACGACTGCCACTTGTTGGTCTCGTCCAAGAACGAGATCCTGAACGCGTCCGGGAACCGCACGTAGTTCCTGCGCCACCGGAACCCGCTCGACACCCGCGGCCCGATGTGGTCCACCACCACGTCGGTCGGGCGGTCGATCACCACGCCCCAGCGCAAGCCGTCGTGCCGCGGGCTCGCCCGGCCGGCGGCGGCGATCTCGATCAGCGCGTCGCGGGCCGAGATCTCCTCCGTCACCCACCGGTCGTACCGGAGGTTCTTCGCCGCGCACCACGCCGCCCAGTCGGCGACCGCGGCGAGGTCGATCCCGCCGTCCGTCACCGGATAGGCGCGCTGCGGGCCTTGCAGACCGACCCGGTAGGCCGCCGCCGGCGAGCGCGTCTCCCGCGTCACCCAGGCCTCTGCCCCCGCGTCCCAGTCCGGTGCGATGCGGGCGGCGATACAGTTGAAGGCCCCGAGTTGGCCGTTGAGCTGATAGGTCGCCTTGACCCGCACGGCGGCGAGGGCGAGCGGCACCGGCGCGTTGATCGGGCTCTCCGGCCGGAAGGTCTGCAGCGCCGCCCACATCACCTTGTCGATCGCGCGCCCGCCGTCCTTCGCCTCCCGGATCATGCGCATGCATTCGACTTCGTAGGAGCCGCGCGCCGGAAACGCCCACCGGTGCGCGACGAAGAAGGGCTGCGTCGTCGAGCGCGACAGGTCGATCGTCGTCTCCTCCGTCCAGGTCCCCGCCCCCACCGCCCGCCAGCGGATCCGGACCTGCGATATCATCCGCCGCTTCTTGCCGGTCTTGTTCCAGTCGGAGAGGCCGGAGGGATAGGCGAGCACTACGCAGGCCGACGCGGCGTCCGAGGCGGTGTAGCGCACCTCGGGCTTGTCGATCGGGTCGCCGTCGATCACCTTGCCGGCGTCGTCGCGCGGCAGCGGCCGGCGCAGTTCGAGCGACAGCTGTTCCTCGACCACCTGCTCGGGATAGAACGTGATCGGGTCGTCGCCCGCGACACCCTCCCGCGTCTCCATCTCGATCCCGTCGTATTCGGAGATCGGCGTGTCGCCGACCCGCCAGTCGGTCATCGAGACCCGCCCGACCGAGATCACCAGGACGAAGCGGATGTACTGCTGGTCGCCGACGACCTCGGTATAGGGCGGCGCGAAGTAGAGCGGCCAGATCCTGAGGCGCCCGTAGAGCACCGGCAGCGGTCCGCCGGGATTCGAGCGGTTCTGCGTGCCGGAGATCGAGTAGCGCTTTGGCTCTTCGTCGGCCTTCGGCGGCGGGATCAGCGCCGCGAGCAGCGCCTGCCCGGCGAACATCGCCCCGGCCATGATCGCGCCCTTCGCCGTCGTCTCGGTGATCCCGAGCGCCGTCGCGAGACCCGGCCCGAAGTACCATGCGAGCGCAAAGGCGAACACCAGCACCACGATCTGGAGGATCGACGACAGTTGCCCCGACTGCGGGACGACGCGGATCACCAGATGCACGCCCGCCCGCACCCGCCAGGTCGCCCACGACGATCGCTCCGCCACGAGCGACCCGTGCGGCGTCACCAGCACCACCCGGAGACTGCCGAGCAGCCTCTCGTCGGCCCGCGGGAACGCCTCGCGGACGATGTCGAGGATCGTCCGTCCCGCCGCCACCGTCATCACCCGTCGGCCCGTCGCCGGGTCGAGCCCGGGCATGACGGTGACCGGAGCCGTCGGCGCGGCCGGCACGAGCGCCGTCACCGCACCGCCTCGTGACGATGGAAGCCGACGAGCCGCGACCGCCACGCCGGCGCCGTCCAGGTCTCGATCACCGCGCGCTCCCCGAACACCATGTGCAACATCACCTCTCGCCGCGGGTCGACCACCACGCCGACGTGCGCCTCGAACCGCCGCACCCGGAACAGCGCGAGGTCGAAGGGCGCGGCCGCGGCGACGAGCCCGAAGCCGGCGCCGTCGCGCTCGCCGCGCACCGCCGCGCCGATCGCTGCGAGTTCCTCGGCCGAGGCATAGACGCCCTCGAACGAGGGCAGCGCGATCCCGAGTTCGGCCTCGTAGACCAGCCGGACCAACCCCCAGCAGTCGCAGCCCTCGGCCGTCCGTCCGTGGTCGGCGAAGGGCAGGCCGACGTAGCGGCTCGCCCAGTCCAGGACCGACGGCGGGGCGCTCACCGATGCAGCCCTGGCGCGATCTCGCGCGTCATCCGCAGAGCCGAATGCGGTTCCCCGGTCTCGTCCTCGCGGCCGATCGTCAGCGTCATCATGCCGGCGTCGCCGTCGACGGCGAGCAGCCAGAGGCCGCGCCATTCGGCTTCGACGGCATCGGGCGACGAGGCGAGCACCACCGCCACGTCGACCTGTACCGAACGCTCGACGAAGGAGCGCAGCGGCTCCACCATCGCGGCGTCGAGGATGTCGATCATCACGCTCGCCGCCGGCGGCTGGTCGTCCTGGTCGTCCGGCAGGACCGCCCGGGCGGGGACGAACAGGTAGTCCTCGCGTGCCGTCGACTGCCAGCGCGACCGCGTGCCGTAGGTCAGCGGGTCGTCGGCGAGCCGCGCCGTCGGATCGGTCGAGAGCAGCACGGGCTCGGCGAGCGGCCCGCCGGAGAAGCGCATCAGCACGACCTCGACTTCGTCCGAGGCGGCATCCTCGGCCGAGCGGCGCGCGGCGAGCGAGACGACCCTCACGGCATCACCGCCACGGTGAACGAGTACCGGAATCGGATCCCGGTTGCCGCCTCCTGGGGCGGCTGGTCGCCGAACAGCACCAGCCACCACGCGCCGAGCAGGATGGGCGCGCCCGCCTCGGTCAGGAGCGGCGTGCCGGCGGCGGTCAGCAGCGGCCAGCCGTGCGCGGTCGGGTCGGGCATCAGGAACGGCAGCGAGCCGCCCGCCGTGTCCTCGACCCAGAAGCGCAGCAGCCGCGCGCCCTGGTCCCGCGTCAGCGTCGTCACCAGGGACACCCGCTGCGCCGCCGACGAGAACCGGCGGACGCTGCGCGGCGGTCCGGCATCCTGTTGCGCCCGCGCGCGCCCGTCCGGAAAGACCCGTCCGTAGCCGTCCCGCAGCGGCCGCGGCAGGTCGTCCGGATAGACCGGGATCGTCATCGCCGGGTGATCCTCGGCCGGGTCCCGAACGCGCTCGCCATCGTCCGGCGGGTCGGCCCGGGGGAGGCCAGCGCATCGGCGACCGCTTCCGAGATCACCACCCGCTGTCGCCGCCCGCCCATGCCGTCGTCTTCCTCGCGCGTCTCCACCTTGGCGCCGGTGTTGTTCTCCACCACCGTCTGGAACACCGGCCGGACGGGCGTCTGCGCCGCAGGAAACATCGCCTTCAGGCCGACCCCGCCAAAGGGGTCGCCGCCGGAGAGGCCGTAATCCCGGCGCATCGCGAAGGACTTGCGCGCGTCCTCGGCCATCGTCATCTCGCGCTCCACCTCGCGCGAGCGCAGGCTGCGCCATCCGGCGAGGCCGACCGCCGGGATCGGTTCCATCGTCCGCCGCCTCTCCGCCTCCTCGATCGCCCGTTCCGTCGCCGGCGCCGTGACGACTTCGCCGGCGAAGTCCGGCTTGATCAGCTCCGGGCCCTCCTCGCCGACGAGCAGCGGCTGTCCGGTCTGGAACCGGCCGCCGCGCGCCTTGGGCGAGGCCCCGAACAGGCCGAGGATCGCGCCGAGGAAGCCGCCGAGGCCGCCGCCGGCCCCGCCGCCGCCGAGGGCCGACGTGATCAAGCCGATCAGCGAGGAGAAGATGCCGCCGATTCCCTGGAACAGGTTCTGGAACAGCTGCCCGAGGCTCGCCGCCGGGTCGGCGCCGCCCGCCGGAGCGCTCGCCGGAGACGGGGCCGCGGCCTTCGCGACCGCGTCGGAAGGGGAAAAGGCGTCGGCCAGCACCTTGGCCGCGTCGTCGGCCCCGCTGCCGAGGCCGGCCACCGCCTCGGCCGAGGTCCGCGCGCTCCCGCCGAGCTGCTGCAGCGCTTGGATGGCCTCGGGGTCGACCGTCGGCGGGGCGGCCTGACCACCGTAGCGCGCCAGATACTCGCGCGCGTAGCCGAGCCGCGTCCCCTCGCTGTCGTCGCCGTAGCGGATCACCCGCTTCAGCGCTTGATTCGCCCCCTCGAGGTCCCGCGCGGCCAGGAAGTCCCGGCCGAAGCGCCCTTCCGTGCCGACGACACCGCGAATCTCGGCGTCGAAATGGGCGAGCTGCGCCCGCGGGTCGAGCGCCGACACCTTCATCCGGTCGGCGACCGTCGCCAGATTGTCGAGCCGGTCTCCCCGCCACTGTTCGAGGCCGAAGGCCTTTTCGTTCGCGTTCCAGGCGTCGAGCCTGAGCCCGCTCTCCTGCCGCCAATTGCCGAGGGCCGCCGCCGCGTGGACGTCGGAGTATCCCATTCCCTTCAGCGCCCGCCACGCGGCGGCCGGGTTGAGCGACCGGCCGTCCCTCAGCGTGTCCGCCGAGGCGCCCGGGACCACGAGGCGCCCGAAATCGACCGGATCGCTCCGCAGGGCCGCGGAAACGGCGGCGACCGGCGCAGCACCGGTCGCCGAAGTCGGCGCCGATCCGGCTGCGGCGCCGGCCGGAGCCGGCCGGTCGCCGAAGAGATAGGAGACGAGGCCGCCGAGACGGCTCTGCGGTGCCGCTCCGGCTTGCGACGGATCCGGGAACAGCGCGTCGAACACGTCGTCGAGCGCCATGTCGAGGAGGCGGCTCGCGAACCGGTCGAGGGCGTCGCCGAGCGCGTCGAAGAGGTCGACGCCGCGCTCGAGGTCCGACAGCAGTCCGCCGAAGAAGTCGCGGCCGAGCCCGCGCGCGCTGTCCGCCGCCCGTCGCGTCGCCTCGATCGCCTCTTCCTCGCGCCGCTTCGCGTCCTCCGTCGCCCGCGCCTTGGCGTCGATCGCCGTCACCAGGGCCGCCACCGCCGCCCTCTGCGCCTCGGTCGCTTCGGTGCCCTGGCGCGTCGCCTCTTCCTCGAGCTTGCGCACCTCGGCGGCGATCCGCTGCGCCAGCGCCGACTTGTCGACCAGGTCGAGCTCGCGTTCCAGCGCCTCGATGTGCTCGCGCACCGCATCGGCCTGCTGCTGCGGCTCCGGCATTGCAAGCAGGTTCGGCTTCTTCGTCGGGAGGGGAGCGTCCTCTGGGTGGATCAGCGGCGATTGACGCTCCCGTTCTCGCCGTCGCTCATAGTCCGAAAAGCGTGAGTTGCGCTCTCTCTCTTCTGCTCTGCGGCGAAGTTCTTCAATAGCCTCTTGCTGGCGCAGATACTCCGGGTTGTCGACCTCACCCGCTCTCCCGACCGTTATCTTTGGAGGGATGATCTTCGGCACCAACTCCTTATTTCGCGTTCCACCGACATACTCGGTCGGTCGCGCCACTGCCGCGAGTTCCTCGTCCGTCATCTTGGCGATGGACTTCGGCGCACTCGCGAGGCCGTCGAGCAGATCACCGAGCGCGAAGGTCGCCGAGACGATCGCGCCCTTGACGTTCTGCGAGACCGTGTCGGCGATCTTCTGGAACCGCCGATCCACCTCGGCGGCACGCTCGACCATCTCCGTATCGATCACCCGGCCGGCGTCCTCGCCCGCCCGGATGATTTCGCGGATCCCGTCCTCGCCCTGTTCGACCAGGGCGAGGAAGCGCTCGGCCGCCTGACCGCCGAACACCTCGTCGAGCACCCTGACACGCGCCGCCTGGTCGAGCTTCTCGATCCGCCCGATCAGCGTGGTGAGCAACTCGGCCGGATCGTGCAGGGCGCGCGCGAGGTCGCCCGCCGTCAGCCCGAGCCGCTTGAAGCTCTCCGCCGCCGGGCCGCCGCCGGTCTGGACGTACTCGTCCGTCCTCAGCTGCAGCTCCTTGATGCCGTCGACCAGCGCGCCGATCTCGACGCCGGTGTCGATCGCCACGATCCTGAGCCGCTGGAATGAGCCGACGTCGATGCCGGCCGTCTGCGCCTCGCGCTTCAGATCGGCGAGCGAGCGCACCGTCGAAACCGCCGCCGCGCCGATGCCCGCTACCGCCGCGCCGCCGATCAGACCGGCCGGTCCGAGCGCCGACAGAGTGCCGCCGAGCGGGCCGAGCCGTCCGGAGAGCGCCTCCATCTCGGAGCGCGCGCCCTCTGCGAAGCCGGACAGGATCTGCAATCCATGACTCGCCGGCGTCGCCGCCTCGGCCATCGCCCGCAGCGCCGCGTCGCCGCTGGCGCCGAGCTTGCGGAGCGCTTGCTCGACCTTCTCGGCGTCCTTGATCGCGAGGCGGATCACCACCTCGGACTTTTTCTCAGCCATTGTCGCTCTTCCTTTCCGCCGCCTCGACGACCTGCGCGATCACGCCTGCCTCGACCCCGGCGAGCAGCCCCGCCCACGCGTCCGCGGCGATGCCCGCCGGCCTGAGGGCCGCCGCCGCCGCCCAATCGAGCCCCGTGATCAGCCCGGAAATCCCGGCCCGGGGCCACAGACCCGGCCGATCGACCATCTCCAGCGCCATGCGGCCGTGCGCCGTCGCGGGGGCGTGCTCCACCTCGGGGCACACCCACCCGCTCTCGTCGCGATGCCCCTTGGCACAGGCCGCGCCCTCGGCACGGCATCCGGCGCAATAGCTCCGGCCACCTCCCGCGCGCCACTTGGCGAGGTGGCTCAGCCTTTTCCCTCGGCGATGGTCGCGTGGAGCGGCGCCGTCGCCGCGTCGCGGATCGCCTTGGCGAGCGCCGGATCCCGCATCACCGCGGCGATCGCCGTCGGCGTCGGATCGACCGGCTCGCCGTCCTCGTCTCCGATCCCCGTCCACGCCACGATCGCCAGGCGGCCGAGAACGTAGTCCTCGAGATAGAGCCCGAGCCCCTTGTCGGACCCGTCGCCGCAGACGGGCGGCAGGTCGGTGCCGATGGCGGCGAGCACGTCGGCGCCGTCGCGGATCCTGCGATGCAGGTCGGTCGCCTCGGCTTCGACCTGATGCGCCGCGACCGCGTCGAGGACGCGGACGCTGACGCTCGCGCCGGCCACCAGCGGGACGGTGACCACGGGCATGGGCGCGCCCACCGGATGCAGGCGGATCACGACAGGTACCCCGTCGCGACGTCGTTGGTCAGCGTCGCCACCAGCATCGCCGCGGCGCCGGTCTGATGCGCCCGCCACGCGAGCGTCTGTTCGATCCGCCCGGGCGCGCCGATGTCCGGCCCGGAGCGCTGGAACACGACGTTGGCGGAGAGGAGCGACAGCTTGAGGCTGGCCGAGAGCTGGTAGACCATCTCCACGCTCGACGGCGTGCCGGCCGCGGCCTGCGCTTCCAGCGTGGAGTCCATCCACCGCACCCGCATCGACCCCGACCACTTCGCGTCGTTCTGGCCGGGGGCGAAACCCGACACCGTGGCGGCACCGTCGAGGTAGCGCTCCTCCTCGAAACCGTTGGCGTAGGTGCCGTCGAAGGCCAGCACCTTGGCGGCCTGGCTGCCGTCGATCTTGAGGATTCCGGTCGCCGACGGCATCGGCGCCCGCACCGGCGGCGTCGGCGGCGTGATCGACAGCGATCCCGGATAGGTCCGATCCTTGCCCGCGAGATCGAGCGTGACCCTTCGGAACCCGGCCTCGGCGGCGAGGGCGAACCGGCCCGACCGCGCCACGAGGCCGGTATCCTGGCGCGGCCCCGAGCCGCCGATCTGGCTGGCGATCGTCGCCGTCGGCAGGCTCGCCGCGCCGGACGTGAACACGTGCTGGTAGGGCCCCGAGCCGGTCTTGACCGCGTCGCCGAACAAGAGCGTCAGCCAGTAGCCGAGGTGGCGCATGTCGAGCGGCACCTCGACCGATCCGGCGAGCGACACCAGCCCCGGCGCCGGCTCGCTCTGGTCGCGCGCCGTGGTGAGGCCGACGCCGAGGATGCGGTCGTCCTCGAGCGGCTTGTCGGGCTTGACGCCGTAGGAATAGACGTAGGTCCTGACGTAGGACGCGGGCGCGACGCCGTAGGTCGCCTCCCGGCCGAGGTTGAGCTCGAGGGTCTTGGCGTCGGGGGTGGGGGTCGTCGGCATGGTCTCGTCTCCTCGCCTCAGAACGGGCGGTCGCTGGTGTAGGTGAGCGCGACGGTCACCACCGCGCTCTTGATGTGCACGATGCCCTCGAAGACGGTGCCCGAGCGCTCGACGCGCTCGACCTGCACCGCCGTCAGGACACCGCTCAGCGCATGCGCGCCCGTCTCCACCGCGGCGGCGAGCGCGCGCGTGGCGTCGTCGATCGCGACCAGTCCGGCGTCGAAGGTGGCGATCCGCCGCGCCCGATCGTGGTCGGCCACCGCGAGGTCGATCTCGGCACGCTGCGTCAGGTCGTAGATGTCGCCGGCCGCCCCGTCGCCGAGCATCGTCGCGGTCACCTCGCCCGCGCCGTCGAACAGCGAGGTGTAGATCTCCGACCCGTCGACCAGTTCGATCATGGCGGACGGGATCGCGCGGTCGCGCTCCGGCGCCGGCAGGCCGGCCGCCGTGAACACATCCACCATCGCCGCGTGGAGCGCGGCGAGCACGTCGTCGGTCCGGCTCATGATCCCTCGCTGTTCCGGAAGGCCTCGGCGAGCGACCGGGCCACGATGTCGGTCCACTCGCGCTGCGCCGTCACAACGATCCCGGCGACGTCCGTGCGCTTGCGCAGCCGGACCTGCCGCACCAGCACGAACATCACCACCCGCTCGGCCTGCCGCCCGGCCCGGGTGCGGCCCGTACTGGCGCGCCGGTAGCCGCGCCCGCTCTTGGCGCGCACCAGCGTCATCAGCGCGTAGTACACCCCCGGCCGCGTCAGGGCCGGCACGATGTCGAAGTCCGTGTTGAACCGGTTCTCGACGTCCTCCGGCGTCATCCGCTTGCGGCCGAGCCGCGGCACGTTCTCCGTCGGAACCCAGAGGTAGACCCCGCCCTTGCGGGCCCTGATCGTCGGGCCGGTCTCGAACGCCTCTACGATCTGCGGTTCCTTGGAATAGATGTAGACGGTCGGTCTGAGGCTGCTCGCGCCTCGCGACGGATGCACGTTGGCGCGCCAGGTGTTGGCGATCCGCGGTCCGAGCCCGGCCGACAGCACGTCGGCCCGCAACCGGCCGACCACCGTGCGGCCGGCGAGCGCCGCGGCCTTCATCATGCCGGACTTCGCAAGCGCGACCCGGCTCTCCATGTAGTCGTCGAGGCGGCCGTCGATGGCGGCCTCGAACCGCATGCCGATCATCGGACGCCGCACCGCCAGAGCGCGCGGTCCGCCCCGTGCCGCGGCTCGCCGAGCACCCGGAAGGTCGCGCCGTCGTGGATCCGCGTGAACACGCCGCCCTCGTCCGGGGTGACCTCGCTCGCGCGCACCATCAGGATCTGCGCGCCGCGCACCAGCGTCATCTCGCCGACGCCGACGAGGTCGTCCGGCCGCACGACCACGATGGCGCACACCACCGCCGCCCCGCCGCCCGGCGGTACGTAGGAGGCCGGGCGGGCCCACAGGGCGAACTGGGCATCCAGATGGGCGACGGCGGCGGCGGCGACCGACATCAGGCGCCGCCCTTGCTCGCGGCCGCCTTGCCGGCGGCGGCCCTGCCGCCCGAGCCGTCGCTCGCCGCTTCGTCGGCCACACCGTCGAGCCTCGCGCCGTCGTCGTCCACCTCGACGTAGTGGCCGGTCGCCAGCAGCTGGACGCCGATGCCCCATTCGGCCGTGATGATCTTGCCGGCGTCCTCGCCGGCATCGGCCAGTCCCTTCAGCTTCATGATCGGTCTCCCCATGATCCCTGTCCGGTGGGCCGCCGTCGGCGAGGCACCGGCGGCGGTTTTTCGATGCGGGGCCGGTTCGGCCCGCATCGGTCAGGACATCGTGGCCTTCACCAGGAGCTTCGGCCGCTTGACCATCGGCAGCGGGTTCGACTCCGTGTGCATCTCCACGCCCTTGCCGAACTTCATGCGTTCGAGCGGCGCCACGAAGACCTGCTGTTCCTGGCCCGTCGGCGGCGCCACGTTGGCGGCGTCGACGAAGTCCGGCGGCGCGAAGTAGGTCCGGAACACGTCCTGCGTCCCGAGCGGCACGAAGCGGGCCGTGTTGGCGGGGATGAAGCGCCGGGAGGTCTTGGAGCCGTCCTCGTTGAGCTTGGTCGCGACGCCGCGGTACTCCTCGAACACGATGCCCGCGTAGACGAACCGCCGGCGGAGATCCTGGGTGATCGGATCCTGCTCCTTGGCGTAGTACTTGTAGGCCTCCTTGATGGTCGGGTGCGACAGCAGCTGATCCATCCACTCCGGCGAGCAGAGGGCGAGCAGCCCGGTCATCACCTCGCCTTCGAGGTTGTCCTCCATGTAGCCGCTGACGCCGCGCAGCACCGACAGGACGTCGGTGGTCCCGGTCGTGAAGGCGAAGTCCACCACCTTCTCGGTGACGCCGAACTCGGTGAACAGGTTGGTCACCACCGTGCCGTCGTAGTCGACGATGAGGCCCTGGAGCGCGTAGGCGCGCATGTGCTCCAGCGTGATCGCGTGCTTGTTGCGGATCGTGATCAGCTTCTTGTTGACCATGTCCTGCACGCTCTGCAGGCCGCGCGCCGGCGCCAGCGACACCCGGTTCTGGACGTCGACGGCGAGCACCGCGTCGTCGTGGGGGATGTGCGGGATCATGAAGGGACGGGCGTCGGCGCCGGCCCGCGTGCCGACGCTCGCCGGCCCGCCGCGCGGGCGCATCGGCAGCAGGTTGAGCGTGTCGTTCTCGCGGGAGATCGCCACCGACGTCGTCGGCACGCCCTCCTCGGCGAAGATGCCGAGCTCGCGGATGCGGCCGTAGCTGTTGGGGACGATCGAGATCGCCGACGTCAGGGAGGTCGACGAGAACAGGTCGTTGTTGAAGATGTCGAGGATCGTTTCCGGATCCATGGGATGGCCCTTTCGGCGCGGCCCCGCGGGGCGTGGGACGATGATCGCCGCGGTGGCGCCGCGGCTTTGTGTCAGGCGCTCTCGCGCACCAGGATGCCGACGGCGGCGAGCTGGGTGATCGCGGCGGCGCGCTTGGTGGAATCGTTGATCGTCGCGCCCCAGGTCAGGCCGGCGTGTCCGGCGATGGCGTCGCGCGCCACCACCACCGCCTTCTGGTCGGCAGCGCTGGCGTCGACCGGAGTGACGAGCACCGCGACAGCGGTCTGCGTCCCGTCCGAGCCGGAGGCGGCCGCCGCGACGTACTTGCCCGACGCCGTCACCTTGGCGAGCACGGTGCCGGTCGCCAGAACGCCGGCGCCGGAGGCGATCGTGACCGTCTCCCGGCTGTAGTGGTTCGGCTCCTCGTACTTGAGCCAGTCCGTGATCATCTTCTTCTCGGTCAGCGCGGCCATGGCGGCTGCTCCTTCGTCGGCGAGGGTTGCGGGCGGTCAGACCTTGATGCCCTGACGCGCGAGGGTGGCCTTCATGCTGTCGGCGAGGGTGGCCGCGCCCGGCTTGCCGGCGCCGCCGGGGCCGATCGGCGTGTCGCGCCCGGCCATCGCCTCGCGCAGGCCGGAGGCCTTCGGCGCGGCGGCGAGCAGGTCGCGCGCCTCGTCGACGGAGATCTTGCCGGCCGCGACCTTGCGGCCGAGCTGGCCCGCGAGCTGCTCGCGCCCCTTGGCCTCCGGCAGGTCGAGCACGGCGAAGCCGTCGGCGCCGCCGGACTTCGCCGCCTTGGCGCGCGGCTTTCCGCGCTTCGCCGACGCCTGGGCGCCGTCGCCGGCCTCGGCGGTCTCCCCGGCGTCCTCGGCCGCGGTCTCCTCCTCGGCACCGGCCACCAGCACCTCGATCTCGGCGAGCTTGTCCTCGAGGCTCTTCTCCTCGTCCGTCAGGATCGCTTCGATCTGGTCGAGCACCTCCTGCGCGTTGCCGTCGCCCGCTTCCGCCTTGGCGCGGAGACCGGCCATCTGGATCTTGAGGCTCATCGCCTTCTCCTTGCTCTCTCGGCGCGTCTTGGGGGCCTTCGCCCGGGACGCGCCGGGGCCGCTGGTCGGCGAAGGGACGGGAGACGCCGCCAGACTGGCGGCGAGCGAGGCGAAGGCCTCGCGCTCGGTCGCGATGCCATCGATCAGGCCGAGCGCCTCGGCAGACCGGGTCGCGTCGGCGTGGCGGCCGAGGAAGATGCGGGCGTTCTGGGCGCGGATCGCCGCCGCGGTGAGCCCGCGGCCGGCGGTGACGCAGGCGATGAAGTCGCCGGCGATCTGGTCGACGTCGGCCTGGATGTCCGCCCGCGCCGCATCGTCGAGCGGCTTGAAGGCGGCCCCCGCCGTCTTGCCCGGCGAGGATTCGATCGCCTCGGTCTTGAGACCGATCTTCGCCAGCCACTCGCTTTCGTCGACGTGGAGCACCACCACGCCGATCGAGCCGGTGTAGCCCTGCGCCGTCGACAGCACCCGGTCGGCCGCCGAGGCGACCGCGTAGGCCGCCGACAGCGCCCAGGACGTGTGGACCCACACCGGCTTGCCGCCGGCCTGGGCGCGTCCGGCGCGGATCTCGGCCGCGAGGTCGAAGGCCCCGTCGGCGAGACCGCCCGGGCTGTCGATCCGCAGCATCACCGCCCCGACGTCGGGGTCGGCCTGCGCCAGCGCGAAGGCGGCGCCGATCTGGGCGTACCCCGGCACGAAGCACTCGGTCCACCAGTCGTAGTAGCCCCGCGCCGTCAGGATGCCGCAGACTTCGATCACCGCGATCCGCCCAGCGAGGCGATAGCCGTCGCGCCACTCGCCGCCGCCCGCGTAGGCGAGCGGCCTCGCCGCCCTGCGGCCGGCGTCCTGCCCGTCCTGTGCCGCGCCTCCCGCAGGGGCCGATGCGCGGAAACCGTCGGCGTAGCGCGACACCAGTGCGCCCGCCGCCCGCCGCTCCATGAGCAGCGGTTGTCCGACCGCCGCGAGCGTCAGCCCGAGATCGTCCATCGTCTCTCCGATCCTGCGGTGTGGTCAGGCCGCGCCGGCCTCGAGGCGCTCGCGGCGGTCGCGGGCGTCCTGGTCCTCGCCCTCGGTCGCCGTGGCGTCGGCGGCGGCCGTCGCGCCCGCGGCGACGAGGCCGGGCAGCATCTCGGCGACCAGCGCCTCCTCGCGGGCGAGCTGGGCGAGGTTGAGCATCAGGTCTCCGCCCTGTTCGGCGATCTCGCGCTCGAGGGTCGAGATCTTCGCCGCGATCCGCTCCCGCGCCGCCTGGGCTTCCTTCACCGGGTCGACGTAGCCGCGCGGCGGCCCGATCCACTCCGCTTGGGTGTAGGCGTAGGGCGCGTCGTAGAACGATGGCGCGCCGGGCGGCAGCTCTATGTCGCCGATGTCGATCGCGTCCTCGAGCCAAGCCGTGAAGATCGGCTGGGCGAGACCGTCGGCGAGCAGGGACCGGAACCGCGTGATGGTGCGCCACACCTCGTTGAGGGCCGCCCGCGCCGACGAGTAGTTCGTCTTCGACCAGTCCATGGACAGCTGTTCGTAGCTGATCCCGAGGCTGGCGGCGAAGTTCTGCAGGAACGCAGCCTGGAAGGCCGGATACCCTACGACATTGCGCGGATTGACGTTCATTTCCAACTTGTCGGTCGGGAACGCGGTGATGAACCGCGCGTCCGACATCGTGCGCCGGCCGTCGTAGTACCTGGCGCGGCTGGTCGCCCATCCGTCCCAGTCGACCCCGCGGCCGCCCGCCCCGCCGCCGAGCACCTCGGACGCGAACTCCGGGCCGAGTTCGGTGTAGAAGGCCCCGACGATCGAACCGTTGAGCGCCGCCGCCTTGACCTCGCTCTCGGAATAGCGCGAGAGCAGGCGGCTCTTGACGAGACCGGCCACCAGCTTGGAGACGCCGCGCGTCTGCTCGGCCGACAGCATCTCGTAGACGTGGAGTACCTTGGGCCGCTCCCACCCGGCCACCATGTCCCACCGCTCGACGCGGTCCCACGCGAAGGGATCGCTCGCAACCCCGACGTCGTGCGGATGCCGCCGCCGGAAGTGGTAGGCGATCGGCGCACCATCGGCATCGAGTTCGACCCCGCCCCGCAGCCGGTCGCCGTCCATCATGCCGGCCGGCGTCGACAGCCGATCCGGGTCGATCGCCTGGAAGGCCGTCGCATAGGCCCAACCCCGTCGCGGCATCCACCGCAGCAGCGTCGTCGCCTCGCCGTCGCGCACCAGGTGGCGGGCCGAGAGTCCCATGTACGCCACGAACTTCAGCCGCCGCTGCGCGTCGCAGCGAAAAGTCGGGTCCTCGGCGTAGACGCGCCACCGCTCCTCGATCCGCTGGCCGAGGTCCCGGGCCGCGTCGACGTCGATCCCGAGCAGCCGCGCGTTGGGCTTGCTCGACAGCCGAAAGGTCGACCCGACCGAAAGATCGACGAAGCGGTCGCACACGGCCTGCGCCCAGCCTTCCGAGCGCACCATGTCCCTGATGCGCGCGATCGACAGGTTCCGCTCGGGTAGCCAGGCCGCATCGGGCGACCAGAGCGGGGGATACCACCCCGCCATCGCCTGCGACGACACGTCGGCCGCCGCATAGGCCGACCGGCCGGTCACGCCGGTGACGAGCTCGGCCGACGGCCGCCGCGACGCCCCCATGCTGTCGCCGGCCTGGACGCGATAGCGCGGCTTGCTCACGCGCGCGCTCCGAAGCCGGGCAGGATCGGGCCGAGCCCGGAGGCCTCGCCGCTGGCGCCGGCGCGCTCCATCCTGAGCCGCGCCAGCTCGCGGTTGATCTCGCCGAGGCTCGTGGTCGCGAAGGTCACGCTTCCGGCATCCGGGAACGTCGAGGAGACGACCTGCGTCCCCGACACGCGGGCGCGTCGGGCCGCCTCGAGCGCCGCGATGTCGGCGTCGATCTCTTCCACTGTCCTCGGCATGATGTCCTCAGTGGTTGAGCGTCGAGAGGGTGGCGAGCACGCTCGCCATCACCGCCGCGCCGCGCGGCTGCTTCGGCGCCGCCTCGGCGACGTCCTCGGCCTCGGACGGCGCCGCCAGCGGGCGCGGGCGGAACAGGTCGTCGAGGGCCGCCTCCGGAACGCCGCGCTCCGTCGCCAGCCGCTTCCAATCGTCCTCGGTCATTCGGCTGAGACCGAGATGCGGCAGTTCGGCCAACGCCATGTTGCCGACCCGGCAGTCGAGCAGGTGGTTCGGCCCGTGCTCTTCCCACACCCGCGTCGTCCGGCCGCCGCGCTTCTTCACCACCACGCTTTCGCTGGTGACCTGACGGAAATAGACCTCGTCGAGGAAGTCGCCGAAGTGGCAGTACCCCGGCGGGTCCACGTCCGCCCCCGCCGACACGCCGTCCTTGCGCAGGCGCGCATAGAACAGGCTCTTCAGAGAGTAGTTGCCGACCGGCCAGAGCAGGGCGCCGTTCTTGGTCTTCTTGCCCTTGTAGTTGATGTCGACCGGCGTCGCCGTGCCGATCGCCGGCTGAAACCATCCCGGCTGGCCCTTGCACGCGTAGCAGTCCGGCCGGCCGCGGACGAAGGTCGTGACGACGTGTTGGTTGTAACCGGCGTCGACCCCGAACGCGTCCACGGTCCAGCGGCGGCCGTAGGCGTCCGGATAGCTCCGCTCGATCACCCGGGCGAGCTCGGCGAATGCTCCCGCGGCGGCATCGTCGGTCTCGCCGTCGATGTAGCCGGCGTCGACGCACCACGAGACACAGTCCCGCCCCCAGGCGACGATCTCGTACCAGATGCCGGCGCCTTGGACGTCGGCGAAGCCCGTCAGCACCAGTCCGCCGGCCGGGATGGTCCGGCGCGCGTATGCGACGCGCCGTTCCATCAGCCGTTCCCACTCCGGCGCGTCGCCGCGCACCCGGTAGGTGCGGCCGAGCCAGAGGTTCACGAAGGCGGAGAGCTTCTTCTCGTCGCCCTGCGCCGCCCACCACTTGGCGGCGATGTCGTCCCACGTCACCAGGAGGGACGTCAGCGTGTCCACGTGGAAGCTCGGCGGACGATGCGGTCCCGGCTCGTCGGCGACGAAACGGCCGGCGCGGATCAGCGCCGCCCGTTCGTGCGCTTCGATCGGCCGGCCGCAGCACTGCGCCGCGTAGTAGGCCCGGTACGGCGGCTCGCGATTGAACTTCAGGTGCTCGAACTGCAGCGCGATCTCCTCGGTGCAACCCGGGCACCGGATGCGCCAATGGCGTTGGTCGCCGCGCTGGAACGCGTCGTCGATCCGCGACGCCCCTTCGACCGTCGGCGTCGAAATGACGAACTTCTTCCAGTCCGCCGTCGCGCGGAACGCCATGAAGCGGGCGTCGACCAGCTCCATCGGGTCGCCCTGGCCGGGCAGCTCGTCGGGCCAGCGGTCGACCTCGTCGCAGCCGATGTACTTGATCGTCTTCGACGAGAGGTCGGACGCCGAATTGGCGTTCGCCAACACCAAGCTGCCGCCGGGAAACTTCTTGCGGGTCGCGGTCGATCCGTCGCCGCTGCGCGAGGTCTGCGGCGCCACCACGTCCCGGAGCGCCTTGGTCCCCGTGATCGCCGGCGTCAGCTTCTCGGCCGAGAACTCGTTGAGCGCATCGATCGTCGGCAGCACGATCATCATGCGGCAGGGCGCCGACAGCATGGAGCTGCACAGCCACCCGACCATGACCGTCGTCAGGCCGGTCTGCGCCGACTTGCGGACGACCACCTCGTTGTACGGGCTGTCCGGGGCGAGCGCGTCCATGATCGCCGGCGCATAGGGCGTCTGCCGGGGATCCCAGAGGTCGCCCGCGAGCGGCCCGTCCGGCACCACCAGGTTCTCGCGCGCCCAAACCGACGGCGTCACCGGCTCCGGCGGGACGATCACGGCCGCGAGCACGCCCGCCACGACGGCGATGGCGGCCCGGCTCGGCGTGATCATGCATCGTCTCCGTTCGCAGTCGCGGCGTCCTCGGCCGCCAGCAGCTTCATTTCGGCCGCGAGCACCTTGCGCAGGTCGTAGGCCGCTTCCTTGAGGAGCGCCCGGGCGCCGGGGACTCCGTCCTTGGCGACCGCGCCCGCGATGTCCTCGGCACGGCGCGGCAGGTTGTCGATGGCGCGCACCAGCGCCTCGGCGCACCGCATCATCGCCCGCTCGACGTCCGCCGTGAGCAGGATCTGCCCGAGCGCCTTGCCGAGCTCGATCTCCTCGCGGTCGGCCGCGTACCGGGCGCGCCGCGCGTCCTCGACGGCCCGGACCGGATCCTCGGCCGTCGACTTCCGCGACGGTCCGGTATCCGCGCCGCGATCGGGGCGGGTCCGGACCTGGGCGAAGTCGGTGGTCTCTCCGACGAGGCGGTCGTACTCGGCGACGGGCACCATCTTCTGCTGCCCGACCATCTGCGTCGCCAGCACCCCGTCGCCCTCGAACCGGCGCACCCGCTTCGACACCGCCTCTTTCGAGACGCCCTTCAGGCGCGCCAGCTCCGACACGGACAGCATCAGGGGACGCCCGGCCTCACCCGCCGCGTCAACCCCGTCCCGTCCACCCGTCAACGCCGTCAACCCCGTGAAATCGCTGTCCAACTAGAAAACGCCCGCCCTTCGTGTTCCCGCATTGCGTCCGGACCCGGGAAGGACCCGTGGGGCCCGCGGCCACGTTGCCGGTCTTCGGTGAAGGCAGGGGGGAGGAAACGAAAAGGGCCCGGTTCGATCGAACCGAGCCCTTAACCTTTTCATCTGTGAGTGAACATGCCGCAAGTCATAACCGCAAGTCAAGCGGCTCGTGACCTCCGCCCTTTCGCGACCCTGTCGAGCCTCGGCCCGACCCGAGGCCGGAGGTCGGGCAGCACCCTCGGTTCGGCGGCTTCCCAGGGCAGCGCCGGCAGCGGACAGGGCAGCACCTCGACTTCGGCGAGCACACCGTCGAGATCCGCGACGAGCACATCCATCGCCGCCCGCCAGACTTCGGCCTTCGCCCTGCAGACGAGCGACGGAACGGGATCGGGATCGAGGTAGGGCTTGCGATACGCATCGGGATAGGGCCTCCGCCCGCGGGCGTCGTACCCGTCGACCTCTTGCTCGATGGCTTCGCCCTCGACGACGACGACCTGACGGCGGAAGTACCGCGGCCGGCCATTGGCGTGCGTCATGTACCGCAGCTCCGGCGGGTCGACGATCATGTCCGGCAGACCGAGGATGGCAAACTGCTGCACCAGTTCGGACGGGCGACGGCGCAGCATCACCCGGAACACCTCGGTCGCGCACTGGACC
Source organism: Oharaeibacter diazotrophicus (assembly GCF_004362745.1). NCBI lineage: Bacteria > Pseudomonadati > Pseudomonadota > Alphaproteobacteria > Hyphomicrobiales > Pleomorphomonadaceae > Oharaeibacter > Oharaeibacter diazotrophicus. The sequence goes on along the minus strand of NZ_SNXY01000007.1, from coordinate 544,992 downwards.
TCCAGCCCGTGCAGGTCGACGCCGCACCACGCTCCGACCTCGCCCCCCTCCGGATAGACCACCGGGCAGCCGTCGAGCGCCACCACCGCCTCGTGGATCGCGACGGCGTCCGGATGGGGATCGTCGAACTTCGTCGGGTCGAGCACCACCCCGAAGGCGTTGTCCGGGAGCGTCCACCAGTCCGCGAGGGCGTTCGGCCCAACGGACCCGTTGCCGTAACCCAACACGCCCTCCTTCACCCGGACGCGGCTCTTCGGCAGTTCCTCGCGGTAAGCCCAGCGCACGGCTTCGTCGATCGTCATCCGCTTCATGGTCATCGTCCCGTCAAGGGAGGATCGAATACGATCGTCCCACGCCCAAGATATTGTTTTCATTTGGCTTGGGAGGATTTGGGAGGATGGGAGGATATTTCCGTGTGTACCTCATGTGCGCATGCGCATCATGTGAGACCTCGGCGAAACCCTCCCATCCTCCCAAATCCTCCCATTCCGTTCGTTTTCAACGGCTTGCAGGTGGGAGGTTCGTTCGGCCATCCTCCCATGTCCCCCCGATCCTCCCGACGATCAGGGCGGATGGTCGGGCAAGTCCTCGTAATCGCGCTCGCTCTTCACGAGCACGACGTCCAACCACCACATCACGTTGGATTGCTTGGACCGGAAGCCCCGTTCCTTCATCGCTGCGGACAACCCCTTGGCCGACCACTCCTTTTCCCCGTTCACCCGGGCCCATGCGGAGTGGACGCGGTGAAGGTCGCTCACCTGGACGCGCCCGCCCGGCGATGGTCGGACGGCATCCGCCAGGAACCGGCCGAGCGGGTCGCTGTCCTCTCGATACTGTTCCGTCGCCTCCACCACCGCGTCCGGCCACACCATGCCGCCGTCGAGGTAGTCCCGCAGCCCGTCGAGCAGGCGGTTGAGGATGCCCGACCCCTCGGCCGCGAGCTTCAGCGGCAGGAGCCGGTCGGGCGAGCCCACCGTGACCAGCCACGGCACCAGCACCAGCCGGCGCCAGATGCCCTCGTCCGTGCCGTCGATCGACGGCCGGTAGTTGCCGGACATGGTCAGCTTGAACGCCGGCCGGAACTTGAAGTAGTCGCGGTTGAGGTGCCGCGCCTGGATGGGCTCGCCGCCGGTCACCAGCTTGATCAGCGCCTCGGCGAGCTTGGCGCCCTTCTCGGGTTCGGACGTGCGCAGGAAGCGGACGCCGGGCAGGATGGCGAGATCCGGCGTCGCCGCCCCCGCGTTTCGCCCGCGCCCCTGGTCGAGGAACGTCTCGATCGGGACCGTCTCGCCATAGTCTCCGGCGACGGCACCCCAGGCGTCCACCAGCGTCGACTTGCCGTTCTTGCCCTTGCCGTAGAAGAAGCAGAGCTTTTGCTCGCCGACGTCGCCCGTCAGTGAGTATCCGCCCCATTGGTGCAGGAATCGGCGCATCGCCGGCGCGGGCTGCACCTCGGCGAGGAACCGATCGTAGACCGGCGCCGCCGCGTTCGGATCGTAGATCACCGGGGCGAGCTTGGTGATGTAGTCGCCGGGATCGTGCGGCCGCAGGGTGATCGGGTCGCCCTCGCCGGGGCCGCGGCGGATCACCAGCGTCCCGTTCGCCACGTTGATCCGGAGCGGGTCGGCATCGAGCGCGCTCGGCGCGACGGCGAGATAGGGCGCCGCCTGCGGCGGAATCGGCTTGAGCTTCGCCGCGGCCTCCGAAGACCGCCCCCAGTCCGCGACCTTCTCGCTGTAGAGCTTCACCTTCGGCGGCGTTCCGACCAGGTGGTCGCGATCGGACGCGGCCACGGCCTTCGCTTCGTCCTGGATGCGCCGCACCACGTCGTGGACGGCGCGGGTCACCATCTCGTCGGCCCCCTCGCGCGCCCAGCGCTGCCCGGTCCACACCAGCCAGCCGTGCGCCGCCACGTAGATCAGACGCCCCTTGTAGCGCGCCGCGAACCGCTCGGCGTTGCCGAGATCGGTCAGCGGCTTGAACCCGAGCTCGAGGTCGAGCGCGGCGCTCTCCCCCCACCCCTTGGGCGAAGCGTCGAGCACCGCTCCCGATTGGGAGGATGAAGCGACCGGACCGGCCGAGGGCGCGGGAGTGTGCCCTCCGCCGGACGCACTTCCGTAGTCGTCGAGCCCGCCCGGCGGCACCCATTCCCCTTCGGTCGGCATCGCCGGCGCCATCTCGCGGCGCGCGGCACGGTCCGCCCGCTCGCGGGCCTTGCGGCGGATCTCGCCGAGGTCGGACGGCTTCGCCGCGCCGTCCCGCAGGGCCCGCTCCACCGTGCCCCCCGGCCGCAGCGCCTTGTCGTCGCTCGTCAGGCCGAGGGCGAGGCAGGCGTCGACGAGCACTGCCAGCGCGGTGGAATGGGCGATCGCGCCGGCACCGACGAGATGGCCGATCGAGAGCGCCCTGTCGTTGATGGTCTGGTTCCGCATGCCCGGCTGTGCCGAGGCGATGTCCCGCGCGGCGCTGTCGAGCGCGGCGAGCCCGTAGCGGCGCACCGCCTCGTCTTCGGGCGAGGACGTCGAGGCGGCGCCGGCCTTGGTGGCGGTGGCGGCGGACGTCGCCCGCGCGGCCGCGGCGGCGAAGGCACCCCGCTTGAGCAAAAGGTCGAGCAACCCCCGCCCGAGCGGGCCATCGAGCGGCGGCAGCGCGCGGAGGTCGCCGTAGCCGTCCGGGAAGACATAGGCCTTGCCGTCATCCATGATCGACGGCGGCACGATCACGTAGCCGCCGTCGCCGCGGACGTCCACGTGCTCGCGGATGGCCTCGGCAACGCCGGCGACCTTGGCGAACAGCCCGACCCTGTTGCCTACGGCGACGCCGTCGGGGGCGGCGAACCACAAGTGCAGGCCGCCGCTCTGCGTCACCGATCGCACGGGGAACACCCGCGTTTCCGCGCCTTCCGCGACGGTCATCTCCCCGGCGGAAACCGCCCACTCGAACAGCGCGTGCAGCATGACCTCGACCGGGTGCGTCCGCGGGTCGAGGTCGATCACCACCACCCCCGACCGCGCGCCGGTCGGCATGCCGATCAGCGCCTTCGGCCATCGCCGCCACCAGCCCCGGATCGTCTCGGCATCGGTGGTCGCCAGATAGAGACCGCCGTCCTTCGCGCCGGGCGCGCTCTCCCGCGGCACCAGGGGCCGCTTGCCCTCGCCCTTGGCGGCCGAAGGCGAGCACGGGAACACCGGAACCCCGGCGGCGGCCCAGGCGAGCGCGGCGGCTAGGAGCGGATTGTCGTTGCTCATCCCCCCGGCCCTCCGAACAAATCCGACTGCCCGCGCGACACTGCGCGCTCCCGCGCCCGCCGAGAGGCGATGTCGAACAGCACCTTCTCGCCGCGCGCGACCCGGCTCGAAATGCCGCTCGCGACGTCGAGGCGGGCGCGGTGCGCGACAGCCTCGGTCTGGTCGACCGAGATCGCCCCGGCCGCGATCGCGCGATCGCGGGTCGCCTGACAGACGTCGAAGTGCAGCCACGTCGCCGTCGGCGGCTGCTGCATCCAGCGGCGCGAAAGGCCGATCCGATCGGCCATCGCCAGCAGCTCCGACTTGGAGTCCGCCCACATGTGGCTCATCAGCATCCGCCCGAGCGGGCGGCGCGCGTCGTCGACATAGACCGCCATCATCACCTCCCCGGCACGTGGTCGCGGCAGTACCAGGAACCCGGCCGTCCCTTTCGGATCGACACGGCAATTCCGAAGGGCGCGTATGACGACCCGCACACGGCACATCCAACGGTCGGCTCGCGCGCCGGCGCGACCGGCGGCGAAGGAGACGGCAGGGCGGAGAACAGATCCGGCGCGCTCATTCGGCCGCCTCGCGTCGCTCGGCCATGTCGGCGCAATTGGCGGCGACCAGCGCGGCGGCGATCGGAGGGCACACGCTGTTGCCGCACATGCGCACCTGCGCCGTCTTCGTCAGCGCGCGCCGCTCGCCAGCGAAGTCCCCTTCGGCGATGACGTAGTCGTCGGGAAAGCCCTGCGCCCGGAAGAGCTCGCGCGGCGAGAGCATCCGCATGCCGATGTCGACGATCTCATAAGGTTCGCCGTGGATCGTCACCAGACCGAAGCGCGGCTTCGTCGTCGCCGTGTGCAGCGGCTCACGAAGATCCTGCCCGACGGCGGTGTCGTAGTACTTCGCAAGAAACGCACGGACCTCTGCCGTGTGGGTGCCGCCGGCCGTCACCGTCCGAAGCAGTTCCCGCGGATCGCCGCCGCTGCCCTCGTTGCTGCCGTAGTGATGGCCGAGGAAGGCGGCAACGAGCGCATGGTGCGTACCGCCCGCCACGATCGTCCGCGTCGGTTCGCCGACCGCATAGTGCGGCTTGTCGCCGAAGTTCGACTTCACCATCAACGCGGCGGCGAGGCTCCCGCCGTTGGCGGTCGGCACCACGGCCGGCGCCGGACGGTCGATCGCGACGGTTCGCGGTTCCTGACCCTCCCGCTCGCCGTAGCGGGGCACGAGATACGGGGCGACGAGCGCATGGTTGTTGCCGCCGGCCTGCACCGTCGGCAAAGGCTCGAACGGCCCGTAGGCGCGACGGCCGCCGCTGTCGCCATGCGCGATGCCGGCGACGAAGGGCGCGACGGTCGCCTCGACCACCCCGAGCGGCGCCGCGCCGCCGGGGCGTGTCACGTGCCCGTTCGCCGTCACCGTCGGCAGAGGGGCGCGCATGTCGGCTCCCACGCTGTTTTCGCGGAACTTTGTGACATGGGGCACGACGAGGGCGTGCTCACCGCGGGCGGCCGTCGTCACGGTCCGAACCGGCTCGTCGATCGGGTGCGCCCGCGGCGCACCGGTGTGCGTGATCGGCACCAGGAACGCGTCGTCGCCGGCCTGGAACACGTACCGCATCAGCCCCTTGAAGATCCGCGCCATGGTCGCGTCGGCGAGCGGCCGATTGGCACCGACGGCGCGCCCCTCCTCCTTGGTGAGAAAGATCGAGGGGCAGGCCAGCGACCAGTCCACGATGTCCGCTGCCGTCCGCCACGGGGCACGACGGCCGTCGCGCACCTCGGCGCTATCCGGCGCACCGTGCGTCGGTTCCGGCCACACGATCGGCCGGCCGTCGCGCCTGGCGATCAGGAACAGCCGCTTGCGCATGGTCGGGGCGCCGTAGTCGCAGGCGCGCAGTTCGCGCCACTGCACCCGGTAGCCGAGGCGCCGCAGCTCGCCGACCCAGCGATCGAAGGTCTCGCCCTTGCGATCGGGGCACGGAATGAACGCGCCAGCCCCCGGCGACACCTCGACGAGCGGGCCCCAGTGCTGGAACTCCTCCACGTTCTCCAGGATGATCACACGGGGCCGCGCTCGCCGTGCCCACAGGATCACCGTCCACGCGAGGTCGCGCACCGAGCGCTTGACCGGCTTGCCCCCCTTGGCCTTGCTGAAGTGCTTGCAGTCCGGCGAGGCCCACAGCAGCCCGACCGGCCGCCGACCCACCACCTCGAGCGGATCGACCTGCCAGATGTTGCGCGACAGATGCACGGTGTCCGGGTGGTTGGCCGCGTGCAGCGCCAACGCCTCGGGGTCGTGGTTGATGGCGTAGTCGGGCGAGCGGCCGAGGGCCATCTCGATCCCGGTGGAGGCCCCGCCGCCACCGGCGAAACTGTCGACGATCAGTTCCCTCATCCGCCCCTCCCGGTCCAGATCTCGACGACCCGCCGCGACGCGCCGAGCGCCCGGGCGATCCGCCATGTCGCCCACCCGAGCGCGCCGAGCCGGGCCGCCACGCGCCGACGGCGGGCGGAGCGAGCGCGCACCACGCGCACTTTCAGAGGCGGACGCCCGCCGCGGCGCCGCAGCACCAGGAGGTCGGTCATTCGCCACCTCCGAACAGCCCATCGCCCTCCGCCTCCGCCGCCACGCCGAAGCGCTCGACGTCCCCGGGCATCGTCAGCGCCTCGCGGCACCCGACCGGAATCCACGTCAGGCGGGTATCCCCCGCGGCAAACACGCGCTTGCGCCACACCACCCAGGCATAGGACGTCGCGGTGTTGCCCTCCGGTTCCCAGCGCCCGCGGTGCATCGGCACCCGCCCGGCGCGGGATCAGCCCGGCCGGCACGCCCCATTCCGCGGCGGCGACGCGCAGCAGCGCGAGCACGCGGCCCGCGAGGGTGGGCCCCTCCGCGCCGCCCTGCGCCGCGAGGTCCACGTTGTCGCCGACGAAGGCGCGCAGCACGGCGACCTCTTCCAGGGCCGCGGCGCGCTCGGCCGCCAGCCGCGCGACCTCGCGGCGCAGCCGCTCGATCTCCCCGGCGCGCTCGGCGTCGACGCCTTCCCCGGCGTCGGCGCGCTCGTCGACCGGGATCACGGCGCAATAGGCGCCGGTGACCGGGTCGCGGGTCACGATCCGGTCGAAGTGCAACGGCTCCATCCACATCAGCCGGGCGAGGTGGCGCTCGCACTCCTGCCGCCACTTCTCCCGGAGGCGGACGTCCGCCGAGGCGTCCGCCGGCAGCGGGCGCGGCGTTGCCCGGGCCAGGATCGCGCGCGTCGCCGCTTCGCGACCGGCGCGGGTCAGCGGCAGCGGCACGACCGTGCCGACGAGGCCGCCTCCGAGGGGAGCGTTCACGACCGCCCCCCGCGGCGCCCGCAGCGCCAGCCGTGGACGAACCAGCCCGGATGTTCGGCCGCCCAGGCGTCGGCGACGGCGCGCCCTCCGAGGGCGCACCCCATCACCGACGCGGGGCCCGGGATCGAGACCCACGCGCACCGGGCGGGCTCGGCCGAGAGACAGACGAGGACGGTGAGCATCACCATCACGAAACACTCCGACCGGCCTTGACGCGCTGTCCTGCCCGCCCGGCGAATTCAGGGAGAAAGAACCCGCGTCGAGCGCCGCCGACGAGTTGGACGTGCCGTTCCTTGGTGACGGTGCCGAGCGTGTCGTCGCCGCGATGGTGGCCGTCGACCCAGACCCAATAGGGCTCGGCGACGCCGTCGATCAGGCGCCAATGGCCGATGACGAGATGGCCGCGCACCCCGGCAAAGCTTTCGACGGGTTTCAAGATCCCCCGGTGCATCGCGGTCTTCGGAAGGATCAGGTCCACGACGTTGTAGGAATGCACAGGGCTGCCGGTCTGCGCCCGTCGCCGCGCTGCCGCCCGCATTGCCTTGTCGACCGGCGATCCCATTACGCGCCGCGTCGAGGTCACGCGGTTGTTGGACAGCGCCAACACCATCGAGGCCCAAGTGCCGAGTGCAAGGGATGCAAAGTCTCTTGGGACAGCATCGTCATGCGCAGCGATCTGAATTATATCAGGGTGTACGTATTGAGCTATGAGCTGGGCGCGTCCATCAACGCCCGAGAACACACAAATCTTACGGCCAAGGCAAAGAAATCCAAAACAAGCAGTTGACGCCTCGATCCAAAACGTCGGGGATGGCTTGAGGGTGAATGCCATTTCTACGATATCACGGGTATTTCGCCCTCGGCATTCCGTCAACGTCGCTTGTAACGCCTCGCCGGAAAACACGAACCGGTCGCAAAGCGCCGTCGGTCCTACCGATCCAGGCACGTGGTTCCGGTCCGGCATCTTGAGAATGTCCTTCGCCATCCTCTCTTCCTCCCAGAACGGAGCGGCCTGGGCGCACAGGCGATCGGCAAGCAGCTTCATCGCGCGTCACTCCCCGAGTTCGGCGAGATCGGCGTCGACGGCGCGCTGTCGCGCCAAGCCGCACCACAGCGCGACGGCATAGCCGCCGATCGCGAGCACGGCGGTCAGCCCGAGCACGGCGAGCGGGGTCGCGACGGCGAGGGTCGCGGCGTCGGAGATCGGATGCACGCACATGGGTCAGCCCCTCCCTGCCATCGGCAATATCGCAATTTGCGTTGAATTGGACTGGACAGAGCTACCGCAATATGCGATGTTTCGACCATGAAAACGGTCACCTACTCCGCCCCCGCCCTTCGCGCCCTCGGCAAGCACAAGGCCGATGCCAAGCGGATCATGGACAAGGTCCGGCGCTACGCGGACACCGGCGCGGGTGACGTCAAGCAGTTGGTCGGCTCGACCGATCGCCGCCTTCGCGTCGGTGACTTCCGGGTCATCTTCGCCGAGACGGCCGACACCATCACCGTTCTGACGATCGGCCCGCGCGGCGCGGTCTACGACTGAGAGGACACCATGAACGTCAAGATCCAGACCATCGAAATCCCGGGCGGCGAGCCCATGGTGGTGATGACGCGGTCCGACTTCGAGGCCCTTCGCGACGCCGCGGATGCCGCCGAAGCCGCCGCGGTCCGCGCCGGCATCGCACGCGGCGAGATCGAGACCTTCACCGAGGAGGAGACCCTCGCCTATCTCGCCGCCGCGACCCCGCTCGCCTTCTGGCGTCGCCGACGTGGCCTCTCCCAGCAGGCCCTCGCCGCCGCGGCCGGCATCAGCCAGAGCTACGTCGCCGACCTCGAGGCCGGCCGCCGCAAGGGCGATCCGGCGCTGTTCCTGCGTCTGGCGCGCGCGCTCGGCGTCGCCATGGAGGCGATCGTCGTCGACGAGGAGCGCGGGGCCGGCGAGTGACCGCCGAGGGACCGGTCGCGTCATCCCTCATCCCCCCACCACCTTGAGGCCGCCCCGCGCCGCGGCGATGTCGCTGCGCATGCCGGCGACCGCCCGGTCGAGCTCCGAATAGCTGCGCTCCAGCGCCGCGAGCTCGGCCGGCGTCAGCCGCCCGTCGGCCATCGCCTCGGCGCCGACCGCCGCCGCCTCGGCGGCCGCCCGGATCGCCGTGGCATGCGCGCCCCACACGCCCGCCGCCTGCCCGCCGGCACCGTCCGGCCCGGTCAGCGCGCGCCCGGCGTGCTCGGCCATCACCTCGGTGACGAGCGGCTGGCCGGTCTCGCGCTCCAGCGCCATCGCCGCCGTCAGCGGAATCACCGCGCCGTCGTCCGTGTTCGCCCAGCGCTCCACGTTGCTCTTGGAGTATTTCGCCACCTCCGCAGCCCGCTTGAAGCCTCCGGCGAGCGTGACGAGGTCCCGCGTCGCCGCCTTCAGTCTGTAGAGCCATTGATCCTGGTGCATGACGTCCTCGCGTGACCTGTCCCGCGCCGGGAACCGACGCTCGTTTTTCCCGTGGCGGGAGGACTGCATTTCCCCGATGGTCCCTTTGTCGAACCATTCACCAGGGGATTACCGATGACGGACCCTGACAAGCCCGGGCGGCGCGCCGCAGCAGCCCGTCGGCTCTCCGACGCGCTCGCTCGCCTCGCGCTGCTGCAGGCGATCGCGGCCACCACCCCGCCCGGCCCGTCGAGCGGCGGAGGCGGCGCCGGCCGGCGGGGAGGAAGCGCCGGCGAGCCGGGCGGGACGGCCGATGGCGCCGGGGTCGACGGCGCCACCGATGGAAGAGAGGCCCTCTTCGTCAGTCATGAAGAAGTCTTCCGCCGAAAGCGCAATGCCACGCATCTTCGCAGCTCTTAGCAGCACAGGAACATGCCGCGTCGGGATGACCCCGCCGGTTCCGCCGCTGTCGCCCTTAGGAAGGCGCCAACGGCACACACGAGACACGTCAACCTGCGCGATCTCCGCGACTTCGGAGACCCCTCCCAGGCGCAAGATGATGGAGGCAGCGGGATCGCAATGAGTACTCATGGCTGTACTATGCGTTTATCGCATAGGCTTGTCAACTGGAATCATGCCCTATTCGCACATGACTGCATAGGGTCTGCCGTGCGACAAACGCATATGCACGCGAAAGCCGACCCGTACCTTGAATGGTTGAACGCCGGTTTATCCAAGCCCGGCAAATCCCAGTCCGGTCTTGCCCGGGCGATGGGGGTTGACCCGTCTGTCGTGAACAAGATCAGTAATGGAAAGCGCCGGCTGAAGTCCTCTGAAATCCCGATCGCGGCCACTTACATTGGAGAGCCTGCGCCAGCGCCAGACGAGCTTCAATACGTTCCGATTGACGAGGACGGGGCGCCATCGAGCCCTTCATCATCAATTGGGATGGATGGTCCGCGCATGGTCTACACGCCGGAGGTGTCCGGCGCATCTCCTGAGGTTGACGTGCGCGGTGGCGCAGGGGATGGGGCAATCGGGAACGCAGCAATTTTCGCGCTGCCAGCCGGCGGCTCGGCGACCGGGCATGAGGTCATCGGCGAATGGCTGTTTCCCATGCCATTCCTCCGCCAGGAGCTGAAGGCCCGTCCAGGCTACACGGTCGTTGTTGAGGTTCAGGGCGATAGTATGCGCCCAACCTTGGAGCCGGGGGATCGGGTCATTGTAGACCTTTCGCAGAACAGGCTTGGGCCGGATGGCGCGGTCTATCTCATTTCCGATGACGACGGCGAGCCGCAGGTAAAACGCATCCAGAAAACAGATGGTGAGCCGCGCAAAGTGCTGGTCACTTCCGACAACCCAGCTGTCCGTGATCGACCCATGCGCGCAGATCGCGTCAAGATCATTGGACGAGTCGTAGGGCGATTCACGCGGCTGTAATTAAAGGAGATAAGGATGCGTTATTGTCTCCCTAAGATAACAGCTTTTGTTTTTTGGGCTATTACTGCGGCTCCGGCACATTCGGGAGACGAGATAATATTCGGACATTGGTCTGTACTAAAGATGAATTGGGGATACCAGGTGCAATTTCGGTCAAATGCATACGACAGATCAGCAGAAATCTCTTCAGTCGCGTGGTTCAAATGTAATTTAAAAGATGGAATTTTCTTGGTAATAGCTGTATTCCCGGCACCACAGGAAATACAAACTACTGATGTTATTTTTTGGAACGACAGCGGATCGAGGGGTAGAATGAAAGTTTATTACTCAAATGGAGTATATATATCCGATATTCTTAAAAAAGATTCTGATGAGTTGAACAATTTCGTAAGAACGATAGCGTCTGCACGAGCTCATTTGCGTATTAGCATCGGTGGATCATCATTCGATTATGACGCCATTGATGCGACCGCCGCCATTGCGGAGTTTGATAAATACTGCCCGATTGGTCTCCAAGCTGGGGGTAGATAGCTTTAGCCCTATGCCCACGCCGAGCATCGGCGCATATCCAAACTTCGTTCGCCCCACCCCACTGTTCCGATCTCCGCAGCCTTTAGCCGCTCCGGTGTAGCCGTCTTCCCGGAAAAGCGCAGGTTGCCCCCCCCCGATCTGACCCTTCTGAATGTAAAATTATGCTGTTTTCGCACATTCTGAGTTGACATGACTGTGCGATAAGCGCATACACCCCATCACCGACGCATCGCGTCACCTGATGGGGGCTACAGTGTTTGACCTCGTTCCCTGGATCGCGGCGATCGCCTCGACCCCCGTGTATCGCACGGGGATCGCACGCGATCGTTCGGGATCACCGGACTTCGGGGAACGCACCGGCGTTGTGCGGCAGCAGGTGGCGGGTCAGCGCCTGCCAGCGGGTGACCGCGAGGCGCTTGGCCGTCTCGCCGAACAGGCTGGCCTGCGCCGCGTTGTAGGCCACCACGTCGACCGCCCGCATCGCGGGCCGCTCCTCGCCGTAGAGCCGATGCAGGCACCCCTCGAACCGGGCGGCCCTCGCGGCGTCGAGCGGCTCGGCTTCGACGATGTCGGCCATGAGGTCGTGAAAACGCCGCTGCAGCACCGCGTGTTCCGCGGCCTTGCGGCCGAGGCCGAACACCAGGTCCACCGCCGCGCTCACCGCCGCGACGATCGAGAATGTCACGCCGACGGCGCCGTATTCGTGCCCGAAGGCCGCAATGGCCCCGGACGAGGTCAACACCGTCGCGAACTTCAGGACGTTGTCGGTGACTTCGTAGAAGTTGCGCCGCGCGCCGTTGTAGAGCGCGCAGCGCAGGGCCTCGGCCTTGAGCCTCTCGGTCAGCGTCCGGGCGGGCGCACCCCCGGCGGGTTGGATCGCGGCGGGTTCGGCGAGGGCGGCGGCGGCGGGGCCGGCCGCGGCGGGCTCGGCGTCGGCGGATTCGCCATGTCCCATGATGGCACTCCCATTCGTGTAGCTCCTCGGTGGCAAGTCGGTTCGAGGGGTTGCGCGAGCCGGGCCGTCGGCGCGGCCCGGCACTCTTCTACCACGGCGCTCCATCGCACTTCCATGCCACCTCAGGACACGGAGTTCACGGCGTTGTCCGATCCCGACGCTCTCCCCCGGTTTTCCACCGCGCTGCGCGACGCCGGGCGCGCGCTCGCCGAGGCCGCCACCACGCTTCGCAGGGCCGCCGAAGCGGTCGAGGTCACACCCGTCGGCGAGATCCTCCGGGCGCTCGGCGCCGATGTCGGGCCCCTGGGCGATGCCCTGGAGCGCCCGGACGAGCCCCCGCGCGCCGAGATGCTCGCCGCCGGCCCGATCCGCCTGCGCATGGCCGGCGACATCGCCGATCTCTCGCGCGACCTCGCCGAGGGCGTCGTGACGCGCGCCGATCTGGAGCGGCGCGGCTGGACTCGGGCGCAGATCCGTCTCCACGGCCCCGCCGCCATCCAGCTCGCCGCCGAACTCGCGGGAGAGGCGCGATGAGCTCTGTCCTTCCCTGGCTCGCCGGAGCCTGTGCCGCCGCCGTGGCCCTCGTCGTCATGCTCCGCGAGGAGCTCGCCGCGCGCCCGGTGCCGACGCTCCTGCGCACCGCCGCCGACGGCGCGGCCATGCTCGCCACCGGCGCGCTCGCCGTTGCCCTGGTGCTCGGTGCCGTCGCGCTCGCCCCGCCGCCCGCCGGCCAACCCACCCCCGTCGTCGCCACCGCCGCCCGCGCGGCCTGACCGCGCCGCCCGCCACACCCCCGAGGACGCCTCATGACCTGGATGCAGACCGGCACCGGCCGGGCGATCGACCTGATCGCTCCTCTCGTCACCGACATCGACTTCGCCGGCGACGTCGCCGGCCCGCTCGCTCGGACCGCCCGATGGGCCGGCCAGACCCCGGCCGGGCCGATCTCCACCGCCCAGCACTGCGCCGTCGGCACCCAGGCGATCCTCCGGGACACCGGCAATCGGGAGCTCGCCGCCGCCTTCCTCTTGCACGACGCGCACGAGGCCTTCGTCACCGACATCACCCGGCCGACGGCCGAGGGGATCGCGGCGATCGCCTACCAGCTCGCCCGAGACGAGGCCGGCGACTTCGCGGCGCGCGCCGTCGAGCGCTTCACCGTGCGCGCGCTCCACGAGATCAAGGCGCGCCTCGACGCGGCGATCTATCCGGCCGCCGGCCTGCCGTGGCCGCTGCCGCGCGTCGTCGCCATGGCGGTCAAGGACTGGGACGACCGTCTCCTCCAGACCGAGCGCCTCCTCCACATGGCGCCCTGCGGCCGGCCGTGGGGATGGGATCATGCGCCCCCGCGCGCCGTCGAGCTCAAGCCCGCTTGGACCCGCCCGTGGCCGTGGCCCGAGGCCGCCGACCGCTGGTTGGCGCTGCTCCACGACCTCTGCCCCGTCACCCGGCGGACGGCCGCCTGAGAGACCGCGAGGGACCGATGTCGAGATCCATCAACCGCGTCACCCTCCTCGGCCACCTCGGGGCCGATCCGGAGAGCCGCCGGACCCAGGACGGCCGGCTCGTCGTCACCTTCCGCATCGCCACCGGCGAGGCGTGGCGCGACAAGACCACCGGCGAGCGCAAGGAGACCACCGACTGGCACACGGTGGTGATCTTCAACGAGGGCCTCGCCAAGGTCGCCGAGCAGTATCTGCGCAGGGGCTCGCACGTCTGCGTCGAGGGCCAGCTCAAGACGCGCAAGTGGCAGGACCAGTCCGGGCAGGACCGCTACGCCACCGAGGTCGTGCTCCAGGCCTTCCGCGGCGATCTGGTCCTGCTCGACCGGTCCGAGCGCCAGGCGCCCGACGAAACCGCCTACGGCGCCGCCCGCACCCGTCCCGATCGCCCCGACCCGACCGCCGCAGCGGCCCCGCCCTTCGACGACGAAGTGCCGTTCTGAGGAGAAGAGACCATGTCCAGTCCCGTGTTCCGCCGCCTGACGGACCTCATCGGCTTCGTGGCGCGCGGCCGGTTCGCCGAGCGCTGCGACCAGCACCTCGCCGACGCGCTCGCCGCCCTCGAGGCGCAGCCGGACGGCTCCGGCACCGTCACCCTCACGGTGACGCTGACGATCTCCGCCCAGCAGGACCGCCTCGACGTCAAGCCGAGCGTCAAGAGCAAGCTCCCGGAGGAGAAGGGCTTCTCGGCGACGCCGTTCTGGCTCGTCGACGGCGCCTTCTCCGTCCAGCACCCCAGTCAGGCCGACATGTTCCCCCGCCCCGTCGGCGACCGTTCCACCGGCTGAGATCAGCCACGACCAGAGAAAGGACCATCATGACCGACGAACAGTCCGACATCGCCGCGGCGGAGGGGCAGATCCCCGTCCTCGTCGCCAATCCGCTGCAGATCCCCGCCGGCGCCGACGGCGTCGAGGCGATCGCCGAGCTCGCCGCCAAGGCCAACGCCTTCGATCTGCGCTGGCTCGGCACCGACGGTCTCGGCACCAACCTGCCGCCCGAGGTCCCGATCCTCTACGATGCCGCCAAGGGGCAGGTGCGGAGCATCCGGCCGGAGATCGAGGCCTATCGCCTCGGCCCCGACCGGCGCCGCGGTACCGCCGAGGTCACCACCCTGAAGAGCTTCGCCGACCTTCTCGACCGCCACAAGGACGAGGGCTCGGCCGTCTTCGCCGTGACCACGTGGCCCGAGCCGCGCTTCGTCGGCGTGGTCGATTACCACGATCTCGACAACGAACCGCGGCACATGGAGCACCGCATCGTCTACCGCTTCCCGCTGACCCCGGAGTTCAAGACCTGGGTCGAGATGAACGGCAAGCGGATGGAGCAGGCCCTGTTCGCCGCCTTCCTCGAGGAGCACGCCGCGGAACTGGCGGCGCCGACGGAGGCCGAGATCGTCGAGTACGAGCGGCTGTTCAAGGAGCGCTTCGCGACGCCCGCCCATCTCCTGGAGCTGTCCCGTTCGCTCGAGGTGTTCGTCGGCGCCAAGGCCAAGCGCGCCGAGCGTCTGCAGACCGGCGAGCGCACCGTCGAGTTCGTCGAGGAGCACCGCAACGGCGCCGGCGAGAAGATCGAGATCCCCGGCATCTTCATGGTCTCCGTCCCGGCCTTCCTCGACGGCGACCCGATCCGCATCCCCGCCCGCCTGCGCTACCGCCTGGGCGCGGGCACCATCGAGTGGTTCTATCAGCTCTACCGCTGGGACTTCTGGCTCCGCGACCGCGTCCAGCAGGATCTCCTCTGGGTCGCCAAGCAGACCGAGCTCCCCTGTTTCGAGGGCACGCCCGAGACCACCCGTTCCGGCGCCTGACCGCGAGGTCGGCGCCGGCCCGGCCGGCGGGAAGCCCTCCCGCCGGCCACCCATCCCACCGGACGCATGGAGGGACACCTTGAACCTGCTGCCGATCCTGCTCTTTGCCGCCGGCGTCGCGACCGCGATCACCTCCACCCCGGGCGAAACCCTTCGGATCGTCGACGGTGACACCGTCGCCCTCGGCCGCGAGCGTATCCGTCTCGAATCGATCGATGCACCCGAGCGCTCGCGCCCGCACTGCCGCGCCGAGGCCGAGGCCGCCACGGCCGCGTCCGAGCGCCTCGCCGAGCTGCTCGACGTCGAAACGGTGACGATCGCCCGCCACGGTCGGGACCGCTACGGCCGCACCCTCGCCACTCTGACGACGCCCTCCGGCGACGTCGGCGCGGTACTGGTCGCAGAGGGTCTCGCACTCCCGTGGAGGCCGGGCAAGGCCGCTCACGACGAGCGGACCGCGCACTGGTGCGGGCCGGGCAATACCTCGTCGCCGTGATACTTCCCACGAGGAGTGACGATCGATGGCCGTACAGACCATCAACCTCCGTCTCACACCCCGGCGCCTCCTGAAGGCGAGCGAGGCGGCCGAATATTGCGGCCGATCGCGCAAGACCTTCGCAACGGAATGCCCGGTCGCTCCGATCGCCTTTCCGAACGGCGATCGGCTCTACGACATGCACGACCTCGACCGCTGGATCGACGCCCTGAAGGCCGGCGACACCGCCGACGACATCGTCGCGAGGCTCGGGTGACCGTCGTTCGCGTCAAGGGCTTCAAGATCTTCAAGGACCGCCACGGGCGGATGCGGTGCTATCACCGCGCCACCGGCACCCCTGTCGACCTCGTCAAGGCACCGCTCGGCACGGCCGAGTTCTTCGCGGCTTGCGCGACCATTGCGGCGACGCTGGCGGTGGCGCCGGATCCGAAGCCCGGGACGCTCGGGATGCTCGTGTCGCTCTACCGCGCTCACGACGCCTTCGCCGCGCTCGCCCCACGCACGCGCGCCGACTACCAGCGCATCTTCGACTACCTCAAACCGATCGCCGACACCCCCCTCTCGAGGTTCGACGCCCCGACCGTCGCCCGCATCCGCGACAAGGCCGGGCAGCGCGGACACCGCCACGGCAACTACGTGCGACAGGTCCTGTCCATCGTGTTCGCATGGGGCGCCGAACGCGGGCACGTGGCCGGCAACCCGGCCGCGCTCGTGAAGGGTCTGAAGCGGCCGAAGGATCGCCCGGACGCCAACCGGCCGTGGACCGACGCCGAGCTTCATGCCGTGCTCGCCGCCGCGCACCCGCACCTTCGCGCCGTCCTCGCCCTGATGGCCTACACCGGCCTCGGGCCGAAGGACGCCGTCAAGCTACCGCGATCGGCGCTGAAGGAGGGCCGGATCGCGACGCGGCGCTCCAAGACCGGCGAGGCCGTGTACTGGCCGTGCCCTTCGCCGCTCCTGGCCGAACTGGCGGCGATGCCCGCTCACGACGCCGTCACGCTCTGCGCGTCCTCGCGCGGCCGTCCGTGGTCGCAGGACGGCGTCCAGGTGGCTTTTCAGCGGATCAAGAAGGAGTTGGAGCCGGTGGGTGCGATCGGCCCCGGGCTGACGCTCTATGGTCTCCGGCACACCGTCGCGGTGATCCTTCGCGAGTGCGGGTTCGACGAGCGAACCATCGCCGACGCGCTCGGGCAGAAGACGATCGAGATGGCGCGCCACTACGCGAAGGGCGCCGACCTCACCCGCAAGATGGCCGGCGTCGTCGAGTCGTTCGACGCGGAGTTGAACAGACGAAGGGCGAAGCCTGTCAAGCCGGATTGAGAGAGTGTCGAACCCGCCCCGCGGTCGCGGACCTATCAGCCATATGCTCCCGCCGCATACAGGTTGTGACTCTTTCAGTTGATTTCCATCAACCATGCGCGTCATAGTGATGGTGAAGTCACGGCTTTTTCGTGGCGACTGCGGGGATTACATCATGATTTCAAGGCTTTTCACCGCCGCACTCGCGGCGGTGACCCTGTCCGGCTGCGCCACGGTGGTTCGCGGCGTCACGGAAGAAGTTCGCGTGGAGGTGGCTCCCTCGAACGCCCTGATTGCCACGTCGATCGGCCACACCTGCAAGGGCATCCCTTGTCGCCTCGAGGTCAGCCGCAAGACCGAGTTCTCGGTCACGGCCTCGGCGCCGGGCTATCGTGACGAGACCGTTTTCGTGAGCACGGCCATGTCGGGCGGCGGGGCCGCCGGCATCGCCGGCAACGTCCTGGTCGGTGGCGTCATCGGTGTCGGGGTCGATGCCGTGAGCGGAGCGACACTGTCGCACTCACCCAATCCCGTGTTGATCGCTCTCACGCCGGTTAATCCCAAGAACCCGGCCACCCCCTTCGTCAGCCGCGCAGATTTGCAAGCCAAGATCGACGCAGAGAAGCCGCCGGTCAAGAAATCCAAGCCGCCGGTCGGCTGATCTCTCCTGCCACGGGAGCGGTGATGATGATGCGCACGCAACGGGCCACCGTCGAATACATCGCGCCGCTCCTGTCGCAACTGGCGCAGATGGCCGAGCGCGACGGCCTGCCCGAGCTCGCCTATCTCCTCGCGATGGCGCGACAGGAAGCTGCCGACCTCGCAGAGCGTTTCGCTGACGCGGACGACTCGATGGAGTAGCTCCTCGCCGCCATTTGTTCTTGCACCCGGCAGGACCACCGTCGACGCGCTCGAACAGAGGACGATCGGGCGGTCAAATCACTATGCGCAGGGCTGCAATCCCACCCGGAGGATGGCCGCTGTCGTTGAGTCGCCCGACCCGGGGCTGAACAGACCGAGGACGTCGCTTGTCAAACCGGATCGAGAATGTGTCAAACCCGCCCCACGAACACGCAGGACGGCACCAAAAACCGCAAATATTTCAATGGAGAGGGGTGGTACAGCTGGCTGGGCTTGAACCAGCGACCTTCGGAGCCACAATCCGACGCTCTAGCCAACTGAGCTACAGCTGCACACGCGGGCGGAACCTAGTTCCATGCTTCCCGCTTTGCAAGCCCTTTCGCCATCTCGTCGACACGTCGGTCGAGCGGGCGCGCGCGGGCGGCGGGAGGGGCGCGGTCGAGCCGGGCGCCGGGGGCGCGGACGGCGTCGGCGGTGGCCGAAACGGGCGCGCCGCCGGTCCCGGCGGGGATCGGCGGCGCGCGGAGCGGACGGTCGGACGCCCGATCAGGCGGCCTTGATGTCCTTGACGAACTTGGTGAAGGCGTCCTTGACCGGCTGCGAGGACTCGGTGGCGAGCTTCTGCACCAGTTCCTGCATCTCCTTGGCCTGGGCGGTCGCCAGCTCGAACTGCTGACGGGCGAAGGCGCTCTGGAGCTCGATCACCTCGGCGAAGGTCTTCACGCCGAGCACGTCCTTGGCGAACTTGAAGGTGGCGTCGGCGTTGGCCTTGGCTGCCTCGAGCGCCTTGACGTTGATCGCGGTGATGCCGGTGCGGGTGGTCTCGATCTGATCCTCGATCAGGTCGGTGGCCTCCTCGGCGGCGGCGCGGAACTTCTCGTAGCCCTCCTTGGCCTGCTTCACCGACTTCTCGGCGGCGTCGCGGAACGCCTCGGGGAACTCGAGGTTGCCCATGGCGAAGGCCTCGAAGGTCTCGGCCTTCGGGGCGGCGGCGGGCTTGCGCGCGGCCTTGGGAGCGGCGGGGGCGGCAACGGCGGCGGTGGTCTTCTCGGCCTCGGTCATGACGATCTCCATCGATCTTGCGGGATCGGGTCCGCGATCCGGCGCCCACCCGGCGCCACGAAGACGCCGACGGGCGGGGACCCCGGACCGGCGGACCGGCCATCCGATCCCTGCGGTCAGGGTCGGGGAACACGCCCCGATCTCCTCGACACCGATATAGGCCAACTCATGTTGCATTGCAACATAATCGCTGCAACGCGAAGAGAGACGGGCTCGTCCCTTCGTCGCATGGGCGCCCCACGGGCGGG
The DNA here is from genome assembly GCF_004362745.1 of Oharaeibacter diazotrophicus. Taxonomy (NCBI): domain Bacteria; kingdom Pseudomonadati; phylum Pseudomonadota; class Alphaproteobacteria; order Hyphomicrobiales; family Pleomorphomonadaceae; genus Oharaeibacter; species Oharaeibacter diazotrophicus. The sequence goes on along the minus strand of NZ_SNXY01000007.1, from coordinate 525,783 downwards.
TCGGACGGCGTGCGGACGCACGAAAGCCGCCGGCGCGGGCGCCGGCGGATCCGGGCAAAGGGGGCCGCTTCCGCCGCGACCGGGCGGAGGGGTCAGCGGTCGAACGGCTTGGTGATGTCCTGGGCGGCGCGGATGGTCTGGTCGCCGAGGCTGCGGGCCTGGCGGCCGAGCCGCTCCATCTGCGCCTCGAGGAAGGCCTTCTGCAGCTGCACCGCCTCTTCCGGATTGCGCGCGCGCGTCAGGCGCTCGACGAGCGCGAAGGCCGCCTCGGCGGAGGCGCCGGCGAAGTCCAGCGTCTCGCGCGTCATGTCGCGGACGTGGCCGCGCATCTGCGAGCCGTTGTTCTCGAAGTTGGAGACCGTGCGCTGGGCGAGGCCCATCATGTCGTCGAAGGCCTTGCGCGCCTGCTCGACCGTCTTCTCGGCCGCGGCCCGGACGGTCTCCGTCGGATCGTCGGCGCCGTTCTCGTCAGCCATGGCAAGCTCCCTCGCACGAAACGATGTTACCCGTCGTCAGTTCACCACGAAGACGGGGGCGACGCAAACACGCCCTTCGGACGCGACCCGCCGGTTAAGGTTAGCGCCAGTTCGCGGGCGGGGCGGCGGCGGCGAGGATGGCCTCGCTTCGGCGGGCATATTATTAAGAGAGCGTTGACGAATGCGGACGCCGCGCCGTCGCCGCGCCACGGGGCGCGCCGGAGGTGGACCGCGGAAGGCCGGAACGGGAGTGGACGGCATGGCCGATCGGGCCGACAGCTTTATCGCGGCGGCGGCGGATCCGCAGCTCGCGGCGCTCGCCGCCGATCCGCGGCCGGCCGTTCTGTTCGATCGCGGCGGCACCCGGATCCTGTGGGCCAACGGCGCCGGCGCCGCTTATCTCGGCGTCTCCGACCCGGCTGCGCTCGCCCGTCGCGGCTTCGCCGCGGAGAGCGCCCCCGCGCGCCGCATCGCCACCCTCGCCCGCCAGCTGTCCGGCACCGAGGAGCGCACCGAACGCCTCGCCCTGCCGAAGGGCCTCTTGCCCCAGCCGGTGGTCTGCCGCGCCCGCCGCGTCGCCCTCGGCATCGAGCGCCACGTGCTGCTGGTGGTCGGCGACGGCACCGGCCGGCTCGACCCGGCGACGGCCGCGCGGCGCTACGAGGCGCTGACCGCGGCGGCCCGGCTCGCCGCGGCGCCGGCCGTGACCGAACTCTCCGCCGACATCGCCGGCGTGGCCGTTCCCGAGGACGCCCCGGCCGTGCCGGCCGTGCCTGCCCCCGCGCCGCGCGAGGCCGTCGCGGACGCCGCCGGCGAGACCATCCCGGAGGACGCGCCGGACGAGGGCGAGACCGCGCCCGGGACGGCAGCGGACGCCACGCCCGAACTCGCCGCTCGCGAGGCGGCCGTGGAGCCCGCCGAAGTCGCGACCGCCTCGACCGCGTCCGACGTCGCCGACGCTGTTCCGGTGCCGGCCGAACGCGCGGAGTCCGCACCCGGTGCGGTCGCGACGAAGGCAGCGGCATCGGCCCCCGCGGCGATCGCCGTCGCAGCCCCATCCGCGTCAGAAGTCCCTGCGGCAGCAAGCGTCTCGGACCCGGCCGACGCGACGGTGGACGCCGCCTTCACCGAGCCCGTCGCCGACGCCGACGCCGACGCTGACGGTATGTCGACGGTTGCTGCGGAATCGGACATCGCTGCCGGGATCGGCGAGCGGCCGGACCCGACAGTGTCGAACCCCACCGCTTCCCTGCCGGAGGCCGACGCCGCCATCGAACCCACCCCCGCCGAGGCGGTCGTGACGACCGGCGACGACGCCGACGCCGAAACCGACACCGGCGCGCCGATCGAGGCCGCGTCGGAGAGCGACGCGGCCGTCGAAGCCCCGGTGACCGACGACGCCGCGCCCGCCACCCCGGCCGAACCGACCTTCAAGGCGCCGACCCACGGCCGCGCCGTCCGCTTCGTGTTCGAGCTCGACGACGCCCTCGCCTTCCGCTTCGTCTCGGACGACCTCGCGGCCACCGTCGGCCCTCGCGCTGCCGACCTCGCGGGCCGACGGTGGCCGGACGTCGCCCGCGATTTCGGGCTCGATCCGCTCGGCCGGGTCGCCACGGCGCTCGGCCGGCGCGACACCTTCACCGGCCTGACGGTGGACTGGCCGGTGCAGGACGCCGCCGCGCGCGTGCCGGTCGACCTCGCGGGCATGCCGGTGTTCGGCCGCGACCGCGCCTTCAAGGGCTACCGCGGTTTCGGCATCGCCAAGTGCGGCGCGCTGTTCGCGGCGCCCGTCGCGGTGACGGCGGTGCTGGCGACGGCCGCACTCGCGACCGCCGCCGCCACGACCGCCGATACCTCGACCGACGACGCGCCGACGGCGAACGGCACCGATCTGCCCGCGGCCGAGGCGCCGGCGCTGGTCGAAGAGCCCGCGGTCGAGACCGTCGACACGCCGGTGGTGCCGCAGATCGCCGACGTCCCGACCGACCTCGGCGCCGGCTCGGACGAGGCCGCGGCCGAAGAGGCAGACGACGCGGCGTCGCCGCCCTGCGAGCCGAGCGACCTGCCCGCGGCCGAAGCCCCCGCTCTGGTCGAGGACTCCGAGACCGTCGAAATCGTGCACGCCCCCGGCGACGCGCCCGGTGTCGACGTGCCGCCCGAAGAAGTGGTGGACGATCTCGGCGGCGCCGCCTTCCGCGACGACGCCGACACGCCGGACGCCCCGCCGCCGCCCGCGCCACCGACCCCGCCCGCCGAACAGCCGTCGCCGCCCCGTCCCGACGAGGCGCCGGCGGGCCCGTCGACGCCGTCGGTCGAGCCGGCCGCGCCCGAGGTGCCGCCCGCGCCGCCGCCGGAAGCGCCCGCGCCGGCGCCGTCCGCCCCCGACACGGCTCCCGGTGCGCCCGAGGAAGTCCCTGCGGATCTGCCGGAGGAGGTCCCGGCCGGTGTGCCGGACGAGGCCCCGCTCGAGCGCCCGGACGAGGTCGCGCCGCCGGTCGTCGAGGAAACCGGCGCGCCGCTGCCGGACGAGATGCCCGCGCCGGTGATGCCGTCGGAGTTCGCCGCGCCGAGCCGCGTGGACGCCGAGGCGCCGACGCCGGACGAGACGGTCGCGCCGATGGCACCCGCCGCGTTCGCCGCGCAGGACCACTTGGGCACCGCGCCCGCGGGTTCGGCGACCGAGACGGGCCCCGAGGCCGGGGCCGACGACATGCCGGTGCCGATGGGCGCCGCCCGCGAGGTCGGCGAGATTCCCGCGCCGGCCCTTGCTGCGATCGGCGTCGAGTCGCCCCTCGCCGGGATCGGCACGCGGACCGCGGACGCGACCGCCGTCGCAACCGCGCCGACATCGACTGCCGAGCCGCAGACGATCGCCGACCCAGGCGAGACAACCAAGGCCGATAACTCCGAAGGCGCACCATCGGACACCCCGTCCGGAAGCACGGCCGCGGAGATCGTCGCCGTCGAGGCGGTTCCGGCTCCCAACGCCGACGAAGCCGTGGCGGAGACCGCCGAACGCGTCGCGGACGCGGTCGAGACCGTCGGCGAAGCGCCGGCCTTGGCCGACCACGCGGACCTGTCCACGACGGCCGAGCTTCCCGCCGCCGGGACGGCCACTGACTCGGTGGAGGCCCTGGCAGGGGAGACCGGCGGAACCGAGGCGGAGGCCGACGTCGACGAGCCCGCGGCTCCCGGCGTCGACGCCATCGAGATCGCCGATGCGCATACGTCCGGGCCCGCCGTCGTCGAGGCGAAGCCGGAACAGGTGAACGAGTTGGCCGCCGCGGCCGTGCCGCTTGCCCCCGAAGAGGCGGTGGCCGACGCCCGCTCGGACGAGGCACCCGTCACGATAGGCGCGGATGTGCCCGCCGCCACGGAGGCTCCGGCCGAGGTCGCTGCAGAGGTCGCCGAGATCGCGTCCGCCCCTCCGGTCCAACCGGCGATCGCCGAGATGATCCCGGCGGCCGTTGCCGATGCCGCCCCCACCGCACTCTTGGGGGACGCGCCCGCCGAGGCTCCCACGCTCGTCGAGGCGACCGCTACCCCCGACGACGCCGCAACCGACAGCCCGTCCGAGCCCGCGGCCGAACCGGTCATTGCCGCGCTCTCGACCGATGCAATCGACGAGGCCGACGCTCCGGCCACCGACGAGCCCGACGACGACGCCCCGGTGGTCGACGGCGTCGAGGCGGACGTCGCGTGGAGCGAGCGGACGACGGCCGAGGTGATCCCCTCCCCGATCGTGCCGCGCGCGGTGCCGAAGCCATTCTACTCCGACGCCGAGGCGGAGCGTCGCCAGCTGTCGCGGCCTGAGCGCGAGGCGTTCCAGAAGATCGCCGAGGCGCTCGGCGCGCGGCTCGAGGGCGGTGGACCGCTCGCCCCGGCCGGCGCCCTGCCCGAAGACGCCGAGGCATCTGCCGCGGCCGTCCCCACCGTCCCGGTGCCGCCGGCGCCGGCCGGGGTCGACTGCGCCCTGCTCGACCGGCTCCCGATCGCGATCGCGCTGCTGAAGGACGGCGAGGCGCTGTTCGTCAACCGCGCCTTCCTCGCCCTCACCGGCTACGACAGCGCCGCGGCGCTCGCGGACGCCGGCGGCATCTCCGCGGCCTTCGCGGGTTCCGCGCTGCCGCGCGACGCCTCGCTTCCGGCCCTGCGCCGGCGCGACGGCGTCGAGATCGCGGTCGCCGCCCGGCTGCACTCGGTGCCGGTCGACGGCGGCGCCGCCTCGATGCTCGTCATCCAGGAGACCGCGGCCGCCACCGGCGCGACCCGGGCCGCCAGCGCCGAGGCGCGTGCCGAGGAGCTCGAGGCCATCCTCGACACCGCCACCGACGGCGTCCTTGTGCTCGACCCCAAGGGCGTGGTGGTCGGCGCCAACCGTTCGGCCGAGGCGCTGTTCGGCACCGAGCGGTCGGCGATGGTCGGCGAGCCGCTGGTCTCGCTGCTCGCCCCCGAGAGCCACCGCGCCGCCATCGACTATCTCGACGGCCTGTCGCGCAACGGTCTCTCCAGCGTGCTCAACGACGGCCGCGAGGTGATCGGCCGGGTCCGCGGCGGCGGGCTGGTGCCGCTGTTCATGACGGTGGGCCGCGTCTCGGCGACGCGCTTCTGCGCGGTGCTGCGCGACATCACCCAGTGGAAGCGCGCCGAAGAGGAGCTGACCAACGCCAAGCGCGCCGCCGAGACGGCGTCGTCGCAGAAGTCGGAGTTCCTGGCCAAGATCAGCCACGAGATCCGCACGCCGCTCAACGCCATCATCGGCTTCTCCGAGGTGATGATGGAGGAGCGCTTCGGCCCGGTCGGCAGCGAGCGCTACAAGGAATACCTGCGCGACATCCACCTGTCCGGGGCTCACATCATGAGCCTCGTCAACGATCTGCTCGACCTCTCCAAGATCGAGGCCGGCAAGCTCGACCTCTCCTTCGAGGCGGTGGCGCCGAACGACGTCATCCGCGAATGCGTCGCGCTGATGCAGCCGCAGGCCAACCGCGAGCGCATCATCATCCGCACGTCGCTGTCGTCGAGCCTGCCGGCGGTGGTCGCCGACAGCCGCAGCCTGCGCCAGATCGTCCTGAACCTCCTGTCCAACGCCATCAAGTTCAACACGCCCGGCGGTCAGGTGATCGTCTCGACGCTCTACGAGGTCACCGGCGAGGTGGCGCTGCGCGTACGCGACACCGGCCCGGGCATGAGCGAGGACGACATCGCCAAGGCGCTGGAACCGTTCCGCCAGCTCCAGACCACCCGCCCCGGCCGCGGCACCGGCCTCGGCCTGCCGCTGACCAAGGCGCTGGTCGAGGCCAACCGCGCGAGCTTCCGGATCGACTCCACCGTCGGCCAGGGCACGCTGGTCCAGGTCACCTTCCCCTCGACGCGGGTGCTGGCGGAGTAGCCGCGCTGGTGGGTCGCGGCCGCGCAACCGAGACCGCCCGGTGCGGGGATACACCCGTCAGGACCGACCGTATCGACTGCGGGACAGGATGAATGGAAGCGACCTTCGAATGCCGCGACCGCGTGTTCCTCGTCGAGCGCTCCTCCGCCGGGGCGGTCTCGTGGACGGGCACCTTCGACGGCAGGCCGATCGAACAGGCGGTGATCACGCCGGATGGAAGATCGTGCATCCTTCTCCTGGGATCGCTCGGAGAGTCGGTGCCGTTGCGCGACAATCTCCTCTGCATCGACCGGGCCTGTGAAGTCCGATGGGTCGCTCGCCTGCGCGACGGCCTCGACTCGTTCGTCCACGTTTCCCTCGGCTCGACCGGCGTCCTGGCCAACACGTGGAGTGGCTATCGCGTCACGCTCGCCACGGATACCGGCAGCGAGATGGACCGCGAATTCGTCAAGTAGTCCAGCCGGAATGGGGCGTGCGAGAGGGAACACGCCTCCGGTCCGTATGCCGGCCCCGGTTCGAGCCGGTGGCTCACGGGCGATGGCCGGCTTCAACCGGGATCCAGAAGGCGCCCATGTCCGCCGGTGAGAGCCGTGACGGCGCCTTGCAGGGTCGCGCAGGGAGTCGGTGGCCCTCGCGATCGCATACGGGAGAACCCGTAAACCTAACTCTCCAACTCAGGATTTTCTTGCCATGCCAGCGACTTGGCGCCAGAATTTGGAAAAGTTCCAGTTCCAGAGACGGCCAAGCGTCTGAAAGGGTTCGATTTTTCAACCTTGACAGGCGCGACCCGCGACGGGCAGAACGCGAAGTGTCGACCGGCGTCCGGACCTCGGACGCTCCCCGATGACGGGGCCTTGAACCCCGCCGATTGGAGATGAACATGCTCGTGCACCGCCTTCTCGCGGCTTCCGCCGTGTCGCTCTGCCTCGCCGTCCCGGCCGTCGCCGCCGAGGTCAACTTCTACACGACCCGCGAACCCGGCCTGATCCAGCCGATCCTCGACCGCTACAGCGCGGAGACCGGCGTCAAGATCAACACGATCTTCGTCAAGGAGGGCCTCGCCGAGCGCGTCGAGGCCGAGGGCGCCAACTCGCCGGCCGACGTGCTGATGATGGTCGACTACGGCAATCTGATCGACCTCGAGGAGCGCGGCCTGACGCAGCCGGTGCAGTCCGCCGTGCTCGACGCCGCCGTGCCGGAGAACCTGCGCGATCCCGATCACAACTGGTTCGCGCTCTCCATGCGCGCCCGCGTGGTCTACGCCTCCAAGGAGCGCGTCACCGACAAGGCGATCACCTACGAGGATCTGGCCGATCCCAAGTGGGCCGGCAAGGTCTGCATCCGCTCGGGCCAGCATCCCTACAACACTTCGCTGATCGCGGCGATGATCGTGAAGGACGGCGAGCCGGCGACGAAGACCTGGCTCGAGGGCGTCAAGGCCAACCTCGGCCGCAAGCCGGGCGGCGGCGACCGCGACGTCGCCAAGGACATCCTGGCCGGCCTCTGCGACGTCGGCGTCGGCAACAGCTACTATGTCGGGCTGATGCGCTCCGGCAAGGGCGGCGACGAGCAGAAGACCTGGGGCGACGCCATCGACGTGATCCTGCCGACGTTCAAGGACGGCCTCGGCACCCACGTCAACATCGCCGGCGCGGCGATCGCAAAGCACGCCCCGAACCGGGACGAGGCGGTCAAGCTGCTGGAATACTTCGCCTCCGACGAGGCCCAGGAGATGTTCGCCAAGGCGAACTACGAGTATCCGGTCAAGGCCGGCGTCGCCGCCGATCCGATCATCGCCGCGCTCGGCACGCTGAAGATCGACAAGGAGTCGCTGCAGGAGGTCGCCGCCCAGCGCAAGGCGGCGAGCCTGCTCGTCGACGACGTCGGCTTCGACAACTGAGGCGATCGCCGATGGCACGAGGCCGCCCGGCGGCGTCCGGATCCGAGAGCGTGGCGCGGGCACCCGGCGGACGTCCGCCGGGTGCCCGCGACGCCAGCGCGCTCCCCTGGCTGATCGCCAGCGGCCTCGTCGTCCTCGCCGTGCTCGCCCCCTTCGGCGGCCTCGTGTTCTACGCCCTGCGCGGTTCGGGCGATCTCTGGCCGCATCTGGTCGGCACCATCCTGCCCCAGGCGATCGGCACCACCGCGCTGCTGCTCGCCGGCGTCGGCATCGCCGTCTCGGTGATGGGCGTCGGCCTCGCCTGGCTGGTGGCGAACTACCGCTTCCCCGGGCGCCGCATGCTGGAATGGGCGCTGCTGCTGCCGCTGGCGGTGCCGTCCTACATCGTGGCCTACGCCTATCTCGACGTGCTGCACCCGCTCGGACCGGTGCAGTCGACGCTCAGGATGCTCCTCGGCATCTCGAGCCCGCGCGGCCTGTGGTTCCCGGAGATCCGCTCGCTCGGCGGCGCGATCTTCGTGCTGTCCTTCATCCTCTACCCCTACGTCTACCTGCCGGCGCGGGCGCTGTTCCTGATGCAGTCGCCTGCGATGGTCGAGGTGGCGCGCACGCTCGGCCGCTCGCGCACCGCGGTGTTCTTCAAGGTGGCGCTGCCGCTGGCGCGGCCGGCGGTGGCGATCGGCGCCAGCCTCGCCCTGATGGAGGCGCTGAACGACATCGGTGCCTCCGAATTCCTCGGCGTGCGCACGCTGACGGTGGCGATCTACACCACCTGGGTCACGCGCTCCTCGATCGAGGGCGCCTCGCAGATCGCCCTGGTGATGCTGGCGCTGGTGATGGCGCTGGTGATCCTCGAGCGCCGCGGCCGCCGCCGCCAGCGCTACGTCGCGCGCTCGGCGCGGGCGCGCACGGCGGTGCCCACCGCCATCGTCGGCTGGCGCGCCCCGCTTGCCACCCTGGTGGCGAGCCTGCCGATCGTGATCGGCTTCGCCGTGCCGGCGAGCTACCTCGTCTACCACGCCGGCCTGCGCGTCGCCGAAGGCGGGATCCCGCCCGCCCTCGCCGGCTGGGTGCTGAACACGGTGACGGCGGCCGCCGGCGCCACGGTGGTCGCGATCGCGCTCGGGCTCCTCGTCGCCTACACCGGCCGCTTCGCCCGCCACGCCGCGGCGCCGGTGCTGGTGCGCCTGTCCGGCCTCGGCTACGCGGTACCGGGCACCGTGCTCGCGGCCGGCATGCTGATGCCCTTCGCCACCCTCGACAACGCCATCGCCGACGCGATGCGCGCGCTCACCGGCGCCCGCGTCGGATTGGTGCTGTCCGGGCTCGGCGTGGTGCTGATCGCCGGCTACGTCATCCGTTTCCTCGGTGTCGCCACCGGCGGCATCGAGGCCGGTCTCGCCAAGATCTCGCCCTCGCTCGACATGGCCGCCCGCTCGCTCGGCTGCCGGCCGGCGCGGACGGTGTGGCGCATCCACGTGCCGCTGATCCGGCCGGCGATCGCCGCAGCGGCGCTGTTGGTGTTCGTCGACTGCATGAAGGAACTGGCGCTGACGCTACTCTTGCGCCCGCTCGGCTTCGAGACGCTGGCGACCACCGTCTACGCCGAGGCGGCGCGCGGCACCTACGAGGACGGTTCGGTCGCCGCCCTGATGATCGTGCTGGTCGGCCTCGGCCCGGTGATCCTGCTCGCCCGCACCAGCTTCCGCGACGGCCCCGCCGGCGCCCGCCGCCGCGGCGCCTCGTCGACCACCGCGGCGGCGGTGACCGCGGGCGAGTTGCCGGCAGTCTGATAGCCGCCGGATCCTCCGGGAACACGACGGGCCGATCGCCTCGGTAGAGCCGGCGACGCCGGAGCGACGTACTCTCGGATCGGGCGGGTCGTCCGGCCCGTACGACACCGCGGTTCTCGGGACCACCCCATTGTCCGGAAGCCATTGTCCCGCGAACGCCGAGCGGCCGTCGCGCATCGGGGCGCCCCCGCAGAAGGGGCGCCCCGATGGTCGCGACGGCCGATCGATTTCCGTCAGTGCGTTCAGCCGCCCGCCGCAGCCGCGCGCTCGGCGCGCTCGCGCTCGAGTTCGCTGCGCTTGGTCAGCACCGACGCGGCGACGACGCCGCAGGCCACCACCGCGATCAGGATCGTGGAGACGGCGTTGATCTCCGGCGTCACGCCGAGGCGGACCTGGCTGTAGATCTTGATCGGCAGCGTGGTCGCGCCCGGACCGGTGTTGAAGCTGGCGATCACGAGGTCGTCGAGCGAGAGCGTGAAGGCCAGCATCCAGCCGGCCACCACCGCCGGCAGGATCAGCGGCAGCGTGATCTGGAAGAAGGTCCGGACCGGCGGGCAGCCGAGATCGAGCGCGGCCTCCTCGAGGCTGCGGTCGAAGGTGACGAGCCGCGACTGCACCACCACCGCGACGAAGCACATGGTGAGCGTGGTGTGCGCGATCGTCACCGTCCAGAAGCCGCGGTCGAAGCCGATCGCGACGAACAGCAGCAGCAGCGACAGGCCGGTGATCACCTCCGGCATCACCAGCGGTGCGTAGACCATCGCCGAGAACAGCGTCCGCCCGGGGAAGCGGGTGAAGCGGTCGAGCGTCAGCGCCGCCATGGTGCCGAGGACGGTGGCGAAGGTCGCCGAGAGCACGCCGACGCGCAGCGTGACCCAGGCCGCGTCCTTGATCGCCTCGTTGTGCCACAGCGAGGCATACCACTTGGTCGAGAAGCCGCCCCAGACGGTGACGAGCTTCGATTCGTTGAAGGAGAACACCACCAGGATCAGGATCGGCAGGTAGAGGAAGGCGAAGCCGACCACGAGCGAGGTGACGTTGAACCAGGAGAGCTTGCCGTTGTTCATGCCGCCCTCCCCTCAGACGCGCTTCTGGTAGTTCTGGAAGATCACGATCGGCACCACCAGGATCACGAGGAGGACGACCGCCACCGCCGACGAGACCGGCCAGTCGCGGTTGTTGAAAAACTCGTTCCAGAGCGTCTTGCCGATCATCTTGGTCGAGGCGCCGCCGAGCAGGTCTGGGATCACGAACTCGCCGACGATCGGGATGAAGCAGAGGAACGAGCCCGCGATCACGCCGGGCAGCGACAGCGGGAAGGTGATCACCCAGAACGACTTCATGGGCGGGCAGCCGAGGTCCGAGGCGGCCTCGAGCAGCGTGGCGTCGAGCTTCTCCAGCGCCGAGTAGAGCGGCAGCACCATGAAGGGCAGGTAGGAGTAGACGATGCCGATGAAGACCGCCGTCTCGGTGTTGTAGATGCGCACCTGCTCGTCGGGGCCGAGGACGTGCAGCGTCTGCAAGAGCAGCGTCAGCAGGCCCTCCGGCTTCAGGATGCCGATCCAGGCGTAGACGCGGATCAGGAAGCTGGTCCAGAACGGCAGGATCACCAGCATCACCAGCATCGGCCGGAGCGACTTCGGCGCCCGCGCCATGGCGTAGGCGACCGGGTAGCCGATCAGCAGCAGGAGCAGCGTGGAGATCGCGGCGATGCGCAGCGACGACAGGTAGGACGAGTAGTAGAGCGCGTCCTCGGTCAGGAAGACGTAGTTGTCGAAGGAGAGTTCGGAGAGCTTCTGCCCGAGCGTGGCGAGGCCGTCGAACACCGGCGTGTAGGGCGGCATCGCGATCGCCGTCTGCGACAGCGAGATCTTCGCGATGATGAAGAACGGGGCCAGGAAGAAGACCACGCTCCACAGATACGGCACCAGGACGACCAGCCAGCGCGACTTCGGCGCGCCGCCGGCGGGGGAGGACTCGTCGGCCATCTCTGCCTCCCTCACTTGATCAGGACGAGACCGGCGTCGCGCGGCCAGGACAGCGTCACCTTGTCGTCCCAGGTGATCGGCCGCTCGACCACGCGGGTGCGGTTGGCGATCGTCGCCTTGACCACCGTGCCGTTCGGCAGCTTGACGCGGTAGACCGAGACGTCGCCGAGATAGCCGATGTCCCAGACCTCGCCGGTGATCGCGTTGACGGCGCCGGGCGCCGGCGGATCGAGCGAGATCGTCACCTTCTCCGGGCGGATCGCGAACCAGGCGGTGTCACCGACCTTGCCGCCGCCGGCGTGCTCGGCCTCGATCGCGATGCCGATGGTCTCGCATTGGAGCCGGGCCGAGCCGCCGCCGATCGCGGCGATCTTGCCCTCGACGATGTTGATGTCGCCGATGAAGTCGGCGACGTATTTGGTGGCCGGCTGCTCGTAGATCTCCGCCGGCGGGGCGATCTGGATCATCTTGCCGTGGTCCATCACCGCGATGCGGTCGGACACGGTCATCGCCTCCTCCTGGTCGTGGGTCACGATCACGAAGGTGAGGCCGAGTTGGACCTGGAGATCCATCAGTTCGAACTGGGTCTCCTCGCGCAGCTTCTTGTCGAGCGCGCCGAGCGGCTCGTCGAGCAGCAGCACCTTGGGGCGCTTGGCGAGCGAACGGGCGAGCGCGACGCGCTGGCGCTGACCGCCGGAGAGCTGGTGCGGCTTGCGCTTGGCGAAGGGCTCCAGCTTGACGAGGCGCAGCATCTCGGCGACGCGCTTGTCGATGTCGGCCTTCGGCAGGCCGTCCTGCTTGAGGCCGAAGGCGATGTTCGCCTCGACGCTCATGTGCGGGAACAGCGCGTAGGACTGGAACATCATGTTGACCGGGCGCCGATAGGGCGGCACCCCGGCGAGCGCCTTGCCGTCGAGCAGGATCCGGCCCTCGGTCGGCTCCTCGAAGCCGGCGAGCATGCGCATCAGCGTGGTCTTGCCGCAGCCGGACGGCCCGAGCAGCGAGAAGAACTCGCGCTCGTAGATGTCGAGCGTGAGGTTGTCGACGGCGACGAAGTCGCCGAAGCGCTTCGTGACGTTCTCGAACCGGATGTAGGGCTTGGCGCCCGGCTCGTCCCACGGTGCGAACTTGCGCTTCACCGGCCCCAGCGTCTTCGCCATGACGGCACCCACCCCTCTTGTCGTTGTCGCGTCCCGTCGGGTCGCCCCCGACGTGCCGACGCCCGGCACGGGGCCGGGCGTCGGGTGGTCTCTTCGATCAGGAACCGGTCTTCACCGCGGTCCAGACCCGGGTCAGCACGCGCTGGGACTTCGGGTCGTAGGGCGAGATCGTGAAGAGCCGCTTCACGACGTCTGCCGGCGGGTAGACCGCGGGATTGTCGATGATCGCCTTGTCGATGAACTGCTGCGAGGCGAGGTTGCCGTTGGCGTAGGCGACGTAGTTCGAGGCCTTGGCGATCACCTCGGGCTTCAGCAGGTAGTTGATGAAGGCGTGCGCCTCGTCGACGTGCTGGGCGTCGGCGGGGATGGCGAGGTTGTCGAACCACATGTAGGTGCCCTCGACGGGGATGTGGTAGTCGACCTTGACGCCGTTCTTGGCCTCTTCGGCGCGCGTGGCGGCCTGCAGCACGTCGCCCGACCAGCCGAGCGCGAGGCAGATGTCGCCGTTGGCGAGCGCGTCGATGTAGGCCGACGAGTTGAACTTCTGGATGTAGGGGGCGACGGACTTCCAGAGTTCGCCGGCGGCCTCGAGATCGGCCGGGTCCTTGCTGTCTGGATCCTTGCCGAGATAGTTCATGGCGATCGCCAGCGTCTCGTCAGGCGCGTCGAGCACGCTGATGCCGCAGTCCTTGAACTTGGCGGCCCAGGCCGGGTCGAAGATCATCTTCAGGCTGTCGACCGGCGCGTCGGGCGCGATCGCCTTGATCTTGTCGACGTTGAGGCCGATGCCGGTGGTGCCCCACATGTAGTTGACGGCGTATTCGTTGCCCGGGTCGTACTTGGCGAGCCGCGCCGCGATGTCGGGCCAGACGTTGACGAGGTTCGGCAGCTTGGCCTTGTCGAGCTTCTGGAACACGCCGGCCGTGATCTGACGGGCGAGGAAGGGACCCGTGGGCACCACCACGTCGTAGCCCGAGCCGCCCGCGAGCAGCTTCGTCTCGACGAGCTCGTTGGAATCGAACACGTCGTAGACGACCTTGATCCCGGTCTCCTTGGTGAAGTCCTCGAGGATGGTCGGGTCGATGTAGTCCGACCAGTTGTAGACGTTGACGACGCGGTCCTCGGCGGCGGCACCGCCGACGCCGAGCATCACGGCCGCCACGCCGGCGAGCACCGTGTTGCGGATCTGGCTCATCCCTGCACCCTCTCTCTGCGGGCATCCGTCCCTGCGAATGCCCTTCGTCGATTTCGGAGCGACCGTCCCGCGCCCCACGCCGCCGGCCACCGGAGACGAGCCTAGGCCAAGACCGATCGGTCCGACAACAGCTTCCCGCGCCCGCGAACGCCTCGTTCCACCACCGCCGCCGTCACAAATAGGTCGACCGTTCGAGCGGCGTGATCTCGTCCAGGAAGGCGGCGAGCTCGGCGCGCTTGACCGCGGCGAACACCTTGCGCCAGCCGGTGCCGAAGCCCCGGCGGACGAAGTCCGACGTCTCGAAGGTGGCGATCGCCGACGCCATGTCGCGCGGCAGCTGCGGGATCGCGCTGACGTTGTCGTCGCCGTTGACCGGCGGCTGCACCCGCGCCTCGCGCTCGAGGCCGTCGGCCATGCCGTTCAGCACCGCCGCCATGACGAGATAGGGGTTGGCGTCGGCGCCGGCGACGCGGTGCTCGAGGCGCCGGGCGTAGGGCTCGGAATTGGGCACACGGATCGCGACAGTGCGGTTGTTGTAGCCCCATGAGGCCCTGGTCGGGGCGTGGGCGCCGGGGCGCAGCCGGCGATAGGCGTTGAAGGTGGGCGCGAATACCAGCGTCGAGGCGGCCATGCCGTCGACGAGGCCGGCGATCGCCTGCTCAAGCCGCTGCGTGCCGCGGGCGGGGTCGGCGAAGACGTTGACGCCGTCGCGGTCGACCAGACTGGCGTGGACGTGCATGCCGTTGCCGGGCCGGTCGATCCAGGGCTTGGCCATGAAGGTGGCGCGCAAGCCGCGGCGGCGGGCGATCTCGACGATCAGCCGCTTCAGCATCACCGCGTCGTCGGCGACGCCGAGCGCGTCCGGCTTGTGGCGGAGGTTGACCTCGAACTGCCCGGCGGCGGCCTCCGACACGATGGTGTCGATCGGCAGGCCCTGGACGGCGGCGGCGGCGCGGATGTCGGCGAACAGGTCCTCGTAGATCGCGAGGTCGTCGAGGCCGTAGGTATTCGGCCGCTCCGGCCCCGGCGTGCCGGACAGCACCGGCAGGGCCTCGCCCTGGCGCTCGGGATCGATCAGGTAGAACTCGAGCTCGAAGGCGGCAACGGCGCGAAGGCCGAGCCGGGCGAGCCGCTCGACCGCGGCGGCGAGCTGCTGGCGCGGATCGAGCGTCCACGGCGCCCCGGCGTCGAGGTGCATCGACACCAGCGCCTGCGCCGTCGGCCGGCGCGCCCAGGGCACGCGGCGGATCGAGCCCGGCACCAGCCGGCAGACGCCGTCGCCGTCGCCGGTCTCGAAGGACAGGCCCGCCGCCGGCACGTCGCGCCCCCAGACGTCGAAGCCGAACAGCGACAGCGGCATCGCGATGCCGGCGCTGGCGGCCTTGGCGAGACTCTGCGGCGGCGCCCACTTGCCCCGGACGACGCCGTTGGAATCGGTGATCAGGTACTCGACGCTCTCGACGTCCGGATGCGCCTTCAGGAAGCGCCTCGCCTCGTCGTCCGCCATGTCGGTCAGGGCCTTGACCAAGATGTCCTCGTCGCTGGAGCGGGGCGGAAGCCGGGTCGCACCCCGCCGCCGCCGTCCGCTCTGACCGCACCGCCGACCGCTTCCGCACGATCGGCGCCGAACCCTCGCAAGATCGGTGCCGAAAATCGGCGCCCCGCCGTCTTTGTTGTTGCGTTCGGAACACTATGTGATCACAAACTTGCAAGCGGGGTCAAGCGAAGGAGACGACCGGCATGGCGCGGACGGCGGGTGGGGAGGCGGACGAGACGGGCATCGCCGACGCCGACGCGGCGGGGACCGAGGCGCCGATCCGCTCGGCGGTGCGCGAACGCGTCACCCTGTCGCTGCGCGAGGCGCTGATCATCGGTCGGATCCAGCCGGGCCGTCCCGTGACCCTGCGCGGCCTCGCCGAGCAGCTCGGCGTCAGCCCGATGCCGGTGCGCGAGGCGATCCGCGGCCTCGCCGCCGAGCGCGCCCTCGACATTTCCGAGAGCGGGCGCATCGCCGTGCCGCGGATGACCGAGCAGCGTTTCTGCGAGATCCTGGAGGCGCGCGCCCTGCTCGAGCCCAAGGCGGCCGCCCTCGCCGCCCCGAACATCGGCCGCGAGCACGTCCGCCAGCTGAAGCAGATCGACGACGCCATCGACGTCAGCCTCGTCTCCGGTGACGTCGAGAGCTACATGCGCCAGAACCACGCCTTCCACTTCACCATCTACCGGCAGTCGCGCTCGGACGTGTTCCTGCCGCTGGTGGAGGCGGTGTGGTTGCGCTTCGGCCCGTTCATGCGGATGATCTACGGCCGGGTCGGTACGACCGGCCTCGTCGACCACCACAAGGCGGCCATCCGCGCCGCCGCCGACGGTGACGCCGACGGCTTGGCGCAGGCGATCCTGCTGGACATCCGCGAGGGCATGGAGCTGATCGGCGAGGCGCTCGAGGCGGAGGCGGCGCTGCCCGAAAAGAAGGCGGGCCGCAGCCGCCGGACCTGATCGCGACGGCGCCGGCGCGGGCCGGATTGACAAGCCGCACATTTGTGATCACAAATGACCGTGACAGAGACGCGCACCGCCCCTCCGGCGCCGGTGCATTCCGCCGGTCCGGACGGGACCGGCGGCGTCGCCGACCACGCGAGACCCGACGCATGACCGCCCTCACGCCCTCCGGCCAGACCGCCACCGGTCAGGACCGCGCCACCAGTTCGCTGCGTGGCGTCGCCAGCGCCGAGGAGGCCAAGCTGTGGCTGCGCGAGCGCGGCATCGAGGACATCGAGTGCATGGCCCCCGATCAGGCGGGCGTGGCGCGCGGCAAGCTGATGCCGGCCGACAAGTTCTTCGGCAGCCCGACCATGTCGATCCCGACGTCGGTGTTCGCCCAGACCATCACCGGCGAATACCCGGCCGAGGACGCCAGTTTCAAACAGGACCCGACCGACGGCGACATCCTGCTGAAGCCCGATTTCTCGACGCTGGCCGTGGTGCCCTGGGCCTCCGACCCGACGGCGCAGATCATCCACGACGCCTACACCCGCGACGGCCGCCCGGTCGACATCGCGCCGCGCCAGCTCCTGAAACGGATCACCGCGCTCTACGACCGCGAGGGCTGGACCCCGGTGGTGGCGCCGGAGATGGAGTTCTACCTCGTCAAGCAGAACAAGGACCCGGACTACCAGCTCGAGCCGCCGGTCGGCCGCTCGGGCCGCGCCGAGAGCGGCCGGCAGTCCTATTCGATCCAGGCCGTCAACGAGTTCGACGACCTCTTCGACGACATCTACGACTTCTCCGAGGCGCAGGGGCTCGAGATCGACACGCTCATCCACGAGGAGGGCGCGGCGCAGATGGAGATCAACCTGCGGCACGGCGATCCGCTGCAGCTCGCCGATCAGGTGTTCCTGTTCAAGCGCACGATCCGCGAGGCGGCGCTGCGCCACAACATGTACGCCACCTTCATGGCCAAGCCCATGAGCCGCGAGCCCGGCTCTGCGATGCACATCCACCAGTCGGTGGTCGACGCCGCCACCGGCCGCAACATCTTCTCCAACGAGGACGGCACGCCCTCGTCCGACTTCTTCGCCTTCATCGCGGGACAGCAGAAGTACCTGCCGTCGGTGATGTGCATGCTGGCGCCCTACGTCAACAGCTACCGCCGGCTCGCCCGCGGCACCGCGGCGCCGATCAACGTCCACTGGGGCTACGACAACCGCACCGTCGGCATCCGCGTGCCGAACTCCGGGCCGCAGGCGCGGCGCGTCGAGAACCGGGTGCCGTCGTCGGACGCCAACCCGTATCTCGCCCTCGCCGCCTCGCTCGCCTGCGGCTACCTCGGCATCAAGGAGGAGCTGTCGCCGGAGGACCCGATCGACGGTTCCGCCCGCCACCTGCCCTTCGGCCTGCCCCGCGGCCTGCTCGAGGCCCTCGCCCTGTTCGAGGAGACCGAGGAGCTCGCCGACATCTTCGGCCAGCGCTTCGTCTCGACCTACCGCGCGATCAAGCAGCAGGAATACGAGACCTTCATGCAGGTGATCTCCAGCTGGGAGCGGGAGTATCTGCTGCTGAGCGTCTGACGACGCGGCAGTCGGCAGTAGGCAGTCGGCAGTAGGGGGCGTCGAGCGTGGGACGCCCGCCGCGCCCGAAGCCCTACTGCCGAATCCCTACTGCCGAAGCCCGACTGCCGAACCCCCACTGCCTACTGCCCAAGCCCTACTGCCTACCCCCGAGGCCGCCATGACCCTCCACAACAAGTACCCCACCGCGCACTACCGGGCGCTCGACGCCGCGCACCACGTGCATCCGTTCTCGGACACGCGCGCGCTCAACGCCGAGGGCAGCCGGATCATCGTCAAGGGCGAGGGCGTCTGGCTGACCGACAGCGACGGCAACCGCATCCTCGACGGCATGGCCGGGCTGTGGTGCGTCAACATCGGCCACGGCCGGGCCGAGGTGGCCGAGGCGGTGCAGCGCCAGATGCTGGAGCTGTCCTACTACAACACCTTCTTCAAGACCTCGCATCCGCCGGCGATCGAACTCGCGGCGCTGCTCGCCGAGATCGCGCCGGCCCGCTTCAACCGGGTGTTCTTCACCGGTTCGGGCTCCGAGGCCAACGACACCGTGCTGCGCCTCGTGCGCACCTATTGGGCGACGCTCGGCAAGCCCGACAAGCAGGTGATCGTCGCCCGCCGCAACGCCTACCACGGCTCCACCGTCGCCGGCGCCTCGCTCGGCGGCATGGGTCCGATGCACAAGCAGGGCGGCTTGCCGATTCCCGGCATCCACCACATCGCCCAGCCCTACTGGTTCGGCGAGGGCGGCGAGATGAGCCGCGACGAGTTCGGCCTGTGGGCGGCGCGCGAGCTCGAGAAGGCGATCGACGCCATCGGCGAGGACAAGATCGCCGCCTTCATCGCCGAGCCGATCCAGGGCGCCGGCGGCGTGGTGATCCCGCCCGACACCTACTGGCCCGAGGTCGCCCGCATCTGCCGCGAGCGCGAAATCCTGTTCGTCTCCGACGAGGTGATCTGCGGCTTCGGCCGGCTCGGCCGCTGGTTCGGCTCCGAGTATTTCGGCACCGAACCCGACCTGATGCCGATCGCCAAGGGCCTGTCGTCCGGCTATCTGCCGATCGGCGGCGTGATGATCTCGGACAAGGTCGCCGCCGTGCTGGAGGAGACCGGCGACTTCAACCACGGCTTCACCTATTCGGCCCATCCGGTCTGCTGCGCGGCGGCGATCGCCAACCTCGAGATCATCCGCCGCGACAAGCTGGTCGAGCGCGTCGCCGACGACATCGGACCCTACCTCCGCGAGCGCTGGTTGAAGCTCGGCGACCACCCGCTGGTCGGCGAGGCCCGGATGACCGGTCTCGTCGGCGCGCTCGAGCTGGTGCCGGCGAAGCCCTCGCGCCGCCGCTTCGAGGGCGACGGCAAGGTCGGCCTGAAGTGCCGCGACTTCTCGTTCAGGAACGGCCTCGTCATGCGCGCCGTCGGCGACACCATGATCATCTCGCCGCCGCTGGTGATCAGCCACGAGGAGGCCGACGAACTCGTCCGTCTCGCCGCCCGCACCCTCGACATGACCCACGACGCGCTGAAGGCCGAGGGGTTGATGGGCTGAGGCCGGTCGGGCGTCGACGGATCGCCGTCGGCGCCCCGCCTCCCCTTCCCTCGCCCCCGATCCACGAGCCCATGTATCCCACCGCCTTCATGCCGCCGCAGGGCGGCGCGCCGCACGTTTCGTCCTGGTACGCCGCCTCGGCCGGGCCGCTGCCGTCCTATCCGGCCCTCCGCGGCGACCGGCGCGCCGACGTCGCAGTGATCGGCGCCGGCTTCACCGGGCTGTCGACCGCGCTGTCGCTGGCGAAAGCCGGTTACGACGTCGTCGTGCTCGAGGCCAACAAGGTCGGCTGGGGCGCCTCGGGTCGAAACGGCGGCCAGATCCACCCGGGCCAGCGCCACGATCCCGACTGGCTCGCCGCCCGCTTCGGCGAAGCCGCGACCCGCAAGCTGCTCGCCTTCGCCGACGAGGCGCGGCTGTTCCAGCGCGCCCTGATCGCCGACCACGGCATGGACGTCGAGCTCGCCGACGGCCTGATCCACGCGGTGCACAAGGCCCGCTGGATCGACGACGCCCGCCGCGACGCCGAACGCCAGACCACCTACTGGGGCCGCGGCCCGATCCGCTTCCTCGACAAGGCCGAGACCGCCACCGCGCTCGGCACCGACGTCTACCACGGCGGGACGATCGACCCGCAAGGCGGCCATCTCCACCCGCTGAAATTCGCACTCGGCCTCGCCCGCGCCGCGGCGGCGGCCGGTGCGGCCATCCACGAGGACAGTCGCGTCCTGGCGATCCGCCACGGCGCCAAGGCGGTGCTGGAGACGCCGCAGGGCCGCGTCACGGCCGACACCGTGGTGCTCGCCGGCAACGGCTATCTCGGGGGGCTCGACCCGGACACCGACGCCCGGGTGATGCCGCTCAACAACTTCATCCTCGCCACCGCCCCGCTCGACGAGGATGTCATGCCCGGCGGCGAGGCCGCCAGCGACACCCGCTTCGTCGTCCACTATTGGCGCATGACGGCGGACCGCCGGATGCTGTTCGGCGGCGGCGAGAATTTCACGCCGCGCTTCCCGAAGGACATGACGGCCTTCGTGCGCCGGCACATGGCGCCGATCTACCCGCGGCTGAAGGACGTGCCGGTCGACCACGCCTGGGGCGGCACCCTCGGCATCACCGTCAACCGGCTGCCCTACCTGCGCCGTCCGAAGCCGAACGTCTGGGTCGCCGCCGGCTATTCCGGCCAGGGCGTCATGATCGCCCCCTACGCCGGGCACATCCTCGCCGAGGCGATCCGCGGCGTCGGCGAACGCTTCGACGCCTTCGCCGCCCTGCCCTGCCCGCCTTTCCCGGGTGGCACCTGGCTGCGCTGGCCGACGCTGGTCGCCGCCATGACCTGGTTCTCGATCCGCGACCGGCTGTGATACCGCGCCTGCAAAGTTCCAACCCGTGGTCGGAGCATTGCAGGCGAGAAGCGCCCGACCGGGCGCCGGCCGAAAGGCCGAAACCTCGCGAGGTCCCCACGAATCGGGACTTGGCGAGACAGGTACGAAGGTCAGGCCGGGGCGGTCGCCGGCCTGCCCTGGGCGCCGGGGAACACCGGCGTGACCTTGATCACTTCGACCGGCTCGGCCGGCGGCGGCGCCACCACGGGCGCGAGCGCCTTCGGATCGAGCCGGCACAGCGCCTCGGCGAGCCGTAGCGCGCTCTCGGCGCCCATGCGCGGCGGATCGAGGCCCTGGACGAGGCCGAAGTGCAGGTAGAGCCGGTCGACCGCGTCGGAATGGCCGGCGTAGACCGACAGCCAGTCGTCGAAGCGGCGCTCGTCGACCGCGCCGGC
The DNA here is from genome assembly GCF_004362745.1 of Oharaeibacter diazotrophicus. Classification (NCBI taxonomy): domain Bacteria; kingdom Pseudomonadati; phylum Pseudomonadota; class Alphaproteobacteria; order Hyphomicrobiales; family Pleomorphomonadaceae; genus Oharaeibacter; species Oharaeibacter diazotrophicus. The sequence goes on along the minus strand of NZ_SNXY01000007.1, from coordinate 504,483 downwards.
GGACATCACCGTGATCTCGCCGTTGCGGCGGTCGGCGGCGATGCGCATCAGGGCGGCCGAGACCATGCGGCGGTCGCCCTCCAGCACGCCGAGGAAGTGGCGCTCGTTGAACACCAGCGCGCCGGTGATGCCGGCCGCGGGGTTGTGGCGGTGGCCGGCCGAGATGATCGCCTTGAGTTCGGCTGCGAGCGGCAGGCCGAGGTCGCGGATCTTGTTGGTGCTGTAGTAGATCAACCTGTGGAGATACATTTCGGACGTCCTCCGGTCCGACCATGACCGATCGTGCGCCGGAATCTCTTCGCGAGCGTTTACGAAACCGCGCAAATGCAGCCCTCGCACCGCAATCGTGGCCGCCGCGTCCGTCGATCACGGAATGTCGATCGGATTGGTATGGTTTTCTCGAAACCGTGATCACGACCCGCGGGAGCTGCGCCGCGGACCGGCCGTCGGAGGATTTTTTCCCATCCGCGCGGCGACCGGAAATACATTCCGCGCCGACCGCGGAGATTGGAAAGCCCGACGGCGCGGCGGGCGGACATTTGTCCTATCTCATGGGCTCCCGACGAAAGTCCGTTCCGGAGACGCCAGAGATGCCGCAGATCGTCACCGCCAACCGCCTGATCGACGGCGAGGTCGTGTTCCGCGCCGCCGACGGCAGCTGGGTGCGGTCCGTGGACGACGCCGGCGTGCTGGCCGACAAGGCCTCGGCCGCCGTTGCCGAGGCCGAGGCGCAGAAGGACGTCGCCGGCGCCGTGGTGGTCGACCTCGCGGTGATCGACGTCAAGCTCGAGGACGGTCGCGTGGTGCCGGTGCGCCTGCGCGAGCGCATCCGCGCCTTCGGCCCGACCGTGAAGTCGGACCACCGCGCCGACCTGAAACCCTTCGCCGCCGACGCCTGAGCCAGAGAGCCCGAGACCCGCGATGTACCGTTACGACGAGTTCGACGCCGCCTTCGTCCGCGAGCGCGTGGCCCAGTTCTCCGACCAGGTGGCGCGCCGCGTCTCCGGCGAGATGACCGAGGACGAGTTTCGGCCGCATCGGCTGATGAACGGGCTCTATCTCCAGCTCCACGCCTACATGCTGCGCGTCGCGGTGCCCTACGGCACGCTGTCGAGCCGGCAGATGCGCCGACTCGCCCGGATCGCCCGCGTCTACGACCGCGGCTTCGGCCATTTCACCACGCGCCAGAACATCCAGTACAACTGGCCGGCGCTGAAGGACGTGCCGAAGATCCTCGAGGAGCTCGCCGAGGTCGAGATGCACGCCATCCAGACCTCCGGCAACTGCATCCGCAACGTCACCTCGGACCACTTCGCCGGGGCCGCCGCCGACGAGGTTGCCGACCCCCGCCCCTATGCCGAGATCCTCCGGCAGTGGTCGTCGATCCACCCCGAGTTCTCGTTCCTGCCGCGCAAGTTCAAGATCGCCGTCACCGGCGCCGCCCACGACCGGGCCGCGATCCGCACCCACGACATCGGCCTGCAGCTGGTGAAGAACGAGGCCGGCGAGATCGGCTTCCGCGTCTTCGTCGGCGGCGGTCAGGGCCGCACGCCGATGATGGCGCGCGAGGTGTCGTCCTACGTGCCGGCGGTCGACCTCGTCGCCTACGTCGACGCGATCCTGCGCGTCTACAACCTGTTCGGCCGGCGCGACAACAAGTACAAGGCCCGCATCAAGATCCTGGTGCACGAGACCGGCCTCGACGAGATCCGCGCCCGGGTCGAGGAGGAGTTCGCGGCGATCCGCGGCGGCGTCCTGACGCTGCCGGTGGAGGAGATCGAGCGCATCCGAACCTATTTCGCCCTGCCGGCGATGCCCGAGCGGCCGGCCCGGAGCGCGGCCTTCGAGGCGGCGCGCGCCGCCGATCCCGCCTTCGACCGCTTCGCCCGCACCAACCTGCACCCGCACAAGGTGCCGGGCTACACCTCGCTGACCATCTCGCTGAAGCCGATCGGCGGCATCCCCGGCGACGCCTCTGCCGACCAGATGGACGTGGTCGCCGACCTCACCGAGCGCTACGGCTTCGACGAGGTCCGCGTCAGCCACGAGCAGAACCTGATCCTGCCGCACGTGGCCCTCGACGACGTGCCGGCGATCCACGCGGTGCTCGCGGCGAACGGCCTCGCCACCGCCAACGCCGGCCTCGTCACCGACATCATCGCCTGCCCGGGCCTCGACTACTGCGCCCTCGCCAACGCCCGCTCGATCCCGGTGGCGAGCCGGATCTCCGAGCGTTTCGGTGCGCCGGAGCGGCAGGAGGCGATCGGGCCGCTGTCGATCAAGATCTCGGGCTGCATCAACGCCTGCGGCCACCACCACGTCGGCCACATCGGCATCCTCGGCGTCGACAAGAAGGGCGAGGAAGTCTACCAGATCACCCTCGGCGGCAGCCCGGACGAGACCGCCGCCGTCGGCGAGATCGTCGGCCGCGGCTTCTCCTCCGACGAGATCGTCGACGCGATCGAGACCGTGGTCGACACCTATCTCGGCCTGCGCACCTCCCCCGACGAGACCTTCCTCGCCGCCTACCGCCGCGTCGGCGAAGCACCGTTCAAGGAGGCGCTCTATGGCGCATGACGTCCTCGTCCCGGGCGAGGCCACGGCCGCGCCCGCCGCCCTGGCACCGGCCGAATACGCCCGCGTGCTCTCCGCCGCCTGGGACGGCCTCGACGCCGAGGCCGTGCTGCGCGCCGCCGCCGAAGGCCCCTTCGCCGGCGGACTGGCGCTGGTGTCGAGCTTCGGTGCCGACAGCGCCGTGCTGCTCGACATGATCGCCCGGATCGACCGCGCGCTGCCGGTGATCTTCATCGACACCGGCAAGCTGTTCGGCGAGACGCTGCGCTATCGCGACGCCCTGATCGCCCGGCTCGGCCTCACCGACGTCCGCTCGGTCAAGCCGACGCCGCAGCGGATCTCCGAGGTCGACCCGGACGGCACCCTGTGGTTCCGCGACACCGACGCCTGCTGCAACGTCCGCAAGGTCGAGACGCTGTCGATCGCCGTCGAGGGCTTCTCGGCCTGGATCACCGGCCGCAAGCGCTATCAAGCCGACACCCGCGCCGGCCTGCCGCTGGTCGAGGTCGACGGCGCGAAGTACAAGATCAACCCGCTCGCCGGCTGGACGTCGAAGGACGTCGAGGCCTACCGGATCGCCGCCGACCTGCCGCCGCACCCGCTGGTCGCGGATGGCTACAAGTCGATCGGCTGCATGCCCTGCACCTCGCGCGTCGCCGAGGGCGAGGACGAGCGGGCCGGCCGCTGGCGCGGCACGGCCAAGGTCGAATGCGGCATCCACCTCGGCCTGATCGGCCGCGAAGCCCAGGGAAGCGGAATCTGACCGCCATGACGATCCGGACCACGATCACCACGGCCGAACCCGCCACGGAGGGGGCCGACGTCTGGCGCAACGGCCGCTTCGAGGCGGACGGCTGGCGCCGCCTCGCCGACGACGAGGCGATCCCGGCCGAGGGCGGCGTGCTGCTGCCGGTGGCGCGCTTCCTCGGCGAGGCCGCCGCCGACACGCTCGGCAACAAGCCGGTCGGCGTGGTGGTCGGCCCCGCCGATCGCGTTCGCGACCTCGTCCCGCACTTCGACCGGCTCGCGGTGATCGCGGTCGACTTTCCGAAGTACAACGACGGCCGCGGCTTCAGCCACGCCACGCTGCTGCGCCGCGCCGGCTACGCGGGCGAATTGCGCGCGGTCGGCAACGTGCTGATCGATCAGGTCACGATGATGCGCCGCGTCGGCTTCGACGCGCTCGAGGTCCGCCACGCGGTCACCCGCCGCTACCTCGCCGAGGGCCGCGACCCCGCGCCGACGCTCTACTACCAGCCGGCCACCGCCGTCGAGGCGCCGGTCGGCACCCGGCCCTGGCTGCGCCGCCCGGAAACGATCGACTGAGACACGGGACCGCCCGCGGTCGCGATTTCCCCGCGTTCGACTTCCCCGCGTTCAACGGCCCGGCATCACACGCCGGGCCGCGCTCGTTTCACGGCGTCGCCGCGGTGCCGGGCGTCGGCACGCCACCGTCGGCGACCACCGGACCGCCCTTCGGCAGGCCGAGGAAGAGGTCGAGGCCGGCCATCTCGCCAGCGTCGAGCGGACTGCCGCCCGCGCCGAACAGCAGCGTCGGCTTGCCGCCGGCGCCGAGGCGGGCGTCGTGATAGGCCCGGAGCCGGCCCTCGAGCGCCGCGACGTCGGCGGGCCGCGCCACCTTCGGCCGCTCCACCGTGGTGCCGGCGCCGGGCAGCGCCGTCGAATCCTTGTCGACGGGGATCCCGAGCAGCTTGTCGATCGCCCGGATCGTCGCCTCGCTCGCCGGCCGCGCCGAAGCGGTCACGAGATAGGCGTTGGCCTTCTTCATCGCCGCGTTGCGGGCGGCGGGATCGGCGAGTTTCACCGCCGCGCGCTTGGCGGGATCGTAGAGCGCCAGCGCCGCCATGGTCGCGCCGAGGTCGATCCGGCGCGGCGCGGCGACGCCCGGCGCCGGTCCGCGCGGCGGTTCCACCGACGCCGGCGGGACGGCGGCGACGGGGGGCACGTCGATCGTGGCGCCGTCGGGAGCGCGGCCGACCGGATCGGGCGACGGCTCGGGCACGAGGGACGGCTCGGGTGCGCGCCGCACGATCCGCGGACGCACCGGTTCCGGCGCGGCGCGGGGGTCGTCGCCCTCCGGTCCCACGAGATAGCCGCGCGGGTCGACCCGGAACACCGGGGCGGGCCGGCCGGCGTCCGGGACGTCCTCCGGCGGGATCGGCGGCGGGTCGGACCAACCGGGTGCCGGTGCGGCGCGCGGGTCGGTGTAGACCGGCACGCCCTCGAAACCCGGCGGCGGGTCGGCGTAGACCGCGACCGGCGGCGGCGCGACGCGCGGTCTGTAGACCGGCGGCGCCTCGGGGATCGGCTCCGGCGGCACCGGGGCGAGTTCGACCCATTCGCCCCAAGCGTCGTAGTAGCCCTCGGCGACGGCCGGGGCCGTGACGGCTACGAGGGCGAGCGCGGCGATCGCGATGCGGGTGCGCCGGCGGTACGGCATCGGTGTCCTCGTCCGAAAATGGGGGCGCGGCGGCGCCGGCCCGGATCGCCGACGGCGCGGCGAACGGCGAAACCCTGGCAGGCGGTCGTGGCGAGGGTTTGGCCGGCCCGTGGCACCGAACGGGCGGGGGCGCGATCGGGTTCCGATGGCAGGACGTGGCCCGCGCTCAGGGCGCGGGGGGCATCGCTCCCTTCTGCCAGTCGAGCACGGCCTGGACCGGATGGACCAGCATCAGCACGTTGAGCGTGAGATTGTCGCGGATGACGACGAGGCAGAGGATCTCGAGGCCGATCCCGAGCGCGACCGTGGCGAGCACCGGCAGCCGGCGCGCGATCCAGAAGCCGATCATCATGGCGAGCACGTCGCAGATCGAGTTGAGGACGCTGTCGCCGTAATAGTCGAGCGCGATGGTCTGGGCGCGGTAGCGGTCGATGATGATCGGCGAGTTCTCGAGCAGTTCCCAGCCGATCTCGACCAGCATGGCGAGGAGCAGGCGCGCGCCGACGGGCATCCAGCCGGCCGGCAGCAGCCGGGCGAGCAGGAAGGTGGCACCGTAGAACAGGAAGCCGTGGATGACGTGCGAGGGCGTGTACCAGTCGGCGATCTGCTGCGAGTTGTCGGGCGAATAGACCTCCGGGGCGAACAGCTTGATCTCGCCGCAGGTGCAGATCGGCACCCGGCCCATGGCGAGCAGGGTCGCGGCGGTGGCGGCGAGGAGGACGAGCGCGGCGATCGCGGTATTGCGCGGCGAGAAGACGGCCATGGAGGCTCCGGCGGTGTCGGGTGGACGGGAGCTTGGCCGATTCCCGGGCGCCGCGATACCGGCGCGACGATCGCGACGGCGGCGTCCACGCCCGCGCCGTCACGTCATCGTGATCGGCGGGTGCGGCGGGAACCGCCGGTCGATACAAAGCGTGACACTTTCCGCCGTTTCCCTGCGGGACGGGCGTACAATATTGCCTGCGTTCCCGTGTCCCCGCGTTTCGGAGCCTTTCCCTCATGGCCGTCTGGAAGCAGGTCGTCCTCGTGTGCGTCCTCGCCGTCGCCGGCGTCTTCGCCTGGGGCGCCTATGATCCGTCCGCACGGGCGACACTGGCCGGGCTCGGCGTGCCCGAGGCGGCGCTGCCCGCCTGGGCCTTCCTGGCGCGACCGGAGGCCGACGCGGCGGCCGGCCCCGCGACCGCCGGGGCCGGCAAGCGCCCGGCCGGCGGCGGACAGGCCGGTGGTGTCCAGGCCGGTGCCGCCCAAGGTGGATCCCGCTCGGGCGGCGGCCAGGGCGGCGGCCGCGGCGGTCCGTCCGGGCCGATCACCGTCGTCGCGGCGCCGGCGTCGACGCAGAAGACCAACGACCGCGTCGTCGCGATCGGCACCGCCGAAGCGGCGCGCACGGTGACGCTGTTCCCGCGCTCGACCGGCGAGGTCACCGAGATCGGCTTCCGTCCCGGCGAGGTCGTCAAGGCCGGCGCCGTGCTGGTGCGTCTCGACGACGACGCCGAGAAGATCGCCCTCGCCAAGGCCGAGCTCACGCTCTCCGACGCCCGCGCCAAGGCGACGCGCTACGAGACGCTGGCCGGCTCGCGCGCCATATCCGCGGTCGACCGCGACACCGCGCGCTCCGAACTCCAGGCGGCCGAACTCGCCGTCCGCGACGCCCGGCTTGCGCTCGACCGCCGCGTGATCCTGGCGCCCTACGCCGGCGTCGTCGGCCTGACCACGGTGGAAGTCGGCGCCATGGTGTCGTCGACGACGGAGATCGTCACCCTCGACGAGCGCGCCACGCTGAAGATCGAGTTCCGCATCCCCGAGGCCTTCGCCTCCAAGGTCGCGCTCGGCCAGTCGGTCTCGGCGGTGACGCCGGCCCGGCCCGGCGACGACTTCGAGGGCGAGGTCACAGCGCTCGGCAGCCGCGTCGAGAGCGACAGCCGGACCCTGGTGGTCCAGGCCGCGCTCGACAACGCCGCCGACCTCCTGCGCCCCGGCATGAGCTTCCACGTCACCCTGCGCTTCTCCGGCGACGACGAGATCGCCGTGCCCGCCCTCTCCGTGCAGTGGGACCGCGACGGCTCCTACGTCTGGCGGGTGAAGGACGGCGCCGTCGAGCGCGTCGCGGTCCGGATCGTCGAGCGCAGCGCCGAGACCGTGCTGGTCGACGGCGACCTCGCCGCCGGCGACACCGTGGTGGTCGAGGGCGTGCAGCGGCTGCGGCCCGGCGCCAAAGTCGCGCTCGCCGACGCCGCCCGCGGCGACGGGCCGGCGGCCGCGACACCGCCCGCGCCCGCCGGCACTCGCGGCTGACGACAGGGGAGAGAACCGATGGTCTCCGGCGCCGCCGCCTTCACGGCCCTGTTCGTCCGCCGCCCGGTGCTGGCGCTCGTCGTCAACGCGCTGGTGGTGGTCGCCGGCCTCGCCGCCTTCCGCGGCATCGAGATCCGCGAGTTGCCCGACATCGACCGCCCGGTCGTGACCGTGACGGTGACCTACACCGGCGCTTCGCCGGAAACCGTCGACGCCGAGATCACCTCCACGGTCGAGGGCGCGGCGTCCAGGGTCGCGGGCGTCGAGAACATCTCGGGCCAGTCGCAATTCGGCCGCTCGCGCGTCACCGTGGAGTTCTCCGACGACGTCGACCTCAACGTCGCCGCCAACGATCTCCGCGACGCCGTCTCCCGCGTCCGCAACACCCTGCCGGACGACGCCGACGAGCCGCAGATCGTCAAGGCCGACGCCGATTCGGACCCGATCATGCGGGTCGCGGTGACGTCCGACACCCTCTCGATCGAGGCGCTGACCACGCTGGTGGAGGAGCGCGTCCTCGACCGGCTCGCCGCCGTCGACGGCGTCGCCGACGTCCAGGAGTTCGGCGACCAGGAGGCGGTGTTCCGGGTCGACATCAACCAGGCCGCCCTCGCCGCCCGCGGCCTCACCGTCGCCGACCTGTCGGCTGCGCTCGACAGCGTCGACTTCGACGCCCCGGCGGGATCGCTGCAGAACGCCGACCAGAGCCTCGTCGTGCGCGCCGACGCTCGCCTCGTCGACGCCGCCGCGATCGGCAACCTGCTGATCGACCCGAACACCCGGCTCGCCGACGTCGCCGCGGTGACGCTCGGACCGGACCTCGAGACCTCGCAGTTGCGCGTCAACGGCCATACCGGCATCGGCCTCGGCATCGTGCGGGCCGCCAAGTCGAACACGATCGAGATCTCCGCCGGCGTGCGCAAGGCGGTCGCCGAACTCGCCGCGACGATGCCGCCGGGCGTCGAACTCTTCGTCACCTCCGACGACGCCCAGTTCATCCGCGGCGCGCTGCACGAGGTCGAGATCGCGCTCGGCCTCGGCGTCGTCATCGTCGTCGCGGTGATCTTCCTGTTCCTCGGCGACCTCAAGGCGACGCTGATCCCGGCCGTGACCATCCCGGTCTCGCTGATCGGCACGCTGGCGGCGATGTGGCTGGTCGGCTTCTCGGTCAACATCCTGACCCTGCTCGCCCTGGTGCTCGCCACCGGCCTCGTGGTCGACGACGCCATCGTGGTGCTCGAGAACATCGTCCGCCGCCGCGCCATGGGCGCCCGAGCGCGGGCGGCGGCCGTGGTCGGCACCCGCGAGGTGTTCTTCGCGGTGCTGGCGACCACCGCGACGCTCGCCGCCGTCTTCGTGCCGATCTCGTTCCTGCCCGGCGTCGCCGGCGGCCTGTTCCGCGAATTCGGATTCGTGCTGGCGATCTCGGTGCTGATCTCGTCGGTGACCGCGCTCACCTTCGCGCCGATGCTGGCGGCGACCATCCTCGGCGACGCCGGCCGGGCCCGGCGCCGCTCGATCCTCGGCCGGATCGTCGGCGGCGCGGGCAACCTGCTCGCGGCGCTCTACGCGAGGCTGCTGAGGGCCGCACTCGCCGCGCCGCTGGTGGTGATCGTGGCCTCGTCGGCCTTCGCCTTCGCCGCCTGGATCGCCTTCCTCCAGCTGCCGCAGGAACTGACGCCCAAGGAGGACCGCGGCAGCGTGGCGCTGTCGGTGACGGCGCCGCAGGGCGTGTCGATCGACTACATGGGCCGGCAGATGGACCGCATCAACGCGGTGCTGAAGCCCTATCTCGACAGCGGCGAGGGCGCGGCGGTGTTCACCATCGCCGGCCGCAACGGCGCCAACAGCGGCTTCGCCATCCTGACGCTGGCACCGTGGGAGGAGCGCGCCCGCAGCCAGACCGACATCGCCGCCGAGATCGGCCGCAAGGTCGCCGGCGTCCCGGGCGTGCGCGCGTTCACCCTGTCGTCGAACTCGCTCGGCATCCGCGGCGGCGGCCAGGGGCTCCGGATCGCGCTGCTCGGGCCGGATTACGCCAGCCTCGCCACCGAGGGCGACAAGCTGGTCGCCGCGCTGGAGGCGACGCCGGAACTCGCCAATGTCCGCCTGGACTTCCAGGCGACCCAGCCGCAGCTTTCCGTCGTGATCGACCGCGACCGGGCGCAGGACCTCGGCGTCTCGATCACCGGTCTCGGCGAGGCGCTGCAGGCGGTGCTCGACGGTCGCGAGGTCGCCACCGTCAACGTCGCCGACCAGTCGATCCCGGTGAAGCTGGTCTCGACCGGCAACCCGATCGACGATCCAGGCGACCTCGCCGGCGTGTTCGTGCGCACCCGCGACGGCCGGATGGTGCCGATGTCGTCGATCGCGACCATCCGCGAGGAGGCGACGGCACCGTCGCTGTCGCGCGAATCGCAACAACGCGCCGTGCCGATCACCGCCGACCTCGACAACAGCACCGCGCTCCGCGCCGGTCTCGACGCCGCCCGCACGGTGGCCGCGGCGACGCTGCCGCCGGGCTTCCGGATCGTGCCGCTCGGCGAGGCGGCGACGCTGGAGGAGACCTCCGGCGGTTTCGCCACCACCTTCGGCTTCGCCTTGGTGGTGATCCTCCTGGTGCTGGCGGCGCAGTTCGAGAGCTTCGTCGCGGCGCTGATCATCATCGCCACCGTGCCCTTCGGCCTCGCCGCCGCGGTGTTCGCGATCGCGCTCACCGGCGGCACGCTGAACCTCTACAGCCAGATCGGCCTCGTGATGCTGGTCGGCATCATGGCCAAGAACGGCATCCTGATCGTCGAGTTCGCCAATCACCTGCGCGACGAGGGCCGCGGCGTCCGAGCCGCCATCCTGGAGGCCAGCCTGACGCGGCTGCGCCCGGTGTCGATGACGATGATCGCGACCGTGGTCGGCGCGGTGCCGCTGGTGCTCGCCTTCGGCGCCGGCGCCGAGGCGCGGGTGGCGCTCGGCTGGGTGCTGGTCGGCGGCCTCGGCTTCGCGACGGTCTTCACGCTGTTCCTGACACCGGTCGCCTATCTCCTGCTCGCCGGCTTCTCCAAGCCCCGCGCCGAGGGCGAGGCCCGGCTCGCCCGCGAACTCGAGGAGGCCGAGGAGGCTCGCCTCGCCGGCGACGACGAACCCACAGCGCCGACGGAGCCCATCCCGGAGCCGTCGTCCGTCGCCCCCGCACCTCCGGCCCCCTCGCCCGCCGAGTGACCCTCAGCGTTCGTAGCGGCGGCGCAGCCGCCGTTCGACCCAGCCGAGGCCGAGCGAGAGGCCGAGGGTCATGACGAGGTAGAGGAAGGCGACGATGTTGTAGGTCTCGAAATAGCGGAAGTTGGTGCTGGAGGCGGTCTTGCCCATGTAGGCGATGTCGGCGACGCCGATCGCCGAGACCAGCGCGCTGTCCTTGACCATCGAAATGAAGTCGTTGCCGAGCGGCGGCAGCACGACCGGCACCGCCTGCGGCAGCACGATCAGGCGGAACACCTGGAACCGCCCGAGCCCCAGCGCGGTCGCCGCCTCGACCTGCCCCTTCGACACCGACAGGATGCCGGCCCGAAAGATCTCGGCGAGGAAGGCGGCGTAGCCGATCGTCAGCGCGAAGACGGCCCTCCAGACGAGGTCGACGTCGCGCGTCAGCACCGCCGGCATCAGCCCCGCCTCGATCGCCGGCGCGAACACCGTGCCGTAGGCGGCCACCAGCAACGGCACGCCGACGAAGGCGGTGTAGGACAGGATCACGATGATCGGGATGCCGCGGACCAGCTGGACGTAGAAGATCGCGGCCTGCCGCAGCGGGCGAAAGCGCGACAGGCCGGCGGCGGCGATCGCCAGCCCGAGCACGGACGCGGCGACGAAGCTCGCCAGCGTCACCCAGATCGTGGTCAGGACGCCCCGGGAGACCACGGCGAACAACCCGGCGTAGACCGGGTCGCGCCAGATCATCACGGCGAGGCCGCCGAGCAGGACGACCATCGCCACCAGCCACCAGGGGAACTCGCGCTCGCCCCCGCTCACTTGTGCGAGAGCCACTTCTCGTCGAGCTTGGCGGTGGTGCCGTCGGCTTTCAGCGCCGCGATGGCGGCGTCGAACGGCGCGACGAGGTCGGAGCCCTTGGGGAAGACGAGGCCGAAGTCCTCCGAGCCGAGCACCTCCGGCAGCGCCTTCAGCTTGCCGCCGGAGTTGGCGACGAACTTGTCGGCACTGAAGCTGTCGGTGAGCAGGAGGTCGACGTCGCCGGCGTTCAGGGCGAGCAGGCTGTTCTCGAAGGTGTCGAACTGCTTCAGGCGCGGATTGCCTTCGGTGCCGCCGAAGAAGGTGCCGACCGCGACGTAATATTGCGACGTGCCCGGCAGGGCGACCACGGTGAGATTCTCGTCGGCGGCGAAGCCCTTGGCGTCGGAGAAGCGGGTCTCGTCCGCGCGCACCAGCATGCGGGTGGCGGCGGTGAAGTAGGGCGCGGAGAAGTCGACCACCTCGCGGCGCTCGTCGGTGATGGTGATGCCGTCGGTGCCGGCGTCGAACTGACCGTCGCGGATCGCCTGGAGCATGATGTCCCAGGACACCACCTTCCACTCGACCTTGGCGTTGAGCTTGGCCGCGGCCGCCTCCACGAAGTCGACGTCCCAGCCGATCGGCTTTCCGGTGGCGGTGTCGATGTAGGAATAGGGCGTGTAGTCGCCCGCGGTCGCGAAGGCGATGGTGCGGCCCTTCAGATCCGGCAATTCGGCGGCGACGGCGGCGCCGACCGACACGACGGCGGCGAGGACGGCGGCGGCCGCCGTCCGGACGAGATCGAACATGATGCCCCCTGTGGCTGAGCGGTTCGACGTGGCGAGGGCCGCGATCAAAGAGGAAGCCCGGCGGGGAATCAAGCAAATCCCTTCCCCGCCGGGGGCGCCCCGGGGAACGCCGCGCGCCTCGAGCCGGCGGCCCCGGTCCGCCCGTGACGAAGCCGATGTCGCGGGCGTCCGCCCGAGGTGTCGCTTTCGCCCGGTTTCGTCGACCGTTCAACGCCCTTTCGTTTCACCGGCTAAGGAGTAGACTGGCAGTTTCGGCGCATTCGCGAGGCGGTTCACGATGGCGGACCACCAGTTCCTGCTCGATCTCCTCGGCGGCATCGCCCTGCTCGTCTTCGCCACGCGCATGGTGAAGACCGGCATCCTGCGCGCCTACGAGAACGCCCTGCGCACGCTCTTGCGGCGTGCGACCGCGACGCGGATCGGGGCGCTCGCCGCCGGTGTCGCCGCGGCCGCGGCGCTGCAGAGCTCCACCGCCGCCGGCCTGTTGACCGCATCCTTTGCCGAGCGCGGTCTCGTCACCCTCTCGGCCGGGCTCGCCGTGATGCTCGGCGCCGACGTCGGCTCGACGCTGGTGGTGCAGGTGATGTCGGTGAACCTCGCCGCGCTGGCGCCCGTGCTGCTGGTCGTCGGCGTGCTCGCGTTCCTCGACGGGCGGCGGCCCCGCGTCCGCCAGATCGGCCGCGTGATCGTCGGGCTCGCCCTGATGATCCTGTCGCTGAAGATGATCGTCGCGGCCTCCGGCCCCGCCCGCGGCAGCGCGGCCTTCGACGCGGTGATCGCCGGCGTCGGCGGCGACGTGCTCCTGACCGTGGTGTTCGCCGCCGCGGCGACCTGGATGGTGCACTCCTCGGTGGCGATGGTGCTGCTGTTCATGTCGCTGGCCGCGTCGGGCGCCGTACCGGTGCCGGTGGCGCTCGCCCTCACCCTCGGCGCCAACGTCGGCTCGGGCATGATCCCGCTCGGGCTCACGGCCGGTTCGGGGCCGTCGGTGCGGCGCATACTCTGGGGCAACTTCGGCTTCCGCGTCGCCGGCGCCGCCGCCGCGGCCGCGCTGCTGCCGTGGATCGGGCCGGTGCTGGGCTCGACCGGCCTTTCGCCGGCCGCGCAGGTGGCGCTCGCGCACACCGGCTTCAACCTCCTGCTCGCCGCCGTCTTCCTGCCGGTGACCGGTCCGGTGGCTGACCTCCTGGTCCGGCTGGTGCCGGAGCCCGTGGTGGCACCCTCGCCGTCGCGGCCGCTGCACCTCGACGACGACCTGCTCGACCGGCCGGGCCTCGCGCTCGGGGCGGCGACGCGCGAACTGATGCGGCTCGCCGACATGGTGGAGGCGATGCTGCGCGAGGCGATCGTCGCCTTCGAGCCGGACGGCGCGGTGTCGCGCGCCTCGATCGCCTCGCAGGACACCGCGATCGACGAACTCCAGGAGGAGATCAAGCTCTACCTGACCCGCCTCACCCGCGGTCCGCTCGGCGAGGCCGAGGCGCGGCGCGCCTTCGACCTCGTCGTCTTCACCACCAACCTCGAGCACGTCGGCGACGTCATCGACAAGAGCCTGCTGCCGCTGGCCGAGAAGATGCGTCGCCGGCACGTCGCCTTCTCCGACAGCGGCTGGCGGGAGATCCGGGAGATGCACCGCACCGTCCTCGAGCAGATGCGGCTCGCCCTCACGGTCTTCGTCACCCAGGACACCGCGATGGCGCGCGACCTGATCGCGCGCAAGGACGAGATCCGCAGCCGCGAGCGCGAGGCGATCGCGCTCCATCTCGAACGGCTGCGCGCCGGCACGCCGGCCTCGATCGAGACCAGCGCGGTCCACCTCGACGTGATCCGCGACCTGAAGCGCATCGCCGCCCACGTCGCGGTGGTCGCGCACCCGATCCTCGAACAGGCCGGCCTGATCGGCGGGTCGCGCCTGAAGAGCGCGTGATCAGGCCGCCTCGATCGTGGCGATGTCGAGCTTGACCATCTCCATCATCGCCGCCATCGCCCGCGGCGCGCGGACCGGATCGGCGAGCAGCTCCAGCATGCGGCGCGGCACGATCTGCCAGTGGATCCCCCAGCGGTCGACCAGCCAGCCGCATTGCAGCGGCCTGCCGCCCTCGACCAGCGCGGCCCACAGCCGGTCGACCTCGGCCTGGTCGTCGCAGCGCACCAGGAGCGACACCGACATCGACGGCTCGGCCGGCTGGCCGCCGTTGAGGGCGAGATAGGGCTGGCCGGCGAGGGTGAACTCGACCAGCAGCACGTCGCCGGCCGGGCCGGACGGCGTGTCGACCGGGCTGCGGCGGACATGGTCGATCCGGCTGTCCGGCAGCAGCGAGACGTAGAAGGCGGCGGCCGTCTCGGCGTCGCGGGCGAACCACAGGCAGGGCGAGATCTTCGACATCGGGCGTCTCCGTGGTGGGGCGCGGTGCCGCCGCGGCGGCGGCCCGTCCACCCGAGGACGGTCGCGGTCGGCCGCATCCGACATCCCCGCGGGTGACGTCAGGCGCGGAAGCGGCGGGCGTTGACGGCCTGCGAAAAGACGTCGTGGTCGAGCCGGCGCAGCGCGTCGGAGATCAGCCCGGTCGCGATCATGTCGCGGTCCCAGGGCAGCGCCTCGACGACGGTGAAGCGGCGCAGGTCCTCGACCAGCGCGGCGTCGATCGCCGCCTCCATCGCCGGCCGGAACAGCGGATAGGCGCGGGTCGAGGCACCGGTCAGCACGATCCGGCTCGGGTTGACCAGCGCCATCAGCCGGGCGAGGCCGTAGCCGAGCGCGGTGCCGACGCCGTCGTAGACCGCGGCGAGGCGGGCGTCGCCGCCGTGGGCGGCCGCCTCGAGGGCGGCGAGTTCGCCGGCGCTCGGGCTGGCGACCAGCGGGTCGGTGTCGGGCGGCAGGCCGCGCGCCTCGCGGGCGATGGCGTAGTCGGCGGTGAAGGCCTCGAGGCAGCCGCGCCGGCCGCAACGGCACAGCGGCCCACCGGGCATGTGGTTCATGTGGCCGAACTCGGCGGCGGAACCGTCGGCACCGTGGTGCAGGCGGCCGGCCACGAACAGGCCCATGCCGACGCCGTAGTCGACGAACACGACCGCGAAGGTGCCGTCGTAGGTGGCGGGGTCCACGGTGTGGAGCGCCTGCGCGATCATGTTGGCGTCGTTGGAGATGGTGCAGCTGCGCCCGAACGCGGCCTCGAGCGGGGCGACGATCGGGATGTTGCGCTCCCGTGCCGCCGGCGACCACATCAGCGTGCCCGAGCGGGTGTCGACGAAGCCCTGGGCGGCGACGGTGATCTCGGCGAGGTGCTCGACCGGCACGCCCTCCTCGGCGAGGAAGCCGCCGACGAGCTCGACCAGCATGGCGCCGAAGCCGTCGCGGTCGCGGTCGATCGTGCGGGGCGAGAGGTCGCGCCGGGCCCGGAGCGTGCCGCCGAAATCGGCGAGCAGCAGCGTGACGTGGTTGGTCGAGAGCTTGACGCCGAGCACCAGCGCGGCGCGCGGATCGAGCCGCAACATCACCCGCGGCCGACCGCGGCGGGCGGGGGCGTCGTCGAGGTCGGCGGTCTCGTCCGGCACGGTCTCGACGAGACCCTCGGCGATCAGGTCGGCGGTGATGGCGGTGATGGTGGCAGGCGACAGGCCGGTGGCGACGCCGAGGTCGACGCGGGCGATCGGCGCGAGGCGCCGGAGCGTCGACAGCACCAGCGAACGGTTCTGACGGCGGACGTGGTCGCTGTCCGCCTTGCCGTAGGCGGCGGTCCGCAAGTGTCGCCCGCCGGTCATCCGCCGCGCCTCGTCGTGCCGGATGCGGCTCCGCCGCGCCGCGGCGCCGGGCGCCGCCGATCCTGTCCGTTCATCGAAGTCCTCCCGCTCCGGCAGGGTCCCGATCGCTTTCCCGGCCTCCGTTCTGACGAGATTTCCTCACCAGCCCGGGAAAATCGATCCACCGGCACGTCCGGAGTTCGCGAAGCATATTGACAGCACCGGGGGTTTCGGTCCAACCTTTTTTCGAGCCTTGAATTATGTTCGAGGCCTACCGATCCGACTGCGGGGGGAGGCCCGCTGGGGACGGGTTCCACAACGGTCCACCCGTGTGTGGACCACAGGGAGGATGACACCATGGTGCGGATTCGTTCCGTCGTCGCCGCCGCGCTGCTGTCGGCGGCTTCGCTGGTCACCGTCGCGCAGGCCGAGGGCCTCAAGGTCGGCGTCAGCTGGTCGAACTTCCAGGAAGAGCGCTGGAAGACCGACGAGGCCGCGATCAAGGCCGCGCTCGAGGCCGCCGGCGCCGAGTACATCTCCGCCGACGCCCAGTCGTCGCCGGCCAAGCAGCTGACCGACGTCGAGAGCCTGATCTCGCAGGGTGCCAACGCCCTGATCATCCTGGCCCAGGACACCGACGCCATCACCCCGGCGGTCGAGAAGGCCGTGGCCGAGGGCATCCCGGTGGTCGGCTACGACCGCCTGATCGAGAACCCGGCCGCCTACTACATCACCTTCGACAACAAGGAAGTGGGCCGCATCCAGGCTCGCGAGGTGTTCAAGGTCAAGCCCGAGGGCAACTACGCCTTCATCAAGGGCGCTTCCACCGACCCGAACGCCGACTTCCTGTTCTCGGGCCAGATGGAGGTCCTGAAGGAGGCGATGGACGCCGGCAAGATCAAGAACGTCGGCGAGGCCTACACCGACCAGTGGCTGCCGGCCAACGCCCAGAAGAACATGGAGCAGATCCTCACCGCCAACGACAACAAGGTCGACGCGGTGGTGGCCTCCAACGACGGCACGGCCGGCGGCGTCGTCGCCGCGCTCGCGGCCCAGGGTCTCGCCGGTTCCGTGCCGGTCTCCGGCCAGGACGGCGACCAGGCGGCGCTGAACCGCGTCGCGCTCGGCACCCAGACCGTGTCGGTCTGGAAGGACGCCCGCGAACTCGGCAAGAAGGCGGGCGAGATCGCCGTCGCCCTCGCCGGCGGCACCGCGATGGACAAGGTCGACGGTACGGTGAAGTTCTCGGGCGGCCCGAAGGGCGCCGAGATGAACGCCACCTTCCTGACCCCGGTCGCCATCACCAAGGACAACCTCAACGTCGTCATCGACGCCGGCTGGGTGTCCAAGGACGTGGTCTGCCAGGGCGTCGCGGCCGGTTCGGTCGCCGCCTGCAACTGATCGACGACGACGGGCGGGGCTCGCGCGGCGAGCCCCGCACCGGTCCGGACACGGACCATCCCCGTGGCGCACGCCGCCGCGGGGTTCCCGCACACCGGCGCGCACACCCCGCCGGACGTCCGCCCGACGAGCCCCGGGACCCTCCCCCATGACAGACAACGCCACCGCGCGCGCTTCGGCGCCGTCGGGGTCGCCGCCGCAGGCGCAGACGACCTCGTTCATTTCCGCCCTCGAGATCGACGTCCGCTTCCTCGGCATGGCCGCGGCGCTCGCGGTGATCTGGGTCGGGTTCCACATCCTCTCCGGTGGCACCTTCCTGACGCCGCGCAACCTCTGGAACCTCTCGGTCCAGACCGCGTCGATCTCGGTGATGGCCACCGGCATGGTGCTGGTCATCGTCACCCGCAACATCGACCTCTCGGTCGGCTCCATGCTCGGCGTCACCGGCATGGTGATGGCGGTGGTGCAGTCGGCCTACCTGACGCCGGGCCTCGGCTTCGACCATCCGGCGGTCTGGATCCTGACGCTGGTGATCGGCATCGGCTGCGGCGTCGCCATCGGCGCGCTGCACGGCTTCGTCATCGCCTATCTCCAGGTACCCGCCTTCATCGTCACGCTCGGCGGCCTGCTGGTCTGGCGCGGCGCGGCGTGGTGGGTGGCGAGCGGCAAGACCATTCCGCTCACCGACAACAATTTCAAGCTCATCGGCGGCGGCGCCGACGGCGCGATCGGCGCGTCCTGGAGCTGGATCCTCGCCGCGGTGGCGATCGTCGCGGTGGTGTTCGCCGCGCTCAACGCCCGGCGCCAGCGCCAGCGCTTCAACTTCCCGCTCCGTCCGTTCTGGGCCGAGGCGGTGGTGGTCGGCGCCGGCGCGCTCGCGATCGTGGCGGCGACGGTGATCGTCAACAGCTACCTGCTGCCGCCCGCCCTCGCCAAGAAATACGCCGAGACCGCCGGCATCGCCCTGCCGGCCGACGGCTCGCCGCTGCAGGTGCCGTTCGGCTTCGCCGTGCCGGTGCTGATCGCGATCGGCGTCGGCGTGGTGATGACCTTCGTCACCCGTCGCACCAGCTTCGGCCGCTACGTCTTTGCCATCGGCGGCAATCCCGAAGCGGCCGAACTCGCCGGCATCAACACCAAGCTCGTCACCATGGCGATCTTCGCCCTCATGGGCGGCCTCGCCGCCCTCGGCGCGGCGATCACCACCGCCCGCCTGACCTCGGGCACCAACGCGGCCGGCACGCTCGACGAGCTCTACACCATCGCCGCGGCGGTGATCGGCGGCACCTCGCTCGCCGGCGGCTCCGGCACCATCGCCGGCGCCATGCTCGGCGCCCTGGTGATGCAGAGCCTGCAGTCGGGCATGGTGCTACTCGGCCTCGACACGCCGCTGCAGAACATCGTGGTCGGCTTCGTCCTCGTCGTCGCCGTCTGGGTCGACGGCGTCTACCGCTCCAGGATCAAGTGAGGGAGGGTCCGATGTCCGACAACCGCGGCACGCCGCTGGTCGAGATGCGCGACATCTCGATCGCCTTCGGCGGCATCAAGGCGGTCGACCACTGCTCGGTCGACCTCTACCCGGGCGAGGTCGTCGGCCTGCTCGGCCACAACGGCGCCGGCAAGTCGACGCTGATCAAGTGCCTGTCCGGCGCCTATCGGGCCGACGCCGGCGAGATCCTGGTCGAGGGCCACAAGGTCGAGATCGCCACGCCCCGCGACGCCAAGCGTCACGGCATCGAGACGATCTACCAGACGCTGGCGCTCGCCGACAACGTCGACGCCGCCGCCAACCTGTTCCTCGGCCGCGAGCTGAAGACGCGCTGGGGCACGCTCGACGACGTCGCCATGGAGGCGGCGGCGCGCAAGGTGATGGGCCGGCTCAACCCGAACTTCCGCAAGTTCAAGGTACCTGTGAAGGCGCTGTCCGGCGGTCAGCGGCAGTCGGTGGCGATCGCCCGCGCGATCCACTTCAACGCCCGCATCCTGATCATGGACGAGCCGACCGCCGCGCTCGGCCCCCAGGAGACCGCCCAGGTCGGCGACCTGATCAAGCAGCTGAAGGCCGACGGCATCGGCATCTTCCTGATCAGCCACGACCTGCACGACGTCTTCGACCTCGCCGACCGCGTCTTCGTGATGAAGAACGGCCGCCTCGTCGGTCAGGCCCGCACCAGCGACGTCAGCAAGGACGAGGTGCTCGGGATGATCATCCTCGGCAAGTGCCCCCCGGGCGCGATCCGCGGCCCGGGCGCGATCTCGGATGCCGAACTCGCGGCGGTCGGCGCGGCGTGAGGGTAGAGCACCTTCTCCCCTTGCGGGAGAAGGTGGCCCGTCAGGGCCGGACGAGGGGGATCCTCCTCGTCCGGCCGTCCGGGCTCCGGCGAGCCTCGAACGGCGGCGGTTCCCCCTCATCCGCCTGCCGGCACCGTCTCCCGCAGGGGGAGAAGGCGTCCTCTCACTCCACCGTGACGCTCTTCGCCAGGTTGCGCGGTTGGTCGACGTCGGTGCCGATCGAGACCGCGGTGTGGTAGGCGAGCAGCTGGATCGGGATGGCGTAGACCAGCGGGGCGATTGTGGCCGGCATCTCCGGCAGCACGATCGTCTCGAACGGCTCGACGCCGGTCGCCTCGGCGCCCTTCGGATCGGTGATCAGGATGATCCGGCCGCCGCGGGCTGCGACCTCCTGCATGTTCGAGACGGTCTTCTCGAAGATGCGGTCGTGCGGGGCGATGACGATGACCGGCATGGTCTCGTCGATCAGCGCGATCGGGCCGTGCTTGAGCTCGCCGGCGGCGTAGCCCTCGGCGTGGATGTAGCTGATCTCCTTGAGCTTCAGCGCGCCCTCGAGCGCCAGCGGGAAGGACGTGCCGCGGCCGAGGTAGAGCACGTGCTCGACCTTGGACAGCGTCTTCGCCAGCTTCTCGATCTGCGGCTCGCGCTTCAGCGCCTCTGCCATGTAGCGCGGGATCTCCATCAGCGCGGTGACGAGGCGTTCCTCGTCGGCCTCGGAGAGCTCGCCGCGGACGCGGCCGGCAGCGACCGCGATGGCGGCGAGCGCGGTCAGCTGGCAGGTGAAGGCCTTGGTGGAGGCGACGCCGATCTCCGGGCCGGCCAGCGTCGGGAACACCGCGTCGGCCTCGCGGGCGATGGTCGATTCCTGGACGTTGACAACCGCGGCGACCTTCTGGCCGGCACCCTTGCAGTAGCGCAGTGCCGCCAGCGTGTCGGCGGTCTCGCCGGACTGCGAGACGAACAGCGAGACGTCGCCGGGATCGAGCGGGGCCTCGCGGTAGCGGAACTCCGAGGCGATGTCGATGTCGACCGGCAGGCGGGCGAAGCGCTCGAACCAGTACTTTGCGGTCAGGCCGGCGTAGTAGGCGGTGCCGCAGGCCGAGATCACCAGCCGGCGCACGCCGCGGAAGTCGAACGGCAGGTCGTCCGGCAGCCGGGTCCGGCCGGTGGTGAAGTCGACGTAGCGCGACAGCGTGTGCGAGACGACCTCCGGCTGCTCGTGGATCTCCTTGGCCATGAAGTGGCGGTGGTTGCCCTTGTCGACCAGGAAGGCGGAGGCGTTGGACTGCATCACCTGCCGGGCGACGACCGCGTTCGCCTCGTTGCGGATGGTGACGCCGTCGTGGGTGATGGTGGCCCAGTCGCCGTCCTCGAGATAGGCGATCGTCGAGGTGAACGGGGCGAGCGCGATGGCGTCGGAGCCGAAGAACATCTCGCCGCGGCCGTAGCCGACCGCCAGCGGCGAACCGCGGCGGGCGCCGATCATCAGGTCGTCGCGGCCGTCGAACAGGAAGGCGAGCGCGAAGGCGCCGGTCAGCTTCGGCAGCACGGCGGCGACGGCCGCCTCGGGGTCGCGGCCGGCCTCGAGCTCCTCGGAGACCATGTGCGCGACCACCTCGGTGTCGGTGTCCGACTGGAAGCGGCGGCCCTTGGCGATCAACGCCTCGCGCAGGTCGCGGAAGTTCTCGATGATGCCGTTGTGAACCACGGCGACGCGGTCGGTGGCGTGCGGGTGGGCGTTGCGTTCGGTCGGCGCGCCGTGGGTCGCCCAGCGGGTGTGGCCGATCCCGACGTGGCCGTCGAGCGGCGCCGCGGCGAGCTTGTCGCCGAGGTTGACCAGCTTGCCCTCGGCGCGGCGGCGGACGATGTGCCCGGCCTCCAGCGTCGCGACGCCGGCGCTGTCGTAGCCGCGGTACTCGAGCCGCCTCAGGCTCTCCACCAGCCGCCCCGCGACGGCCGAACGCCCGACGATGCCGACGATTCCACACATGCTGCCCGTCTCCGCTGTCCGCGCGAGGTTTAACCGGAAAAGCCCGAAGGTCCGGTGAACGCACGGCCGTGTCTCGTGCGCCCCTCTATAATCGGAGGAATGCGGTTAACGGAAATCAACAAGGTTTTCGGTTCGTTGCGCCGGCCGATCTGCTTTGGCCGCCGCCGGGCGCCGGCCGCGGCGTCAGCCCTTGCGTGCCTTCTTCGCCGCCAGCGCCTCGCGGATCTCGCGCGCCCGGCCCGGCTTGTTCTCCTGGCGGGCGCGGCCGAAGGCGACCGCGTCGGCGGGGACGTCCGCGGTGACGACGCTGCCGGCCGCTGTATAGCCGCCGTCGCCGATCGCGACCGGGGCGACCAGCGTGGTGTTGGAGCCGACGAAGACGCCGGCGCCGATCCGGGTCAGGTGCTTGAAGACGCCGTCGTAGTTGCAGGTGATGGTGCCGGCGCCGACGTTGGTGCCCGCCCCGACCACGGCGTCGCCGATGTAGGAGAGGTGGTTGATCTTGGCGCCGGCGGCGATGTCCGCCTTCTTGATCTCGACGAAGTTGCCGATGTGGGCGCCCTCCCCGATCGACGCCTCGGGCCGGAGCCGGGCATAGGGCCCGAGCGTGGCACCGGCGGCGACCGTCGCGCCCTCGAGATGGCTGAAGGCGCGCACCACGACGCCATCGGCGACGGTGACGCCGGGGCCGAACACCACGTTCGGCTCGACGACGACGTCGCGGCCGAGCCGGGTGTCGTGGCTGAAGAACACGGTCTCCGGCGCCTGCAGCGTCGCGCCCGCCCGCATCGCCGCGATGCGGGCGCGGCCCTGGAACACCGCCTCGGCGACGGCGAGCTGGACGCGGTCGTTGACGCCCAGGAACTCGTCCTCGGGGCCGACGACGACGCCGGTCGCGAGGCCGCGACCGACCGCGATCTCGATGGCGTCGGTCAGGTAGTACTCGCCCTTGGCGTTGGCGTTGCCGACCGCGTCGAGCAGGCCGGGCAGAAGGTCGCCGCGAAAGCCCATGATGCCCGAGTTGGAGAGCCGGATCCGCCGGGTCTCGGCGTCGGCGTCGCGCTCCTCGACGATGCGCACGAGGCGCTCGCCGTCGAGGACGAGGCGGCCGTAGCCGGTGGGATCGGCGGCCTCGAAGCCGAGCACGGCGACGTCGACGCCGGCGGCGAGGCGGCCGCGTACGGCGGCGATGGTCTCGGGACGCACCAGCGGCGTGTCGCCGTAGAGCACCACGACCTCGTCGGCGGGCTCGGCGAAGGCGGCGCGGGCGGCGAGCACGGCGTGGGCGGTGCCGAGCCGCTCGGTCTGCTCGTGGATCGAGGCGTCGGGAGCGGTGCGCGCGAGGTGCCGGCGCACGAGGTCGGCGCCCGCACCGACCACGACGGCGACACGGTCGGCGCCGGCGGCACGGGCAGAGGCGATCACCGCGTCCAGCATCGGCCGGCCGCCGACCGGGTGCATCACCTTCGGCAGGGCCGAGCGCATCCGCGTGCCTTCTCCGGCGGCGAGGACGACGGCGAGGCAGCGGCGGGCAGTCATGCGGCGAACTCCGGGCGAAGCGGGACGGCCGCATTTGGCGGAGCGCCGGTTTCCGGGTCAAGACCCCCGGGCCGCCGCTCCGCGTCCGAACGGCGACGGGCCGCCGCCCGGGTGGACGGCGGCCCGCGCCGGGCGTCCCGCCTGAACGGGACGCGGAGGGATCGGCCGGTCAGGCGCGGTCGATCACGTTCTTGACGGCTTCCTTGGCCTTGCCGACGGCCTGCTGGGCCTCGCCCTTGCGCTCCTGCACGACGCCTTCGGCCTGGAGATGCTTGTCGTCGGTCGCCTTGCCGACGGCCTGCTTGACGTTGCCGACGGCCTCGTTGGCCATGCCCTTGATCTTGTCGGTGGTGCTGCCCATCGGAGTCACTCCTTCGATCGTTGTCTGTGGTCGGCCCGCGTTCGGCGGGCGGGGTTCGCCCTCAGCGGGCGGTGGTCGCCGGCTCCGTCGGCATGCCGACGGCTCCGGTCGTCTCGGGGACGTCGACGGTCTTCACGGAGACGTCGACGTCGGGGAGCTTCCCGGGATCCTTCACGGTCACCTCCACGTCGGGGAGGCGGCCGGCGTCGACGACGCGGACGTCCAGGAAGTACCAGGCGGCGCCGGCGATCAGGGCGACCGCCAGCAGAAATCCGAAAGCTCTCATGTCGGTATCCTCACCAGGCGGCGGCGGCCGCGGCGCCGTATTGGCGCATGGTCATCGGCCGCGTCGGCGTCGCCGTCTTCGGCGGCGCGGGAAGCTCGAGCCCGAGCAGGGCGGCGAGGCGGCTGCGGCCGCGGTTGACGCGGGACTTCATGGTGCCGACGGCGCAGCCGCACACCTCGGCGGCCTCCTCGTAGGAGACGCCCATGGCGCCCACCAGCATCAGCGCCTGACGCTGGTCGTCGGAGAGGCTGGCGAGGGCGGCACCGATCTCGCCGCCGTAGACCGACCATTCCTGCTCCGGCGGGGCGGCGCCGCGATCGACGATGCCGTCCTCGGCCGACGTCACCTCGCGACCGTGCTTGCGGTGCCCGGAGTAGAAGGCGTTGCGCATGATGGTGAACAGCCACTGGCGCAGCTGGGTGCCGGGCGTGAACTTGTCGAGGTTGCCGTAGGCCTTCAGCAGGGTCTCCTGCACGAGGTCGTCGGCGTCCGTCGCGTTGCGCGTCAAGGACCTGGCGAAGGCGCGCAGGGAAGGGATCAGCGCGACGATCTCGTCGCGCGGCAGCTTCACGTCCGTCATTCGTCGTCGTCCCTGTTGATACCGGAACAACGTCCGCCCGCGCCTACGGTTCCAAGCCTTTAGTATAAACCCCTATGCGCGGTCGACGTGGGCCGTGGAACCGCGGTCCGGCCCGGCATGGCCGCGCCGGACCGGAGCCGTCACTTCACTTCAGGGCGGCCTGGATGGTGCGGCCGACGTGGCCGAGCCGCTGCTCGATCAGAACCGGCACCTCGCAGACGTAGGTCAGCGACTTCTGCCGCTCGTCGAAGATGCGGTTGTGCAGCGTGACCTCGTCGAGCTTGGCCTGCAACGCCTCGAAGACGACCTTCGAATCGTTGCGCATGGCCTCGAGGTCGGCGTTCTCGGCCTTGAGCCCGTCGGCCATCTTGCGCTGCTTGGTGGCGAAACGGTCGATGCCGGACATGACGTCCTTGCGCTCGCGGTTCAGCTTCTGGAACAGGCCGGTGAACAGCGCGCCGAGCCGATCGGCGCGCTTCTCCCCCGCCTTGGCCGCGAAGTCCTTCACCGCGGCGTCGGCCTCCTCCAGCGAGACGCGCCGCTGGGCGACGTACTCGACCAGTTGCACCACCTCGGGATCGTCGCGCCACGCGGTCGAGGCCGAATCGACCGGCGGCCCGGCCCAGACGGTGGCGACGTCGAGTTCCGGTACCTTGCGCTGGACGCAGGGCCAGTTCGGATCGCCCGGGTCGGGCCGGCTGGCGGCCGCGGCGGGCGCGGCCGCGGCGACGGCCGCCAGGAACAGGCAGACACGATGGAGGCTGGTCATGGTCCCTCTCGCTTCCCCACGCAGTCTATCGCCCCGAACCGCCCGCGGCCGCGGTCAGTTCGGCGACACGGTGACGCCCCAGGGCATCGACCCCACGGGGATCGACTTGATCACCTCGCGGTTGGCGACGTCGATCACCGAGATGTCGTTGGAGACGCCGTTGGTGGTGAAGAGATACTTCTGGTCCGGCGAGAAGGCGAGCTGCCAGACGCGCTGGCCGACCAGCAGATAGTCGAGCACCTCGTGGGTGGTGCCGTCGATCACCGCGACGCGGTTGGCCGGCCCGAGCGCCACGAAGCCGGTCTTGCCGTCCTTGGTGATCTTGATGCCGACCGGCTGGATCGCCTCCGAGCGCAGGCCCGGGATCTCGAAGGTGATGGTCTTGGTGACCTCCTGGGTGGCCGGGTCGATCACCGAGACCGTGCCGCCGATCTCGGCGGAGACCCAGAGTTCGGAACCGTCGTCCTTGAACTGGGCGTAGCGCGGGCGGGCGTCGACCAGCGTGTTGCCAACGATCTCGTGGCTCTCCGCGTCGATCCAGTGCGCCATGTTGGTGGTTTCGGAGGTGTTGATGATGATCTTGCCGTCCGGCGAGACCGCCATGCCCTCCGGCTCGACGCCGACCGGCACCTCGGAGACCATGTCGCGCTTCTTGGTGTCGAGCACGGTGACGAGGTTGTCGTTCTCGTTGGCGACGTAGAGATACTGGCCGGAGGGGGCGAGCGTGAACAGCTCGGGGTCCGGCCCCGACGGCAGCGTGTGCGTCATCTGCATCGTCTTCGGATCGAACACCTGCACGGTGTCGTCGTCGGAGGCGCAGAGGTAGAGCTCGGAACCGTCGTGGGCCATCAGGATGCCGCGCGGGCGCTGGCCGACCTGGACGGTCTTGACCGGCTCCAGCGTCTCGCCGTCGATGACGGTGACGGTGTTGTCCTTCTCGTTGGAGACGTAGATCTGGTAGGCGTCGGCCGGCGCCGCCCACACGAGGACCGCGGCCGATACGGCGAGGCTCGCGCGAAGTCTCGACATTGTCTCTCCTCCCTGGTGTCGTTGTCCGTCGATCGCCGGCCTTGCTCCCGCACCGGCGGTCCTGGTCAGAACTTGCAGGCCGTCTCGGGCTGGTCGATGCCGAGCGTGTCGAGTTCGGTGCGCTCGTGCAGGAAGCCCTCCTGCGGCGACACCGACACCACAGTGCCGCGGTCGGTCAGCAGGATCGGCTGGCGCAGCTGGTGGTTCCACGAGCGGATCGTCAGCTTCTCGCCCTTGTAGGCGGCGATCTGCATCTTCGGGCCGAGCACGTAGTCGCGGATCTGCTGCGGATCGGACGTGCGGGCGCGAGTCGCGCCTTCGCCGATGATGCGCACGGCGGTCCAGGCGTCGGCGTCGATGGCGCGCATGCCGCGCTTGGCCATGTTGCGGAAGCGGTCCTGGGTCTGCCAGCCGCCCCACTGCTCGTGCGAGGGATCCCACTCGGTCGGCACCAGCCCCGCCGAGCCGCCCACCGGGCGCGGGTCCCAGGTACGGTAGGGGATGTACTGGCCGAAGATCTGGCTCTCGTCGGCCACCAGCACGAAGTCGTGCTCGGGCGCGTTCTGGGTGAACACCGGGATCTGGCGCTGCACCTGGGTGTGGCCGCTGTCGGTGCGCGCCGAGGTGTCGGTCGAGGAATAGACCCGCTCCTCGACGATCTCGCCGCCGAAGCGCTCGGCCGCCCGCTTCAGGGCGTCGGCCCAGATCTTGTCCTGCGGCAGCGCGCCCGTCAGCAGCAGCCAGCGCGGCCACTTCTTCCAGACGAGATACTGGGCGAGGCCGTCGGCGAGCATGCTGTAGGTCGGCGCGACGTGGACGACGTTGGCGCGGCAATTCTCCTCGCGCAGGGAATCCTCGCGCGCCGAGACGTTGAAGATCAGGCTGGCGGGGTCCTTGTCGCGGTCGGCGAGCGCCAGGATGCCGTCGGCAGGGAGGTCGGCGACCACCATCTTGACGCCGGCGGCGGCGAGCTCGTCGTAGGCCTTCACCGCCTCGTCCACCGACGCGACGACCTTCTCGACCAGTTCGTAGTGCTGCTTGGTGAACTTGCCGGTGGTGTTGTTGTCGTCGATGGCGAGGCGGGCGCCGGCGACGCCCCGGTCCGGGGTCGGAAGGTCGACGATCGACAGCGTCGCGCGCGGCACGCCCCACTGGATGTACCCGACCGAGATCGTCGCGGGATCCTCGGCCCGGGCGGCCGGTGCCGCGAGCGTGGTGGTGGCCGCGACCAGCACGGCGGCCAGGCGCGTCGCGCCCCGGTTCAGAAGTTCCATCCCGTCATCCTCCCGAAACCCGTCAGGCTCCTCGATCGTCCGGAACATTAAAATCTTGTCATGATCCAGAACACCGAGGACGAAACGGGAAACATTCTCTATTTGATTTGGTCTGTTGTTCCCGTCTCCATGCGAAAATCGATGGCCCGGCGCACTTCTTCAAGACCGAGACGCGGATCAAAATGACGCACCGTCGCCCTGTCAAGGTCGATCGGCACCGGCTCGCGCCCCCCGATCCGGCGAAATCCGCCGTCCCGACCCGGGTGCCGGCGGCGAAACGCCGTCACCACCGCGGCTTGACCCACCCCGGTCCGCGGATATTGTCGTCAGCCCGGAAGGAGCCGGTCGGGAGGAACCGCCGCGAGCGGAGGGGAACCGGCGCCACGGGAGGAGTTCTGAAGGTCCGATGAACATCTTCGACATCGTCATGATGCTCTGCATGGCAAGCGATCCCTCGTCCTGCCACGAGCAGCGCCTGCAGTTCGAGAGCTACAAGTCGCTCAACGAATGCGTCTTCGACGCCCAGTTCTACATCGCCAGCTGGCAGGCCGAGAACAAGGGCTGGACGATCAAGAACTGGCGCTGCGAATACGCGCCGGAGCCCGGCGCCGACGACACCGACGAGCAGCCGGCCGCCAAGCCCTGACGTCGCCGCGGTCCGGCGCCGCCGCGCGCCGGACCGTCGGCCGACAGCGACCAGCGAAGGGAGGTTCGCCGGTGACCATGCAGTCCGATGCCGTGCTCGAGGTGAAGGACGTCTCCTTCTCCTACGCCGGCCGCCTCGCCCTCGACGACGTCGGCTTCACCGTCCGCCGCGGCCGTTTCACCGCGCTGCTCGGCCCGAACGGCGCCGGCAAGACCACGCTGTTCTCGCTGATCACGCGGCTGTTCGACACCCGCGTCGGGTCGATCGCGATCTGCGGGCGCACGCTCGCCGAGGCCGGTCCGCAGGCGCTCGCCCCGCTCGGCGTGGTGTTCCAGCAGACCACGCTCGACCTCGACCTCACGGTGCGGCAGAACCTGCGCTACTTCGCGCGGCTGCGCGGCATGTCGATCCGCGACGCCGACCGGCGCATCGAGGAGGAGCTGTCGCGCCTCGACACCGCCGAGCGCATCGACGAGAAGGTGCGCGCCCTCAACGGCGGCCACCGCCGCCGGGTCGAGATCGCCCGCGCCCTGCTGCACGACCCGCAGCTGGTCGTGCTCGACGAAGCGACCGTCGGCCTCGACGTGCCGACGCGCAAGGCCATCGTCGGCCACGTCCACGAGCTCGCGCGCACCCGCGGCCTCGCGGTGCTGTGGACCACCCACCTGATCGACGAGATCCACGCCGACGACGACCTCGTCGTCATGAACAAGGGGCGCATCGTCGCCAGCGGCACCGCCGCCGGCGTGGTGGCGTCCACCGGCACGGCGAGCCTCGACGCCGCCTTCGCCAAGCTGATCGGCCGTCCGGCCCGGGAGGATGCGGCGTGAACCTCACCGTCTACCGCCGCGCCTTCGTCGGCATCGTCGGCCGCGAGATCCTGCGCTTCCTGCACCAGCGCGAACGCTTCTTCTCGGCGCTGGTGCGGCCGCTGGTCTGGCTCCTGATCTTCGCCGCCGGCTTTCGCGCCGTGCTCGGCCTGTCGATGCAGCCGCCCTACCGGACCTATGTCGAGTACGACGTCTACATCGTGCCCGGCCTGTTGGCGATGATCCAGCTCTTCAACGGCATGCAGTCGTCGCTGTCGATGGTCTACGACCGCGAGATGGGCTCGATGCGCGTCCTTCTGACGACGCCGTTGCCGCGGTGGTTCGTGCTGTTCTCCAAGCTCTTCGCCGGTGCCCTCGTCTCGATCATCCAGGCCTACGCCTTCCTCGCGGTCGCCTATCTGTTCGGCATCAAGATGCCGGCCTGGGGCTACCTGACCGCCCTGCCGATCCTGATGATGACCGGCCTGATGCTCGGCAGCCTCGGCATGCTGCTGTCGTCGACGATCCGGCAGTTGGAGAACTTCGCGGGTGTGATGAACTTCATCATCTTCCCGACCTTCTTCATGTCGTCGGCGCTCTATCCGCTCTGGAAGATGCGCGAGAGTTCGTATCTGGTCTGGCAGCTTTGCCAGCTCAACCCGTTCACCTACGCCGTCGAGGCGCTGCGCTTCGGGCTCTACATGCGCGCGGAATGGTGGTCGCTCGGCGTCGTCGGCGGCACGCTGGTGCTGTTCCTCGCCGGCGCGGTCTACGGCTACAACCCGAGCCGCGGCTTCACCGTCCGCAAGGCCGGCGGCGGCGAATAGCCCGCCGCCGTTCCCTCCTCACGCGAAAAGGTCCGGCCGGCGACGCCTGAGCGTCTCCACCAGGAGCAGCGTCTTCATGTCGATCAGCCGGCCGTCGTCGGCCATGACGGCGAGCAGGCGCAGCGGCACGTCGAGCACCTCGATCTCCTCGTGCTCGTGGGCGACGCCGCCGCCGCCGGTGCGCGGGGCAGTCGGATCGATCTCGGCGAGATAGAGCCAGAGCCGCTCGGTCAGCGCCCCCGGCGAGGCGTAGGGATTGGCGACGAGGTCGAGCGAGACGAGCACGACGCCGGCCTCCTCGCCGGCCTCGCGCCGGGCGGTCGCCGCCGGATCCTCGCCGTGGTCGACGAGTCCGGCCGGCACCTCGAGCGTGACGCCGGCGCCGTCGGCGACCAGGGCGGCCGCGCGGACCTGACGCACCATCACGGCCGTGCGGCGGGCCGGGTCGTAGGCGAGCACGGCGGCGCCGTTGCCGTGGTCGTGGACCTCGCGGCGCAGCCGCGTCGGCACGCCGCGCACCAGCGTGTCGATCACCACCACGTCGAGAGCGAGCCAGCCTTCGTAGACCCGGCGCCGGTCGGCGACGCGGGCGGGCGGAAGCCGGCTCGGCGGCAGGGCGTCGTCGGACATCGCCCGCTCAGCCCCGGGCCGCTGCGCGCTCGGCCGCGGCCGCGCGGTCGCGCACGACGAGGTCCTTGTAGAGCCCGCGGATGCGGCGGAACATCGGGCCGGGGCGGCCGTCGCCGATGGTGCGGCCGTCGATCGAGACCACCGGGGTCTGCGCGCCGAAGGTGCCGGTGACGAAGGCCTCGTCGGCGCCGTAGGTGTCGACCAGCGAATAGTTGCGCTCGAACACCGGGATGCCGGCGCCGCGGCAGGCCTCGATCACCTTGCGGCGGGTGATGCCGTTCATGCAGTGGTCGCCGGACGAGGTCCAGACCTCGCCCTTGCGGACGATGAAGAAGTTGGTGGAATTGCAGGTGTTGACGAAGCCGTGCGGGTCCAGCATCAGCGCCTCGTCGCCGCCCGCCTTCAGCGCCTGGATCAGCGCCAGGATGCAGTTCAGCTTGGAGTGCGAGTTGAGCTTGGGATCCTGGCTGTCCGGGGTCTGGCGGTGGACGTGCACCGTGAACAGCGACAGGCCGCGCTCGACGGTCGCCTCGGAGGCGACCTTGTATTCCGGGATGATCACGATGGTCGGGCCGTAGACCGACAGGCGCGGATCCTGGAACGGGTTCTTCTTCTTGCCGCGCGTCACCATCAGGCGGATGTGGACGCCGTCGGTCATGCCGTTTGCGGCGAGGGTGTCGTAGAGCACCGCTTCGAGCGCGGCGGGGGTCATCCCGATGTCGAGGTCGATCGCCTTGGCGGCCTCGTAGAGCCGGTCGAGATGGTCGGCGAGGAAGGCGACGTGGCCCTCGTAGAGCCGGAGGCCCTCCCAGATGCCGTCGCCCATCATGAAGCCCGAATCGTAGACCGAGACCTTGGCCTCCTCGCGCGGGTAGAGCTTGCCGTCGACGTGGATGAGGACCGCCGCGTTGCGCGGATCCTCGGCGGAATCGTGGGTGCTGACCTTGGTGCTCGCGTCCTGCATCGCCGGCTCTCGGAATGAACGACCGGCCGTCCGGGCCGGATCCCGTCCATCCCTAGACCATCGTGCGCCCCGGTGGAAACGGAACCTTCCGGGCCGGCGGCGCGCTCAGCGCAGCGCCGCCAACGCCGCCGCCTCGGCGACGGGGTCGAGCGGCGAACCGGCACCGACGGCGTCCAGGTAGCCGTCGATCGCCGTGGCGCCCGAGGCCGGCGCATAGCCGTCGACGGCGGCCGGCTGCCGCGCCGAGAAGCGCACCTCCCAGCGGCCCGCCGCCCGGCAGGCCAGCGCGGAAGTCGCACCGGAGGCCTCCTCGACCGCGATCTCGCGGCAGAGCGAGCCGTCAGCGAGCACGTAGCTCTGGACCAGCGAGACCCGGGCGCCGTCGATCGTGACGCCGTCGCCGGCGGCCCGGGTCGAGAGCGCCTCGGCGGTCTCCGGGCGGTCGAGGACGGCGACCGCGGTCGTCTCGGCCGACGGCCCGCGCCCGACGTAGAGGCCGGCGCCGGCGGCGACGGCCGCCACCGCGGCCGCCGCCGCGGCGCCGCGCAACAGGCCCGAGAAGCCGCCGCCGATCGGCCGACGCGGCCGGAACGGCACCACGCTGCCCTCCGCCTTCGGCACGGTCCGGGCTTCGACGGCCGCGATCCGGGCCTCGACGGCCTCGCGCAGCGCCGGCGGTACCTCGACCGGTTCGGCGGCGAAGGCGGCGCGGACGAGGCGGCGGCTGCGCTGGAACGCCATGACGCGGCGCGCGACGTCGGGATCGGCCGCCATGGCGATCTCGACGCGGCGGGCGGAAGCCTCGTCGAGTTCGCCGTCGGTATAGGCGACAAGGTGCTCGTCGGTCAGGTGTTCCAAGGCCATCTCACGCATCCACCATCGTCTCGCCAACCCCCGGCACCCGATGCGACCACGGCTCACGCCGCGTCGGTCGCCTCCGCCAGCCGGCGCCGCGCCCGCGCCAACCGGCTCATCACCGTGCCGATCGGCACGTCCAGCACTTCCGCGACTTCGCGGTAGGACATCTCCTCGACGCAGACCAGCAGTACGACCTCGCGCTGATCGGTCGGCAGGGCGTCGATCGCGCGCCGGACGTCGTCGAGCGTCAGCTTCGCCATCGCCCGCTGCTCCCCGGACTCGTGGACCTCGCCGTCCACCGCCTCCACCTCGGTGACGACCCCGGCCACCTTGCGGCGGCGCAGGCCGTCGATCCACGCGTTGCGCATCACCCGGAACACCCAGGCGTCGAAACGCGTGCCCGGCGTCCACCCCGACGCACCCGCCAGGGCCTTGACGCAGGCGGTCTGCACCAGGTCGTCCGCTTCCGTGGACGATCTGGTCAGCGACAACGCGTAGCGCCTCAGCCGCGGCAGCAGCAGGACGAGGTCTGGGCCGATCACGGTCTGCATCTGGGTCGACAACTGCCCTTTGACGGAACCAACGATCCGGACCCATTCTCTATTCCCGGTCGGGCAGAGTCGGGGCGAGGGAATCGCGTTCGCGATGGTGTCCCCAGAATATCCCGGCCGCGGGATTAGGTCGCGCGCGTGACGCGTTCTCCAGGGGGAGAGCCGGACGCCGGGACACCGGGGCGACGCCGCGGCGGTGCGGCCCCGGCACGGGAGGCGGACGATGTGGAACTTCTTCGACGGCGACAGGCCGCCCACGACGGACCGCGGCGGTGCCGCGACGGCCGAACGGCGGGCGACCGGGGCGGCGGAGGCCGCACCCGAGGCCGACGCGGCGGACTGGACCGCCTGGCTGCCCGTGACCTTCCAGATCGCGGCGCGGCGTTCCGGCGAGCGCAGGGGTGACGGCGAATGAAGGGCCTCCTGTTCAGGGGCGCCGCCGCGGCGGCGCTCCTCCTCGCACCGACCGTGCCGCTCGCCGGCGGGATATCCGTCGCGAGCGTCGTCCTGGCCGCGACCGCTTCGCCCGCCGCCGCGCGCGAGCATGGCGATCACGACGACCACGGCAACCGCGGCGGCGGCGAGCACGACCACCCCGGCGACGGCGACGAGAGCGTCGACGACGATCCCGAGGACGGCGACGACCACGGCGGCGGCTCCTACGAGACGCCCGACGGCCGCCACGGCGGCGTCCGGGACTTCGCCGGTGACGACGGCTCCGACCGCGACGACGACGACGACACCTCCGGCCGCGGCGAACCGCCGGCGAAGGCCGCTCCAGAACCGCAGACGATCGCCACGGTGCCCCGATCCGTCCGCCGCCCGGGCGAGCCGGCCTACGCCCCCGAGGAGATGGTGGCCTCCGGCCTGACCGCGGCTGACGTGAAGGCGCTGGAGGCGCGCGGATTCGCCGTGATCGGCCGCACCGGCGCCCGGCTCGACGCCACCGTGTGGCGCCTGAAGCTGCCGAAGGGCAAGTCCCTGGTCGACGGCTACGGCGAGATCCTGTCGGTGTCGGCGCGCGCGCTCGCCGCCACCAACGACTACTACTACACCGAGGCGGGCGACTGCACCGGCGAGGGCTGCGTCGCGCCGACACTGGTGCGCTGGAGCCCGTCGGCCACCGCGGCCTGCGGCGCACCGCCGACGATCGGGCTGGTCGACACCGGCGTCGACACCGGCCATCCGGCCCTGCGCGGCGCCCGGCTGGAGGCCTCGGCCGGTCGCGGCGACGCCACGGAGCCGTCCACGACCGACCACGGTACCGCCGTCGCGGCCCTTTTGGTCGGCCGGCCCGACAGCCCGACGCCGGGCCTGCTGCCCGGTGCCCGCCTCGTCGCGGTCGACGCCTTCTACCGCGACGGCGGCACCGCCGACCGCACCGACGTCGCGACGCTGGTCGGCGCGCTGGAGCGGGTGGTCGGCGCGGGCGCGAGCGTGGTCAACCTCAGCCTGTCCGGACCGCCCAACCCGATGCTGGAACGCGCCGTCGAGGCGGCGGTCGCCCGCGGTGTCGTCGTGGTGGCCGCGGCCGGCAACGGCGGCGCCACGGCACCGCCGTCCTATCCGGCGGCCTATGCCGGCGTCGTCGCGGTCACCGCCGTCGACGGCCGGCTCGCCGCCTATCGCCGCGCCAACCACGGCGACTACATCGACCTCGCCGCCCCCGGCGTCGACGTCTGGACCGCCGCCGCCGGCGGCAGCGCCGCCAAGCGGACCGGCACCTCCTTCGCCGCGCCCTTCGTGACCGCGGCGGCCGCGCTCGCCCGCTCCGGCGGCCGCGGCGGCTCGCCGGCCGGCGTCGAGGCCGTGCTGGAGGCGAGCGCGCACGACCTCGGCCCCGCCGGCCGCGACCCGGTGTTCGGTGCCGGCCTGCTCGACGCCGAACGGCTCTGCGGCGGCGGCCGATCCGCCGCCGCCACGCCCGCCGACGCTATCGTGCCGGCGTCGGGCGACTGACCCCGGTCTCGCAAAGTCCCGACTCGTCGGGACCTTGCGCGGTTTCGGCCAACCGGCCGGCACCCGGTCGGGCGCTCTTCGCGCGATAAGCTCCGACCACGGGTTGGAACTTTGCGCGCTCGGTATGACGAAAACGGCCCGGCCCCGCGTGGATGCGGGTCCGGGCCGGGTCGGCTTGCGAAACACCGGGACGTCCCGTCGTCCTCGTCAGTGGTTGTCGCGCGGGATCTTCTCGTAGACGTCGCGGTACTTGACCGCGAGTTCGAGCACCGCGCCGTCGGACTGCTGGCCGACCTTCTCGCGGAAGATCTCCTGCCAGGGCGTCTGGCTCTCGGGATAGTTCGGCACGAAGGCGGCGCGGCGGCGCTCCCACTCGGCGGGCTCGACCAGGGCGTCGGCGGCGCCGGTGTTGAGATCGATGCGCACGACGTCGCCGGTCTCGAGCAGGCCGAGTCCGCCGCCGATCGCCGCTTCCGGCGAGGCGTTCAGGATCGACGGCGAGCCGGAGGTGCCGGACTGGCGGCCGTCGCCGATGCAGGGCAGCGAGGCGACGCCGCGCTTGATGAGGGCGGCGGGCGGCTGCATGTTCACCACCTCGGCCGCACCGGGCCAGCCGATCGGGCCGGAGTAGCGGATCACGAGGATGGTGTTCTCGTCGATGCCGAGCGCAGGATCCTCGATGCGGTGGTGGTAGTCCTCCGAACCGTCGAACACCACGACGCGGCCCTCGAGCACGTTCTCCCGGCCGGGGCGCGACAGATAGCGGGCGCGGAAGTCGTCGGAGATCACCGAGGTCTTCATGATCGCGCTGTCGAACAGGTTGCCCTTCAGCACCACGAAGCCGGCCTTTTCCTTCATCGGCGCGGCGAAGGACTTGATGACCTCGCCGTCCGGCGCCCGGGCGTCCGCCACGTTCTCGGCGGCGGTACGGCCGGAGACGGTCAGCGCGTCGCCGTTGAGCTTGCCGTTGGCGAGCAGCTCCTTCATCACCACCGGCACGCCGCCGGCGCGGTGGAAGCCCTCGGAGAGATACTTGCCGGCCGGCTGCACGTTGACCAGCAGCGGGACGTCGTAGCCGACGGTCTGCCAATCCTCCGGCACGATCTCGACGCCGGCGTGGCGGGCGATGGCGGTGATGTGCGGCTGGGCGTTGGTCGAGCCGCCGATCGCCGAGTTGACCAGGATGGCGTTCTCGATCGCCGCGCGGGTCAGGATCTTCGACGGACGCAGGTCCTCGTCGACCATCTCGACGATGCGCTTGCCGGTGAGATAGGCCATCTGGCCGCGCTCGCGGTAGGGCGCCGGGATCGAGGCGTTGCCGGGCAGGCACATCCCGAGCGCCTCGGCCAGCGAGTTCATCGTCGAGGCCGTGCCCATGGTGTTGCAATAGCCGGTCGACGGCGCCGCCGCGGCGGCGTGCCCCATGAACTCGTCATAGCCGATCTCGCCGGTGGCGAGGCGCAGGCGGCTCTCCCAGATGATGGTGCCGGAACCGGCGAGCCGGCCGTCGACCCAGCCGTCGAGCATCGGGCCGGCCGAGAGCACGATCGCCGGCAGGTTCACCGTCGCCGCCGCCATGATGCAGGCCGGCGTGGTCTTGTCGCAGCCGGTGGTCAGCACGACGCCGTCGAGCGGATAGCCGTGCAGGATCTCGACGAGGCCGAGATAGGCGAGGTTGCGATCGAGCGAGGCGGTCGGGCGGCGGCCGGTCTCCTGGATCGGGTGGACCGGGAACTCGAAGGCGATGCCGCCGGCGGCGCGGATGCCCTCGCGCACGCGCTGGGCCAACTCGAGGTGGACGCGGTTGCAGGGCGACAGGTCCGAGCCGGTCTGGGCGATGCCGATCAGCGGCTTGCCGGACTGCAGCTCCTCGCGCGTCAGGCCGTAGTTCAGGTAGCGCTCGAGGTAGAGCGCGGTCATGCCCGGGTTGTCCGGGTTGTCGAACCAGAGGGCGGAGCGGCGGGTCGGCTTGGTCATGGCGTTTCCGAGTTGTTTCGCAGCCGGCGCGGGCGGCGCGCGTGACGGGCCCTCCCGCCGGCGCGGGCGTCGCTCGTGTCGACGCGGGGGACTTTCTTGTCGCGCGTCAGACTCGCCCGTCTCGGCGGCGCCCGCAAGGCGGAAGCGATAGCCGAACGATGAAGAGTCGGCCGCATCCGATAACCGTCCGGTTATCGCTCGACAACTTGTCTCACCCTGGCTCCGACGCGTCGGCCCCCGCGTCAGCCTTCCCCGAGCCGCACCGCCGGGTCGTGACGGCCGCGGAACGGGCCGTCGAGCAGGAAGGTCTGACCGGAAAGCGGGTCGGCGGCGCGGGCGGCCTCGTCCATGCCCTCCTGCGCCGAGGTCACCACCATGCGCTCGCCGACGAAGGCCGGGCAGGAGCTCTGCGTCGCCGGCACGGCGAGGCGCGCGACCTCGCGGCCGTCGCGGTCGTGGGCGATCACGGCGCCGGCGCCCCAGCGGGCGCTCCAATAGAGGCCGTCGGCGTCGACCACCGCACCGTCCGGGCCGCCGTCGCCGCCGTCGAGGAACAGGGAGGGATCGCCCACCGGCAGGCCCGTGGAGGGATCGGTCGGGATGCGCCAGACCTTGCCCGGCCGGGTGTCGGCGTAGAAGGCGTGGGTGCCGTCGGGCGCGAAGGCGATGCCGTTCGGGATCGTCAGCCCGCCGATCAGGCGGCGGAGTTCGCCGTCGCGGTACCACCAGATCGCCGCGGCGCCCTCCTCCGCGGTCCGGCTCATGGTCGAGAGCCAGAGCGCGCCGGCGGGATGGACACGGCCGTCGTTGCTGCGGATGCCGGGGTCCTCGGCGACCAGCGGCCGGTGCAAGGTCAGCGCGCCGTCGGCGATGCGGCGGACGTGGAGCCCGCCGGCGCCGACCACGAGCTGGCGGTCGTCGTCGACCGCCGCGATCACCGAGGCGTTGAACGGGAGCTGGTGCACGATCGTGCCGGAGCGGTCCGGCCGCTTCTCGAGCAGGCGCTTCTCCAGGATGTCGAACCAGTAGACCCGGCCGCTGTCCGGGTGGAACGACGGCCCCTCGCCGAGGTTGCAGACGACGTCGCTGAAGACGGTGGCGGTCATCTGGCGGCTCCGGAGGCGAAGGTGTCGTCGTAGGCGCGGACGGCGGCGGCGGCGCGGGCGGCGACGTCGGCGGCGGAGGCGCCGGGCTTGTAGAGGCTGGAACCGAGGCCGAAGGCCGTGACGCCGGCAGCGGCATAGGCGGCGAAATCGGCCTCCGAGACGCCGCCGACGGCGCCGATCACCGTGCCCTTCGGCAGCACGGCACGCACCGCGGCGATGCCGGTCGCGCCGAGGGCGGCGGCCGGGAAGAACTTCAGCGCCGAGGCGCCGGCGGCGAGCGCCTGGAACGCCTCGGTCGGCGTGAACACGCCGGGCATCGTCACCATGCCGCGGGCGGTGGCGGCGGCGATCACCAGGGGATCGACGTTGGGCGCGACCAGGATGCGCCCGCCGACGTCGGCGACGCGACCGGCGTCGGCGGCGGTCAGCACCGTGCCGGCGCCGACCAGCACCGAGGCCGGCAGACGGGCGGCGAGGCGCTCGATCGAGGCGAAGGGATCGGGCGAGTTGAGCGGCACCTCGATCGCCTCGAAACCGGCCTCGACCAGCACGTCGCCGACGGCGTCGACGTCGGCGGGTGTCAGGCAGCGCAGGATGGCGACGAGGTTGCGGGCGAGCCGCGGCCAGGGCACGGAAACGGTCACGGCTGGATCTCCGGCCAGAGGGCGCGGGCGGCGTGGACGAGGCCGCCGCGCACGGCGGCGTCGGCGTCGACGAGGCGGTGGGAGCGGCCGGCGGCGCGCAGGGCCGCGGCGTAGAGCGCGGCGAGCCGGCCGGAGGCGACCAGCACGACCTCGGCGCCGGCATCGGCCCGGGCGAGCCGCGCACCGACCTCGGCGCCGATCAGCAGGCCGGACAGTCGGTCGGCGGCATCGGCGGCGGGAAGGCCGGAGAGGAGGCCGGCGGCGCGGATCCCGAACAGGCGGGCGAGCGCGTCGTCCGGGGCAGAGAGGCCGTCGGCGAGGCCGCCGACGAAGGCCGGCGCGGCGGGATCGCCGCTGCCGGACGAACCGGCGACCGTGTGGCGCAGGATCGACTGGCCGGCGAGCAGCGCGTAGAACTCGCCGGTCATCACCGTCGAGAAGCCCGCGACGCGGCCTTCGTCGAGCGTCACCCACTTGGAATGGGTGCCGGGCATGCAGACGGTGGCCGAGAGCGCCGGCGCGTCGAGCACGAGGCCGAGCAACTGGGTCTCCTCGCCGCGCATCACGTCGGGTCGGTCGCCGCGGGCGGAGAGACCGGGCAGGATGCGGGCGTCGAGGCCGTCGGCGGCGGGGGAGACGGCGCGGCCGGCGACGGCGTCCAGCGGCGCGGGCACGTCGACATAGACGGCCTCGCGCCAGCCCTGGCGGGCGCCGACCATGCCGCAGAGCACGACGCGCAGCGGCGTCGGCATCGCCGCGACGGCGGGTCCGAGGCCCTGCAGGCGGCCGCGCAGCACCGGCTCGAAGGCATCCGGCGACAGGCCGCCCATGCCCTCGGCCGAGCGCGTCTCGGCGAGCACGGCGCCGTCGGCCGCCATCAGCCAGAGCCGGAGGCTCGACGTGCCCCAGTCGACCGCCACGAAGGCGGGAGTCTCCACGCGCACCGAGCCGTTCTCCCTCTTCGCCAAAGGGGGCGCCCAACGCCCCTTGACCAGATGTTCCATTCAATGGAACATGGTTTCGTTGGATGGAAATCCTGGAGCGGGACGCGGTGCAAGTCAACCGGGGGGACGCAGTGCAGGTCAACCGGGGCCATGCGGCGCACGGCGACCGGCAGCTCGACGTCGACGGCGCGGCGGACGGGCCGCTGACGCGGGCGCTGCGTCTGCTCGACGTGGTGGCGGCCGCCGGTGAGCCGGTGCGATTCTCCGAGGTCCAACAGGCGGCTGGCCTGCCGAAGGCGACGCTGTCGCGGCTGCTGCGCCAGCTCGAGGCCGAGGGCATGCTCGCCTTCGACCCGGCGAGCCGGCGCTACCGGCTCGGCCTGCGTCTCGTCCGCCTCGCCCACGCGGCCTGGGAGGGTGCGACCCTGGTCGAGGCGGCGCGACCGGTGCTGGACCGGCTGGTCGGCGACGTCGGCATGACCGTCCACCTCGCCTGCCTCGACGGCGGTCAGGTGCTCTATCTCGACAAGCGGTTGGCACGCCCGGCGGTCCGGATGTTCTCGGCGCCCGGCCGGATCGGCCCGGCCCATTGCACGGGGGTCGGCAAGGCGATGCTGGCCTTCCTGCCCGCGGACGCGCAGGCAGAGGCGATCGCCCGCCAGTCCTTCGTTCGCCACACCCCGCGCACCATCGTCGACCCCGCCGCGCTCGCCGCCGAACTCGACGCGATCCGGGCGCGCGGCCACGCGGTCGACGACCAGGAGCACGAGGAGACCATCGTCTGCCTCGCGGTGCCGATCCTCGCGCCGGCCGGCGGCCTCGTCGGCGGGCTGTCGCTGACCACCACGATCCACGCCGGCGGCCTCGCGGCGCTGGAACGCCACCGCCCCGCCCTCGCCGCCGCCGCCGCCGAGATCGCCGTCGCCGCCGAGACGATGATGCTCGCGCCGCGCGGTGCCACTGCGGTAACGAACGACCTCGCACAATTCGATCTTGCGCGATAGAATGGCGCCATGACTACGCCCCCGGATCGTCTCCACCTCGACCGCCAGCTCTGCTTCGCCGTCTACGCCGCCGGCCACGCGATCACGCGCGCCTACAAGCCGATGCTGGACGCGCTCGGCATCACCTATCCGCAATATCTGGTGCTGCTGGTGCTGTGGGAGGACGACGACCTCACCGTCAAGGCGATCGGCGAGCGGCTGATGCTCGACTCCGGCACGCTGACGCCGCTCCTGAAGCGGATGGAGGCCGGCGGCCTCCTCGCCCGCCGCCGCGACGCCGCCGACGAGCGCCAGGTCCGCGTCGGCCTCACCGAGACGGGGCGCGCGCTCCGCGAACGCGTCCTTTCCACCGACAATCCGCTCGTCTGCCGCGGCGGCCGCACACCGGCCGAACTCGCCGCCCTCAAGGACGACCTCGTCCGCCTGCGCGAGGCCCTCGACGGGACGGCGCCGACCGGGGGCGACGGCGGGCCGGTCTGAAGGCCTCCCCGCCTCAGAAGAACATGCCCGCCCGCGCGGTGGTGCGGTGTTCCTTCAGCGTCGCGCCGGTGTCGGCCGACACTTCCTCGAGGACGACCTCGTAGCCCCAGAGGTCCGCGATGTGCTGGAGCACGCGGCGGGCGTCGTCGGGCTGGAGCAGGATGCCGTCGAGGACCCGGTGGCGCAGCACCAGCCGACGGGTGTCGTCGAGATCGACGTCGACGACCTGGATGTCGGGAGCGAGCCAGGCGATGTCGTACTGCCGGGCGAGCGAGCGGCGCAGCGCCCGGTAACCGCGCTCGTCGTGGATGCGCTCGACCCGGAGCACCGGCTCGTCGGCGTCGTCGCGAACGTGGAAGAAGCGCCACTTGCGTATCAGGTTGGGCGACAGGAACTGCGCGATGAAGCTCTCGTCGCGATAATTGGCCCAGACGTCGCGCAGCGTCCCGATCGGATCGCCGTTGCCGGCGAGGTCGGGGAACCACGCGCGATCCTCGTCGGTCGGCGTGGTGGCGATGCGGGCGATGTCCTCCATCATCGCGTAGCCGAGGGCGTAGGGGTTGATGCCGTTGTAGGAGGGATCGTCGTACATCGGCTGGCGCACGACGTTGGTGTGCGAGGTCAGGAACTCGAGGAAGGACCCGTCGGAGATGCGGCCCTCGCGGTGCAGACCGGTCATCAGCTGGTAGTGCACGAAGGTGGCGCAGCCCTCGTTCATCACCTTGGTCTGCATCTGCGGATAGAAATACTGCGCGACGTTGCGGACGATGCGCAGGATCTCGCGCTGCCACGGCGCGAGGCGCGGCGCGGTCTTCTCGAGGAAATACAGGAGGTTCTCCTGCGGCAGCCCGAGCAGGGCGCGCCGGCGCTCCTCGCGGCGGCGCCGGGCATCGCCACCGGCTGGCCTCGACGGCAGCGTGCGCCAGAGGTCGTTGTACATCCGCTCGGCGTGGGCCTGGCGGTCGCGCTCGCGGCGTTCCTCGGACAGGAGGTCCGGCACGCTCTTGCGCGGGTAGCGGTGGACGCCCTGGGACTGCAGCGCGTGCCCGGCGTCGAGCACGCGCTCGACCGCGGCATGGCCCCAGCGCTCCTCGCAGGCGGCGACGTAGCTCTTGGCGAAGGCGAGGTAGTCGAGGATCCCAGAGGGGTCGGTCCACTGCTTGAAGAGATAGTTGTTCTTGAAGAAGTGGTTGTGGCCGAAGGCGGCGTGGGCGATCACCAGCGTCTGCATCGTGGCGGAATTCTCCTCCATGATGTAGCTGATGCAGGGATCGGAGTTGATGACGATCTCGTAGGCGAGGCCCATCAGTCCCTTGCGATAGACCGTCTCGTGCTGGGCGAAGTGCTTGCCGAAGCTCCAGTGCTTGTAGAACAGCGGCATGCCGGTGGAGGCGTAGGCGTCGAGCATCTGCTCGGCGGTGATGATCTCGATCTGGTTGGGAAAGACGTCGAGCCCGAGGCTGCGGCGCGACAGTTCCTCCACCGCGTCGTGGATGCGGCGGATGGTGTCGAAGTCCCAGTCGGCGCCCTCGAACAAGAGCCGGTTCGGCGCGAAGGCGTTCATGCACCCACCCTTTCCCCGACCGCGTCGCGGCGCTGGAACAGCTGCCGGAACACGGCGTAGATCTCCTCCTGGCGGCTGACGCGGCGCATGTCGAAGCGCGCGCCCGCGAGGCCGAGCGCCTCGTAGGTCCGCCACAGCGAGGTCGGACCCTGGCCGATGAAGCCGAACTGGCTGCCGGGGGGATCGCCGACCTCGAGATAGGCGAAATACTGGCAGGCCGGCAGGACGTGGTCGCGCAGCAGCACGGCGGTGCGCTCGGCGTCGGAGGACATGTTGTCGCCGTCGGAGGCCTGCGCCGCGTAGATGTTCCAGTCGGCCGGGTCGTAGCGCTCCTCCACCACCCGCTTCATCTCGGCGAGCGCGGAGGAGACCAGGGTTCCGCCGGTCTCCGGCGAATGGAAGAATGTGTCCTCGTCGACCTCGGCGGCGCGGTCGGTGTGCCGGATGAACACGACGTCGACGTGCTTGTAGCGCCGCG
The DNA here is from genome assembly GCF_004362745.1 of Oharaeibacter diazotrophicus. Taxonomy (NCBI): domain Bacteria; kingdom Pseudomonadati; phylum Pseudomonadota; class Alphaproteobacteria; order Hyphomicrobiales; family Pleomorphomonadaceae; genus Oharaeibacter; species Oharaeibacter diazotrophicus. Next base: position 461,645 of record NZ_SNXY01000007.1, on the reverse strand, counting down.
TCAGGAAGACGTGCAGCAGCATGAAGAAGCGCTTGGCGACGTCCTTCTTGTGCTCGGTCATCGAGCCCGAGACGTCCATCAGGCAGAACATCACCGCCTGCGCGACCGGGCGCGGGAACGGCTCGTAGCGGCGGAAGCGCAGGTCGAGCGGGTCGATGTAGGGGATGCGCCGGCGCCGCGTCTCGAGGGCGTCGCGCTCGGCCCGGAGTTCCTCGGCGCGGCCGCTCTCGCCGACCGCCTCGGCGGCGGCGATGCGCTCGTCGAAGGCGGCGACGTCCGCCGTGGTCGGCCGGTTCAGGGCGATGCGTCGGGCGAGCGCGATCTTCATCGTCTGCCCGAGGGCGAGGTTGGCCGGCGAGCCGGTGGTGGTGTAGCCGGCGCGGCGGATGCCCTGGACCTCGGTGACCGCGAGCTTGCGCTTGGCGAGATCGGGCAGTTCGAGGTCGTCGAGGAAGATGTCGAGGAACTCCTCGCGCGTCAGCACGAAGCGGAAGCCGTCCTCGCCGCCGCCGCCGTCGCCCGCCTGTCCCCCGCCCCCGCCGCCGCCGGCGCCGCCGTCGGGACGGGCGATCAGGTCGCCCTCGACGTGGTCGCGGTTGCCGGGCAGCAGGTGGTCGCGCCGGCCGCCGCTGGACGCGCGCCGGAACGAGGGTTCGCGGATGCCGTCGATCGGGATGGTGATCTCGCCGGACTGGTCGAGATCGCGGATCTCGCGACCCTTCGAGGTCTCGCGGACGGCGCGCTGCACGGTCTCCTTGGCACGGCGGAGGAAGCGCTGACGGTTGGGCAGGCTCTTGCCGCCCGGATTGAGACGCCTGTCGACGATGTGCATCGAGGCTCCGCTTCAGGTGGATCCGCTTCGGGCGGATCCGGGGAACGCGCGGCGCCGCGCGGACGCGACGCCGTGGCTTTCCGGCGGCTCGGCCGAGCCGCGGCCGGCCGGAGGCCTCAGCCGGCCTGTTTCACTCGCATGTACCACTCGACCAGCCGGCGGACCTGCCGCTCGGTGTAGCCGCGCGAGACCATGCGCTCGACGAAGTCGGCGTGCTTCTTCTCGGTGTCGCTGTCCTTCTTCGAGCCGAAGCTGATGACCGGAAGGAGTTCCTCGACCTGGCTGAACATGCGCCGCTCGATGACGTCGCGGATCTTCTCGTAGCTCGCCCACGACGGGTTGCGTCCGCCGTTGGTGGCGCGCCAGCGCAGCGCGAACTTGACGACCTCGTTGCGGAAGTCCTTGGGGTTGGCGATGCCCGCGGGCTTCTCGATCTTGGTCAGCTCCTGGTTCAGCAGTTCGCGGTTGAGCAGCTGGCCGGTGTCGGGATCCTTGAAGTCCTGGTCCTCGATCCAGGCGTCGGCGTAGTCGATGTAGCGGTCGAATAGGTTCTGGCCGTAGTCGTTGTAGGATTCCAGATAGGCCTTCTGGATCTCGTTGCCGATGAACTCGGCGTATCGCGGCGCCAACTCCGCCTTGATGAACTCGAGGTAGCGTTTCTCGGTCTCCGGCGCGAGCTGCTCGCGGCGCAGCGCCTGCTCGAGCACATACATCAGGTGGACCGGATCGGCCGACACCTCCACGGTGTCGTGGTTGAAGGTCGCCGCCAGCACCTTGAAGGCGAAGCGGGTGGAGACGCCGTCCATGCCCTCGTCGACGCCGGCGGCATCGCGGTATTCCTGCAGCGAGCGGGCACGCGGATCGACCTCGCGCAGGCTCTCGCCGTCGTAGACCCTCATCTTGGAATAGAGGTTGGAGTTCTCATGCGTCTTCAGGCGCGACAGCACCGAGAAGCGCGCCAGCATCTCCAGAGTCGCCGGCGCGCAGGGGGCCGCGGCGAGTTCCGAACGGGAAATCAGCTTGTCGTAGATCCGCTGTTCCTCGGTGACGCGCAGGCAGTAGGGCACCTTGATGACGAAGATGCGGTCGATGAACGCCTCGTTGTTGCGGTTCGACTTGAAGCTCGCCCACTCCGCCTCGTTGGAATGCGCCATGATCACGCCGGTGAAGGGGATGGCGCCGATGTTCTCGGTGCCGATGTAGTTGCCCTCTTGGGTCGCCGTCAGCAGCGGGTGCAGCATCTTGATCGGCGCCTTGAACATCTCGACGAACTCGAGCATGCCCTGGTTGGCGCGGTTGAGGCCGCCGGAATAGGCGTAGGCGTCCGGATCGGCCTGCGACAGCGTCTCCAGCTTGCGGATGTCGACCTTGCCGACCAGCGAGGAGATGTCCTGGTTGTTCTCGTCGCCGGGCTCGGTCTTGGCGATGGCGACCTGCCGCAGCCGCGACGGGTTGACCCGCACCACCCGGAATCGCGAGATGTCGCCGCCGAACTCGTCGAGCCGCTTCAGGCACCACGGGCTCATCAGGCCGGTGAGGCGGCGGCGCGGGATGCCGAAGCGGTCCTCCAGCATGGCGCCGTCGCGCTCGGGATCGAACAGGCCGAGCGGGCTCTCGAACACAGGCGAGATCTCGTCGCCGGCCTTCAGCACGTAGATCGGGTGGACCTCCATCAGTTGCTTCAGCCGCTCCGCCAGCGACGACTTGCCGCCGCCGACCGGCCCGAGCAGGTAGAGGATCTGCTTGCGCTCCTCGAGGCCCTGGGCGGCGTGACGGAAGAAGCCGACGATGCGCTCGATCGTCTCCTCCATGCCGTAGAACTCGGCGAAGGCGGGGTAGACGCGGATCGTCCGGTTCATGAACACCCGGCCGAGCCGGCTGTCGCGGGAGGTGTCGACCATCTCCGGCTCGCCGATGGCGGCGAGGATGCGCTCGGGCGCGCTCGCCCACATGGTCGGATCGGTCCTGCAGCCTTCGAGATAGTCGCGCAGCGACATCTCGACCTCGCGGCGCGCCTGGTAGGTCCTTGCGAATTCCGTGAAGAGATCGAAGTCAGCCATGGTTCTGTCAGCCCCACCGGTGGCGAGTGCGCGATACGGAGAACCCATGGAACCGCTCGAGTGGCCGATCGGATCCACCGGCACTTCCGGACACGTCGATGATGCTTCGGGCGCCGTGGCGAAAGCATGGCGGCTAAGCTCGGCCGCTGCGCCCCGTATCACCGTCTCACCGTCGCTCGGGCGCCCTGTCGGGCGCCGCCCGCCGGTTGATCCGGCATTGGGTGGGCGTGGTCGGCGACAGCCCTGGACCGGGACGCTTCCTCCCTCGCGGCACGCCGCGCGAAGCGATCCCGACAAGGGATGCTAGCGCGAATCGCGGGCGTGGCGAAGCGGGTTTCGCCGCCGGGCGACCATCGGCCGCCGGGGCGGGCGGATCGCGGTCAGCCGGTGCGGGCGAGTCCTTCGCGGGCGCGGTTCAACAGGACGGGCACGTCCTCGCCGCGGCAGGGCCGGCTGAAGAAGTAGCCCTGGCCCTCGTTGCAGCCGACGGCGTCGAGCAGGCCGACGGCGGCCTCGTCCTCGATGCCCTCGGCGGTGACGCGCATGCCGAGGCTGCCGCCGAGGGTGACGATCGCCCGCACGATCGCCACCGCCTCGGGGTCGGAGGCGACGTCGCGGATGAAGGACTGATCGATCTTGATCTTGTCGAAGGGAAAGCTGCGCAGGTAGCTGAGGCTGGAATAGCCGGTGCCGAAGTCGTCCATGGCGATCCGCACGCCGAGGGCGCGCAGCGCGTGCAGCGTGGCGAGCACGTTGTCGGTCCGCTCGAGCAGCAGCGCCTCGGTGATCTCGAGCTCGAGCCGCGTCGCCGGCAGACCGGTCTCGAACAGGATGCGGCGCACGGTCTGGAACAGCGTGCCCGAGCGGAACTGCAGCGGCGACAGGTTGACCGCGACGCGAACCTCCTCCGGCCACGCCAGCGCGGTGCGGCAGGCCTCGCGCAGCACGAACTCGCCGATCCGCCCGATCAGGTTGCCCTCCTCGGCGAGCGGGATGAACTCGACCGGGGGAATCGCACCGCGCTCCGGGTGCTGCCAGCGCACCAGCGCCTCGAAGCTGGTCACCGTCCGCGTCGAGAGGTCGACCAGCGGCTGGTAGTGGACCGAGAGCTGGCCGTCGTCGATCGCGGTGCGCAGTTCGAGCTCGAGCGCGCGCCGCTTGCGCAGCCGGGCGTCCATCTCGGTCTCGAAATAGCGGTAGGTGCCGCGACCCTCGGCCTTGGCGCGGTAGAGCGCCAGGTCGGCGTTGCGCAGCAGTTCCTCGGGCGTCGCGCCGTCGGCCGGCCAGATCGCGACGCCGATGCTCGCCTGCGGCCGGATCTCCTGTTCGTCCACGGTGATCGCCGGGGCGAAGGAGGCGATCAGCGCCTCGGCGGTGGCGCCGAGGTCGGCGACGTCCTCGAAGGTGGTGACGACGACGAACTCGTCGCCGCCGAGCCGGGCCGCGACGTCGCCGGGGGCGAGCGCCGCGCGGATCCGGCGCGCCACCTCCTTCAGGAGGGCGTCGCCGGCATGGTGCCCGAGCGTGTCGTTGATCGACTTGAAGTGGTCGAGGTCGACCAGGAGGATGCCGACCGAGGTGCCGGGCTCGGCGCCCTCCAGGATCTCGCCGAGACGCAGGTTGAGATAGGAGCGGTTGGCGAGGCCGGTGAGATAGTCGTGGTGGGCGAGATAGGCCGCCTCGGCCTTGGCGCGATTGCGCTCGGTGACGTCGAACAGCGCCAGGAGCACGGCGTCGTCGTCGCCGAAAACGTGCGGGCGGGCGTAGATCTGCATGTCGACGACGTCGCCGGCGGCGGTGACGCAGCGGCGCTCCTGCGCCGGATCGTCGGCGTCGCGGTCGGTGGCGAGGTCGTCCTCGCCGTCGGCCATCAGCACGAAGGGGCGCCCGATCAGGTCCTCGGCCGGGAAGCCGAACTGGTCGACGGCGGCGCCGTTGGCGGCGAGCACGGTGCGGTCGTCGGCGGCGAGCACCAGCATCGGCACCGGGTTGTCGTCGAACAGCTGGCGGTAGGCGGTCTCGCGGCGCTTGAGGTCGGTGACGTCGACGCGGATGCCGATGTAGCCGCCGTCGCTGGTCGGGCGCTCGTCGATCAGGATCCAGCGGCCGTCGGCGAGGCGCTGCTCGCTCTTGCCGGCCGGGTTGCGGATCGCGTGCAGGCGGCGGGCGATCCACTCCTCCTCGCGGCCGATCGCCTCCGGATAGTGGCCGCGCCGCACACCGACCCGCAGGGTGTCCTCGAGGCGGGCGCCGACGCGGAACAGGTCGGCGCTGCCGCTGTAGATGTCGGCGTAGCGCGGGTTCCAGTGGACGTAGCGGCCGTCGGAATCGAGCAGCACCACGCCCTGCGGCAGCGAATCCAGCACTTCGCGCAAGGCGGTGCGCCCGGTCACCCACGACCGCGCGACCGAGAGCCCACGGCGCAGCATCTCGACGGGGCGGGGACGGGGCAGGCGGCGGGATCGATTGTGCATCGCGAAGACCTCTCGCGGCGCAGAATGACGGGCGAAATTGAATCATTCCTTATTGTTCGTCAAATGGATGCGCCCTTTTGTTGTGCAGCCGCGAATTTCATCGGGAGAGCTACGGACGGGGCGGATCCCGATGCGTCCGACGTGGAAAGGGTGCCCGCACCGGCGCGCCCCGAGCTCCCGGCCTTGACAGCGCCGACGGCTGCGGCGAACCTGACAGATGTCAGACCAATTTTGCCCGCGGACGGCGCGCACCGTCGCATTCCGTGGGCATCGGAGCCCGCCGAACCGGATGTCCGAACCCGCCGCCCTCCTGGCCCCGCTGCCGTCGATGGACCGCGCCCGCGCCGTGATGAACGCGCTGGCGGACTACATCGACCGCTCCGGCCTGAAGCCCGGCGACCGCCTGCCCGCCGAGCGCGAGCTGATGGGCGCGCTGGCGGTCGGGCGCTCGACGGTGCGCGAGGTGATCCGGCAGTTGCAGGCGCTCGGCATCGTCGAATCGCGCAAGGGCAGCGGCACCTACCTGCTGAGGACCGTGTCGGCGGCGACGGTGCACATGCCGCTGTCCTTCGACGCCACGCACCTGCGCGACGTCCTCTTGCAGACGCTCGACGTCCGCCGCGGCCTCGAAGCCGAGGCGAGCGCCCTCGCCGCCCTGCGCCGCACCGACGCCGACCTCGCGGTCATCGGGGCGCGGCTCGACGAGATGGAGCGGGTCCACCAGGAGAAGGGCACCGCCGGCCGCGAGGATCTCGCCTTCCACCTCGCGATCTACGACGCCACCCACAATTCGCTGTTCCCGCAGCTGCTCGAGCAGATGCGGGAGGCCTTCGAGAGCTTCTGGGCCAAGCCGTTCGACCGGCCGGACTTCGCCCGCCGCTCCTTCCCCTTCCACCGCGAACTCTTCGACGCCATCGCCGCGCGCGACCCCGACGCGGCCCGCGAGAAGACGCTGGCCATTCTGGCCGTCGTCGAGGAGGACATCAGGGACATGTCGCAATGACCGCCGACCACGACGACCCCTTCGACGTCGCGCGCCTCGTCGTCGCCCACGACGAGGCCAACGCCTACGACGCGGTCGTCCCGCCGATCGCGCAGACCTCGCTGTTCACCTTCTCGTCCTACGCCGAGATGGAGGAGACCTACCGCGGCCTCAAGGTGCGGCCGACCTACACCCGCGGCCTCAACCCGACCGTCCGGATGTTCGAGGAGAAGCTCGCCGAACTCGAGGTCGCCGAGGACGCCCTCGGCTTCGCCTCCGGCATGGCGGCGATCTCCTCGACGGTGATGACCTTCACGAAGCCGGGCGACCGCATCGTCTGCGTCCGCCACGTCTATCCGGACGCCTACCGGCTGTTCGAGACGCTGCTGAAGCGCTGGAACGTCGCGGTCACCTACGTCGACGGCCGCGACGAGGCCGAGGTCGAGGCGGCGCTGCCGGGGGCGGCGCTGTTCTACATGGAGAGCCCGACCAGCTGGACCATGGAGGCCCACGACGTCGGCGCGCTCGCCGCCCTCGCCCGCCGCCACGGCGTCCTGACCGCGATCGACAATTCCTGGGCGACGCCGATCTTCCAGCGGCCGCTGACGCTCGGCGTCGACCTCGTGCTGCACTCGGCATCGAAGTATCTCGGCGGCCATTCCGACGTGGTCGCCGGTGTCGTCGCCGGATCGAAGGCGCTGATCGGCGAGATCCGCCGCACCGCCTATCCCTATCTCGGCGGCAAGCTGTCGCCCTTCGACGCCTGGCTGCTGATCCGCGGCCTCAGGACCCTGCCGCTGCGCATGAAGGCGCACGAGGCGTCGGCGCTGGAGATCGCGCGCCGGCTCGCCGCCCACGACGCCGTCGTCTCGGTCGCCCACCCCGGCCTCGGCAACGCCCTGCCGACCGGCCTCGAGGGCACCTCGGGTCTGTTCTCCTTCACCGTCCGCGACGACGTCGATGTGCCGACGCTCGCGGACGCCCTGTCGCTGTTCAAGCTCGGCGTCAGCTGGGGCGGCCACGAGAGTCTCGTCGTGCCGGCCGAGGTGGTGCGCAAGCAGGCGGCCGGGCCGAACTCGGCAATCGATTTCGGCGTCGACGCGCGGATGATCCGCCTGCACGTCGGCCTCGAAGGCACGGACGCGCTGTGGCGCGACCTCGACGCGGCGATCGACGCCGCGTCCAACAAATCCCGAGCCTGAACGGCCGGATCAACGAGAGAAGACGAGGGGAACCTGACCATGACGAGGACGCTGGCAGCCGCCGCGCTGATGACCATCATGATGGCGGGCACCGCGCTCGCCGACACCACGCTGAAGCTGGTGGAGGTGATCACGAGCCCCGAGCGCACCGAGACGCTGAAGGGCATCGTGAAGACCTTCGAGGAGGCCAACCCGGGCACCACGGTGGAGATCGTCTCCCTGCCCTGGGGCGAAGCCTTCGAAAAGTTCGCCACCATGTACGCCGCGGGCGAGATCCCGGACGTGATGGAGATGCCGGACACCTGGGTGTCGCTCTACGCCAACAACGGCGCGCTCGAGAGCCTCGAGCCCTACCTGAAGGACTGGGAGCACGCCGGCGACCTGTCCGCCCGCGCGCTGGAGTTCGGCCGTCAGGTCAAGGACACCGCCTACATGCTGCCCTACGGGTTCTACCTCCGGGCGATGTTCTACAACAAGAAGCTGCTCGCCGAGGCCGGCGTCGCCGAGCCGCCGAAGACCCTCGACGAGTTCGCCGAGGCGGCCAAGAAGGTCTCGGCGCTGCCGGGCAAGTCGGGCTACTGCCTGCGCGGCGGTCCCGGCGGCCTCAACGGCTGGGTGATGTTCGGCGCCTCGATGGCCGGCAGCGACGCCTTCTTCCACGAGGACGGCACCTCGACCTTCGCCGATCCGGGCTGGGTCAAGGGCATCACCTACCTGGTCGACCTCTACAAGAACGGCTACGCCCCGAAGGACTCGGTCAACTGGGGCTTCAACGAGATCGTGGCCGGCTTCTACTCCGGCACCTGCGCCTTCCTGGACCAGGACCCGGACGCGCTGATCGCGATCGCCGAGCGCATGAAGGCCGAGGACTTCGGCGTCACCACCATGCCGAAGGGCCCGGACGGCAAGACCTTCCCGACCATCGGCTACGGCGGCTGGTCGATGTTCGCCGCCTCCGAGCACAAGGACCTCGCCTGGAAGCTGATCGCGACCCTCGAGGGTCCGGCCGGCAACATCGCCTGGAACAAGCGCACCGGCGCCCTGCCGGCGCTGACCTCGGCCTCGAACGACCAGTTCTTCGCCTCTGAGCAGTTCAAGGGCTGGTTCGCCGAACTCGCCGACCCCGACGCCAAGCCGATCTCGATGCCGACCTACCTCGAGGAATTCGCCTTCTTCAAGGACAGCCTCGTCATCAAGACCAGCCAGCAGGCCCTGCTCGGCGAGATCACGCCGGAAGAGCTCGCCAAGCAGTGGGCCGACTACATGACCATCGCGCAGCAGAAGTATCTCGCGAGCAAGAAGTGAGGGACATGGGGGAGGCGCCCCGTCGCCTCCCCCGCCGTTCGTTCCTCCGCCTCCCCCGCGCCGTCGGCGCCACCCCACCCCGGCGGCCTCGCGGCCGCCGACCCTCCCCACGAAGGGGAGGGTAGGACCGTCCCGCGCCGCCGCGCCCCTGACCCTCCCCTCGTGGGAGGGTCGGCGCGAAGCGCCGGGGAGGGTGGCGCCGACGTGCCCGGCCTTGCGCAACCAGGGAATCCATGACCGCCCTCCCCGCCCGACGTCCCGTCCTGCGCCGCCTCGCGCACGCCGCCGAGCCCTGGCTCTACGCGGCGCCGGCGCTGATCCTGATCGTCGCCGTGATGCTGGTGCCGCTGGCGCTCGGCATCTCCTACGCCTTCCGCGACGTCCGCCTCCTCAACCCGTTTTCCGGCGGTTTCGTCGGGCTGCAGCACATGCGCGCGCTCGCGACCGACGCGTCCTTCGCGCAGGCGCTGAAGAACACGCTGTGGTGGACCGGCGCGTCCGTGTTCTTCCAGTTCGCCCTCGGCCTGATCCTCGCCCTCCTGCTCGACAAGCCGTTCCGCGGCCGGGCGATCGCGCAGGCGCTGTGCTTCCTGCCCTGGGCGGTGCCGAGCTTCCTGTCCGGCCTCGACTGGGCCTGGATGTTCAATCCGGTGATCGGCCCGCTGCCGCACTGGATGGCGGCGCTCGGCATCCTCGACGCCCCCGACAACATCCTGTCGAACCCGAGGCTGGCGATGTGGGGGCCGATCGTCGCCAACGTCTGGTGGGGCATCCCGTTCTTCGCGATCACCCTGCTCGCCGCCCTCCAGGCGATCCCGCGCGACCTCTACGAGGCCGCCGCGATCGACGGCGCCGGCCCGTTCGAACGCTTCCGCGCGATCACCCTGCCCTTCCTCGCGCCCACCATCGCGATCACCGTGCTGTTGCGCACCGTTTGGATCTCCAACTTCGCCGACCTGATCGTGGTGATGACCAACGGCGGCCCGGCCGACCGCACCCAGATCGTGGCGAGCTACATCTTCACCACCGCCTTCCGCCGGCTCGACTTCGGCTACGCCTCGGCGATCGCGTTGGTGCTGCTCGCCCTGCTGCTCGCCTATTCGCTGCTGATCGTGCTGCTCCGGCAGTCGCTGACGTCGAGGAGCTGACCCGCCGATGCGCCGATCTTCCGTGCTCACCGTGGCGCACCGGCTGGCGATTCTCGCCTACGTCGCCTTCGCGCTGTTCCCGCTCTACTGGCTGCTCAAGGTCTCGGTGACGCCGAACGACCTGCTCTATTCCGAGGGCGTCCGGATGTGGCCGTCGCGGACGAGCTTCGAGCACTACGGCTTCGTGCTCGCCCACAGCGACTTTCCGCTGTTCTTCCGCAACAGCGTGGTGGTCTCCGGCTCGACCGCGCTGATCGTGACCGCGATCGCCGCCCTCGCCGGCTACGCGCTGTCGCGCTTCGCCTTCCGCGGCAAGATGGCGATCGTCGCGCTGATGCTGGTCACCCAGATGTTCCCGCTGGTGATGCTGATCGCGCCGATGTTCAAGATGCTGTCGCCGCTCGGGCTCACCAACAACCTCGCCGGCCTCGTGGTCGTCTACGTCGCCTTCAACGTGCCCTTCGCCACCTTCCTGATGCAGTCCTTCTTCGACGGCATCCCGAAGGACCTCGAGGAGGCCGCGATGATCGACGGCGCCACCCGCTTCGGCGCCTTCCGCGAGATCATCCTGCCGCTGACGCTGCCGGGCGTCGCCGCCACGCTCGGCTTCGTCTTCACCGCGGCGTGGAGCGAACTCCTGTTCGCGCTGATGCTGATCTCGGGCAACCAGTCGGCGACCTTCCCGGTCGGCCTCCTGTCCTTCGTCTCGAAATTCTCCGTCGACTTCGGGCAGATGATGGCCGCGGGCGTGCTCGCCCTCGTGCCCGCCTGCCTCTTCTTCCTCCTGATCCAGCGCTATCTCGTGCAGGGCCTGACGGCCGGCGCGGTGAAGGGCTGAGGGGTATCCGACCATGGCCTCCATCGAGATCGCCGGCGTCCACAAGGCCTACGGCGCCGTCCGCGTCCTCCACGGTGTCGACCTCTCCATCCGCGACGGCGAGTTCGTCGTGCTGGTCGGCCCGTCCGGCTGCGGCAAGTCCACCCTCCTCAGGATGATCGCCGGGCTCGAGGACATCTCGGCCGGCGAGATCCGCATCGCCGACAAGCGCGTCAACGACCTCGCGCCCAAGGACCGCGACATCGCCATGGTGTTCCAGTCCTACGCGCTCTACCCGCACATGACCGTGGCCGACAACATGAGCTACGCCCTCAAGCTGCGGAAGACGCCGAAGGAGACGATCGCGGCGACGGTGGCGCGCGCCGCCGAGAAGCTGGAACTGCCGGCGCTGCTCGAGCGCCGGCCGAAGGCGCTGTCCGGCGGCCAGCGCCAGCGCGTCGCCATGGGCCGGGCGATCGTGCGCAGCCCCAAGGCCTTCCTGTTCGACGAACCGCTCTCGAACCTCGACGCCCGCCTGCGCGAACAGATGCGCGCCGAGATCAAGACGCTGCACCGCGACCTCGGGGCGACCTCGATCTACGTCACCCACGACCAGATCGAGGCGATGACGCTGGCCGACCGCATCGTCGCCATGCACGGCGGCGTGGTTCAGCAGGTCGGCAGCCCGCTCGACCTCTACGACCGCCCCGCCAACCTGTTTGTCGCCGGCTTCATCGGCTCGCCGGCGATGAACGTGCTCGACGGCGTGCGCCGCGGCGGCGGCGTCGAATTGGCGGGTGGTGCCGTGCTGCCGGCGCCGGCGGGGCTCGCGGTCGCCGAGGGCGCGGCGGTCAAGGTCGGCGTCCGGCCGGAGCACCTGCAGCTCGCGCCCGCGGGCGGGCCGGGGTTCGCCGGCACCATCGACATCGTCGAGCCCACCGGCTTCGGCACCATCGCCCACGTCCGGCTGTTCGACCGCGACGTCAAGGCGTTCACCCTCGACCGCGCGGTCGCGGTCGCCGGCCGTACCGTCGCCGTCACGATCGACCCGGCGCGTCTGCACTGGTTCTCCGCCGACGACGGCCGTCGCCTCGACTGAGCCCGAACCCGGGTCCTCACGCCGCGGCGCGGCCGGCCCGCAAGTCCGCGGCGACGTCGGCGAGGATCTCGTAGGAGCGCAGCCGGGCGCCGTGGTCGTGGATCGCGGCGGCGGCGATCACCTCGTCGACGCCGGTCTCGGCGACGAAGGCGGCGAGACCGGCCCGCACCGTCTCGCGCGAGCCGACGAAGGAGCGCGCCAGCATGCCCGACACGTGGGCCTTCTCGCCCGGGGTCCAATAGGCTTCGATGTCGGCGATCGGCGGCTGCAGCCGGCCGCGCCGGCCGCGGATCATGTTGGTGAAGGCCTGCTGCGTCGAGGTGAACAGCCGGCGCGCCTCGACGTCGGTGTCGGCGGCGATCACGTTGACGCCGGCGATGGCGTACGGCCGGTCGCTCTGCTCGGACGGCCGGAAGCCTGCGCGGTAGAGCGCCAGCGCCTCGATCAGCGCCTGCGGCGCGAAATGCGAGGCGAAGGCGTAGGGCAGCCCGAGCAGGCCGGCGAGTTCGGCGCCGAACAGCGAGGAGCCCAGGATATAGAGCGGCACCTCGGTGCCGGCGCCGGGCACGGCGCGGATCACCTGATCCTCGCCCGCCGGCGCCAGCAGCGCCTGGAGCTCGACGACGTCGCTCGGGAAGCGGTCGGCCGCCTCGGGGGTGCGGCGCAACGCGCGCAGCGTGCGCTGGTCGGTGCCGGGCGCGCGGCCGAGGCCGAGGTCGATCCGGCCGGGGTGGAGTTCCGCCAGCGTGCCGAACTGCTCGGCGATCACCAGCGGGGAGTGGTTCGGCAGCATGATCCCGCCGGCGCCGACGCGGATCGTCGAGGTGCCCGCGGCGACGTGGGCGAGCACCACCGCCGTCGCCGCGCTGGCGATGCCGACCATGTTGTGGTGCTCGGCGAGCCAGAAACGCCGGTAGCCCCAACCTTCCGCGTGGCGGGCGAGGTCGAGCGAGTTGGCGAGCGCCTCGCCGGGCGTCCGGCCCTCGGCGACGGGGGCGAGGTCGAGGATCGAGAAGGCGGTCATGGGCGTCGGTCCGGATCGGGGAGCATCGGTTCGACAATTCCGATCTTCCGAGCCGTTCCGCAAGACCGCACCCCCGGGCGATGACGCGATCGTGTAGGCGGCCGCGCCGACGCCCGAGCTCTCAACCGCCGTGCTTCTCCAGGAAGGCCTCGACCGGCAGCGCCCGGAAGTCGGGCAGTGCGCGACGCAGGCGATCGTGGTCCCAGTCCCACCACGCCAGCACCTGCAACCGCGCCGCCACCGTCTCCGGGAAGCGGCGGCGGATCGGCTTGGCCGGAACGCCGCCGACGATGGTGTAGGCCGGCACGTCGCGGCTGACCACGGCGCCCGCCGCGACGACCGCACCGTCACCGACCGTGACGCCGGGCAGGATCACCGCACCGTGGCCGATCCAGACATCGTGGCCGATGGTCACCGGGGTCGAGCGCCGCCAGTCGAAGAAGGCGGCCTCGTCGGCTTCGCCCTCGAAATAGAGCGAGGACCGGTAGGTGAAATGCGCCTGCGTCGCCCGGTGCATCGGATGGTTGCCCGGGTTGATCCGGGTGTGCGAGGCGATCGAGCAGAACCTGCCGATCGTCGTGTAGATGATCTCGGCGTCGTGGGCGACGTAGGAATAGTCGCCGAACACGGTCTCGGTGACCTGCGAGCGCTCGCCGACCTCGGTGAAGCGGCCGAGCGTCGAGGCGACGACGCGTGCGCCCTGGTGGATGGTCGGATCGACGCCGAGCATGGAAATCTCCCCTTCGCCGCGATGGAAGTGCGGGCGCGGCAGAGGGAATCAGCCGGTGATGACGGTTTCGTGTCGCGGGTTGCGAGACTTGTTCATAAATTACCCGGCTCATTATTAGCCGACCGTCACTAAATTTACGTGAAACTCCAATAACTCCGAGGCCGGCACGGAGGTTGGACGATGCTGGTACTCGACGGCGTCAGCCGCAAATTCTCGGACAAGACGGCGGTGGACCAGGTGTCCGCGGAGTTCGCGCCCGGGAGCTTCGTCGGCATCATCGGTCGTTCCGGCGCCGGCAAGTCGACGCTGCTGCGCATGATCAACCGGCTGGTCGACCCGACCGCCGGCGCGATCCGCTTCGGCGACCGCGACGTCACCCGCCTGAAGGGCGCCGAGCTCGACGCCTGGCGGGCGCGCTGCGCCATGATCTTCCAGCAGTTCAACCTGATCGGCCGCCTCGACGTCCTCACCAACGTGCTGATGGGCCGGCTCGACCACGTCTCGGCGCCGCGGGCGCTGCTCCGCCTGTGGTCGGACGAGGACCGCGCGATCGCGCTGTCCGCGCTCGAGATGTTCGGCATCGCCGACCTCGCCGCCAAGCGCGCCGACCAGCTCTCCGGCGGGCAGCAGCAGCGCGTGGCGATCGCCCGCGCCCTGGTCCAGGAGCCTCGGATCGTGCTCGCCGACGAGCCGATCGCCTCGCTCGACCCGCGCAACACCAGGATCGTGATGGACGCCCTGCTGCGGATCAATCGGCACTTCGGCATCACGGTGCTCTGCAATCTCCATTCGCTCGATCTGGCGCGCGGCTACTGCGACCGCCTGATCGGCATGTCCGCCGGCCGCGTCGTGTTCGACGGCGCGCCCGCCGCGCTCACCGACGACGTCGCCCGCGACCTCTACGGCCTCGAGGCCGGCGAGGTGATGGACGCCGCCCACGCCGCGCCCGCCGCCCACGCGGGCGGTGCGAGCCAGCCTTCCGCCGTCCCCGCCTGACGGCGGAGCCGGCCCGAAACCTCTTTGTCCCGATAGGAGATCAGCATGCTCGATCGTCGCAGCTTCGTGGTGGCCGCCGTCGCGGCCGCCACCCTCGCCGGCACCGCCTCTGCCGCCTTCGCCGAGGGCTGGAAGGACCAGTATCCCGAGCTGTCGCTGGCGGTGATCCCGGCCGAGAACGCCTCGACCACCACCGACCGCTACGGCCCGCTCGCCGACTACCTCTCCAAGGAGCTCGGCGTGAAGGTCACGCTGCGCGTCGCCAACGACTACGCCGCGGTCATCGAGGCCCAGCGCGCCGGCAACGCCCAGATCGCCATGTACGGCCCGGCCTCCTACGCCCGCGCCGTCATGACCGGCGTCGAGCTCGACCCGCTCGTCGTGCCGCGCCACTCGAACGGCATGACCGGCTACTTCTCGGTCGTCTACGTCCGCGCCGACAGCGCCTACAAGACCATCGAGGACCTGCGCGGCAAGACCCTCGCCCTGGTCGACCCGAACTCGACCTCCGGCAACAACGCCCCGCGCTTCTTCCTGGACCGCGCCGGCTACTCGGTCGACACCTTCTTCGGCAAGTCCTTCTTCGCCGGCAGCCACGACAACGCCGTCCTGGCGCTCGCCCAGGGCACGGCCGACGCCGCCGCCAACTCCTGGAACTCCGAGGACGACTCCAACCTCACCCGGATGATCACCAAGGGCGTGCTCAAGGACGCCGCCGGCAATCCGATGAAGAAGGAGGACTTCCGCATCGTCTTCAAGTCGGACTTCCTGCCCGAGGGCCCGTTCTCGGTGCTCTCCGCCCTGCCGGAGGACCTCAAGGCCCAGATCAAGCAGGCCTTCCTCGACATGCCCTCGAAGGATCCGAAGGGCTACGCCGCCCTGTCCGACGGCAAGGACAAGGAGTTCGTCGGGATCGACCGCGCCGCGTTCGACCCGATCATCGAGATGGTCAAGTTCAACGACGCCGCCCGCAAGTCCTGACGCAGGCCTTCACCGGGGCCGGGTTCCGCCGCGCGCGGGATCCGGCCCCGGCCCCTTTCCAGGAGCCGCCGCCTTGAGCCTCGTCCCGGTGCTGCCCGACGCGCAGCGCGTCAGCCTCGCGAGCGGCTACGCCGCCACCGTGCGCGCCCGCCGCATCCGCCTCCTCGTCGGCCTCACCGCGGTCGTCCTCCTCGCTCTGGTGGCCGGATGGGCCGCCGAGGTCCGGATCGGCACCTTCGCGACCAACCTCTGGCGCTTCACCAGCTACCTCGGCCGGATCACGCCCGAGTTCTCCTGGGCGACGCCGTTCCAGAGCCTTGCGGCCTGGTACTGGAACCTGCCGCACTGGCTGTCGCTGCTCGCCGAGACGCTGCTGATCGCCTATCTCGGCACGCTGATGGGCGCCGTCGTCGGCTTCGCCCTCTCCTTCCTCGCCGCCGCCAACCTCAACCCGAACCCGACCTCGCGCTTCCTCGTGCGCCGCACCATGGAACTGCTGCGCACCGTGCCGGGCGTCGTGTTCGCGCTCCTGTTCGTGATCGCCTTCGGCCTCGGGCCGATGCCCGGCGTGTTCGCCGTGGCGCTGCACACCGCCGGCGCGCTCGCCAAGCTCTACGCCGAGGTGGTCGAGAACGTCGACATGAAGCCGGTCGAGGGTGTCGCCGCCGCCGGCGGCTCCTGGCTCGCCCGGGTCCGCTTCGCCGTGCTGCCGCAGGTGTTGCCGGGCTTCGCCAGCTACACGCTGCTGCGCTTCGAGATCAACGTCCGCGAGAGCGCGGTGATGGGGTTCGTCGGCGCCGGCGGCATCGGCGAGGACCTCGTGACCTCGATCCGCCAGTTCTACTACCCCGACGTCAGCGCCCTCCTGATCCTGATCGTCGCCACGGTGATGGCGATCGACTTCCTCACCGAGAAGCTGCGCCACCACCTGATCGGCCTCGAGGGACGCGCCCGATGACCGCCGCCGCCACCTCTCCGCTCGCCGCCCTCGCCGCCGAGAACCTCGACCGCCTGCGCGCCGCCCATCCGGCCGCCTTCGACGACCGCCGCAGGCTCGTGCTCGGCGCCGCCGCGGCCGCCGCCGTGGTCGGCCTCGCCGCCTTCGCGCTCTGGTATCTCGACTTTTCGATCCTGGCGATCTGGAACGGCGTCGGCCGCCTCGGCGGTTTCCTGGTGCTGATGATCCCGCCCTCGCCGGACCGCTATCTCTGGACCTATCTCCAGGCGATGGCCGAGACCGTCGGCATCGCCTATCTCGGCACGCTGGTCGCGGCGATCATAGCCTTCCCCTTCGGCTTCCTCGCCGCCCGCAACGTCATTCCCAACGTGTTCGTCCACGTCGGCGTCCGCCGCTTCCTCGACACGCTGCGCGGCGTCGACACGCTGATCTGGGCGCTGATCTGGGTGAGCGTGGTCGGCCTCGGTCCGTTCGCCGGCGTGCTGGCGATCATCTGCTCGGACATCGGCGCCTTCGGCAAGCTGTTCTCCGAGGCGATCGAGACCGCCGACCGCCGGCCGGTCGAGGGCGTGATCTCCGCCGGCGGCTCGCGCCTCGCTGGCCACCGCTTCGGCATCCTGCCGCAGATCGTGCCGGTGATGGTCAGCCAGGTGCTCTACTACTTCGAATCCAACACCCGCTCGGCCACCATCATCGGCATCGTCGGCGCCGGCGGCATCGGCATTCCGCTCGCCGAGGCGATCCGCACGCTCGAACTTCAGCAGGTCGCCTTCCTCGTGCTGATGATCCTCGTCGTGGTCACCGTGATCGACCTTGTGTCGAGCCGCATCCGCTTCGCGGTGATCGGTAAGCCGGCTCACTGACTTCCCGCCCGCCTTCATCACAGCGTCATCGGAGCCGGCGAAACAGGCGGCCCGGAGCCGGAGAGCCATGCCAGAGTCCCGTATCGCCCCCGACGTGACCGCCCGCCGCCGCGCCATGGCGGCCTTCGCCGAGGCCACCGCCGACGAACTCGCCGGCGCGCTCGACGCCATCCTCGGCGAGACCGCCGCCACGGACCTCCGCCGCCCCGAGGCCGGCCTCGTGATGGTGCGCGGGCGGATCGGCGGCGACGGCCCGGCCTTCAACCTCGGCGAAGCCTCGGTCGCCCGCGCCTCCGTCACGGTCGGCGGCCTCGTCGGCCATGCCTACCGCCTCGGCCGCGACACCGGCGCCGCCCGCCTCGCCGCCATCGCCGACGCGCTCTGGCAGGACCCTGCCCGCCGGCCCGCCGTCGAGGCGGCGCTGGTCGCCCCGGTCGAGGCCCGCCTCGCCGCCGACCGCGACGACGCCTCGCGCCGCGCCGCCGCCACCCGCGTCGACTTCTTCACCATGGTCCGCGGCGACGTGGACTGACCGGATCCGAACGCCATGTCAGCCGTCCAGCCCCTGCCGGGCTTTCCCGCCCCCGTCGACGACGCCCAGCGCGTCTTCCGCGCCGTGATGTCCGCGCTCGCCGAGCCAGGCCGGATCGTCGCGCTCGCCGACCTGCCGACGCCGCCGGCGCCGCTGTCGGCCACCGCCGCCGCGATCGCGCTGGCGCTCGCCGATTACGAGACGCCGATCGCCCTCGCCCCGGGCCTCGCCTCCGATGCGGCCGCCGCCTTCCTGCGCTTCCACACCGGCGCCGCCGTCGTTTCCGACACCGGGCGCGCGGCCTTCGTGATCGCCGACGCCGCCGGCTTCGCCGGCCTCGAGGGCCTCGCGATCGGCACGTTCGACTATCCCGACCGCTCGGCGACGCTGATCCTCCAGGTCGACGCCCTCGCCGCGGACGGTCCGCTGACCCTCGCCGGCCCGGGCGTGCCCGGCACCCGTCGGCTCGGCATCGATCCGCTGCCGTCCGCGCTCGTCCCGGCGCTCGCCGCCAACCGCGCCCTGTTCCCGCGCGGGGTCGACCTCGTGCTCGCCGCGCCGGACGCCGTCGTCGGCCTGCCGCGCTCGACCACCGTCACGCTCTGAGGAGGCTCCGATGTACGTCGCCGTCAAGGGCGGGGAGAAGGCGATCGAGGCGGCCCACCGCCTGCTCGCCCACGAGCGCCGCGGCGATCCCGCCGTGCCCGAGCTCGGCACCGACCAGATCCGCGGCCAGCTGACGCTCGCCGTCGACCGCGTCATGGCCGAGGGCTCGCTCTACGATCCCGGCATCGCGTCGATCGCGATCAAGCAGGCGCGCGGCGATCTGATCGAGGCGATCTTCCTCACCCGCGCCTACCGCACCACGCTGCCGCGCTTCGGCTATTCCGAACCGCTCGACACCGGCCGGATGGACGTGGTGCGCCGGGTCTCGGCGACCTACAAGGACCTGCCCGGCGGGCAGGTGCTCGGGCCGACCTTCGACTACACCCACCGCCTCGTCGACTTCGACCTCGCCGAGAGCGGCGCACCCGCCGCCCCGGCGGTCGCGCCGACGCCGCTCGAGCCGGCGCCGCACGTCACCGCCCTCCTCGACGGCGAGGGCCTGATCGAGCGCAACCGCGATCCCGCCGATGCGGGCGAGCCGGGCGACCTCACCCGCGAGCCGCTAGCCTTCCCGGCCGGCCGGGATGTCCGCCTGCAGACGCTGGCGCGCGGCGACGAGGGCTTCGTGCTCGCGCTCGGCTATTCGACCCAGCGCGGCTACGGCCGCACCCACGCCTTCGCCGGCGAGATCCGCATCGGCGACGTCGAGGTCGAGTTCTTCGCCGAGGAGGTCGGCTTCGCCGTGCCGCTCGGGCGCATCCGCGTCACCGAGTGCGAGATGGTCAACCAGTTCGTCGGCTCGGCCGAGGTGCCGCCGCAGTTCACCCGCGGCTACGGCCTCGCCTTCGGCCAGCTCGAGCGCAAGGCGATGTCGATGGCGCTCGTCGATCGCGCTCTGCGCGCCGCCGAACTCGGCGAGGAGACCGGCGCCCCGGCCCAGGACGAGGAGTTCGTGCTCTCGCACGCCGACAACGTCCAGGCGACCGGCTTCGTCGAGCACCTCAAGCTGCCGCACTACGTGGACTTCCAGGCCGAGCTCGGCCTCGTCCGCCAGATGCGCCGCGAACACGCCGAGCGCCGCGCCGCCGCGGCCGCCGAGATCGGGGAAGCCGCCGAATGACCGCGTCGCCGACAACCGCGCAGATCCGGGAGCGCGAGGCCCGCTACAACTTCGCCTATCTCGACGAGCAGACCAAGCGGATGATCCGCCGCGCGATCCTGAAGGCGATCGCCGTGCCGGGTTACCAGGTGCCCTTCGCCAGCTGCGAGATGCCGATGCCCTACGGCTGGGGCACCGGCGGCGTCCAGGTCACCGCGGCGGTGCTCGGGCCCGACGACGTGCTGAAGGTGATCGACCAGGGCTCGGACGACACCACCAACGCGGTGTCGATCCGCAAGTTCTTCGAGAAGACCGCCGGCGTCGCCACCACCACTTCGACCGGCGCGGCCACCGTGATCCAGACCCGCCACCGCATCCCCGAGCAGCCGCTCGCGGCCGGGCAGATCCTGGTCTACCAGGTGCCGATCCCCGAGCCGCTGCGCTTCCTCGAGCCGCGCGAGACCGAGACGCGCACCATGCACGCGCTCGCGGAATACGGGCTGATGCACGTCAAGCTCTACGAGGACATCGCCCGCCACGGCCACATCGCCACCACCTACGCCTATCCGGTGACGGTGGCCGGCCGCTACCTGATGGATCCCTCGCCGACGCCGAAGTTCGACAATCCGAAGATGCACATGAGCGCCGCGCTGCAGCTGTTCGGCGCCGGCCGCGAGAAGCGCATCTACGCGATCCCGCCGCACACCGAGGTGGTCAGCCTCGACTTCGAGGACCACCCCTTCGAGGTCAACAAGTTCGACCGTCCCTGCGCGCTCTGCGGCGCCGAGGGCGTCTATCTCGACGAGGTCGTGCTCGACGACCGCGGCGGGCGGATGTTCGTCTGCTCCGACACCGACCACTGCGAGACCCGCCGCGCCGACGGCCACGTCGGCGAACTCGGCGTCGCCGCGGCGGTCGGAGCGTGACGTCCACGCCCGCCTCCCGCGCCGCTCCCCTCCGGAACACCCGCCCATGACCGACACGCCCCTCCTCTCCGCCCGTGGCGTCACCAAGCTCTACGGCCCGCGCGTCGGCTGCCGCGACGTCTCCTTCGACCTCTACGAGGGCGAGGTGCTGGCGATCGTCGGCGAGTCCGGTTCGGGCAAGTCGACGCTGCTGTCGGTGCTGTCGACCCGCCTCGCCCCCACCGCCGGCGCCGTGCTCTACCGGATGCGCGACGGCGAGGTGCGCGACGTGCTCGCCCTCGACGAGGCGCGCCGGCGCCTCCTGATGCGCACCGACTGGGGCTTCGTCCACCAGGACGCCCGCGAGGGCCTGCGCATGGCGGTGTCGGCCGGCGGCAACGTCGGCGAGCGGCTGATGGCCGTCGGCGAGCGCCACTACGGCCGCATCCGCGACACCGCGCTCGACTGGCTCGGCCGCGTCGAGATCGACGAGAGCCGCATCGACGACGCCCCGCGCGCCTTCTCCGGCGGCATGCGCCAACGCCTGCAGATCGCCCGCAACCTCGTCACCAGCCCGCGCCTCGTCTTCATGGACGAGCCGACCGGCGGTCTCGACGTCTCGGTGCAGGCCCGCCTGCTCGACCTCGTGCGCGGCCTCGTCGCCGACCTCGGCCTCGCCGTCGTCATCGTCACCCACGACCTCGCGGTCGCCCGGCTGCTGTCGCACCGGATCATGGTGATGCGCCAGGGCCGCGTGATCGAGACCGGTCTGACCGACCAGGTGCTCGACGATCCGCGCGAGCCCTACACCCAGCTCCTCGTGTCCTCGGTGCTCTGACCATGACGGCCGCTGCGATCACCCTCGAAGGCGTCGGCAAGACCTTCGTCATGCATCTCCAGGGCGGCAAGCGCCTGCCGGTGGTCGGGGGCGTCGCCCTCGAGGTCGGGGCCGGCGAGTGCGTCGTGCTCGGCGGCCCGTCCGGCGCCGGCAAGTCGTCGATCCTGAAGATGATCTACGGCAACTACCGCTGCGACGCCGGCCGCATCCTGGTGCGCGACGGCGACGAGACCGTCGACGTCGCCACTGCCGAGCCGCGCCGGATCGTGGCGCTCCGGCGCCGCACGCTCGGCTACGTCAGCCAGTTCCTGCGCGTCATCCCGCGCATCGGCGCGCTCGACATCGTCGCCGCCGCCGCCCGCGACCAGGGCGTCGCCGAGGGCGAGGCCGAGGCCCGCGCCCGCGACCTCCTCGCCCGGCTCAACGTTCCGGAGCGGCTGTGGTCGCTGCCGCCGGCGACCTTCTCGGGCGGCGAGCAGCAGCGCGTCAACATCGCCCGCGGCTTCGTCGCCGACCACGCCTGCCTGCTGCTCGACGAACCGACCGCCTCGCTCGACGCCCGCAACCGCGCCGCGGTGGTCGAGCTGATCGCCGAGAAGAAGCGCCGCGGCGTCGCCATGCTCGGCATCTTCCACGACGAGGACGTCCGCGACCGCGTCGCCGACCGCATCGTCGACGTCACCCGCTTCGCCGCGCCGATCGCCGCCTGAAGGAACGCCCCCATGCTGCAGCCCCTGCCCGACGCCGGCGGCGCCGTCGCCCTCTCCGCCCGCCGCATCGTCCTCGCCGACCGCGAGACCGCCGGCACCGTCCACGTCGAGCGCGGCCTGATCGTCGGCATCGACGAGGACCGCTTCGATCCCGACGCGATCGACTGCGGCGACGACGTTCTGATCCCCGGCCTCGTCGAGCTGCACACCGACCATCTCGAGCCGCACTACACGCCGCGTCCGAAGGTGACCTGGAAACCGCTGTCGGCCGTGTTCGCCTACGACGCCCAGATCGCCGCCTCGGGCATCACCACCGTGTTCGACAGCCTGCGCGCCGGCTCCGACGGCGACCGCCGCTCGCTCGGCGCCGGGCTGCTCGCGCTCGGCGAGGCGATCGAGGCGGCCAAGGGCACCGGTCTCCTGCGCGTCGACCACCACACCCACCTGCGCTGCGAGATCTGCTCGGAGGACGTGCTGACCGAGGCCGAGGGCTTCCTCGCCCGCTTCGACGTGCGGCTGATGTCGCTGATGGACCACACGCCCGGCCAGCGCCAGTTCCGCGACATCGTCAAGCTGCGCGACTATTACCGCGGCAAGAGCACCATGAGCGAGGCCGAGCTCGACCGCTTCATCGACAAGCGCCGCGCCCTCCACGACGCCCACGGCGCCGAGCACCGCCGCGCCCTGGTCCGGATGGCGCACGGGCGCGACGTCGCGCTCGCCAGCCACGACGACACCACCGAGGACCACGTGGCGGAATCCCTCGCCGACCGCGTCGCCATCGCCGAGTTCCCGACCACGCTCGAGGCGGCCGAGGCCTCGCACATGGCCGGCCTCGCCGTGCTGATGGGCGCGCCCAACGTGGTGCGCGGCGGCTCGCACTCCGGCAACGTCTCGGCGGTCGAGCTCGCCGAGGCGGGCCTCCTCGACATCCTCTCGTCCGACTACGTGCCGGTCAGCCTCGTCGAGGGCGCGTTCGCGCTCGCCGGCGTCCCCGCCCTCGGCGGCCTGCCGGGCGCGATCCGCACCGTCTCGCTCACCCCCGCCCGCGCCACCAGCCTTTCCGACCGCGGCGCCATCGCCGAGGGCCTGCGCGCCGACCTCGTCCGCGTCGCCCTCATCGACCGTCACCCGGTCGTCCGCGAAACCTGGCGCCAGGGCCGCCGGGTTAGCTGAGCGGCGCCGGCGCCCGATATGAAGAAATCATGAACTCGCTCTGATTGACAGTGTGAACAGAGGCATCGACAATCCATGGTCGTCGAGGGAGGGCGGCGACCATGTGGACACACGTACACCCCTACGAGGACCCGGCCCTGACGGTGCGCTCGATCGAGTTGCACGGGCGGATGGCCTTGCAACGGGCCCTCAATCTCCGCCGCCTCGTCACCTTCGTCGGATCCGGTGCGTCCATCGTCTACGGCCAGCCGACCTGGACCGAGCTCGCCGCCGTGGCGGTGGACGCGGTGCGCGATCAGTTGGGGCGGCACGGGACGTTGCAATGGAGCGACGAGGTCGCCGCCCTGGCGACCATGCTCAACGCCCAGCCGTCGCAGATCCGGGCCCATGACACCGCGTGCATCGCGATCACGGCGGCCAACGAGGGCAAACTGACCGGGCGGCTCACGATCGTCATCGAGCAGTGCGAGATGATCCTCGCCAAGTCCGGCGACGGCGCATCGGCGCGCACGCGCATCGCCGAGCGCCTGCTCGCCTCGCCGCGCAAGATCGCGGCGATCCGGATCGCGCGCGCGCTCGGTGTGACGCCGGGCGAGTATCCGGCCGACGCGGACCGTGACGACAGGTCGCTGGTCGACCTCGCCGACTTGGCCTTCTCGTTCATGAAGACGACGCCCACCGACTGGGGGGCCATCGTAACAGAGGTACGGAGCGCGAAGCCCGTCGAGATCGGCGATCTCGGCTGCGATGTGCTAGGCACTCTGCTCGACCTCGATCTGCAACGCTTCGTGACGTTGAACTACGACGTCGAGATCGAGCGGCGCATCGCGCGCGACCTGCCCGGCGAGACCTTCGACCGTCTGGTCGGCCGTCCCGAGGAACGCGGAGCGGCGGCGCGACGCGCGACCGCCCACGATCCGGGCGACGTTCCCAGCGTCAGCGTCACCCTCGACGACCGGACCGTGACGGACCTCGTCAACTTCTCCGTCCACCCCCGGCGTGCCCGTCGCGGCGTGATGCACCTTCACGGCCGGGCGGATCGTCCCGAAGGTCTCATCCTGACCGAAGCAGACTACAAGCGCCTCTACGTCAAGGACGACGTCGCCGGCCACATGCTCCGCGACGCCCGGCAGGTGCTGTTCGCCGGAAACGACGTCCTGTTCGTGGGCACCGGCATGGACGAGGCCGACGTCCTCGGCGTGCTGCGCCTCTACATGACGCGCGAGCAACTTGCCCGCGGCGAGGCCCGGCAGAGCTTCGCGCTCTTGGAGGCGACGGCCCCGGTCGCGGCCGACGCCAGCGAAGCGGAGTGGGCGGCGGCGGGCAATTCCCCGAGCGAGGAGGACGTCAAGAAGGCGCTCGAGCTGAAGCTGAAGTACGACATCCATACGATTTTCTATGGCGCCCATGACAATCAGTACAAGATGATTCGCGCCTATTTCAATGATTACATCAGGAATGACAAGAATCTAGACAAAATTATTGAGTACACCACCGACAGTCACGCAACCGGTAAAAAGCTGAAAACAACCACTGTAAGCGGCGATGAGGTCGAGACAATCAAGAATTCAATCGCGAACTTGACCGGAAGCACAGCGGCTGCCGCGGAAATTCAAAAGAAATTGCTTCACTTGGTTCTCGGCACGATCAACGGCCGCATGCAGGCGCGTGCATTGATCCACGAGATCTCCCGCATCGACGTCAAGCGAAGGCAATGGTGGGACGAGTGGCGGGTCGTGCCGCGTCAGCGTCGCCCCGTCTATCACCAGCGGCCTGAAGACAAATCCGAGGACGGGCGCGTCGGACCTTGGACCCATCCCGTATGGGTCCGATTCGCCCCCCGCCTCGCTCCTGCCCCGGCGACGGGTTCGTCGGAGCGTTCCATGTTCTCGAAATCGATCTGGGACTTCCTGACGTGGAGGCGGCCGCTCCTCGCCGCACGCCGCAAGATCGCGCGACACCCCGGGGGACAGCCCGCGACGCCGCGTCTTCGCGTGATGCGCCTCGCGATGCGCCGTGGTTCGGGCCGTGGAACGCTGGTGGCGTTGCTGCAGGACCGCTCCGTACAGCGAGAGCTGTTCGATCGGCGCGGCGTCGGGTACGCGGGCGCCTTCATCGCGACCACCGCGTTCGGCACGCAGTTCTCGTCGGTGATCAGCGCCCTGTCGTCGTTCGTCGCGGGACGCATCGCGTGGCACCGGAGCAGGGATCTCGCCGTCCGCGAGGCCGCGATCGCGATCGCGATCGCCGAGGAGCGGCCGCAGTCGGTTCTCACCGCCGTCGATCCCGCCGAACTCGGCGGCCATCCCCATCGCCTGGAGATCCTCGAGCTGCTGCTGCGGGAGCACGCCAAGGGCGCCCGATCGGAGGACCGGCTGTTCGTCTGTCTGGCCGGACTGGACCGCCTGTGCGACGAGCACGGCGACGGCTACAGCCCCGCTCACCGCGCCTTCTTCCGGCTGATCACCGGGCAGGTCCAGGGCGGAGACTGGCCGATCGATCTCGTGCTGGTGTCGGGGAGTGTCGACCCGTCCTTGGCGTATCTCTCGGAGCCGGGGAGCCCGGGTGAACACACCGTCAGCGCCACCGGAAAGGCCTGGAAGCCGTGGACGATCCTCCCGCGGCTCACCTTCCGCGACAAGATCAAATTGTTGGTGGCTACGGCTCCGATCACGACGACCGGTGATGGCAGCAGGATCGAAGCCATCGGGACGTTCCTGCAACAACAGGCCGATCGCTCGCTGAAGGACCACGACGGTCCCTTCCACGGCCGCCTCTCCATTCAGCGTGCAATCGAGCAGAGCACGGCTCTCACCATGTGGTGCTTTCGGTACTATACCGAAAGAGTTCAGCGAGTTGCCCCCATACGCCCGTCGGGCGAACCGCTCGACGAGGCCGTGGCCGAACTCGGCAGATACGTAGGAGACCTCGAAGGCGCCGCCGGAGGCGACGGCCTGCACGGCGTGCTGCGGTATCTCCTGCGCGAATGGCACCGCGGCGACTGCCTGGACGGCACCGGCAGGGACCTGGCGAACCTGCGGCAGCAGATCATGCGCCATCTGGTGTTGTTCGTGACACCCGTCGAGATCTTGCCGCTGCTGCGCTGTCCCAGGATCGAGGAAGCGATTCCACCGCTCGAGTTCCTCGGGCCGGACAATCCCGCGCGCCCGCTGCGCCGGATCCACGAAGCGATGGACGTCCCCGTTCGGCGCGGGCTCGTCGTCGCGATCGAACCGGCCGGCGGACCGGAGCGCGCCACCGAGACGCGCCTTCGCTACGTGCTCCACGACCAGATCCGCGAACATCTCGCTCACGAGATGAAGCTCTTCGTACCGGATGGCGGAGAGCGGAACCACTTCCAGGTGTCTCTGCACTGCTCGCAACCGAGGGACCTGCCCACGCCCACGCCCGAGCACTTCGACTGGGTCCGTGACATCGTGCGCAACGGGCTGACGCAGTGCCGAGACACGCTCGGCTTCTTCTACAAGTGCAAGAGCGGCAAGGCGGCGACAAGGCCGGCCGTGCTCTACGAGTTGCCCAGGCGCATCGCGCCTGAGATTCGGCGCTTCGCCGGCGACAAGGCCCGCGTCGAGGCGGTCGAGCAGACGGTGCGCGCGATCTACGGCATGCTGCGGGGGGGCTTCTCGATCAGCGCGGTCGCCCGCATCGCCATGCCCGAGAGCGCACGCGAACGTCGCTTACCATTCGACGAGTACCGTGACTGGCTGCGCAGTCTCGTCAACGTGGCGAACGGCATCGACCATTGCGCCCGCGAGATGAATGCGTTCGCGAGCGCGGAAATCACGGCTGCTCCCGGTGACCCGCCTTCGACCGTTGCCACGCCGGCCATCCGTCGGGCGTTCTTCACCGACGAGATCGCTTGGCTGCTCAACGAGCGCGGACTGGTCTCCTACGTGCAGGGGCGTACCTTCGACGCCGTGCAGCACTTCCAGCGCGCCTTCGAGGTGGTTCGTCACACCCGCGGTGCCCGCATGCACGACGCCTCCTATCACGCGATGGAGCGGCGCATCGGCGTCAACTGGGTCGCGGCGCAGATCGATCGCGGCAACATCGTCAAGGCGGCGAAGCTCTGCGAACAGATCCTGGCCGCCACCGGCTATCGCGACGGCACCACGCCCAGCCTGACCCGCACCTACGCCGGCGGATACGCGGCATTGTGCAACCACATCTCCGGCAGCCTCGAGCCGGCCGAGGAAGGATACCGGCGGGTCGTGGAGACCTGCAATCGCATCGGCAACATGCGGGGCGTGGCGATCTTCCAACGCCACCGCGCCGATCTCGCCGCCGGCCGCGACGACTTCGACACCGCGGCCGAGTTGATCCGGATCGCCATCGCCGCTGCCGGCCGTTCCGAGCAGCAGGACGTCCTCCACGAGGCGCTTCTGAGCCACGCCTCCCTGCTCAGCCGCAAGGACAGGACGCGCGAAGCGCTGGAGCGGATCGATCAGGTCGAGAACTACGCGCGCGGTGCCGGCATCCTGAAGACGCATGCGGACGCATTGCGCATGCGCGCCGAAATCATGTTCCGCCAGGGCGAGACCGACGCGTCGGCCAACCTCGTGTGCCGCTCGATCGCCCTGTGCAATCGACACGGGATGCGACTGCGCAAGCTCCACGGTCTCATGGTGTACGCCGAGATCCTGCACGGCGCCGGCAAGGTCGAACACGCCCGACAGATCCTCGTCGAAGCGCGCGGCGCGGCGGAGCGCCACGGCTATCACACCAAGGCCGCGCGGGCCCACAGGCTGCTCGCCCGCTATGCGCACGAGTTGAGGGACCCATCGGAAACGGAAAATCCACTCGATCGCTGGCGCTGACGGCCGATTCCGCGGACCGCGCAACCGGGTACCGTATCCATCGCGGCCGCGCCGTCACGCCGCCGCCGTCGACGGGCGGACCAGCCGGGCGACGGCGGTCGCGACGAGGACGGCGTGGTCGGTGACCTGGGGCAGGCCCATCAGCTCGCCGAAGGTGCCGCGCGCGAGCGGACCGGCGACGAAGAGATCAGGCTCGGCCTTGCCGTCCGCGCGGAGCGCGCGCGCGCCGTCGTCGCAGGCGATGCCGAGGCCGATCGGGTCCGGCTTCAGCACCCCGGCGGCGGCGAGACCCTCCAGATGCGGCTGCGAGGCCAGCACCGTGCCGTGGGCCGGACCGGTGGCGACGATCAGCGCGCCGAAGCGTCGCCGGACCACGGTCCCGCCGGCGCGCAGGCGGATCTCGACCGCGAAGCCGCCACCCGGCTCCGCGGCGGCGCCGACGACGCGGCCGGCGACGTGTTCCACGCGACCCGCCGTCAGTTCGGCGACGAGGAGTTCGTCGAGCTGCGGGGCGATGCGGAAGCGATGGACGTCCCAGAAGCTGCGCAGGTGCCGCACCAGCCGGCGCCGCTCCGCGATCGACAGCGCGCGCCAGATCGCCCCGCCCTGGAGCCGCAGCGCGTCGAACACCGGGTGCCACGTGAGCCCCTCGTCCGCTGCGGCACGAACCTCCGCCCGCACCCGCCGCAACAGGGCCAGCGCGGTCGTGGCGGGGCGGGAGACGAAATCGCCGCGTGGCACGGCGGCCTGCCCCGCGGGAGCGTGACCGCGCGAGCGCAGCCCGTGGCGCGACACCAGCGTGATCCGGCCGCGGTGGCCCTGCGCGCGCAGCGTGCCGACGATGTCGGCCGCGGTCAGCCCGGCGCCGACGACGAGCACGTCGGCGTCGGTCGCCAGGGCGTCGAGCGCGCCGGCCGCGGTCGCGTCGGCGACGAAGCCCGGCGCGCCCTCGGCTTCGCGCAGCACCGTCGGTGGCACCGGCGGCGGATGCGAGGTCGCGAGCACGACGACGTCGGCGTCGAGCCGCGCGCCGGACGCGGTGGCGACGCGCCAGCGTGCGCCGGCCCGCGCGATGCCGGCGACCGGCTCGCGGACGTGCTCGACGATCCCGTCGGCGACGAGCGGGCGCAGGTGGGCCGCGACGTAGTCGCCGAACAGCGCCCGCGCCGGGAAGGCGCTGCCGTCGGGACGGACTGCAACCGGATCGGCGGCGAGCCGATCGCCAGCCGCCAGCCAGCGCGCGAAGTGCGCCTCGTCGTTCGGCAGCAGGCTCATCTTCGCCGCCGGCACGTTGATGCGATGAACGGGGTCGTCGGTGCCGTAGGCGAGGCCGGCCCCGAGCTTGGCCCGGGGCTCGAACACGACGATGCGGACCGCGCGCGCGTCCGAGGCGCACGCGAGGTGGAAGGCGACGGCGGCGCCCGTGAAGCCGCCGCCGACGATGGCGACGGTCTTCACGACGCCGACGCCCTGACGGTCGGGCGGATGTCCGAGGCGATGGTCTCGCCGAACGGACCGGTGTTGACGGAGCCCTCGCGCCGGCGCGCCGGATGGGCCGTCGGCAGGTCCGGCAACACGAGTTCGCCGAAGCGCCAGGCCTCCTCGAGGTGCGGGTAGCCGGAGAAGATGAAGCTGTCGATGCCGACTTGGCGGTATTCCTCGATGCGCGCCTTAACCTCCTCCGGGTTGCCGACCAGCGCCGTGCCGGCGCCGCCGCGGACGAGGCCGACACCGGCCCAGAGGTTGGGGGCGATCTCGAGCTTGTCGCGCCGGCCGCCGTGCAGGCGGCTCATGCGGTTCTGGCCGACCGAGTCCATCCGGGCGAACACCGCCTGCGCCGCGGCGACGGTGTCGTCGTCGACGTAGCGGATCAGGTCCTCGGCGGCCTTCCAGGCTTCGGCCGAGGTCTCGCGCACGATGACGTGGAGACGGATGCCGAACGAGACCTCGCGGCCCTCGGCCCTGGCGGCGGCCCTGACGACGGCGATCTTCTCGGCGACGTCGGCCGGCGGCTCGCCCCAGGTCAGGTACTTGTCGACGGTACGGGCGGCCACCTTGATCCCGGCGTCCGAGGAACCGCCGAAGTAGATCGGCGGCAGCGGCTTCTGCACCGGCGGGAAGATCAGCTCCGCGTTCTCGACGTCGTAGTGCTTCGTCTTCGCGGTGACGGTCTCGCCGGCGAGGACGCGCTTGTAGATGTCGAGGAACTCCTCGGTGATCTCGTAGCGCTCGGCATGGGAGAGGTGGATGCCGTCGCCCTTGTTCTCGACCGGGTCGCCGCCGGTGACGACGTTGATCAGGAGGCGGCCGTTGGAGAGCCGGTCGAGTGTCGCGGTCATGCGGGCGGCCAGCGTCGGCGGGATTAATCCCGGCCGGACCGCCACCAGGAAGCGCAGCCGCTCGGTCAACGGCGCCAGCGCCGAGGCCACGATCCAACTGTCCTCGCAGCTCTTTCCGGTCGGGATCAGCACGCCGTGGTAGCCGATCTGGTCGGCCGCCTGGGCGACCTGCTTCAGGTAACCGAGGTCGACGGCGCGGCCGCCGATCGAGGTGCCGAGATGGCGGCTGTCGCCGTGGGTCGGCAGGAACCAGAAGACGTTGATGCGGTCGGGGGCGGTCTCGGACATGGCGGCCTCGCTTCGTTGGACGGTACGGCACGGTCGGCGGAACGGGTTTCGCTCCGGCCCGGACGAGCCGCGAAAACGCGTTTCCCGGAACGATCTATAAAAGCTATAAACTTGGTCGACAATTCTGGTTCGGAGCCGTCATTCTCGCTACCAGAGCCAACAGGCCAGCCGTCCCGACGGACCGGCGGCAGAACGACGGAGATCTTCGATGACCCTGGCCCTCGCGAGGACGGACGCCCCGGCAACCGACGCGGCCGCGCTCAGGACCGCGATGCGCACGCTCGCCGGCGGCGTCTCCGTGATCACCGCCGGCTTCGGCGACGAGCGGACGGGCGCGACAGTGACGTCGGCGACGTCGCTGTCGATGGACCCGCCGACGATGATCGTGAACGTCAACCTCGCCTCCTCGACCTGGCCGGCGATCCGCCGCCACGGCCATTTCGCCGTGAACATCCTCGCGGACGACCAGCAGGCGATCGCCGATCGCTTTGCCGGCCGCGGCGGCCTCAAGGGCGCCGAACGCTACGCCGGCGCGGACTGGGTGACGCTGGTGACCGGCGCACCGGTCCTGGTCGGGGCGCTCGCCACCGTCGACTGCGAGCTCGAGGAGGCGATCGAGCGGCACAGCCACGCGATCGTGCTCGGCCGGGTCAGGGCCGTCACCGTCGGCGCCGGGTCGTCGCTGGTCTACGCCGCCGGCCGCTACGGCCGCTTCGCCGGGTGACTGGGGCGTCTCGCCCCGCCGTGGCCGCGGCGGATCCACCGTCCAACGACAGGAGACTTCCGATGTCCCTCGCCGAGATGATCGTCGCACAGCCCCGTGGCCAGCGCGCCCCGACCGGCAGGGCGGCCGTCCACGCCGACATGGCGGCTGTCGCCGATCGGCTCGACCGCTCCGAGATCGTCCGGCGCACGCCGCTGACGCTGCCGGTGCTCGAGGACCACGACGACCGCCCCCGCGATCTCTCCGAGACCTTCGAGGGCCGCGGCGTGCTGCTCGCCTTCTATCTCGGAGGCTGGTCGGAGCCCTGTACCGCGGCCCTGCGCCAGCTCGAGGCGGCGCGGGCCGAACTCGCCGGCCGCGGTGTCGACGTCGTCGCCGTGACCGCCGACGCGGTCGGTCGGATCGGGGCGACGCGCGAGCGCAACCGCCTCGGCTTCCTCGCCGTGCACGACCACGGCGCCCGCTTCGCCCAGTCGCTGGGGCTGGTCTACCGGCCTTCGGCGAAGGTGCGTTCGGATTTGCGGTCGGTCGGCGTCCGACTGCCGGACTGGACCGGCGGTACCGGCCACGCCCTGACGCTACCGTCCACGCTCCTGCTCGACGCGGACCGCACGGTGCGGCTCTTCGTGCCCGCCGATCCCTCGGGCGTCCGTTCGGACGTGGCCGAGGCGGTGGCGGCGACGCTCGACGAGTCCGCTTTTCCGACCGGGTGAATCGTCGGGTCGATGGCACATCGCTCCGGAACCGGCGAGCCGGAGCAATCTTCGATCCGGATCCACGACTTGGGTCGCGGAAAGCCTAGCCGGCGGACGAGCCTGTCCCGCCGTCCGGCGCGAGCTGCTCGACGCCCGCCGGGCCGGCTGCCGCCATCTCCGCGAGCGTCATGTTGTCGAGGATGTCGGCGATGGCGTCGCGCACGCGGCTCATCGAGCGCCGGACCTCGCAGGCGGCGGGGTCGGCGCAGTCGGTGCAGGGCTCGAAGGCGGTGCGGCTGGCGCAGCGGATCGGCGCGAGCGGACCGTCGAGCACGCGGACGACATGGCCGATGCTGATCTCCGAAGCCGGCTTCGCCAGCGCGTAACCGCCGCCGGGTCCCTTCTTCGAGCGCAGGATCCCGGCCTTGCGCAGGTCGAGCAGGATCGCGTCGAGGAACTTCTTCGGTATGGAGTTGCGCTTGGCGATGTCGACGATGAAGGCGGTGTTGCCGGGTTCGAGACGCGCCAAGTCGACCAGCGCCTTCAGACCGTACTTGCCCTTGTTCGTCAGCATCGTCGACCGCCGGCTCCGGCGCCCGCGCGCCGCGGCGGGCGCGGGTCGGCCTCGCGCGGCAGATAGCGGAACGGCCCGGAAAGCTCAAGCGTACGACCGGCGGGCCCGGCGGTCGCCATTTTCCGCCGCGTCGCGGAAAATGAAAAACCTTTTTCTCGATCGATTTTATAGGAAATGTGATCGTCCGGGACATCGAAGCCGACGGCGTCCTCGCCGGGCGCGCCGAACCGAACCGGAGGTCCCATGTTCCGACGCCACTTCCTGAAGGCCGCCGCCGCGCTCGCGGCCGCCACCCTCGCCCTGCCCGCGGTCGCGGCCGAGGGCCTCACGACCTTCAACGTCGGCTATCAGAAGATCGGCGTGCTCGTAGTCGCGCGCCAGCAGGGCCTGATCGAGAAGGCCCTCGCCGACAAGGGCATCGCGGTGAACTGGGTCGAGTTCCAGGCCGGACCGCCGCTGCTCGAGGCGCTCAACGCCGGCGCGATCGACTTCGGCTACACTGGCGACTCCCCGCCGGTGTTCTCCCAGGCCGCCGGCGGCAATCTCGTCTACGTCGGCGCCATCCCCGCCTCCGGACGCGGCTCGGCGATCCTCGTTCCGAAGGACAGCCCGATCCGCTCGCTGGCGGACCTGAAGGGGCGCACCGTCGGCTTCACCAAGGGCTCCAGCGCCCACAACGTGATCGTGGCCGCGCTCGAGAAGGCGGGTCTGACCTATGCCGACATCACCCCGGCCTATCTGACGCCCGCCGATGCCGCCGCGGCCTTCGCCTCCGGCGCGATCGACGCCTGGAGCATCTGGGATCCGTTCTACGCGGTGGCCGAGAAGGCGCAGGGCGCCCGCCTCCTGGCGGACGGCAAGGAGATCCTCGGCATCACCAACGGCTTCTTCCTCGCCAACCGGACCTTCGCCGCCGAGCATTCCGAGGAGCTGAAGTCGGCGCTCGCGGCGGTCACCGCGGCCGGCGAGTGGGCGGACGCCAACCACGACGCCGTCGCGGCGGCGCTGTCGGAGGTCACCAAGGTGCCGGTCGACATCCAGAAGGCCGCCGCCGACCGCACCGAGTTCACGGTGACGCCGCTGACCGACGAGATCGTCGCCTCGCAGCAGGCGGTCGCCGACCGCTTCGCCGAGCTCGGCCTGATCCCGAAGCCGATCGTGGTGAAGGACATCGTCTGGACGCCGCCGCAGTCCTGACCGCCACCGCGGCGGGCCGCGACACCGGCCCGCCCGCCCCTCTCGGACACCACACGTCGGAGCCCGCCGTGACCGACCGTATCCGAACCGCGATCGTCCCCTACCTGCTGCCCGCCGCCGTCCTCGCGCTGTGGCAGGCGGCGGTGTCGACCGGCTTCGTCGCCCGCACCGTGCTGCCCGCGCCCTCGGACGTGTTCACGGCCTTCGTCGAGCTCGCCGGCAACGGCGAGCTCGTCCACCACGTCTGGGTCAGCCTGTGGCGGGCGATCTCGGGCTTTGCGATCGGCGGCGCGGTCGGCTTCGGCCTCGGCCTCGCCAACGGACTGTCGCGCCGCGCCGAAACCGCCACCGACACCACGGTTCAGATGGTGCGCAACATCCCCCATCTCGCCCTGATCCCGCTGGTGATCGTCTGGTTCGGCATCGGCGAGCAGGCCAAGCTGTTCCTGGTCGCCCTCGGCGTGTTCTTCCCCGTCTACGCCAACACCCTGCACGGCATCCGCTCGGTCGACCGCCAGCTGATCGAGATGGCCGACGTCTACGGCTTCACCCGGGCCGAGATGTTCCGGCGCGTGGTGCTGCCGGGCGCGCTGCCGTCGGTGCTGGTCGGCGTGCGCTACGCCCTCGGCATCATGTGGCTGACGCTGATCGTGGCCGAAACGATCTCCGCGTCGTCGGGCCTCGGCTACATGGCGATGCAGGCCCGCGAATTCATGCAGCTGCAGATCGTGGTGCTGGCCATCCTGATCTACGCCGTGCTCGGCAAGCTCGCCGACGCCGTCGCCCGCCTGCTCGAGCGCTCGACGCTCGCCTGGAACCCGGCCTACCGCTGACCGTCCCCCCATCCGAAACGAGGAGCGCACCCTTGCCGCAGGCCCTCACCGCAACGCTTCCCCGCACCGGCCGCGCGTCGGCGTCGTCCGCCGCCCGCACCACGGTCGCCGCGCCGGCCGGCACCGCCGCCGGCGCGGCCGTCGAGATCTCCGGCCTCGTCAAGCGCTTCGGCGACAAGACCGTGCTCGACGGCATCGACCTCTCTTTCCGGCCCGGCGAATTCGTCGCCGTCGTCGGACGGTCCGGCTGCGGGAAGTCGACCCTCCTGCGGGTCCTGCTCGGGTTGGAGAGCGCCGACGCCGGCTCGGTGCGCATCGCCGGCGCCCCGGTGGCGCGCGCCGGCGGCGACGTCGCCCGCTTCGTCTTCCAGGAGCCGCGCCTGCTGCCGTGGGCGCGCGTAGCCGAGAACGTCGCGCTCGGCGCTAGCCGGAAGGTGCCGCGCGAACGGCGGCTCGGTCTCGCCGGCGAGGCGCTCGCCGAGGTCGGCCTCGCCGACCGGGCCGGCGAGTGGCCGTCGGTGCTGTCCGGCGGCCAGCGCCAGCGCGTCGCCCTCGCCCGTGCCCTGGTCGCCCACCCGCGGCTCTTGGCCCTCGACGAGCCGCTCGGTGCGCTCGACGCGCTGACGCGCATCGAGATGCAGAGCTTCGTCGAACGGGTCTGGCGCCACCAGGGCTTCACCGCCGTGCTCGTCACCCACGACGTCTCGGAGGCGGTGGCGCTGGCCGACCGGATCGTGCTGATCGACGGCGGCCGCGTCGCGCTGGACGTCGCGGTGCCCCTGCCCCGCCCGCGCCAGCGCGGCACCGCCGAGTTCGGCACGATCGAGGCACGGGTGCTGGACCGTCTGTTCGCCCGCGGCTGAACCCGCCCGCAGCCGCCGGCGCGAGTTCACCGACCCGTGAGGCGCCGCGCGCGCGTCGGCGCGCTAGGTTGCCCCGCGCCGGCACCTCGACCGGCCTCGGGGAGAGACCGACCATGCCGACACTCTGGGGACGCGCCAACTCGACCAACGTCAAGAAGGTGCTGTGGTGCCTCGCCGAAATCGGGCTGCCGTTCGAGCACGTCGAGGCCGGCGGCGCCCACGGCGTCGTCGACACCCCGGCGTTCCGGGCGATGAATCCGAACGGGCTGGTGCCGGTGCTGCGGGACGGCGACCTCGTCCTGTGGGAATCCAACGCCATCGTCCGCTATCTCGCCGCCGTCCATTCGTCCGGCCGGCTCTACCCGACCGATCCGGCGACCCGCGCCCGCGGCGATCGTTGGATGGACTGGTGCTCGACGACGCTGGCCCCGGTGTTCCGCACCGTGTTCTGGGGACTGGTGCGCACGCCGCCCGAGAAGCGCGACGGCGCCGCCATCGCCGCCACAACGGCCGAGGTCTCCCGCCTGCTCGCCATGGTCGACGCCGAACTCGCCGGCAGCCGCCACCTCGGCGGCGACGACTTCTCCATGGGCGACATCCCGCTCGGGGCCTACGCCTACGCCTGGTTCGAGATGCCCGTCGAGCGGCCGCCGATGCCCGGCCTCGAACGCTGGTACGCCGCACTCCGCGACCGCCCGGCCTACCGCGCCGCCATCGTCACGCCGCTGACCTGACGCGGCGACGGCGGCGCGGCCGCCGTCAGCCCGGCAGGCCGATGCGCCACTGGTAGGGCGGCGGCGTGCCGTTGACGGCATAGTCGCCGACGATGCGCTCCTTGTAGATGCGCGGGTTGTGCGAGGCGAGCGTGCGGGCGTTGCGCCAGTGGCGGTCGAGCGCGAGTCCCTGCCGCGTCGAGGAGGCGCCGAGGGCGTCGAACAGCCGGCCGGCACTGGCGACGACGAGGTCGATCACCGTGTTCTGCGCCTGGGCGGTCTCGAGCTCGGCCAGCAGGTTGGCCTCGTCGTCGGCGGCGATGTCCCCGCCCCGGCGCGTCCGCGCGGCGAGTTCGACGGCTTCGGCAGCCTTCAGCACGATCGCCCCGGCCGAGTAGGCCCGGCCGCGGATCTCGCCGACGACCTGGAGCACCTGCGGGTCCTCCGCCGGCCGCGCCGCGGCGGCGTTGGTGAAGCTGCGCCGGCGCTCGGCGACCGCGGCGGCGACGTCGCGCGCGATCGCGCGGCCGATGCCGGCGATCGTGGCGAGGTGGACGAGCTGGTAGAAGGCCGCGCCGTAGCGCAGCTTCTCCTCCGAGAGCACCACGTCGGCCGGATCGACCGATACGCCCGTGAAGATGCCGGTGCCGCTGGCGGTCAGGGTCTGGCCGAAGCCGTCCCAGTCGTCGACGATCTCGACGCCGGGCGCGCCCGCGGGCACGATCACGCCGACGTCGCGGCCGTCGGCGTCGCTGGCGCCGACGTCGATCCAATCGGCGTAGAGCGAGCCGGTGGTGTAGTACTTGCGGCCCGTGAGGGCGAGCCGGCCGTCCACCGGACGGACGGTGGTGGAAAAGCCGCTCTGCACCGCCGTGCCGACCTCGGTCCAGGCGCCGCCGAAGATCTCGCCGCGGACGAGGCGCGCGACGTTGCGCGCCCGCAACGCGGGATCGGGGCTGCCGACGACGTCCTCGGCGGTGCCGAAATGCGCCCGGAGCGCCTGGGTCACGTTGGAATCGGCCTCGGACAGTTCGATCAGCAGGGCGAACAGTTCGGGCGCGGTGGCGCCGGCGCCGCCCTCGGCCTCGGAGACGCGCAGCGCGCCGAAACCGGCCCGCTTCAGGAGCCCGATCGGCTCGTGCAGCGGGATGCGGCCGCGCTCCCGCTCGACCGCTCCCGCGGCGATCTCCGCGAAGATCGGGCGGAAGCGGGCCGCGAGGGTCTCGTAGCGGTCGGTCGGGCCGGAGCCCCAGGCACGGCGTCTATCGGTCATGTCGTCTTCCGGGAATGGTGGTGCGGGTGGTATCGCCGGGACCGGGCGGCCCGGTCCCGGCGCAGGGTTCAGGCGGTCTCGAGGATGCGCTCCGCCGCGCCGGCCCGGGCGGTCGCTTCGGCGGCCTTGACCGCCTCGATGTCGCGGTAGCGGGCGGCCGGATGCGGGGCGGCGAGGCGCGGACCGTCGCCGAACAGCTTCTCGCGCAGCGTGCCCGGGCGGTAGGCGGTCGGGTAGGCGCCGCGGCGCTGCAATTCGGGCACCACGTAGCCGACCACGTCCTCGAAGCTGCCCGGGGTCACCGCATAGGCGATGTTGAAGCCGTCGACGTCGGTCTCCTCGACCCATTCCTGCAGGATGTCGGCGATCCGCCCCGGCGCGCCGACGAACACCGGGCCGAGCCCGCCGATGCCGCCGAAGGTCGCGAGTTCGTCGATGGTCCAGGACTTATCGCCGCCGGCGAGGTGCTCGACCACCGAGACGATCGCGTTGGTCTCGACCTTCCTGACGAGGTCGGTCGGGGCGTACTGGCCGAAGTCGATGCCGCTCCAGCCGGACATGAACACCAGTGCGCCGTCGTAGGAGACGTGGGCCTTGTAGTCCTCGAACTTGGCGAGCGCCTTGGCCTCGGTCTCGTCGGTGATCACGGTGACGAGGGTGTAGATGTAGAGCTTGCGC
The DNA here is from genome assembly GCF_004362745.1 of Oharaeibacter diazotrophicus. Lineage (NCBI taxonomy): Bacteria > Pseudomonadati > Pseudomonadota > Alphaproteobacteria > Hyphomicrobiales > Pleomorphomonadaceae > Oharaeibacter > Oharaeibacter diazotrophicus. Next base: position 423,293 of record NZ_SNXY01000007.1, on the reverse strand, counting down.
GGGTCGCGTCCGGCGCGGGCGGCCCGCTCGCGGATGTCCTTCACGTAGGCCTTCAGGACGCTCTTGGTCGGCGCGGCGACGAAGACGCACTCGGCGTGGGCGGCGGCGAAGTCCTTGCCGGCCCCGGAGGCGCCCGCCTGGTAGAGCACCGGGGTGCGCTGCGGCGACGGTTCGCAGAGATGATAGCCCGGCACGTCGAAGAACCGTCCCTTGTGCCCGATCTCGTGGACCTTCTCCGGATGGGTGAAGATGCGCTTGTCGCGGTCGCGCACGACCGCGCCGTCCTCCCAACTGCCCTCGAGCAGCTTGTAGAGCACCTCGACGTATTCGGCGGCGACCTCGTAGCGGTTGTCGTGGCGCCTGAGGCCGCCCTCGCCGATGTTCTTCGCCCCGCTCTCGAGGTAGCTGGTCACGATGTTCCAGCCGACGCGCCCCTTGGTGTGGTGGTCGGCGGTCGAGAGACGGCGGGCGAAGGTGTAGGGATGCTCGAAGCTGGTCGAGGCGGTGATGCCGATGCCGAGATGCTCGGTGGCGAGCGCGATCGGGGCGGCGAGCTGCAGCGGGTCGTTGACCGGGATCTGCGCCGCCTGCTGGATCGCGTGGTAGTTCGAGCCCTTGTAGACGTCGTAGTAGCCGACGACGTCGGCGATGAAGACGCCGTCGAAGACGCCGCGTTCGAGGGTGCGGGCGAGGTCCTGCCAGTAGTCGAGGTCCTTGTAAGTCCACGATCGGTCGGACGGGTGCGTCCACAGGCCCGGCGACTGGTGGCCGACGCAGTTCATGTCGAAGGCGTTGAAGCGGATCTGGCGTGTCATGGTCCGATGTCCGGTTGGATGGAGGGGGCGGGACGGCGCCGACGCGGCCGGACGGCCGGTTCGCCGCCGCCGAGGTAGCTCGCGGCAACGTCGTCGCGGCCGGCGAGGTCGGCGGCAGGGCCTTCGGCGACGACGCGGCCGTTTTCGAGCAGATGGGCGTGGTCGGCGTAGCGCAGGGCGAGATGGGCGTTCTGCTCGGCGAGCAGGAAGCTGACGCCGGCTTCGCGGTTCAGCTGCCGGACGATCTCGAAGATCTCCTCGACGATGATCGGCGCGAGACCCATAGACGGCTCGTCGAGCAGCACCAGCTTCGGCCGCGTCATCAGCGCCCGACCGATCGCGACCATCTGCTGCTCGCCGCCGGAGGTGTAGCCGGCCTTGGCGGCACGGCGGACCTTCAGGCGCGGAAACCAGGCGTAGATGCGCTCGAGATCCTCGGCGATCTCCGCACTGGCGGCACCGCGGACGTAGGCGCCGGAGACGAGGTTCTGCTCGACGGTGAGCTGCGGGAAGACGTGGCGGCCTTCCAGCACCTGCACCAACCCCTCGGCGACCAGCCGTGACGGGTCGGCGTCGACGATGTCGGTGCCCCGCCAGCGGATCCGCCCGGCGGTGACGCGGCCGCGCTCGGAGCGGATCAGCCCCGAGATCGCCTTCAGCGTCGTGCTCTTGCCGGCGCCGTTGGCCCCGAGCAGGGCCGAGATCCCGCCGGCACGGACCGTGAGCCCGACACCGCGCAGGGCGAGGACGACACCGCCGTAGACCGCCTCGACGGCCTCGACGGCGAGAATGGGTTCGGCATCGGCCGACATGGCGAGGATACTCCCGCGAGCGTGGTCCGGGGCGGCCGGCGCGGCCGCCCCGCTGTCGATGTCCGGTTCAGTTGGCGGCGCTGTCGGAGCTGCGCGGGGTGATGCCCTTCTCCTTGGCGTAGGCCGCGGCGCGCTCGTAGATCAGCGGCAGCAGGAGGTCGCGGTCGGACTTGACCCAGCCGTTCGAGACGATGTCCCAGCCCTCGCCGTTCCACTGGATGACCTTGCCGGCGCCGCCGCCCTCGTGGTCCTTGATCGAGAGTTCGAGCGGTTGGACGAGCCCCTCGGCACCGATCTCCTTCAGGCGGGCGTCGTCGAGCTTCAGGTGCTCGAGGCCCCACTGGCCTTCCTCGCCGGTGATCGGACGGTTGCCGAACTTGCCCTGCGCGGTGCGGATCGCCTCGACGGCGATGATCGCCTCGATGACGCCGGAGTTGTAGTAGACCGACCCGAAGCTCTTCGGGTCCTTCAGGTCCGACAGGCCCTTGTCGAGGATCTCGGCCTTGATCTTCTTCAGGATCTCGAAGTCGGCGCCGGCCGGGAACGGCGTGATCGCCTTGTAGCCCTTGCCGACCGCGCCGGCCGGCCGCACGTCCTCCTCGGACCCGGACCAGATGCCGCCGATGACGTGGTCGACCGGGAAGCCCGTCTTGGCGGCGGTCTTGATGGCGACCGGCGTCATCACGCCCCAGCCGCGCAGGAAGACGTAGTCCGGCTTCAGCTGGCGGATCTTGGCCCACTGCGCCGACTGTTCGTTGCCCGGGTGCGGCACCGGGATCTGGATGTCCTCGAAGCCGTATTTCTCGGCGAGGAAGGCGAGCGGGGTCTGGGTCTCCTTGCCGTAGGGGCTGTCGTGGTAGACCGTCGCGATCTTGAGGCCCTTCAGCTTGTCCTTGCCGCCCTCGATCTCGGCGATGTAGTTCACCACCGACGAGGCTTCCGACCAGAAGCTGAACAGCACCGTGAAGGAATACGGGAAGACGCGGCCATCGATCGCCTCGGTGCGGCCGTAGCCGGTGGTCACCAGCGGGATCTTGTCGGCGACCGACTTCTCGGTCAGCGCCTTTGAGATCGGGTCGCCGTGCGGCAGGAACAGCGGCACCGGCGAGCCGTCGCGGCCGGCCTTGACGCGCTCGTAGCACTCGACGCCCTTCTCGACCTCCCACTCGGTCTCGCACTCGTCCCAGAACAGCTTGACGCCGTTGATGCCGCCTTCGACCTCGTTGATGTAGCGGAAGTAGTCGATCGTGCCCGCCCAGACCGGGATGCCGGACGAGGCGTAGGCGCCGACGCGGAAGGTGGCGAGCGGGAAATACTGCTGCTTCGCCTCCTCGGCGTGCGTGGCCGGAGCGGCCGCGACCGTGGCCGCAAGGGCGAGGACGGCGGCGGCGAGGACGGATCGGAACGATCGATTCGGACGTGTCGGCATGGGTGTACCCCCCAAAGCAGCGCGTGGGTTCGGATCAGGGGCCGGCGCGGTCCCGAGGGACGCGTCCGGCGGCGGTTTCCGGTCGCTCGTCAGGGCCGGAGCGGCCAAGTGGCGAGGCGGCGGCGGAACTTGGCGAAGAGCGCGGCGAGCCCCGCCGGCTCCTTGATCAAGAGGACGACGATCAGCGCGCCGAACAGGATCTTCTGGAGATTCTCCAGTTGACCTGCGTCGACCGCGCCGGCGAAGAAGGTCGTGGCGACGTTGCTGATCAGGATCGGCAGCAGGATCACGAAGGCGGAGCCGACGAAGGCGCCGGCGATCGAGCCCATGCCACCGATGATGACGATGAAGAGCACGGTGAAGGAGCGGTCGAGGTCGAAGGAGCGGCTGTCGACCGTGCCGAGATAGGCGAAGGCCCAGAGCGCCCCGGCGACGCCGATCACGAAGGACGACACCGCGAAGGCCGTCAGCTTGGTGCGGGCGATCGGCACGCCGGCGACCGCGGCGGCGGTGTCCATGTCGCGGACCGCCATGAAGGCGAGCCCGGCCTGCGAGCGGACGAGGTTGATCGAGAGCCACGTCAGCACCGCCACCGCGGCGAGCGTCACGAAGTAGCGGCCCTGCGGCGTCGAGAGGTCGAGCCCGGCGAATTCCAGCCGAGGCGCCGAGATCGAGCCCGACGTGGTGTAGTTGGAGAACCAGCCGTACTGGTTGAACGCCCAGGGCAACAGGAACTGCGCCGCCAGCGTCGAGGCGGTGAGGTAGAAGCCCTTGATCCGAAGGCTCGGCAGCCCGAACAGCACGCCCGCCGCCGCCGCGAACAGGCCGCCGCCGACCAGCGCGAACGGCAGCGGCAGACCCGGCAGGCGGAGCAGGAGGTTGTAGGTCGCGTAGGCGCCGACCGCCATGAAGGCGCCGGTGCCGAGCGAGGCCTGGCCGGCATAGCCGGTTAGGAGATTGAGGCCGAGACCGGCGAGCGCCATGATCAGGAACGGGATCAGGATCGCGTTGAACCAGTAGTCGTCGACGGCGAGGCCGGCGAGGACCGCGACGGCGAGCAGGCCGAGGCCGGTGACGAGACCGGTCGAGGTGCGGTGCAGCGGCAGCAGCACGGGTGCGGGCACGGAAACGGCGGCGGCGAGGCTCGACATCGGGATCACACGCGTTCGATGGCACGTTCGCCGAACAGGCCGGCGGGGCGGACGAGGAGGAAGCCGAGCGCGACGACGTAGGCGAACCAGGTCGAGACCGAGCCGCCGAGGAGGTCGCCGACGTAGATCTCGGCAAGGCTCTCGGTCGCGCCGATCAGGAGCCCGCCGACGATCGCCCCGGCGATCGAGGTGAAGCCGCCGACGACCAGCACCGGCAGGGCCTTGAGCACCACCAGCGTCAGCGAGAACTGCACGCCCTGGCGCGCACCCCAGAGCAGGCCCGCGACGAGCGCGACCACGCCGGCGACACCCCAGACGATCCGCCACAGCCGCTGCAGGCGGATGCCGATCGACTGGGCCGCGAGCGGGTCGTCGGCGATGGCGCGCAGCGAGATGCCGGTGCGGGTGAAGTTGAAGAACAGCGACAGGCCGACGACCAGCGTGCCCGCGGTCGCCGCGGCGACGAGGTCGAACCGGCTGACCAGCACCGGACCGAATTCGATCGGCAGGTCGTCGACGCCGAGGTCGAGTTCGTGGACGCTGGCGCCCATCAGGATCTGGGCGAGGCCCTCGATCACGAAGGAGAGGCCGAGCGTCGCCATGAACAGCGTCAGGTCGGATTGGGCGACGAGGGCGCGCAGGACGAAGCGCTCGATCGCGACGGCACCGGCCACCACCACCGCCAGCGTGACGAGGAGGGCCGGCACGAAGCCCCATTCGGCCTCCCGCAGCGTGACGAAGGTCAGCGCCGCGAAGAGCACCATCGAGCCCTGCGCGAAATTGAAGACGCCGGACGCCTTGTAGATCAGCACGAAGCCGATCGCGACGAGCGAGTACATCACGCCGGCGAGCAGTCCGCCGACCAGGGTTTCGATGAAGAAGGCCATGTTCGCCTCAGTGCCGGGTGCCGAGATAGGCGGCGACGACGTCGGGGTTCTCGCGCACGTCCTCGGGCCGGCCGTCGCCGACCTTGCGGCCGTAGTCGAGCACGACCACGTGGTCGGACAGCCCCATCACGACGCCGATGTCGTGCTCGATCAGCACGACCGTGGTGCCGAGCTCGGCGTTGACGTCGACGATCAGGCGCGCGATCTCCGCCTTCTCGTCGTGGTTCATCCCCGCCATCGGCTCGTCGAGCAGCAGGAGGCGCGGCTCGGACACCAGCGCGCGGGCGAGTTCGACGCGCTTCTGCACGCCGTAGGGCAGTTGCCCGACCAGGGCGTCGCGGTGGCCCTGCAGGTCGACGAAGGCGATCGCGGTCTCGGCGAGGTCGCGGAACGCCGCGGCCTCGCGCCGCGCCCGGCCGGTGCGGAAGACATGGTCGAACAGGCCGGCGCGCGCGGTGCGGGAGAGGCCGGCGAGAACGTTGTCGAGCACGGTCAGGCGCTTGAACAAGGCGTTGTTCTGGAAGGTGCGCCCGATGCCGCGCCGTGCCGCCTCGATCGGGGTCGGGCGATCGAACCGCTCGCCGGCGAAGACGATCTCGCCGGCGTCGGCCCGGTAGACGCCGTTCAGCACGTTGAGCAGCGAGCTCTTGCCGGCCCCGTTGGGGCCGATCAGCGAGCAGATCTCGCCCTCGGCGACGTCGAAGGAGAGCGCGGTCAGCGCCTTGATGCCCTTGAAGGACAGCGAGACGTCGCGCACGGAGAGCAGCGGGCCGGTCACAGCGGATAGCCCGGCGCCAGGGTGAAGTCGGAGAACGGCCGCTCCGCCTCGCGCTCCGGCGGCGTGCGCGGCACGAAGTCGGCGACGTCGACGCCGAGCGCACCGAAGAGCGAAAGCGTGGCCGGTGCCGGCGCGCCGGCGACGAGTTCGATCTCGCCGAGCGAGGCGAGGCCGAGCCGAGTGCGCACCAGAGCGCGCAGCCCGACTGCGAGCGGCGAACGGCCGCCGACGAGCACCGGGCGGAGCAGACGGGCACCGAGCCCCGCGTCGGGCAGCCGGTTCGCGATCGCCGCGGCCGCGCGGTCCAGCGCGTCGGCGGTGGCGATCCAGCGCGTCGGCGCCGCGGCCGTGCGGTCGCGGAGCGCCGATCCGACCCGCTCCGGCAGCGCTAGCACCGGGGCACCGCCGATCCAGGCCTCGAGGACGCGCTCGAGGACCGGGCCGGAGACGACAGTCTCCTCGAGCCACGTGGATCCGCCGGGTGCCGCGCGCGATCCGCCGCGCAACCCGTCGGCCCAGCCGCGGGCCGGCGCCAGACGGCGCAGCGCCTCGACGACGACGATCCGCTCGTCGGGCGAGCGCCGTTCCGGCGTGGCGTGGTCGAACACGATCGGGACCGCCAGCGCCGGGCGATCGTCGGCGAGCCAGGTCTCGAGCGCGTCGCGGCCCTGGACGATCGCGGCGGCGAGGGCGCCGTCGGTCGGCAGGGCGCCGAGGTCGACCACGGTCGGCGCCACCGGCACCGCGACCAGCCGCGCACCGGCGGCTCGCGCCGCCGCGGCGACCAGCAGCAGATCGGCCGACACCTCGCCGCCGACGGCCACGGTGCGCCCGGCGCCGACGCCGAGCGCCGCCAGTCCGGCCGACAGCCGGTCGATCTCGGCCACCACGTCCCGCCAGCGCCGGAGCACCCGGCGTCCGAAGTGGTCGTGGATCAGCGCCGGTCGATCGGCATTCGGCGACGCCGTCGCGATGAGCCTCTCGACGAAACCGGCCCCTGCCCCGTCACGTTCATATTTCGTCATCACCATCCATCCCGTCGTTCCGCCGTCCGTTCGGAGGCGGGAAGCGAGGCGGCCTGCCGATCCGGGACCGGCGGCGGCGGCGATCGCTCCGAAGTGCCGCCATTGAAGCGGGGAGCGGCGCGCGGTGACAGCGATGGAATTCTATAATTTTTGTAGACTAAGGAGATCCGATCCGGTTCGGGCCGCCGCGACGCCCTCTACGCACCTTCCCTCATCCCCGCGGCGTCTACGGCGAGCGCCGGGAAACGGACGGTGCCCGGACCGATCACGTCACGCCAGCCCCGCCACGATCCGGCCCAACTCGTCCGCGAGCGGTCCCGGCAGCGCGGTCGCGAACACGGCCGCGAGGCTGCGGTAGTACCAGAGGCTCCCCTCGTGGCCGCCGGTGAACCGCTCCCACACGGCGTCGCCGACGATGCCGCGGTCGAAGGCGATGGCACGGGCGTTGTGGGTCTTGTCGGCGAGGCTGACCAGCAGCGAGGCCGCCGGCTTGCCCGGGAGCGCGGCGAGATAGGCGACCTTGCGGGTCTTCCAGTCGGGCTTGGGCTCGACCCACGAATCGGTGCAGTCGGCGACGATCCGCGCGACCGCGGGTCCGAACAGCGCCTCGATTTCGCGCAGGCGGGGTTCGCCGCCCTGGTCCTCGGCCGCGTCGTGCAGCAGCGCCCCGACGGCCTGATCCTCGTCGCCACCGTTCTCGATCACGATCGCGGCGACGGCGAGGAGGTGGGAGACGTAGGGCACGTCCGAGCCCTTGCGCGTCTGTCTGCGGTGGAGCGCGCTCGCATAGGCGAGCGCGCGGTCGAAGCGCTCGGTCAAGAGAGTTCGGGTGGCTTCGGGAGCGTCCAAGGCAACCTCCAAGCGGCCGTGCGCCGCGCGGCGTGGCCGGTGGCGTCGGTGTTCGACGGGATCGGTGATTGGGAAGGCGACGGGCCGCGATCGACGGGTCTTAGAGATGCTACCAGACGCGGTGCGGTCCGGGAACACCCGCCCGCGCCCTCACCGCTCGCGGCAATCGCCCGCCTGGGTCATGGCAGCGCCGCGCACCGCGCGCCACCGCCGACGGCAAGGCGAACGACCGCCCGTGCCGCCCGGTCGACGAGGGCCGAACCGCGGCGACGACCCTCGGCGAGGGGCTGAAACGGTTTGCGATTTCAAGGGCTTGAGTGGCGCCGGGGCGGCGTCGAACAAGCACGCCAAGAAACTGGAATACAACACCAACTACGAAGTCGATTTCAGCAGTCCCCCCAAACATACCCCCACTCCGGGGCGATGCCGTGTGGGCGACTTGGGGCGCGCGCACATTCTCCCGCATGTGCGAGTCACCCTATGGTGCGACAGCCTGTCGCGTCGGAGCCGACTCTAGGCCTACCATGCCCGAAATCGACCGGATCGGCTATCTCGTTCGTCGCCGCTTCCCGATCATGCCGAGAGTGGCTCCAGTGGGACACGGGAACGATCGCAACTGCTGTGACCCCCGCATTTCGGTCCATCTGACGCTAGGTTCGTCCGATCGAGAGGACCGGACCATGACGCGATCGAGGGTCAAGGAAGAGCGGATCATCGGCGTGTTGCGCGAGCAGGAGGCGGGCGGCAAGACGGCGGAGGTCTGCCACCGCCACGGCATCGGCACTGCGACGTTCTACGCCTGGAAGGCGAAGTTCGGCGGCATGGAGGTCTCCGAGGCGAAGCGGCTGAAGGCGCTCGAGGACGAGAACGCCAAGCTGAAGCGCCTCCTGGCCGACGCCATTCTCGACGCCTCTGTCCTGAAAGACCTGCTGGCAGAAAAATGGTGACGCCCGCCACCGTTCGGGAAGCCGTCGCCCATGTCTAGCGCGAGCACGACATCGTCAGCGACAATGGAACGGAGTTCACCTCGAATGCCATCCTGGTCTGGGCGAAGCAGGTCGGCGTCGAGTGGCATTGCATCGCTCCCGGACGGCCGATGCAGAACGGCATCCGCGAAGCGTTCAACGGCCGTATGCGGAACGAACTCCTCGACGAGACCCTGTTCCGAGATCTCCACCATGCCCGTTCGGCAGTCGCCCGTCGGATCGTCGACGACAACGATCACCGCCCGCATTCCGCCCTCGGCCACCCGTCGCCGAGGCCGTTCGCTTCGACCTCTACCCCGACGGACGATCGGCTGCGCAACCCCGACCAGCTCAGCCGATCGACCGTCGCTCACCCGGCGCACCGGCGTCGAAGTCACCCGCGGACTCTGGTGTCAGCTGGATGAGAGACCGGGCTCGCGGCAGTGGCAACGTCTGCGTCGGGCTGGACGATAGCGTGTTCGTCGGCGGCGGCGAACTGGCACAATCCAATGCCGGTCGGGTGCGGAAGGCGGCGCGCATTCTCGAGCGGCTTGGGATCGCCATCGCCCCTCCGGCCGAGGCGCGCGAAATGCTCAGGCTCAAGGTGGCCGACGCAGCGGGGTTCTGGCGCGAGACGATCGCCCTGGGCTCACGCGTTGCCGCCCTCGACCTGCCGAATGAAGCGGCCGACGGCAAGGCCGCGCGCCAGCCCGATCGCATAGGGATACCGCACCGCCCGGCTGCCCCAGCCACCGGTCGGCCAGTCCGCCAGCATGCGCCGCATGCGCGGCAGGTCGAGTGCTTCGCTCGCCAGCGGGCTGTGCGCGAGCCGTTCGATCTCGCGCGCGATCTCGTCGCGCGCGGCGCCCATCGCGACATGCCAATCCGCCGCCTGCAACGCACGGCGCGGTTCGTTGAGCACGGCGGGCGGCAGCACGCCGCTCATCGCGCGCCGAATCAGCGCACGCTGCTCGCCGTCGCGCAGGAATTGCTCCTGGGGAATGGCGAGGCAATATTCGACGAGCCGGCGGTCCGCGGTGGGATCGAGCAATTCGATGCCGAACCGGCGCTTGGCCGCACGCCCGAACATCGCCAAGTCGAATGTCTGGAGCATCAAGACGCGCAGATCGGTATCGCCGCGGTCGAGATTGTTCACATCGCCGGCGAGATCCCGCGCCTCTTCGACAACGTGCAGCCGCGCCGCGAATTCCGGCCGGATCAGCGACATCTCGCGCAGCGCCAGCTCCGGCCTACCCATCAGCGCCCGTAGCCGCGCGCGCACCGGGGTCGGAAGCTGCGCGATCAGATAGCGATTGATCAGGCTCGGCCAGTTCGCGCCGCGAGCCGCCAACGCACGAAGCTGGCGGAACGCTTCACCCCAGCGCCGCTGGCGACATAGATCGACCAACCAGCCATTGCCATCGTAGCTGATCGTCACATTGCCCGCCTGGCCGATCAACAGCACGCCCAAGCCGCGCCGGCGCGCCTCGTCGCTGATCGCATCGGCCCAGATGTGATTGATCGGCGCCCATACCGGCTCATCCACGGCGAAGTTGGCGCGATCGACCGCATCGAACAGCGGGCTCGCCAGTGTGGACACGCAGACATGATCGATATTGGGAAACGCCGCGGCCGTCAGCGCGGCGAGCGGCCCTTCGTCGACCAGCCGCCCGGGATAATCCGCCGGATCGATCTCGCTCCCCGGCGTGGCGGTGAAGGCGGTAAGGCGCAGACCTCGCGCGTGCAACTGGCGCGCCGCGGACGCGGTCACGCTTGCGCTGTCGAGCCCGGCGCTCAAATGCCCGCCCACCGCCGCGTGCCCGGCGATGCGATCGCGCACCGCCGTATCGAGCATCGAGCGCAACCCGTCGGCATAATCCGCGTCGCGCGCAAAGCGGATCGGGGCGAGCGTTTCCGGCCGCCAGTGCCGCCTTTGCAGCAGGCCCCCGGTCCCGCTCTGTATCCCGCCGCCGCTCCCGCCCGCCACGCGCATGGCATGGCCCTGCATCACGCGCGCGATGCCGCGGTAGAAGCCGGCGCCCGGCTTCTGCGGCACTGCCGCAAGCGAGCGTGCCACCCATTCCGCGTCGATGGTCTTCGGGATCGCCGGCTGCGCGAACAATCCGCGCGGCTCGGTGGCGAAGAACAGGCCGTCGCGATCGTGCCAGTAGAACAGGGGCCGCGCCCCGATCGCGTCGCGCGCCAGCAGCAGCGACCGTGCCGAAGCGTCCCAGATCGCGCAGGCGAAATCGCCGATCAGCCGGTCGGGAAAATCCTCGCCCCAGCGCGCATAGGCCGAAAGCACGATGTCGCAGTCATTGGCCGAAGGCGAGACGCCATCCTCGCGCAGCAGGCTCAGCAACTCGCCGCGATTGTCCAGCCGGCCGTCGAGCGCCGCGAGGATCGAGCGCCCGTCGGCGATCCGCGCCGAAACCAGGCCGTGGTCGCACTGCCCGAAGACAGCGGCACCGACGCGATGCGTGCGCGCGCGCGACCGCGTCGACCCCGCGCCCAGCGTCATCGCCGCCAGCGAACGCTCGATGTCCGGCGGAGCGCGCCAATCGCCGTCGAGCAGGCAGGATCCGGCAATCGCCATCATCGGTCTCCTGGAATGGAAGCGACTGCGCGTGCCCCGGGATCTTCCGCGATCGCGCCGCCCGCCGATGCTTTTCGGAGGGTGTCGAAGGTCAGCAGGACGCCCGTCGAATCGAGGATCGCCGGCAACGGCTGCAAGCCGCGATCGAGATAGAAGCGCCGCGTCTCGGCCGACAGCACCGGGACCCACAGCGCGGGCGCGCCGCAGTGCCCCGCGAGCGACGCCGCGCGAAGCACCGCCTGGCGCAGCAGCGCCGATCCGAACCCCCGGCGCTGCGCCGAACGATCCACCGCGAGCCGTTGGAGCTGGATGAGCGGAATGGTATCGGCTTTGGCCTCGGTTCCCGCACCCGCCTCCGCCCCGGCGCGTCGAACGAAGCTGATACGCTGGGTGAAATAGGCGACGACGCGCCGCTCGTGCAGCACGACGAAGGTGCCGCGCACGCGTTCGTCCCGCCGGGAATCGTCGTGCCGCGTGGCCGGCTTCGCCGCGTCGCGCCGCAGCGCTTCGTCGAGCAACGCAACGCCGCAAGAGAAATCGCGAACCTCGGCGTCGGCCGTCCACGGCTCGGCGACCGGTGCCTCGCCATGCGACGCCAGAAAGGCGCGCAGCCTTGCGTTGTCCCGCGCCGGCGCGGCTAGCAAGGCCGTGAACACCGCCCATTGCACGGCATTCAGCTGATAGTCGGGCTTGCTTTCCGCGCTCGCCCCCGTGCCCGATGCCGGCGGCTCGGCGCCCGCGAGCAACGACGCCGGCGAAATCGTCATGTCGCGAGCGTCGCGCTGCGCTGGATCACACCTTCGCCGCGCAACTGCTCGAGCAGCGCGAGCACCTGCGCTTCGCAGGTCGCGCGGTCGACGTCATAGCGCGCGACCAGCGCCGAACAGATGCTGCTCACGCTGCCGGGCTCGGCGAGCGCCGTCCAGATCCGCGTCGCGATCGCGTCGAGCGCGTAGCACTCACCCGTGTCGGGATGCAGCACGATGATCTCGCCGTCGAGTTCGGTCTCGATGACGAAGGGTGCGCGGCGCACGATGTCGGTTGTGGAAAGTGCTGCCCTGTCAGACACGCGTTACTCCTCTTGAACGGTCGGTCACGGCGCCGTCGAAACCGGTTCGGCGCCGGTCCGCGGCAGCGCCGCGTGACGCAGCAACCGATCGGCTTCGCGCTCGAACACATCGAAGCCCCATTCGCGCGGCGCGACATAGACCTCCGCCCCCTTGGCCAGCGCGATGCTCTGCCGCAAATGCCGCGTCCGCAGCCCCATAGGCCCGATGAACGGGCTGCGATAGGTCTGCGCGGCGATCGCCTCGATCGCGCTCGCGCCGCGTAGCCGGACGAACTCCGCCGCTTCCGCCTCCTGCTTTCCCAGGATATAGAGCCGCCGCAAGGGGAACGGCGCGGAGCCGATGTCGCGCGAAAACGGCACGTGAAATTTGTCCCAGCGCGCGCCGACGCGTTCGAGCCGATCGCCGTCATGACCGAACGCGCTCGCCGCATCCGCCCATAGTTTGAGGCTCGGCGGGCCGGGCCAGGCGAGCGGCCGGCCGTCCGCGTCGAAGCTGAGCACGCAGATGTCGTCGCACAGCAGTTGCTGGCCGCTGCGCTGGAAATAGGCGGCAAGCGTGGATTTGCCCGCGCCGCTGGTCCCGGCGAACGCGACCGCCTCGCCGTCCATCACGATCGCATTGGCGTGCAGCGGCATCAGACCGCGCTGATGACAAAGAAGCCCGAATGCCGAGCCGAGCAGGTAGAGGCGGACGTCGCGCATCGCCGCACCCGGCGCCGGCGTCACCACGATCTCGTTGCCGTTGGCGACGTGATATTGCGCGACGTCGGGAACGGAGAAGATCACGCCGAAATCGGAAACTTCGAAGCGCGGGGCCGCGCCCCCTTCGCCGCCGATCCGCGGCGCGGCCTCCCCGAGCCTCACGACGGCGCGCGACAGCCGGCCGTCAGGCTCCGCCGCATCCTGAATTTCCGGCAATGCGATTTGCGAGCGAATGTTCAGGCCGAAGCAGGCGTAGACATGATCTTCCATGTTGCCAGCCGCTCCGCCGATCCCTTCGGGCGATTCAAGGCAGGTTCGAGCCCGAGAACATCAGTCCCATGCCGCGGCGGGCGGCAGCGCTCCGCGTGACGATCGCGAGCCGACCCCGAAATCGAGAACCTGCCAAACGAGGCTCAGGAGGATTTCCCAAACCCATCGCCCCCGATCCCCGGATTGAACTCGGCGTCCGCGAGGCTGAGCCGGCGGAACGACGGGACATTCCATTCGAGCAGCGTTTCGGAGCGCTCCGCGCTCGCGAGAGCGTCGTTGGAAATTCCATTATCCGGAGTGGCCATGTTTATATCCGGAGTGGCCATGTTGACCTCGCTCGGACTGAAGCTACGATTTTTAGCCAAATCGCTAGCCGGAAGGCGTCTGGACTGTCAAGGCGAACATGCCGCGCTGCGGCGAACGCTCGAAGCGACGAGATTTCGATACGCGTTAGGCGGGGACGCGATCTTCCATGTCCCCACCCGCTCCGCCGCCCCCTTTCGGACAATTCAACGGAGGTTCGAGCCGGAAATTATCAACCCTTGCCGAAGCGTAAGGTTGCGTCGCGCATGTCGCTCTGAAGCCGATCCCGAAATCGAAAACTATCGAGACGAGGCTCAGGATGGCCTTCACAAATATGCCGCTCCCGACCCGCTGCCGTGAGCCCCGTATTTCGGTCCATCTGACGTTGGAGTCCGTCCGATCGAGAGGACCGGACCATGAAGCGATCGAGGTTCTCGGAAGAGCGGATCATCGGCGTGTTGCGTGAGCAGGAGGCGGGCGGCAAGACGGCAGGGATCTGCCGCCGCCACGGCATCGGCACGGCGACGTTCCACGCCTGGACGGCCAAGTTCGGCGGCATGGAGGTCTCCGAGGCGAAGCGGCTGAAGGCGCTCGAGGACGAGAACGCCAAGCTGAAGCGCCTCCTGGCCGACGCCATTCTCGACGCCTCTGTCCTGAAAGACCTGCTGGCAGAAAAATGGTGACGCCCGCCACCGTGCACGACGCCCAGAGAAAAGATCATAGATCGGACTTCTTGACTGCCATTTTACACAAAACCGAAGTGTTTCATTTCTTTGTGACATCGACCGATGTGATTTCGCCGGTTCGTAAGACCATACTCATTTCCGCTTCCAATACGAAAGGACGATGGTCGTTCGAGCTTTCCTTGAAGATCGGATCGTTGGCGTTCGGCCTTTTTGGGCTCTAGGCGCTTGGCCGCAAGACCGCTGAGTGCACGGCACGGACTTAGACCATGACGGAACCGGCACTCACGGATATTGTAGAATCGACTGTTAGCCCGTCCAAATGAGCAGCCCACCACTGCATCATAGGGACACGCTCGTCCCAATGCCCCCCACGCGCATAGGCGCGTCGAACGTCATTGCCTTCGACATGGGCGAGCTGCCGTTCGATCGCGTCGGCGTGCCAAAGCCCGCTTTCGTTGAGGAGTGACGAGGCGGTCGCGCGGAAGCCGTGCGCGGTGACGTCGTCGGGGGTGTAGCCGAGCCTGCGCAGGGCGGCGTTCAGAGTGTTCTCGGAGATAGGACGGGTGACGCTGCGCACACACGGGAAGAGCAAGCGCCTGGATCCGGTGACAGCCTTCAAAGATCGCAGGATGGAGACGGCCTGCGCCGGAAGCGGCCCGCGATTGGCGCGCCGCATCTTGGTGCGGCTCGCGGGGATAGTCCAAACGGCCGCGTCGAGATCGAACTCGCTCCATTCCGCCGCCCTGAGCGCGCCGGGGCGCGGGAAGAGGATAGGCAGCAGCCGCAAAGCGGCCGACGTGGTCGGCTGACCGTCGAAAGCGTCGAGGCTGCGCAGGAAGGCGCCGAGCCGCGTCGGATCGGTGATGGAGGCGCGGTGACGGACCGTCGGGGTCGGCAGCGCCCCTTTGAGGGCGAAAGTCGGCTCGTTCTCGGTGCGGGTCGTGGCCACGGCATAGCGGAAGATGGTGCCGACGGCCGAGCGAAGACGGCGCGCCGTCTCATGAGTGCCCCCGCTTCGACCGACCGGAGCACGCGCAACGCGTCCGCCGGGAGTATGGATCGGATCGGCCGGTCGCCGATCTCCGGAAAGGCGAACGCGGGAAGCCATTCGGTCTTCGCGAGGGTGGCGGGCGCCCTCCCCTCGCGCCGCAGCTTGGCGACCTGCTCCTCGGCGATGTTCCGCAAGGTATCGGCGGCGAGGCGTTGGGCCTCGCGCTTCTCTTACTGCCGACGTCCGACGGATCGACACCATCCGCAAGCAGGACCTTCGCTTCGTCCCGCCGCTCGCGCGCCTTCGCCAAGGTGACGGCCGGATAGGCGCCGAGCGCGAGAAGCCGCTCGCGCCGGTCGAACCGGTACTTCAATCGCCAGAGACGCGACCCGCCGGGGTTCACGAGCAGGAACGGCCCGCCGCCATCGAAGAGCTTGAAGGGGGCTTCGGCGGGCTTGGCGTTGCGGATCCCGGCGTCGGACAGCGCCATGGGGGCATCGCCTCGGTGGGGGTACGGAGAGCGGGGGTATTTGCCGCTACCCCCGAATCATACCCCCAACGCCCTCGGATGCACTCGCACCGACCTGGACGCGGTCGGACGGGAAAACCGCCAAAACCCGGCGAAAACCTGGGTGACTTGGAAGTTTCTGGACTTGATTGGATGCTTGAGTGGTGCCCGGGGGCGGAATCGAACCACCGACACTGCGATTTTCAGTCGCATGCTCTACCAACTGAGCTACCCGGGCGCCGTGCGTTCCGTGGGGTGTTGGTGGTCCCCACCGGCGAAGCACGGGCCTTATAGAAGGCGGCGCGGACGCTGTCCAGAGGCTTCGGCGAGAAAAATCGGCGGCGGGGGAAAAGGGCGCGACGGGCGCGAATTGCGCTGTCAGATCAGCATCTTGCAATGCTGCGGTAGCCGCGGCGGCGCGTTCGTCGGCAAAGGGTGGCACCGCGACCGTCGCGCGGGTTGACGCGCCCGGTGGCGGGGCGCGACGTGCCGTCGTACCTCTCACGCAATGTCCCGACTCGTCGGAACTTTGCGAGGTTTCGGCCTATCGGCCTGCGCCCGGTCGGGTTCGTCCCGCCCACGACGCTCCGACCACGGGTCGGAACGTCGCGAACTCGGTATCAGTCGGAACCGCCGTCGCCGGCGTCGCCGTCGTCGTCGGATTCGACGGCCGGGATGGCGTAGCCGCCGGCGAGCCAGCGGTGGAGGTCGACGTCCTTGCAGCGGCGCGAGCAGAACGGCGCGAAAGCCGCTTCGGACGGCTTGCCGCAGACCGGGCAGCGCGCCCGCCGGGCCGGGACCGCGGTCACGGCGCGGTGCCGCCGGTCCAGCCGGCGCGGACGGGATAGCCGGCGCCCTCGAGCAGGCCGAGCGTCTCGGCGAGCGGCAGGCCGACGACCGACTGGTAGGAGCCGACGAGGTTGACCACGAAGCCGCCGGCGAAGCCCTGGATGGCGTAGCCGCCGGCCTTGCCCTGCCATTCGCCGGTGGCGAGATAGGCGTCCATCTCGGATCGCGACAGCCGCTTGAAGCGGACGCGGGTGTCGACGAGGCGCTCGCGGACGCCGCGCGGGCCGGCGAGGCAGACCGCGGTGAAGACGCGGTGGGCCCGGCCGGAGAGCAGCGCGAGGCAGTCCTCGGCTTCCTCGAAGGTCTCGGCCTTGGGCAGGATGCGACGGCCGACCGCGACCACGGTGTCGGCGGCGAGCACCAGCGCGTCGGCGACGCCCTCACCGGCGAGGCGGCTCAGGGCGACCTCGGCCTTGGTGCGGGCGAGGCGGCGCGCCAGCGTGCGCGGCAGCTCGCGGCGGCCCGGCGTCTCGTCGACGTCGGCGGGCATCAGCCGGTCGGGCGCGATGCCGACCTGGGCCAGCAGCGCAAGGCGGCGCGGGCTGCCGGAGGCGAGCACCAGGACCGGACGGTCGGCCATGTTCAACCCTCTGACCGGAAACGCCGCGGCATCACTTGAAGCGATAGGTGATGCGGCCCTTGGTGAGGTCGTAGGGGGTCATCTCGACGAGGACCTTGTCGCCCGCGAGGACGCGGATGCGGTTCTTGCGCATGCGGCCGGCCGTGTGCGCAATGATCTCGTGGTCGTTCTCGAGCTTCACCCGGAAAGTGGCGTTCGGCAGCAGTTCGGTCACGATGCCCGGAAACTCCAGGACTTCTTCCTTGGTCATGCGGTGTGGGATCCGATCGGAAATAGGATGGCGGGATAACTAGCGGATCGCGCGCCGGAAAGAAACAGCCGCCTGCAAGGAAAAGCGGCGTTCCGGGCAACGGTCCGGCAGGGAGGGGACGGAGCGATGCGGTTGACGGTCACTTCGATGCAACTCGTCCGCCCGCCGGTGCCGCCGCGCCGGCCCCTGCCCTGCGCGGAATGGACGGTGGTCGAGGCGAGGATCGCGCCCGCGGCCTTCCTCGCGATCTACCGCACGGTCGGCGACACGGTGCAATGGGACGACCGCGCGCGCATGACGCCCGCCGCGCTCGCCGCCCACCTCGCCGCGCCGACGACCCGCGTGTTCCTGCTCGAGGGAGCGGACGGCCCGGCCGGGCTCTGCGAGTTCGAGGCCTGCGACGGCGCGGGCGCGGTGCTGGCGAATTTCGGCGTCGTGCCGGCCCTGCGCGGCCGCGGCGTCGGACGGTACCTGCTCCACCGGGCGCTGGAAGCGGTCCTGCGGCCGGGCGGCACCATCCGGCTCGACACCGACACCAACGACGACCCGCGGGCGATCGGCGTCTACCGCGACGCCGGCTTCGAGGTCGTCGCCGTCGGACCGAAGGACTTCCCGGACTGATCCCCGCCTCGCGCCGGGCCTCACGCCCGGCCGATCATCGGCCGCCAGTCGAGCCGCTGCTTGATGCGCCGCTCGAGGCCGTCGCGGACGGCGCGGTAGGCGTCGAGGATCTGGTCGCGCGAGCCGGTCGTCAGCGTCGGATCCGCCGTCGGCCAGTATTCGGCGTCGAGGGAATAGTAGCGGGTCAGCTCGAGCGCCTTGTGGTGGGCCTCCGGCGCGAGGCTGACGACGAGGTCGAAGGAGGTGTCCTCGAGATCCTCGAAGGTGTGCGGCTTGTGGCGGCGGATGTCGAGGCCGATCTCCTCCATCACGGCGACGGCGAAGGGATCCGGCTCGCCCCGGCGCACCCCGGCCGAGGCGACGTAGACCGTGCCCGGGAAGAGGTGCCGGGCGATCGCCGCGGCCATCGGCGAGCGTACGGCGTTGAAGGAGCAGGCGAACAGGACCGCGCCGGGCCGCTTCGCCTCGCTCACGGCGCTCACCCCTTCCAATGGAGGACGCTGAGCAGCGTGAACAGGCGGCGCGCGGTGTCGACGTCCACCGACACCTTGCCGTCGAGCCGCTCGATCAGCAGGCGCGCGCCCTCGTTGTGCAGGCCGCGGCGGCCCATGTCGATCGCCTCGATCTGGCTCGGACTGGCGGTGCGGATCGCCTGGTAGTAGCTGTCGCAGATCATGAAATAGTCCTTCACGACCCGCCGGAACGGCGTCAGCGACAGGACGTGGGTGACGACCGGCCCGCCGTCGGGCGTCGTCACCTCGAGCACCAGCTTGCGGTCGACGATCGAGAGGCGCAGGCGGAATTCGCGCTCGTCGCGGCCGGCGGGCTCGAAGGTGTTCTCCTCGATCAGGTCGTAGATCGCGACGCGGCGCTCGTGCTCCACCTCGCTCGACGAACGGCCGATCGAGGCCTCGTCGAGATCGACCGCGACCAGCCTGCCGCGGTTGCGCCTTGCCGTGAGATCCACCACGCCTGCCTCCGTCCGCGCCACCCGCCCTGCTTAGCACGGGCCGCCGCACCGGGCGAAGTGCGCCGAAGGTCGCCGCGGCAGGGCGCGGCCGGGCTCCGTCAGCCGGCCGCCGCGGCGTCGAGGCGGCGTTCGCCCATCCGGAACCACGCCCGCACGATCAGACCGCCCGACACCTCGTAGAGGCAGACCACCTCGACCTCGCCGCGTCCGTCGGGAAAGTTGCGGGTGACGGTCTCGTGGTCGACCACGAGATTTCCGACCACCACGCGCGACAGCAGCCGGCCGTGGAGGTCGGGTTCGCGAAACCGCTCGACGTGGCGCGCCCTGATCGCCGCGGCGCCCTCGGCGAGCGGCGTGTCGGGAAAGGCGAAGCAGCGGGCGTCGTCGGCCCACCAGCGCATGAAATCGTCGATGTCGCGCCGATTGTAGGCGTCGAGCTGCCGCCGGACCGGCTCCGCCACGTCGTCCGCTCGTCCGTTCACGCCCGTCCCTCCCCTTCTCCCGCCTCGGCCGGATCGATCCGGTGCCCGGCCGCCGCGAGGAGGCCGCACGCCGCGGCGAAGTCCGCCGCCTTCACGAGCAGGTGGTCGCCGTCGAAGGTCGACGCCACGAACACGCCGAGCCCGTGGGCAGAGACCGGCCCGACCACCGACGCGACGATGCCGGCTTCCCCGAAGGCGAACGGCCCAGCGAGGGCGAGGCAGCGCCAGTCGAGGTCGCGGCGCACGTCCGCGGGGATGCGGTCCTGCAGGCAGACCACGGAGAGCTCGTCGGCCGTCCGCGTCAGACTGACGAAGCCGGGGCCGTCGCCCCAGGCCGGCAGCGGCGCGCCGGGCGCGAGGCGGGCGATGCCGTAGCGCCCCGCGAGCGGGACGAGGCGAACCGTGACGGCCATGGCGTCGTCTCCCGCGAGGTGCGGGCTCACTCCGCCGGGTTCATCCGGATCGCCACGGAGCGCGCGTGGGCGCCGAGCCCCTCGGCTTCCGCGAGGGTGATCGCGGCCGGACCGAGGGCGCGCAACGCGTCGGGCCCGACCTTCAGCAGCGAAGTGCGCTTCATAAAGTCGAGCACCCCGAGGCCCGATGAGAAGCGCGCCGAGCGCGCGGTCGGCAGCACGTGGTTGGAACCGCCGACGTAGTCGCCGATCACTTCCGGCGTGTTGCGGCCGATGAAGATCGCCCCGGCGTTGCGCACCTTCGCCACCATCGGCTCGGGGTCGGCGACGGCGATCTCGAGATGCTCGGCGGCGATGCGGTCGGCGAGCGGGATCGCGGACGAAAGGTCGCGCACGAGCACGATCGCGCCGTAGTCGCGCCAGGAGGCGGCGGCGGTCTCGCCGCGCGGCAGCGTGCGCAGCTGGCGCTCGACGGCGGCTTCCACCGCGTCGGCGAGGCCGGCGTCGTCGGTGACGAGGATCGACTGCGCCGCGGTGTCGTGCTCGGCCTGGGCCAGGAGGTCGGCGGCGATCCAGTCGGGGTCGTTGTCCCGATCGGCGATCACCAGCACCTCGGACGGGCCGGCGATCATGTCGATGCCGACGGTGCCGAACACGCGCCGCTTGGCGGCGGCGACGTAGGCGTTGCCGGGGCCGACGATCTTGGCGACGGGCCGGATGCTCTCGGTGCCGTAAGCGAGCGCGGCGACGGCCTGGGCGCCGCCGATGCGCCAGACCTCGTCGACGCCGGCGAGCCGCGCGGCGGCGAGCACCAGCGGGTTGAGCCGCCCGTCGGGGGTCGGCACCACCATCACCAGCCGGTCGACGCCGGCGACCTTGGCCGGCACCGCGTTCATCAGCACCGACGAGGGATAGCTCGCCGTGCCGCCGGGCACGTAGAGGCCGACCGCCTCGATCGCGGTCCAGCGGTGGCCGAGTTCGACGCCGAGGGCGTCGGCGTAGCGCTCGTCGGCCGGGCGCTGGCGGGCGTGGTGGCTCTCGATCCGGTCGCGGGCGAGCTTCAGCGCGTCGAGGGTCCGCGCGTCGACGGCGGCGAGCGCCGCGTCGATCTCGCCCTCGGTCACGCGCAGGCCAGCCGCGCGCGAATCGAAACGGTCGAGCTTGGCGGTCCAGTCGTGGAGGGCGTCGTCGCCGCGGGCGCGGACGTCGGTGATGATCGCGGCGACCGCCTGGTCGACGTCGTCGGAGACTTCGCGCTTGGTGGTGAGAAAGGCCGCGAAACGGGCTTCGAAATCGCCCTCGCGGTCGTCGAGCCGGATCGCCACGGGTCGCGTTCCCTGATTGCCTTGGACCGACGGCGTTCTAGCCCCCGCCGCGCCCGCCGTCCATGGCCGCCGCGGTCGCGCGGAGGCGCGCCGTCCCGGGCGACCTGGCCGGAATGCCCGTCACACCTCGTGCAGCGGCCGGTTCTCGGTCGCCCAGGCCGCGCCGAGGTCGGCGAGGCCGGCCTCGATGCACTCGACCGAGAGCCGCAGCGAGGCGCCGCCGGAGAAGTCGAGGTAGACGTGGCCGGCCGGGGCCTCGCCGGCCTCGAAGCGCACGGTCAGGAGGTTCAGCACCGCGTCCGGGGCGTCGCGGCGGATCCGGCTCGCCTGCACCGCCTCGACGCGGGAGAAGTGCAGCGCCGCCCGGCGGCGCTCGAAGCCGCGGCCCTTGCGGTCGGCCGCCTCCCAGACGAAGCGGTTGAGCTGGACCACGAGGCGCTTCTCGCGCGGCCGCCACTCGATGTCGCCGACCTTGAGGACGGCGTCCTGGACGTGGGCGGCGACGACGGCGAGATCCTCGGTGTCGAGGGCGGCGAGCTTGAGCATGGACATTGCGGCACGACGCTCCTTGGCTGCGGGCTGCCGCCGAGATAGGTCGCCGGCGCGGCCGACGCAACCGCGACCGCGGCCTCGGCGGCGACGATCAGGCCGCCGACGCGTCCGGCTTCGGCAGGTCGACCTGATAGACGATCATCCCGGTCGCCGGCTTGTAGCTGTCGTAGAGCCGGCGCGCGGTCGCGTTGGTCTCGTAGGTGTGCCAGTAGACCCGGTCCCAGCCGGCGGCACGGCCGAGGGCGAGCAGGTCGTCGATCAGCGCCCGGCCGGCACCGCTGCCGCGCACGGCCTCGTCGACGAACAGGTCCTCGAGGTAGCAGAGCGGCGCCGACGCCCAGGTGCCCTCGTGCAGGACGTGGGTGGCGAAGCCGACGACGCGCTCGCCGTCCACCGCCACCCGGCAGCCGATCGGCGCCGCCGGGTCGAGGAAGCGCGCGAAGGTGTGCGCCGTCACCGCCTCGGGCACGGTCGCGGCGTAGAACACCAGATAGCCGTTCCAGAGCCGGCGCCACGCCGCCTCGTCGGATGGTTCGATCCAGCGGACGACCACGGCCATGACACCCCCCTGCCCCGTTGCGCGCGGGACGGCCGACACGGCCGCCCCGCAACGGCAGATGCCTCGTTTCAGCGGTGATCCGCAAGGGTTTCGCCGATCAGGGCACCAGCCGGAACACCGTGCCGAGTCCGGTCGGGCCGCCGGCGAAGGTCGTGCCGTAGAGGGCACCGTCGGCGCCCTTGACCGGCGTGCACCACGGCGCCACGCCGTCCGGCGCGGTTCCGAACACGTGCAGGACGCTCTCGCGCCACGTCGCGCCCGCCGGCGTCAGCTTGAACGCGGTCCTGGACGTGACCCCGTAGAGGTTTCCCTTGGCGTCGCGCAGGAGGCCGGCCTGCGGCCCCGCGCCGTCGTCGCCGCCCTTGAAGCGGTAGATCACGGTCTCCTTCCACGCCGCCGCCGCGCTCGCCCCGGGGGCGAGGGCGAACACGACGCCGTAGCCCGGACCGGCGCCGATGCCGCCGCCGCTCGCCGCCGTGCCGTAGAGGACGCCCCCGGGGCCGACCAGGAGCTCGCCCTCCGGCTGGTGGCCGTCGTCGCCGGCGCCGAAACCGTAGAGCAGCGTTTTGGTCCACTTGCCCGTCGCCGACGCCGGGCGGCGCAGCCGGTAGACCGTGCCCTGCCCGGCCGCGCCACCGCCGAGCGTGGTGCCGTAGAGATTGCCGGCCGCATCCAGCGACACGCCGCCGAGCGGCACCGATCCGTCGGAACCGCCGGCGAAGGTCGCCAGCAGCCGCTCGGTCCACTTCGGGCGCGACGGCGTCGGCGGCGACAGCGCGAACACGGTGCCCCTGGCGCCGACGCCGCCGTTGTAGGTGGTGCCGTAGAACGTGCCGTCCTTGCCGCGGACGAGGCCGGCGAAGGGATTGGCGCCGTCGCGGTCGCCCTTGAACCGGTAGAGCACGGTGAGCGCCCAGGTGCCGCCGGCCTTCGCCGGAGGCGCGAGGCGGAAGACGTTGCCGAGACCGGAGGCGCCGCCGGTCGTGGTACCGTAGAGCGCACCGCTCGCCGCGTCGAACCACAGGCGTCCCTGCGGCCGCTCGCCGTCGGCGGCGTCACCGGTGAAGCTGTGGATCACGCGCTCGCTCCACGCGCCGCCGGCCTTGGCGGGCGGCCGCAGCTCGTAGACCGCGCCCTTGCCGCCCGCCCCCCCGAAGGGTGAGACGCCGTAGAGCGCGCCGCCGCGGCCGGCGACAACACCGGACTCGGGAAAATACGTATCCGCACCACCCTTGAAGCCGTAGATGACGGATGTGGTGGACGCTTCGGCGCAACCTGCCGACGCCAGAAGAACAAGCAGCGTTCTGAAGAACGGAAAGGACAAGGCCATGACGCCTCCGGTGCACGGGCGCCGGCGCGGTTGAACAAGGCGCCGGCGCCCGAGACTTTCCGATGACTTTGAAAAAAGCAACGACATCTTCGTGTCGCTGTGACGCAGGCCCGTCGCACGCCCCCGCCGCCGCCAGCGAAGTCCGGCTCTCGGGATCTCCGCGGGATCACGGCCGCGCGTCCGCCCCCGCGAGGGAGCGATCTCGCCCGCGGCGTTCCGCCCGCGGGGCGGAGATCGCCGCGGGCCCTGCGTCAGCCCGCGATGCGCTCGATCACCGCGCCGCAGCGGCCGATCTTGTCCTCGAGGCGCTCGAAGCCGCGGTCGAGGTGGTAGACGCGGTTGACCATGGTCTCGCCCTCGGCGGCGAGGCCGGCGATCACCAGTGACACAGAGGCGCGCAGGTCGGTCGCCATCACCGGGGCGCCGCGCAGGCGCTCGACCCCCTCGACGGTCGCCACCTGGCCGTCGAGCTGGATGCGCGCGCCGAAGCGGGCGAGTTCCGCCACGTGCATGAAGCGGTTCTCGAAGATGGTCTCGGTGATCCGCGAGGTGCCCTTGGCCATGGTCATCAGCGCCATGAACTGGGCCTGGAGGTCGGTCGGGAAGCCCGGGAACGGCTGGGTCTCGACGTCTGTCGCCACGATGCCGTGGCCGTTGCGGCGGACCTGGAGGCCGCGGTTGGTCTCGACGATCTCGGCGCCGACCCGGCGCAGCACCTCGATCGGCTCGCCCAGCAGGTCGGCCTCGGCGTTCTCGAGCAGCACGTCGCCGCCGGTCATCGCCACGGCCATGGCGTAGGTGCCGGCCTCGATGCGGTCCGACACCACCTTGTGGCGGGCGCCGCGCAGGCGGTCGACGCCCTGGATCCGGATCGTCTCGGAGCCGGCGCCCTCGATCTCTGCGCCCATGGCGGTCAGGCAGCGGGCTAGGTCGACCACCTCGGGCTCGCGGGCGGCGTTCTCGATCACGGTCTCGCCCTTGGCGAGGGCGGCGGCCATCATCAGCGTGTGGGTGGCGCCGACCGAGACCTTCGGGAACACGATCCGGCCGCCGACGAGGCCGTTCGGCGCCCGCGCCACCACGTAACCGCCGTCGACGTCGATCTGCGCGCCGAGGCGCTCGAGACCCATCAGGAACAGGTCGACCGGCCGGGTGCCGATGGCGCAGCCGCCCGGCAGCGACACCCGGCACTCGCGCATGCGGGCGAGCAGGGGGCCGATCACCCAGAAGCTGGCGCGCATCTTCGAGACCAGCTCGTAGGGCGCGGTGGTGTCGGTGATCGAGCGGGCGGTCAGGCTCACGGTCTGGCCCGCGAGTGCGTCCTCGCCGGGGCGCTTGCCGTTCACCGCGTAGTCGACGCCGTGGTTGACCAGGATGCGCTGCAGGCCGTTGACGTCGGCGAGCCGGGGCACGTTCTCGAGCGTCAGCGTCTCGTCGGTCAGCAGGCTGGCGATCATCAGCGGCAGCGCGGCGTTCTTGGCGCCGGAAATCGGAATGGTGCCGTTCAGCCTGTTGCCGCCGACGATCCTGATCTTGTCCATCCGTGTCACCCCGTTGCGGCGGCGCGGACGGCCGCGCCGTCCCTCGTCCGCCGGCCGTCCGGCCCGCCCCTCTCGGGCGTCGGCCGCGGCTGTCGTTCCCATGATCCCGCCGCGCGTCGCTCCCGACCCGCGGATCCGCCGCCCGACGCGTGCCCCGCACGCCGCGCCGGCGCTCTCGCGCCGCGGACGGCCGTCGGAGTACCACCGACGCTCGGACGCCGGCGCCAGGGCGTCACCGTTCCGGCGCCGCGGCCCCGTCGCCGAGCGAATCAGCATCGGCCGATTCGCCCGCCGCGTCGACGTCGGCGATCCCGGCGGCCGGCAGACCGGCCCGGCCGTCGGCCTCGCCGGCGCGCCGGCTCTTCGCCTGCGCCTTGCGACGCTTCAGGTTCGCCCTCAGCGCCTCGGCCAGCCGCCGTGCCCGCTCGTCGCCGCCCTCGCCCGTCGCCATCGTCCCCGGCACGCCTTGTCGTTCGTCGTCCCTTCCATGACGGGGAAGTTCGACGGAAACAAGGGAAAAGCGCGGCTTTCCGCGCTTCTCCACGCCTCCGCCCGCCACCCTTCCGCCCACGCCGGCCCGTTTTCGCCACGACGGCGCTTGCATCCCCCCGGGATCTGTGGCAGAGGAGCCGCCATCGACACGGGGCCGCCGACGAGGCCTCCCGACGTCGCCGGCGCTGCCGTAGCTCAGTGGTAGAGCACTCCCTTGGTAAGGGAGAGGTCGAGAGTTCAATCCTCTCTGGCAGCACCATCAAATCCCCTTGAAATCGCAGAAGCTTTTGCCTCCCTTGGGTTTTCGACCGCCATCCGGTACACGGGGGTGGTACACGGTCGCCCTCGCGATGCCCTCGCCGACCGAGCACCCGACGACCTCGCGTAACGATCCCCGTTGGGATCTGCGGCGTCGGCGGGTTGCAAACGCGGGCCGAATGGGTGGTACGGTACCGCCGTCGCGTGATCGACGCCGGAAGGGGCGGGTCGGGGGATGAGCAAGCGAGGCTGGATGGTCCGCGCGGAGCGCGGCGGCAGGCTGTACGATCTCTTCAAGGACCGATCCCTCGTCGCGATCGGGCTGGGCGAGATCGGCGACCTCTCCCGTCTGCCGTCACGGGACAAGATCGCCGCTGCGGTGGTACAGTCCCGCCCCGACTGGAAGGCGCAGGCCGTGGCCATGTCCACGGGACAGCTCCATCGATTTCGGTCGGAGATGAAGATCGGGGACGTCGTCGTCACCTACGACCCCGGCCGTCGGATCTACCTCGTCGGCGAGATCGCCGGCGATTACGGGTTCGATCCCGCGGTCGACCCCGAGGATCCGCACGTGAGGCCGGTGCGCTGGCATCGCGAGATCTCGCGAGACTTGCTGAGCGCCGCGAGCAGGAATTCACTGGGGTCGATATCGGCGCTGTTCGCCCTCGGCAAGGACGTGCTCGACGACATCGAACGCGCCCTGACGTCCGAGCGCCCCCTGCCGCCACCGGCCGCGGCCGAGAGCGCGGTGGTGGAGGAGGACGTCTTCCAGGACATCCAGGCCAAGGCGCTGGAGTTCATCAAGGACCGGATCGCCGCCCTCAGTTGGTCGGACATGCAGGAGCTGGTCGCCGGGCTCCTCAGGGCGCTCGGCTACAAGACCCGCGTCTCGCCGACCGGACCCGATCAGGGCAAGGACATCGTCGCCTCACCCGACGGCTTCGGGTTCGAGCCGCCGCGGATCGTCGTGGAGGTCAAGCACCGGCAAGGCGCGATCGGCGCCCAGGCGATCAGGAGCTTCCTCGGCGGCCGACACCCGCAGGACAAGGGGCTCTATGTCTCGACGGGCGGCTTCACGAGGGATGCGCGCTACGAGGCCGACCGCGCGAGCATTCCGCTCTCCCTGATGACGGGCGACGATCTGGTGACCGCGATCATCGAACAATACGAAAAGCTGGATCTGAAGACGCAGCAACTCGTACCGCTGAAGAAGGTCTACTGGCCCGCCTGATCCGTGGCCAAGTGCGCGGAAAGGCGCACCAACCCGCGCACCGCTCCCGCACCCTCGCCGGCCGGATGCCTTCGGGAGGGGCCGAAAGGGCCACGCCCCCTCAACCCCGCCCCGCGCCCGTCGTCGCCGTATACACCGCGTAGAGCGAGCGCGTCGCGGTGATGAAGAGGCGGTTGCGGCGGGGGCCGCCGAAGGCGACGTTGGCGACGGTCTGGGGCACCAGGATCTTGCCGAGCAGGGTGCCGTCGGGGGCGAAGCAGTGGACGCCGTCGCCGGCGCTGGTCCAGACGTTGCCGGCGACGTCGACGCGCAGGCCGTCGGGCAGGCCGACGTCGATGGTGCAGAACACCCCGCCGCCCGAAAGCGTGCCGTCGTCGCGGACGTCGAAGACGCGGATGTGGCTCGGCCAGGACGGGTCGTGGCTGGAGGCGGAATCGGCGACGTAGAGGCGGCGCTCGTCCGGCGAGAAGGCGAGGCCGTTCGGCTGGCCGAAGTCGGTGCAGACGGCGTCGAGCCGGCCGCTCCGCGGGTCGAGCCGGTAGACGTTGCGGGTCGGCTGCTCGGGCTCGGCGGCGTAGCCCTCGTAGTCCGACATGATGCCGTAGGTCGGGTCGGTGAACCACACGCTGTCGTCGGACTTCACCACCACGTCGTTGGGCGAGTTGAGGCGGCGGCCGCCGAAGGCGTCGGCGAGCACGGTCAGGCGGCCGTCGGTCTCGGTGCGCACGACGCGCCGGCCGCCGTGCTCGCAGGAGACCAGCCGGCCCTGGTTGTCGCGGGTGTTGCCGTTGGTGAAGCCGGAGGGCCGGCGGAACACCGAGACGGCACCCTCGCCGACGCCGGAGAAGCACAGCATCCGCTCGTTGGGGATGTCGCTGAAGACGAGGCAGTTGAGGTCGGCGAACCACACCGGCCCCTCCGCCCATCGGCAGCCGGAATAGAGCTCGTCGAGCCCGGCGCTGCCGACCACCAGGTGGCGGAAGCGATCGTCGTGGATCTCGTAGATGGACGAGCCTGCCATGGAACCCTCCCCTCGCCGCCTCAGCGGCCGAACCGGTACCTGCCGCTCGCCACCAGGATCACCGCGATGATGATCAGCCCGGTCAGGATCATCCGGACGCCGGCGCCGAAGCCGTAGGTGTTGAGCATCGAGACCACCAGGAACAGGAACAGCGAGGCGCCCCAGATTCCCGGCACGTTGGAATTGCCGCCGGCGACCGCCGAGCCGCCGATCACCACCACGGCGATCGAGGTCAGCAGGTATTCCGCGCCCATGTTGAGCGCGGCGCCGCCGGAGAAGCAGGCGAACAGGAAGCCGCACAGCGACGCCAGTACCGCCGACAGCACGTAGGTGACGAGCCGCGTGCCGTCGACCGGGATGCCGGCCATGCGGGCGGCGAAGCGCGACTGGCCGATCGCGGCGATCCAGCGGCCGTAGACGCTCTTCTCGAGCAGGATCCAGGCGACGACCGAGAGCAGCAGCGCCAGGATCGCCACGTTGGGCACGCCGAGGGTCGAACTGGTGGTGAAACTCGCCATGCTCTCCGGCGGCTTCACCCGGAGGCCGCGATTCGACCAGATCGCGGTCGACTGCACCACGAAGCTGGTCGACAGCGTCGCGATGATCGGCGGGATCCGGAGCAGCTTGATCAGGCCGTAGTTGCCGGCCCCGACGGCGACGCCGACCACGAGCGCGATGGCGAGGCCGGCCGGCACCACGCCGACGGCGCCGTCCATGTACTTCAGCGACAGCGTGCCTGCGAGCGTCATGGTCGCGGGCACCGAGAGGTCGACGTTGCCGGGCCCGAGCGTGATCACGAACATCTGGCCGAGGCCGACCAGCACCGAGAAGGCCGCGAAGGTCAGCGCCGCTTCCCCGAGCCCGCCGGCGCTGGCGCCGCCGGTGAACAGCACGGTGACGACGAAGACGGCGACCGTCGCGACGTAGGACCAGATCCAGGGCTTGCGCAGGAGGAGGGTCACGGGTGCTTCTCCCGCCGTTCGGTCCGGTCGAGCAGCAGCCTCAGCCCCAGCACGACGATCAGGATCGCGCCCTGGGCGCCGATCTGCCAGTCGGGCGAGATCCTGAGGAAGGACAGGAAGGAGCCGGCGAGCGCCAGCGTCAGCGCGCCGATCACCGCGCCGACCGGCGAGACCCGGCCGCCGACGAACTCGCCGCCGCCGAGGATCACCCCGGCGATCGAGAGGAGCGTGTAGCGCAGCGCGATGTTGGCGTCGGCGGACGTCGTCAGCCCGACCAGCGCGATGCCGGCGAGCACGGCGAGGAAGCCGGCGGCGGCGTAGGCGCCGGCCCGGATCGCCAGCACCGACCAGCCCGAGCGCTCGACCGAGCGGGCGTTGCCGCCGACGCCGCGGATCAGCACGCCGAAGGTCGAGCGCGTCACCACGAGATGGGCGGCCACCGCGATCGCGACCGACGCGACGATGGCGATCGGCACCAGCGGCGGCTTGGCGGTCATGACGGCGCGGGCCCAGTCCGGCGCCGAGCCGCCGGGCGCGGGCAGGATCAGCACGGCGAGGCCGCCCCAGACGAAGCTCATGCCGAGCGTCACCACGATCGACGGCAGGTCGCGCAGGTGGATCACGACGCCGATCACCGCGTAGGTCGCGATCGCGCCGGCGAGGATGGCGACGCCGAGCACGGGCGTGTCGCGCAGGAAGGTGGCGGCGACGCAGGCGGCGAAGCTGACGAAGGTGCCCATCGACAGGTCGAGGTCGTTGACCGCGATGATCAGCATCTGCGCCACGGTGGCGAGCGCGATCGGCACCGCGAGGTTGAACAGGAGGTTCAGCCCGACGTAGCTCATCGCTCGCGGCTGCAGGTAGAACACCGCCGCGAGCAGCACCGCGAGCGACAGCGCCGGCACGATCTGGCGGATGGTGGAGGCCGAAACGCCGCTCATGCCGCCTCCCCCGCGAAGGAGGCCTCGAGCACGGCGTGCTCGGTGACGGCATCGCCGACGAGTTCGGCGACGATGGCGCCGTCGCGGAAGACGTAGACGCGGTCGCAGAGGCGGATCTCGTCCATCTCGGTGGAATACCAGACGAAGGTGCGTCCGGCCGCGGCCTCGGCGCGCAACATGGCGTAGACCTCCTGCTTGGTGCCGACGTCGACGCCGCGCATCGGGTCGTCCATCAGCACCAGGGCGGCGGATGTGGCGAGGGCGCGGGCGAACAGCACCTTCTGCTGGTTGCCGCCCGAGAGCGACAGGATGCCGTTGCCCATGTCCGGGGTGCGGATCTCGATGCGACGGCGCCATTCGGCGCCGAGCGCCGCCTCGCCCGCGCCGTCGACGAGACCGGCCCGAGCCGAACGGCCGATCGCCGAGATCGAGAGATTGCGCAGGATGCTCCACAGCGGGAACGTGCCGTTGAGGCCGCGGTCGCCGGCGACGAAGGCGACGCCGCGGCCGCGGCCGGGCAGCCAGTCGCTGGCGCGGGCGCGGTGGAGGGCGAGCAGCATGTCGGTCTGGCCGTGGCCGGCGAGACCGGCGAGGCCGATCACCTCGCCGGCGAAGGCGCGGAACGGCAGGCCGCGCCCGCCGGGCGACACCGGTTCGACCACCGCCGCGCCGCGGACCGCGGCGGCGGCGCGCGGGCCCTGCTCTTTGACGACGCTGCCCATCGCCTGCACGAGGCCGGCGACGTCGAAGTCGGCCGCCGGGCGGCTGGCGACGACGCGGCCGTCCTTCATCACCACGATGCGGCTCGCGGTCGACAGGATCTCGCCGAGGATGTGCGAGATCAGCACCACCGCGCCGCCGCCCGCGACGAAGCGGCGGACGTGGGCGGTGAGCTGCTCGGCGAGGCCGGCGTCGAGCGAGGAGGTCGGCTCGTCGAGGATGACGAGCCGGGCGGGGCCGGAGACCTCGGCGAAGGCGATCGCGATCTCGACCATCTGCCGCTCGGCGATGGCGAGGTCGCCGACGGTGGCGCCGCAGTCGATCCCGTTGCCGGGGAAGATCTCGGCGAGTTTGGCACGGACGATCCCGAGCGCCCGGCGGCGCCAGCCGAAGCCGCCGAGACCGGCGTGCATCACCCGCATGTTCTCCGCCACCGTCAGGTTGGGGCAGAGCGACAGCTCCTGGAACACGCAGCGCACGCCGTTGGCGCGGGCGACCGCGATGCCGGTGCCGGCGTCCCGGCCGGCGTAGCGCACGCTGCCGGCGTGCGGGGTGAGGCCGCCGTTGACGACGTTGACGATGGTGGACTTGCCGGCGCCGTTGTGGCCGACCAGCCCGACGCATTCGCCGGGGGCGATGGAAAGGTCGACGCCGTCGAGCGCGCGGACGGCGCCGAACCGGACCTCGACCGCCTCGACGGCGACGATCGCCGCCTCGTGGGATGCACTGCTCATCGATACGGATCGTCCCGGGAGGCGGGCGGCGGGGAAGGCCGGCGCGGCGAGGCGCCGCGCCGGAGCCGCGCACCCGGACCGGCCGGGTGCGCGCCGGGTCCCGTCACTTGGCGGAGGCGATGACCTTCTTGGCGTCGTCGAGCGAATATTCGACGTTGGCGACGCCGCCCTTCTGGGTGGTCGCGAGGTTCTGCTCGAGATTGTCCTGGTCGATGCGCAGGAACGGCACGACGAGGTCCTTCGACACGGTCTGGCCGTCGAGCACCTGCTGGGCGACCCAGAAGGCGAGCGTCGAGACGCCCGGCGCGATCGAGACCGACATGGTCTCGTAGCCGTTGGCGTCCTTCTGCTGCTTCCACCACTGCAGCTCGTCCTCGCGGTTGCCCATGATGATCAGCGGCGTCGGCCGCCCGGCCGCGGCGAAGGCCTGGGCCGCGCCGTAGCCGTCGCCGCCCTGGGTCACCACCGCGGCGATCTCCGGCAGGCTCGGCAGGATGCCGGCGACGTTCTTCTGGGCGACGTCCTGCGCCCAGTCGCCGTGGACCGAGCCGACGATCTTGAACTGCGGGTACTTCTCGACGCCCGCGTGGATGCCGGCGGAGATCTCGTCGTCGACGAAGACGCCGGCGAGGCCGCGGATCTCGAGCAGGTTGCCGCCCTGCGGCATCTTCTTGGCGAGGTATTCGACCTCGCTGAGGCCCATCGCCTTGAAGTCGACCGCGATGCGGTAGGCGCAGGGCTCGGTGACGATGCCGTCGAAGGAGACGACCACGATGCCGGCGTCACAGGCCTCCTTGACCGCGCCGTTCAGCGCCGTCGGCGAGGCGGCGTTGATCACGATGGCGTCGTAACCCTGCAGGATCATGTTCTGGATCTGCGCGGCCTGCTCGGTCGCCTGGTTCTCGGCGGTGGTGAACGGGTCGGCGGCGGCGACCACGCCGGCGGCGACGGCCTCCTTGGTCACCTTGTCCCAGCTCGTCAGCATCGCCTGACGCCAGGAATTGCCGGCGTAGTTGTTGGAGAGCGCGATCTTCTTGCCCGAGGTGTCGGCGGACGCGGACATCGGAACGGCGACGGCCAGCACCGCCGCCGACGCCAGCAGCATCGTTGCGAACTTCATCGATCTTCCTCCCTGACGACCGCCCTTCGCGAGAACGGCGCGGCACGGCCGTCTCCTCCACGGCAGCGCCTTGTTATTGCTCCGGGTCCTCCGACCCGGCCGGCGCATCATGTCCGAGAACCGCGGGGGTGCCTAGAGGATCGCCGCCGTCGGCCTCGGTTTTTTCCGCCCGATCCTGACGAGATCCCATCATTACCGAACCATGGCGCGCTCCGCTCCACGGCACACGCCGCGACGGCCGGCTCGCCCACGGCGCCACGGTAGACCCGATACGGGACAGCCGTCGGACCTGTCTGCGGTTTGTTCTACAACGATCGGTATTTTGCACGATTCTCCACTCTCTTCCCGCCGGATCCTCCGTCGAGGTCACCATTGGGATGGTCGTCGTGCCGATCTCGAGCGTCGTGCCGAGGTAGAGGCCCGAGCCGAACGAACGACGACCCCGCGATCCACCTTGGCCGCGCCGCTTCGATCGCCGCGGGAACTTGT
The DNA here is from genome assembly GCF_004362745.1 of Oharaeibacter diazotrophicus. Lineage (NCBI taxonomy): Bacteria > Pseudomonadati > Pseudomonadota > Alphaproteobacteria > Hyphomicrobiales > Pleomorphomonadaceae > Oharaeibacter > Oharaeibacter diazotrophicus. The sequence continues at coordinate 390,017 of NZ_SNXY01000007.1, read as the reverse complement.
CCCCATCGTTACGGAATTCCAACGTTAACCGTTCGTTTTTGAATGGACGACTAGTTTGCCGTGGCAAGGACACCAGCGGAGAGCAAGTCGTGACCTTCATCGGCAGACGTCTGGCCAACGCCTCGATCAGCGCCAAGATCGTGTTCGGTTTCGGCGTCGTCCTCGCCATCACCGCGGCCGTCGGTGGCGCCGGCATCCTGGCGACCTCGGCGCTGCGGGCGCGCATGGAACAGAGCGCGGGCGTCGCGACCGCGATGCGATCGTTGCAGGAACTGACCTCCAAGGCCCAGGCCTATGCCGGCAGTGGCGATCCCGCCCTCGCCACGGCGATCCGCGCCGACGTCGCCACCCTCGCCGCCGCCGTCGACGCCTCCTCGCCGGAAGGTGCCCGCGTCGCCGCGTCGCTCGCCGCCATGTCGGAGAGCCTGGATGCCGCGGCCGCCGCGCACGACCGTCAGGTGACCGCCGAGACGGCCGTGCTCGACGGGCTGAAGCAGATGCAGGGGCAGAGCCTGAAGCTCGAGGACATCTCGACCAAGACGCTGAAGGCCGTCACCGCCGAAGAGAACGCGCTGCGTCAGGTCGTCAAGGATTCCTCGCGCCTGCTCGGCGCCCTCCAGGAGGTGCTGGTCCACGTCGACGCCGTCGACGCCCGCTTCGCCGCGCCCGCGTCGCCCGAGGACGCCACCGTGCTCGCGGTCGACGTCGCCAAGGCGATGCGGCGCGGCGCGACCGCCGTACCGAAGGGCGCGCCGCATACGATGGACGACGTCAAGGCGGCCGTCACGGCGATGCGCGAGGCCGCAACGGCCGCGGTCGAGGGCCGCGGACCGCGCGAGGCGGTGAAGCCGGCCGCCGCCGCCGTCCGCGCCGTCGCGATGCAGCTCGTCTACGTCGCCTCCGCCGCGTCTGAGAAGGCGAGCCGGGGCTTCACCGACGTCGCGGTGCGCGCGGTCGCGGCCTCGGCGTCGAACAAGAACGCGATCCGCTATGCGGCGATGACGCAGAAGCTCGAGGTCGAGGTGTCGCGCTTCCAGGGCGCGATCTCCGACAAGGCGGTCGGCAACGTCGTCACCCAGCTCGGTCTCGTCACCGCCACCTCCAAGCAGATCGCCAACGACGGCGGCGCCATCGAGGGCCTCGCCGGCTTCGACGCGGCGATGCAGCCGATCTACGCGAGCTTCCGCGACCAGGTGAAGGCGGTGGCGGTCGCGCACGCCGCGTTCCGCCAGGGCGTCGAGGCCATCGACGCCGGGCTCGGCGCCGCCAGCGAGGCGATGAACGGCATCGTGCACGCGCAGGACACCGCCGCCGGAGCCGACGAGCGCGCCGCGACGGCGACCATCACCGGCGCCCTCGCGGTCGCCGTGGTGCTGTCGGCACTGGTCGGCTTCGGCCTGATCCTGCTGATCCGCCGCCCGATCGCCCGCCTCACCGCGGCCATGGGCCGCCTCGCCGAGGGCGACGTCTCGGTCACCGTCGACGACGCCACCCGCCGCGACGAGATCGGCGGCATGAGCCGGGCCGTCGCGGTGTTCCGCGACAACGCGGTCGAACGCCGGCGCCTCGAGGCCGCGGCCGCCGCCGAACAGGCCGCCCGCGAGGCCCACAACGCCAAGCTCGAAGCGCTGATCGCCGGCTTCGAGGACCGCGCGACCTCTTTGGTCACCGCGGTGACGACCTCCGGCGAGGCGCTGCGCACCACCGCCCGCTCGCTCGACGGCATCGCCGAGAGCTCGAAGGAACGCGCCACGTCGGCGACCTCGGCGACCGAGCAGGCCGCCCACGGCGTCCAGGCCGTCGCGGCGGCGGCGGAACAGCTGTCGGCCTCGATCGCCGAGATCGCGGGTCAGGTGACGCGGACCAAGTCGGTCGTCGACGACGCGCTCGGCCGGGCCCACCGCACCAACGGCGAGATCCAGGGCCTCTCCGGCATGGCGACCCGGATCGGCGACGTGGTGCGGATGATCAAGGCGGTCGCCGACCAGACCAACCTGCTGGCGCTCAACGCCACCATCGAGGCGGCCCGGGCCGGCGAGGCCGGCAAGGGCTTCGCGGTTGTCGCCGGCGAGGTCAAGGGCCTCGCCAAGCAGACCGCCGACGCCACCGAGGAGATCTCGCGCCAGATCGCGGCGATCCAGGCGGCGACGATCGCCTCGGTCGACGCCATCGCAGGCATCGTCTCGACCATGGACGAGATCGGCGCCCACACCGCCGGTGTCGCCGCCGCCGTCGAGCAACAGGGGGCGGCCACCGCGGCGATCTCCTCGACGGTGCAGCAGGTCGCCTCCAACTCGCGCAGCGTCGCCGACGACGTCGGCGGTCTCGGCGACGCCGTCGCCGAGACCAGCGCCATGGCCGGCACCGTGATGGACGCCGGCGGCGAGATGGCGGCCACCGCCGAGGAGCTCGAGGCCGCGATCCACCGCTTCCTCCACGACGTCGCCGCGGCGTGAGCCAAGGCCGCCGCGGCGCGAGCCGTCGGCGACGTCGTCGTCGCAGGTTGGAAATCCTCCAAAGAAGCATGGAGTGGACGGCCGTCCCGCCCTATCCTCCCCTTTCGCGCCGGAAGGATCCCGCCGCCAAGAGCCCCTTCGAGGGAGACGGATCCGCCGGTCGCGCCGATGGTCCAGGGAGGACGGCATGTGCCATTTCTTCGCCAACCAACCGCCCGAGAGCTACGCGTCGGAGACGCGGTCGATTCGCCTCAACGGCCAGAGCACCAGCATCCGGCTCGAGAAGGTGTTCTGGGACATCCTCGCGCTGGTCGCCGAGCAGCAGGGCTTCTCCTCGGTGCCGCGCTTCATCTCGACGCTGCACAGCGAGGTGCTGGCGCTGCGCGGCGAGGCGCAGAACTTCACCTCGCACCTGCGCTGCATCTGCCTGCTGGCGCTCGAGCGCGGTCTTGTGACCCCCGCCCGCGACGAGGCCGACCGGGCCGCGGCCTGACCGTGCCCCCGCGCCCGCGTTGGCGCGCCGTGGTATCGGGTTAACACCTACACCGCGCGGCGGCTCCGTAATCTCCTTTGCGTCGACGTTTCCGAACCGGGGAACGACGGCGGACCGAGACCGACGGAGGCGGGATGGCCAAGGCGATACACATGATGATCCGCGTCCTCGACGAGGCGCGGTCGGTGGACTTCTATGCGCGTGCGTTCGGGCTGGCGGTCGCCGACCGCCTCGACTTCCCCGATTTCACGCTGATCTACATGAGCAACGCGGAAGCGCCCTTCGAGGTCGAGCTGACCGTGAACAAGGGCCGCACCGAGCCCTACGACCTCGGCACCGGCTACGGCCACGTCGCCTTCGTCGTCGACGACCTCGACGGCGAGCACGCCCGCTTCACCGACGCCGGCTTCAACCCCCGCAAGATCGTCGAGTTCAAGACCGAGGCCGGCCTGATCGCCCGCTTCTTCTTCGTCGAGGACCCCGACGGCTACAAGATCGAAGTCCTGCAGAAGCTCGGCCGGTTCCGCTGACCGGACGGCCGTTCGGCACAATCGAGGCGAACCGGCCGAAGCAGCCGGCGCCCGGGAGGAGACCCCATGGACCACCATCACCACCACCACGACGAGCCCCACGGCCACGGACCGGCGCGGCGGCCGATCAGCCGGCGCCTGTTCCTGCGCCGCTCGTCCGAGCTCAGCCTCGCCGCCGCGATCACCGTCGTCGCCGGCAACGCGCTGCTCAACGCCGGCGAGGCCTGGGCCGTCGAGGTCAAGGCGCTGAAGCCGGAGACCATGCGCACGCTGATCCAGCTCGCGCGCGACATCTACCCGCACGACCGCATCGCCGACCGCTTCTACGCCATCGCGGTCAAGGGCCACGACGACAAGGCCGGCGCCGATTCGGCGCACCGCTCCCTGATCGAGGAGGGCGTCGCCGGGCTCGACGAGGCCGCCGGTCCGAACGGCTACGTCGGCCTCGGCTGGGAGGCCGAGCGCGTCGCGCTGCTGCGCAAGATCGAGGACGGCGCCTTCTTCCAGGCGGTCCGCTCCGACCTCGTGGTCAGCCTCTACAACCAGCAGGACGTCTGGCCGATCTTCGGCTACGAGGGCGAATCCTATTCCAAGGGCGGCTATCTCGAACGCGGCTTCGACGACATCGACTGGCTCTGACGCCCGTCCGCGCGACGACCTCGTCCCCTCGAAATTTCAATCGATTCAGAGAACACGATCATGGCAGCTCCCTACGATCTCGACGACGACGGCGTCGTCGTCATCATCGGTTCCGGCGCGGGCGGCGGCACGCTCGGCAACGAACTGGCGCAGAAGGGCATCGACGTCGTGGTGCTGGAGGCCGGCGCCCGGCACGAGTACGACGACTTCGTCAACGACGAGTGGGCGAGCTTCTCGCAGCTCGCCTGGACCGACGTGCGCACCACCTCCGGCAGCTGGCGCGTCCACGAGAACTTCCCGAACCTGCCGGCGTGGATCGTCAAGTCGGTCGGCGGCTCGACGACGCACTGGGCCGGCGCCTCGCTGCGCTTCCAGGAGCACGAGTTCAGGACTCTGACCACCTACGGCAAGGTCGAGGGCGCCAACCTCCTCGACTGGCCGATCACGCTGAAGGACCTCGAGCCCTGGTACGAAAAGGCCGAGGCGAAGATGGGCGTGACGCGCACCAACGACCTGCCCGGCCTGCCCGGCAACAACAACTTCAAGATCCTGAAGGCCGGCGCCGACAAGCTCGGCTACAAGGAATGCAACACCGGCCACATGGCGATCAATTCGGTGGAGCGCGACGGCCGCAACAAGTGCCACCAGACCGGCTTCTGCTTCCAGGGCTGCAAGTGGGGCGCCAAGTGGTCGACGCTCTACACCGAGATCCCCAAGGGCGAGGCAACCGGCAAGATGGAGGTGCGGCCGCAGAGCCACGTCACCCGCATCGAGCACGACGCGTCCGGCAAGGTCACCGGCGTCGTCTACATGGACAAGGACGGCAAGGAGCAGCGGCAGAAGGCGCGGATCGTCTGCGTCGCGGGCAACTCGATCGAGAGCCCGCGACTGCTGCTGAACTCGGCCTCCAACATGTTCAAGGACGGCCTCGCCAACTCCTCCGGCCAGGTCGGGCGCAACTACATGCGCCACATGACCGGGTCGGTCTACGCCGTGTTCGAGAAGCCGGTTCACATGTACCGCGGCACCACCATGGCCGGCATCGTCCGCGACGAGGCCCGGCACGACCCGAGCCGCGGCTTCGTCGGCGGCTACGAGATGGAGACGCTGTCGCTCGGCATCCCGTTCATGGCCGCCTTCCTCGATCCCGGCGCCTGGGGCCGCGAGTTCACCTCGGCGCTCGACGGCTACTCCAACATGGCCGGTATGTGGCTGGTCGGCGAGGACATGCCGCAGGAGGGCAACCGGATCACCTTGTCCGACGCCAAGGACAAGTGGGGCGTGCCGGTCGCCAACGTCAACTTCGACGACCATCCCAACGACGTCGCCATGCGCAACCACGCCTACGAACGCGGCCAGGAGCTCTACCGCGCCGTCGGCGCGGTGCGCACCTTCCCGACGCCGCCCTATCCGTCGACGCACAACCTCGGCACCAACCGGATGAGCGAGAAGGCGTCCGACGGCGTGGTGGACAAGCACGGCCGGACGCACGACATCAAGAACCTGTTCGTGTCCGACGGCAGCCAGTTCACCACCGGCGGCGCCGAGAACCCGACCCTGACGATCGTCGCTCTGGCGATCCGGCAGGCCGACTTCATCGCCCGCGAGATGGCCGCCGGATCGATCTGACGACGAAATCCGCCGGGTGGCGAGACGAGACGGCCCCGGCCGCGGTGTTCCCGCGGCCGGGGCCGGTCGTTCGCGCCCCCTCAGGCGGCGCGGATCTCGGCGAAGAAGCCGTCGACCTTGCCCTTCAGCGTCTCGGCGCCGCGGGCGAGTTCTCCCGAGGACGACAGCACCTGGGTCGCGCCGGCACCGGTGTGGGTCGCCGCCTCGGTGACGCCGGCGATGTTGGCGGTCACCTGCTGGGTACCGGCCGAGGCCTGGGCGACGTTGCGGGCGATCTCCTTGGTGGCGGAGCCCTGCTGCTCGACGGCGGCGGCGATGGCCGCGGCGTTGTCCGACATCCGGCGGATCACCGTGCCGATCGCCTGGATCGAGGTGGCGACGCGGCCCGTGGCGGCCTGCATCTCCTGGATCTGCGCGCCGATCTCGCCGGTGGCCTTGGCGGTCTGGCCGGCGAGGTCCTTGACCTCGGCGGCGACGACCGCGAATCCGCGGCCTGCCTCCCCGGCGCGAGCGGCCTCGATCGTGGCGTTGAGGGCGAGCAGGTTGGTCTGCTCGGCGATCGCGGAGATCAGCTGCAGCACGTTGCCGATCCGCTCCGCCGAATCGACGAGGCCGCGGACGGTGCCCTCGGTGGCGGAAGCCGCGACGATCGCCTCGTCGGCGACGCGGGCGGACGACTGCACCTGGCCGGTGATCTCGCCGATCGAGGCGGCGAGTTCCTCCGAGGCGGCGGCGACGGTCTCGACGTTGGTGGAGGCCTCCTCCGAGGCGGCCGCCACGGCGGTGGCGCTGCGGGCGCTCTCCTCCGCGGTCGCCGACAGCGCCCCGGCGGTGGCCTCGAGTTCCGACGAGGCGGCCGTCACCGTGCGCAGGATCGTGCCGACGTCGGCGTCGAAGGCGGCGATGATCCGCTCGACCCGGGCGGCACGGCGCTCGCGAGCCTCGCGCTCGGCCGCGCTCTCGGCCTCGAGCCGCGCGCGCTCCAACCCGTTGTCGCGGAACACCTGGACGGCCGCGGCCATCGCGCCGATCTCGTCGGCACGCCCGACGTGGGGCACCTCGACGGAGAGATCGCCGTGGGCGAGCCGCCGCATCGCGTCCTCCATGCGCGACAGCGGCCGCGACACGCCGGCGAGCACGGTGCGGACCGCCCAGGCCAGCACGGCGAGCGCGCCCGTGCCGATCGCGGCCATCGTCCATTTGGACGTCGCGGTCGTCGCCTCCGACCGGGCGAACTCCTCCCGTGCGACTCGGATCTGCAGGTCGACCAGCTTGCCGATCGGGCCGCCGATCGGGTCGATGGTGGGATAGAGCTCGCGCGTCACGAAGGCGTCGAGCGCGGCGGCGTCGCGCGCGTCGACGATCGCGAGCAGGCGCCCGATCGGCTCGGCGGCGCGGTCCATGCCGGCGCGCGCTTCCTTCGCCAGCGCGCGTTCCTCGTCGGTCATGGTCGTGGCCTCGTAGGCGGCCCAGTCCTGCTCGATCAGCAGCAGCGCCCGGCGGATGCCCTGTCCGCCCTGCTCGAAGGTCAGCGCGCCGCTGCGGACCTTGTGCGCGGTGTCGACGATGTCGACGGCGTACTTGTCCGACACGGTCTTCAGCTGCTCGAGCGGAACGACCCGGTCCGCCACGATCGTGCGCGTCCCCTCGTTCGAGACGTCGAGGGCGTGCCAGCCCTCGAAGGCGACCACGCCGAGCGCTAGGGCCAGCAGGGCGAGGCTGGCGATCAGTCGCGTACGAATCTTCACGTCGTTCTCCCGAAGGCCCCGGCGAGCCATTCACTTCGAATGATCACCGATCGCTTGCGATCCGGTTGCCCGGATTCCACGGATTTTACGGCTCCGCGCCGCCGATCCCGCGCGTCCGTTCCGACGTCGGGCCGACGTGCGTATTTCCCCGCGCACGTCGAGACGTGAGATACGGCCCCGGCCGACCCGAGATCTGCTTCAAGATACGCTAAGACAATTGATACTTGACCAATCGGAACCGGATCGACTCGAATTTTACGTCCGTCATTAAACAACTACCAGCTTTACATATTGGCGAGACTAGCCCTCGCCGGCCCTTTCCGCATCGCTCCCCGCAAGCCGGTCCCGCCCGGCGTGCGGCACGGCGTCTGCTTGGCATGGGGTGGACAGCGCGCGCCGGCAGCGGCGATGATGCCCATGTCCCGGAACGGGACGCCGGCCGCCGACACGGAGGAGGAGACGCCATGAACGGCTTCGCGGAGCTCGTCCGGATCTACGACCGCCACGAGACCATCGCCGATGCGATCGTCCACGCGGTCGGCCTCGCCCTCGCGGTGGTGGGTGTCGTGGCGCTGCTGGTGGCGACCGCGTCGACCGAGCACCGCGCCGACGTCGTCGTCGCCGTGGTCTACGGGCTCGGCCTCGTCGGGGCGCTCACCGCGTCGCTCGTCTACAACATGTGGCCGCGCGGTCCGGTGAAGTGGGTGCTGCGGCGGGTCGACCACTCCGCGATCTTCGTGCTGATCGCGGCGACCTACACGCCCTTCCTGGCCCGCCTGCCCGAGAGCCCGTTCGCGATCGGGCTGTTCGCCGGCGTCTGGGCGACGGCGATCGCCGGCGTGGTCCTGAAGTGCGCCTTCCCCGGCCGGTTCGAGCGGCTGGCGATCCTGGTCTACCTCGCGCTCGGCTGGAGCGGCGTCGCGGCATGGCCCGAGCTCGAGACCGCGCTCGGCGCCGGCACGCTGCCGCTGGTGCTCGCCGGCGGGCTGGTCTACTCGGCCGGCGTGATCTTCCACGTCTGGGACAGATTGCGCTTCCAGAACGCGATCTGGCACGGCTTCGTCGTCGCCGGCGCCGGCCTGCACTACGCGGCGGTGTTCAACTGCCTCGTGCTGACCCAGGGCGCCTGACGCGCGGCGGAGCGCCGTCCGGATCGCCCTGCGCTCTACGCGATTCGACGGATTCGGGATACGCTTCGGCAAGCCCCGCCTCCCAGGATGGCGGGGCGACGCCACGCACGCCGGAGACGATCCCTTGCCGCCCCACCGCATCCTCGCCGCGCTGGCGACGCTCCTCGCCCTCCTCGCCGCCCTGCCCGCCGCTGCGTCGGGCCGGCTGGTGGTGACGACCGGCCCCTTCGCCTTCGACCGTTACGACGACACCACCTTCCGGCCGGCCAGGATCCGGATCAAGGTGACGAGCACCGAGGGATCGATCCCGTTCGCGGTGACGGGCCTACCGGACGGTCTCGCGATCGACCGCACCACCGCCACCGCGACCCCCGCCGGCGTCACGCTGACGCTGACCGCCGACAACGCCCTGCCGCGCCGGCTCGGCACGGTCTCGGGCCATCTGGCGATCACGCCGACCGTCGCCGGCAAGGGCGCCGCCGCGAGCCGGCAGGTGCTGCTGCGCAGCTTCGGCAGCCGGACGCGCGGCCGGACGCTGTTCGAGAGCCGCTGCCAGGGCTGCCACCAGCCCAACGGCCAGGGATCGGCGCCGCTGCTGTTCGCCGTGTTCGGCCGCAAGGCGGCCTCGCTGACGACCTTTTCCTATTCGCAGGCGCTGACCGACTGGGGCCGGACCTGGAACTACCCGCTGCTGGTGTCCTGGCTGCGCGACCCGCAGGCGCTCGTGCCCGGCGCCCGCATGGGCACCAGCGTGGTGATCGGCCTCGGCGAGCGCCAGCGCTACGACCTCGTCGCCTACCTGCGCTCGATCTCCGAGGGCGGCCAGTGACAGTCCGGCCGCGGCGGGATCATACCGAGTTCGCAAAGTTCCGACCTCTGGTCGGAGCATTGCGGGCGAGGAGCGCCCGACCGGGTGCCGGCCGTATGGCCGAAGCCTCGCACAAGTCCCGACAAGTCGGGACTTGTGCGAGATAGGTATCAGTGCCCGAGCGGCCCCTTGAAGATGAAGAAGGCGCCGACGCCGATGAAGGCGAAGCCGATCAGGTGGTTCCAGGTGATCGCCTCGCGCAGGTAGAACACCGAGAAGACCATGAACACGGCGAGGGTGATGACCTCCTGCATGGTCTTCAACTCGGCGGCCGAATAGGCCTGGATGCCGATGCGGTTGGCCGGCACCGCCAGGCAATATTCGACGAGGGCGATGCCCCAGGACACCAGGATCACGATCCAGAGCGGCTTGTCGGTGAACTTGAGGTGGCCGTACCAGGCCAGCGTCATGAACAGGTTGGAGCTGATCAGGAGGACGATCGGCGCGATCTGGGGCGACAGCAGCAGGTTCATGACCGGGTGGTTCCGTGGCTCGTCCGGGGACTGTTGCGGGGCGTGTCGGTACGACTGCGGACGTGATGCCGCGTTCCGGCCGTGGTGACCAGCGCTTCGGCGCAGGGCTGGCCCGCGTCCGCCGACCGGGCCGGCGACCCCGACGGCCATGATTTCGCCCAAGCCACGGTCGATCGGGAGAACGATCCCACGCCCCGGAGCGTTCCCGCGTGCCGCCCTTCCGTAGTCGCCTCGCCGCCCTCGCATTCCTCGCCGCGCTCGCCGGCGCCCCGCCCGCCCGCGCCGGCGACGTCGAACCCCGCCTCGTGCTGGTGCCGCCGACGGCCGGCGACAAGGTGGTGGCGCTGACCTTCGACGCCTGTTCGGGTGCTTTCGACAAGCGGATCGGCGACTATCTCGTCGCCAACGCGATCCCGGCGACGATCTTCGTCACCCACCGCTGGATCCGACGCAACGCCGACGCGATGGCGACCTTCACCGCCCGTCCGGACCTGTTCCAGATCGAGGACCACGGCGAGGACCACATCCCCGCGGTCACCGACCGCTCCTTCGTGTTCGGCCTGAAGACCGCCGGCGACCTCGACACCGTCAAGGCCGAGGTCGAGGGCGGCGCCGCGGCGATCCTCGCCGCCACCGGCGTCGCGCCGCACTGGTTCCGCGGCGCCACCGCCCGCTACAGCACCGACGCCGTCGCCGCCATCGAGGCCGAGGGCTACCGGGTCGCCGGCTACTCGCTCAACGCCGACGTCGGCGCCTCGCTGCCCGAGAAGACCGTCGCCCGCCGCATCGCCGCCGCCCGCCCCGGCGACGTCGTCATCGCCCACATCAACCAGCCCGGCCGCCCCGCCGGCGCCGGCGTCGTCGACGGCATCGAGACCCTCCGCACCGCCGGCTGGCGCTTCGTGCGGCTGGACGACGTGGAGGCGGTGGGGAAGTAGGCAGTAGGCAGTAGGCAGTAGAAGGTCGCGTCTCCGCGGCCCCAAGGCGAGCGTTCGGGCACGCGGCTTTCACCGCCCCCTACTGCCTACTGCCTAAGCCCGACTGCCTCCCATCACCTATCCACCACCAGATCGCTCTTCGGCTTCGAGCAGCACGGCAGGAACAGGCCCTGGTCGACCTCCTTCTTGCGGATGCCGCCCTTGTGGGACATGTCGACGGTGCCGGAGACGATCTTGGCCTTGCAGGTGCCGCAGAGGCCCTCGGTGCAGGAAGCGGCGAGGCGGACGCCCTGGTCGCGGGCGGCCGCCAGGATGAACTGGTCGGCGCGCACCTTCACGGTCTGCCCCAGCTTGGTGAAGGTGACGTCGTAGGTCGGCACCGCCGCCGCCTCGGCGGCCTCGGCGTCCAGCACCTCGGCGGCAACCTCGGGCTCCGCGCTCGCCAGCTTGGCGAAGTCGAAGCTCTCCTGGTGGTAGAGGCGCGGGTCGTGGCCGAGGGCGCCGAGCAGCGAACGCGCCGCGTTCATGAACGGCTCGGGGCCGCAGCACCAGACCGAGCGCTCCTTGAAGTCGGGGGCGACCAGCGCCAGGAACTCGGCCGACAGACGGCCGAGCGGACCGGCCCAGCCCGCCTCGCCGCCCGCCCGTTCCGGCAGGTGCGCGACGCGGAAGCCCGGCAGGCGGCGGGCGATCAGGTCGAGTTCGGCGCGGAACACGATGTCGCCGGGCGTGCGCGCGGCATGGACGAACACCACGTCGACGGGACGGCCGAGGTCGGCGAAGGCACGGCTCATCGCCATCAGCGGCGTGATGCCGGAGCCCCCGGAGAGGAAGAGATACTTCGGCGCGGGATCGTCGAGGCAGGAGAACTCGCCCATCGGGCCGATCGCCTTGACCGCCGTGCCCGGCGCGCAGTGGTCGTGCAGCCAGTTCGAGACCGGGCCGTTCGGGACGCGCTTGACGGTGATCGCGACCGTGTGCGGCCTGAGCGGCGACGACGAGATGGTGTAGCAGCGGTTCACCGGCCCGGACGGCAGCGCGAACTCGAAGGTCAGGAATTGCCCCGGCCGATAGGCGAAGCGCCGCGGCTCCGGCGGCTCGAACACGAAGGTCCTGACGTCGTGGGTCTCGTCCACGACGGCGGTGCAGACCAGCGTGTCGTCGGCTTCCGAATCCCAGGTCTGGAGGTCGGCGAGGTGACGGGCGAGATGGGCGGTGGCGTCGGTCATGGTCGTTGACATCGTCTCGTCGTCGAAGCCGCCGCCGTCGCGGCCGGTGGAAAATGGGATGCCCCCTCTCCCCGACCGTCCCCCTCCAGGGGGGGGGAGCGCAGTTGACGCGTTCGGGATCGGGTGGACGGGGTGAGCCGGACGAAAGCTGCCGTGACGCCGACATCGCGTTCCCTCCCCCCTGGAGGGGGAGGGACAGGGAGAGGGGGGAGTCGCCGACGCCGGCGTCGGACGAGCGACCGGCTCGACGCCCGCCCCCTCCCCGCCGACGGTCAGCCGAGGTGGTCGGCGAGGCGCAGGCAGTACCAGTTGACGAACTTCTCGACGAGGCCCTCGGTATAGGGCGAGTAGGGACCGGGCTCGTAGGCCGGGCTCTTCACGCCCGAGTGCTGATAGCCGACCAGCGTGCCGTCCTGGTCGTTGGTGGCGATCCAGACCTCGGTGAGGCGCTTCAGGTCGTAGTCGACGCCCTCGACCGCGTCCTTGTGGACCAGCCACTTGGTGCGCAGCAGCGTGCGGTCGGGCGAAAGCGGGATCACCGAGAAGGTGACGATGTGGTCGCTCATGAAGTGGTGCCAGCTGTTCGGCTGGGTCCAGAACGACAGGCCGCCCATCTTCGCCTCGGTCAGTTCGCCGAGCAGCTTGGTGGAGGCGACCTTGGTGTCGAGCGTCTGGCTCTCGCCGGCGCGGTCGATCGGCAGGCGCTGGGTGCGGAAGCCGGTGACGCGGTCGTCGAGGTGGTCGATCTCCTTGGACGGGAAGCCGGAGCCCTCCCACTCGCCGTGCAGGTCGTCGACCATGCACTCGTAGCGGTGCGCCTCCTTGGCCTTGGTCTCGTCCATCGATTCCGGCGAGAAGCCGAAGCCGTATTCGAACAGCGGGATGGTGAGTTCGGGATGGTTGCCCGCGCAGTGGTAGCACTCGCGGTTGTTCTCCATCGTGATCTTCCAGTTGCCGAGCTCGATCAGGTCGACCTGGTGCGCCACCTTGGTGTCGCGGATCGCGTGGGGCTTCAGATACGGCCCCATCTTCTCGGCGAGGTCGTCGATGTCGGCGGGCGCCTCGTCGGCGAGGCAGATGAACAGCAGGCCCTCGACCGACTTCAGGTGCACCGGCTTCAGGCCGTGGCAGGAGGTGTCGAAGTCCGCGCCCATGTGCTCGGCGCGCAGGAGCTTGCCGTCGAGGTCGTAGGTCCAGGCGTGGTACTTGCAGACCAGCTTGCCGACCGAGCTCTTCTCGTCGTGGACGATGCGGGCGCCGCGGTGGCGGCAGACGTTGTGGAAGGCGCGGATCTCGCCGTCGTCGTCGCGCAGGATCAGCACCGAGGCGCGACCGATGTCGACCACCATGACGTCGCCCTCGTCGGGCACGTCCGGCTCGACGCCGACGTAGATCCAGGTGCGGAAGAAGATCGCCTCGAGGTCGAGGTCGAAGATCTCCTGGCTGGTGTAGAACGCCTGCTCCAGGCTGAAGCCGGGCTTGCGTCGGGCCAACAGGGCGCGCGGGCTGACGGAGGTGGTGTCGAGCATCTCAGGTCTCCCTCCCGAAAGGGACTTCGGTTCGATCAATCGTTTCAGCCGAACAGCCGGGGGCCGGCGAGTTCGATCGCGCTCACCGGCGGCACCGCCGGTCCGTCCGTCTCGGCGCGGGCCTCGCGGGCGCGCCGGTCCGAGGGCGAGAAGCCGTGCAGCGCCTTGAAGTGGCGCGAGAAGTGGGCGCAGTCGGCAAAGCCCGCCTCGAGGGCGATGTCGGTGACCGACCGGTCCGTGTTGTCGAGCAGCCAGCGGGCGTATTTGAGGCGCAGCGCCCGGTAGAACGCCGCCGGCCGCATGCCGAGCACGTTCTGGAACAGCCGCTCGAGCTGACGGGTCGAGAGCTGCAGGCGGACCGCGATGTCGGCGATCAGCAGCGGGTCGGCGAGGTGCTGCTCCATCAGCAGCAGGGCGCGACGGACCCGCTCGTCGGCGATGGTGTCGACCAGCGGAGGATGCGGCTGCGAGGCGTTGCCGGGGCGGGCTTGGTCGAGCACCAGGATCTGCCGACTCTTCTGCGCCACCGCCCGGCCGAGCGAGCGCTCGACGATCCAGGACGCGAGGTCCCCCACCGAGCCGCCGCCCGGGCAGGTGATGCGGTCGCCGTCGACCACGAACAGCCGGTCGGCCACCGGCACGTGGTGCGGGAACTCGTCGAGGAAGTCCTGGTAGTGGTACCAGTTCACGCAGACCCGCCGGCCGGTCATCAGCCCGGCGCGGGCGAGGATGAACGACCCGGTGCACAGGCCCACGAGCGGCACGCCGGCCCGCGCCGCCTGCCGCAGATAGTCCATCGTCGCCTCGTCGACCTGCTTGCCGGCGTGCAGGATGCCGCCGACCACCGCGATGTAGTCGAACCGGCGCGGGTCGACGAAGCCGGAGGTGCGCGACACCGTCACGCCGCAGGAGGCGCGGACCGGCTCGGAGCGCGACCCCATGATGGTCCACTGGCAGTTGATCGGACGCGACAGGTCGCCCTCGTCGGCGGCGAGGCGGAGCTGGTCGACGAACAGCGAGAAGGCCGACAGCGTGAAATTCTCGGCGAGGATGAAGCCGACGGACAGGCGCGGCCGCGCCGGCGTCGCGGACTCCACGGTCCGTTTCGGGCTCTTCGCCGAGGCCATGCCGTCGCTCTCCCCTTGGATCGTCCACCCCCGTCGAGCCGCCCGATCCACCATGATCGTCCGAGCGGCCGTACTACTCAAGCCGGTCGGCCGGCGACCTCGAATTCGCGCCGGGCCTCTTCGAGCAGGCCGGCGACGTAGGGCGCGTAGGAGCGCCAGACCTCGATCCGGAAGGCGTCCGGCCCGGTTCGCCACAGCACGATCTCGGCCTTGCCGAACAGCGTGCGCGAGGCGGTGCCGACCGGGAAGGCCGCCGGCGAGAGGTCGCGCGGGCAGCCGTGGTTCAGCACGAAGGCGGCGCGGGGCCCCGCGAGCGCGAGGCCGGTGTTGCGGTGGGAGACGTCGACGACCGCGTGCGGCACGCCGGCCAGCGCCGTCTCCAGCGCCAGCGCGAGGTCGTCGCGGCCGGCCGGGGCGATCACCAGCCACTCGTCCGGAGACAGCCAGAGCGCGGCGATCCCGCCGGCCTCGGCGACGGCGCAGACGTCGGTCGGCAGCGGGAAACCTATTGCGGCCGCGGCCGCGGCGGCGACGGCCGGGCGTCCGCGGACGACGAGCCGGGTCGCGGGCGCCACCGGCGCGATCGCGAGCGCGTGGTCGGCCGGCGAGGCGAAGGCGCGGCCGTCGAAGACGGCGCGGCGGGCGGAGCCGAGGTCAGCCATCGAGGCGCTTCCCTTCCTTGTCGTAGAACACCGGGTCGACCACCGTCGCCTCGATCACGCCGTCCGGCATCGGCACGAACACGCTCTCGCCGATTTTCGAGCGGCCGGCCTTGACCACGGCGATCGCGATCGACCGGCCGAGCGTGGCGCTGCGGTAGGACGAGGTGACGTGGCCGATCATCTTCGCCGGGATCTCGTAATCCCGCGTGGCGACGATCTGCGCGCCCTCCTCGAGCACCACGGCCGGGTCCTTCGTCAGGAGGCCGACCATCTGCTTGCGGCCCGCCGCCACCATCGCCGGGCGGGCGAGCGCGCGCTTGCCGACGAAGTCCGGCTTGTTCTTGCCGACCGCCCAGGCGAGGCCGACGTCGTCGGGTGTCTGGGTGCCGTCGGTCTCCTGGCCGACGATGATGTAGCCCTTCTCGGCGCGGGCGACGTGCATCGCCTCGGTGCCGTAGGGGGTGATGCCGTGGGCCTTGCCGGCCTCGTAGACCGCCTCCCAGACCGCGCGGCCGTAGTCGGCGGGCACGTTGATCTCGTAGCCGAGCTCGCCGGTGAAGGAGACGCGGAACAGGCGGCAGGGCACGCCGGCGAAGCGGCATTCGCGCACGCTCATGTGCGGGAAGGCCTCGTTGCCGAGGTCGACGCCCTCGACGAAGGGCGCGATCACCTCGCGCGCCTTCGGGCCCTGCACCGCGATCACCGCCCACTGCTCGGTGGTCGAGGTGAGCCAGACGTCGAGATGCGGGAACTCGGTCTGGAGATAGTCCTCCATGTGCTGCAGCACCCGCGGCGCGCCGCCCGTCGTCGTCGTGACGTGGAAGCGGTCGGCGGCGAGGCGGCCGACGACGCCGTCGTCCATCACGAAGCCGTCCTCGCGCAGCATCACACCGTAGCGGCAGCGGCCGACGCCGAGCTTGGCCCAGGCGTTGGTGTACATCAGTTCCATGAAGGCGGCGGCGTCGGGGCCGACGACCTCGATCTTGCCGAGGGTGGAGGCGTCGAACAGGCCGACCGAGGTGCGGATCGCCTTGACCTCGCGGTCGACGGCGGCGTGCATGTCCTCCCCGGCTTTCGGGAAGTACCAGGCGCGCATCCACTGCCCGACCGGCTCGAAGGCGGCGCCGGCGGCGGCGGCCCAGTCGTGGCTCGGCGTGCGGCGCACCGGGTCGAACAGCTCGCCGCGCGAGCCGCCGGCGAAGGCGCCGAAGGTCACGGGCGTATAGGGCGGCCGGAAGGTGGTGAGGCCGACCGTCGGGATCGGCAGCCCGAGCGCCTCGGAGACGATGCCGAGGGCGTTCATGTTGGAGGTCTTGCCCTGGTCGGTCGCCATGCCCGTGGTGGTGTAGCGCTTGACGTGCTCGATCGAGCGCAGCCCCTCGCGGGTGGCGAGCGCGACGTCCTTGGCGGTGACGTCGTTCTGGTAGTCGACGAAGGCCTTGACCGACGACGGGTTCCGTCCGTGCGGCAGCGCACCGAGGGTGCCGCCGGTGCCGGGCGCGTCGGCCGAG
The DNA here is from genome assembly GCF_004362745.1 of Oharaeibacter diazotrophicus. Classification (NCBI taxonomy): domain Bacteria; kingdom Pseudomonadati; phylum Pseudomonadota; class Alphaproteobacteria; order Hyphomicrobiales; family Pleomorphomonadaceae; genus Oharaeibacter; species Oharaeibacter diazotrophicus. The sequence continues at coordinate 373,055 of NZ_SNXY01000007.1, read as the reverse complement.
ACCGTGAAGCCCTTGCCGAGCACCGCGCCGCCGCGGATCGCGGAGACCGCCGACGCGCCGGCGCAATAGCCGTCGTCGAGCACGGCGGCGAGACCGTAGACGCCGCGGCAGGCGCCGGCCGAGCGCTCGCGCTCCACCGAGGTGCCGGGCACGTAGGCCTGGAGCGCGTCGTCGAAGCGGAGCTTGCCACGCGACTGCGAGAACAGGTGCACCGTCGGCGTCCAGCCGCCGGACATGGCGAGCAGATCGGCCGCGACCGGCTCGGGCGCCGAAACCGCGCCGCCGGCCCCGAGCCGGGCGACGTGGACCTCGCCGAGGCGGAGCCGGCCACGGGTGCCGGTCACCACCGCGCCGGCCTCGACGCGCAGGCCCGCGGCGCGGGCGGCGTCGACCAGCGGGCCTGCCGGATTCGGTCGGAGATCGGCGATCATGGCGATCTCGACGCCGGCGGCGGAAAGATCGAGCGCAGCGCGATAGGCGCCGTCGTGGGCGGTCGCGATCACCGCCCGGCGGCCGGGCTTGGCGGCCCAGCGATTGGCGTAGGCGCGGGCGGCGTCGGCGAGCATGACGCCCGGACGGTCGTTGTCCGGGAACACCAGCGGCCGTTCGATCGAGCCGGTGGCGAGCACGACTTCGCGGGCCCGCACGTGGCGCATCCGCTCGCGCGGCAGGCGCGGATCGGGGTCCTTCAGGTGGTCGGTCAGGCGCTCGACCACGCCGATCATGTTGTGGGGCGAATAGGCGAAGGCGGTGGCGCGGGTCAGCACCTCGACCCCAGCCGCCTTCAGCGTCGCGACGGTCTCGGCGACCCAGGTGGCGGCCGGCCGGCCGTCGATCGTCGCGCCGAGGTCGTGCAGCAGCGAGCCGCCGCATTCCGGCTGCTCGTCGACCAGCATCACCGACAGCCCGGAGCCGGAGGCGGCGAGCGCGGCGGCGAGGCCGGCCGGGCCGGCGCCGACCACCAGCACGTCGACGTGGTCGTTGACCTGGGTGTAGCGCGCCGCGTCGGCGGCGGTCGGGGCGCGGCCGAGGCCGGCGGCGGCGCGGATCTTCGGCTCGTAGACCTTGGTCCAGAAGGTCCGCGGCCACATGAAGGTCTTGTAGTAGAAGCCGGCCGGCAGGAAGCGGCCGAGGCGATCGTTGATCGCGCCGACGTCGAAGGCGAGCGAGGGCCAGCGGTTCTGGCTCTCGGCGACGAGGCCGTCGTGGAGCTCGACGGCGGGCGCGCGCAGGTTCGGCGTGTAGTGCGCCTCGTCGGCGCCGACGCCGACCAGGGCGTTGGGCTCGTCGACGCCCGCGGTCAGGATGCCGCGCGGACGATGGTACTTGAACGAGCGGCCGAGCAGGTGGACGCCGTTGGCGATCAGCGCCGAGGCGAGCGTGTCGCCGGCAAAGCCCTCGTAGCGCTTGCCGTCGAAGGTGAAGGCGAGCGGGCGGGCGCGGTCGATGCGACCGCCGGAGGCGAGGCGGAACGGGGCAGTCACCGGCCGGTCTCCTTGTCGGTCGGCGCGGGAAGCGGCGCGCCGGCGGGATAGGTCGTCTCGAAGAAGTCGGTGGTGGTGTCGCGGACCGCGTTGAAGAACTTGCCGCAGCCGTGGACGTGCCGCCAGCGCTCGGCGTGGCGCCCCTTCGGATTGGCGCGGAAGTAGAGCCGCTCGGCGACGGTCTGGTCGTCGAGGGCCTCGGTCGCGGCCGGGCGGGCGACGTGCGCCTCGCCGCCGTAGCGGAACTCGACTTCTGGCCGCGGCCCGCAGATCGGGCAGGTGATGATCAGCATGACGGGCACCGGGCGAAGGTTGCGGAACGGATCGGGGCGTCGCGCATCTCAGTGCGCCACCGCCGCCGCCGCGGCCTCGTCGATGAGGACGCCGTCACGGAAGCGGTCGATGGTGAAGGGGGCGGCGATCGGGTGCGGCTCGTCGCGCGCGATGGTGTGGGCGAAGACGTGGCCGGAGCCCGGCGTCGCCTTGAAGCCGCCGGTGCCCCAGCCGCAGTTGACGTAGAGGCCGGGCACCGCCGTCTTCGACAGGATCGGCGAGCGGTCCGGCGTGACGTCGACGATGCCGCCCCAGTTGCGCAGCATCCGCATGCGTCGGAACATCGGCGCCAGCTCGCAGATGGCGTCGAGCGTGTGCTCGGCGATGTGGAGCGCGCCGCGCTGGGTGTAGCTGGTGTAGGCGTCGGTGCCGGCGCCGATGACGAGCTCGCCCTTGTCGGACTGCGAGATGTAGGCGTGGATCGTGTTGGACATCACCACGCAGGGGAAGGCCGGCTTGACCGGTTCCGACACCAGCGCCTGCAGCGGATAGCTCTCGAGCGGCATCCGGAGGCCCGCCATCGCCATCACCACCGAGGTGTGGCCGGCCGCGACCACGCCGACCTTCTTGGTCGCGACGAAGCCCTTGGAGGTCTCGACGCCGGTGACGGCGCCGTCGGGGCCGCGGCGGATGCCGGTGACCTCGCAGTTCTGGATGATGTCGACGCCGAGGGCGTCGGCGCCGCGGGCGTAGCCCCAGGCGACCGCGTCGTGGCGGGCGGTGCCGCCGCGGCGCTGCAGGGCGGCACCGAGGATCGGGTAGCGGATGTCCTTGGAGATGTTGAGCGGCGGACAGAATTCCTTCGCCTCTTCGGGCGTCAGCCACTCGTTGTCGATTCCGTTCAGACGGTTGGCGTGGACGTGGCGCTTGAACGACTGGATGTCGTGGACGGTGTGCGCCAGCATCATGACGCCGCGGGCGGAGTACATGACGTTGTAGTTCAGCTCCTGGGACAGGCCCTCCCAGAGCTTGACCGCGTGCTCGTAGAGCGCCGCGCTCTCGTCGAACAGGTAGTTCGAGCGGATGATCGTGGTGTTGCGGCCGGTGTTGCCGCCGCCGAGCCAGCCGCGCTCGATCACCGCGATGTTACGGACGCCGTGCTCCTTGGCGAGATAGTAGGCGGTGGCGAGGCCGTGCCCGCCGGCGCCGACGATCACGACGTCGTAGGCCGGTTTCAGTGCCGGCTGCCGCCACAGCGGCTGCCAGCCCTTGTGGCCGGAGAGGCCGTGCCGGACGAGGGAGAGAAGGGAATACTTCTGCATGGGACAGCCGCCGGCGCCAGGACCGTTGATGACGTCACTATCCGCCGGAACCGGACCGCGGCGAAGGGCGACAATCGGCAGTCGGGTTGAACGTTTGCGACATCGGGTGTCGGATCGATCGGGCGGCGTCGCATTCGCCTTACCCGCCGGTGCGACGCAGGCTCGCCCGCGCCGAGGGGCCGGGACGCTCCGCCGGCCGCCGTCACGCCGCCCCGAGGATGCGCCCGAGGCGGGCCAGAACCGCGGCGCGCTCGTCGGCGGTCAGCGGGTTGATCTCGAAGAGGTCGAGCGAATTCAATCCCTCGACCGCGAGGAAGGCGATCAACGAGAGCTCCGGATCGTCGGCCTCGCGCAGGCGGCCGGCGAAGGCGGCGACGTTGGCTCGGACGGGGGCGAGCAGGTCGGGGTTCTCGGCGAAGGCCGCCAGCAGGCCGCAGGGCGGTGGACCGACGTCGCAACCGCCCTTGACGGCGAGATGGGCGCGGGCCGCGGCGTTGCGCCCGCCGGCGACGGTCTCCTCGGCGTCGGCGCGGCGCAGGTCGAGGTCGATCAGGTGCTCGGCGACCAGCGCCTTGAGCAGGGTCTGCTTGTTGGGGAAATTGTAGAGCAGGCCGCCCTTGGAGACGCCGGCGCGCTCGGCGACCGCGTCGAGCGACACGTGCACGGCACCGGCCTCGGCGACGAGGTCGGCGGCGGCGGTCAGGATGCGGTCCCGCGAGTTCGGACGCCCACGGGCCGGCTTGCCCGCCGCGGCGGGCTTGTGCGTGACGGGCGCCAAGACTCTCCCCGATGCCGTTTTTTTGCCAGACTTGAATTGACTTGACCGTCCGGACGGTACAGTTTCCCGCTTCCTGCCGCAAGCCCGCCCCGCGGTGGACCGCCACGCCGGTCCCGCAGGGGCGACGACCCGGGTCCGCTCCATGATCAAACGCTTCATCATCGCCGTCATCCTGCTCACGCTCGTGGCCGGTGGTCTGGTCGGGTTCAACCTGTTCCGGCAGAAGGCGATCGCGGACTTCTTCGCCAACATGCCGCGTCCGACCTCGCCGGTGTCGACCGTGAAGGTCGAGCCGACCACCTGGACGCCGGGCATCGAGGCGGTCGGCACCGCCTACGCCCGCCAGGGCGTCGACGTGCCGACCCAGGTCGCCGGCGTCGTCGAGGAGATCCTGTTCACGCCGAGCCAGAAGGTCGCCGCCGGCGCGCCGCTGGTCCGGCTCGACACCGACCTCGAGCAGGCCGAGCGCATCGCCGCCGAGGCCGCGGTCCGGCGCGACCGTCAGGCGCTGGAGCGCTCGCAGGCCCTGCAGGGCCGCGGCGTCAGCACCCAGGCCAATCTCCAGGACGCCCAGGCCCAACTCGACACCTCGCGCTCCACCCTCGAGCGGCTCAACGTGGTGATCGGCCAGAAGGAGATCCGGGCGCCCTTCGCCGGCACCATCGGCATCGCCAAGGTCGACGTCGGCCAGTATCTCACCGCCGGCACGGTGATCGCGACCCTGCAGGACCTCGACACCATCAAGGTCGACTTCACCGTCCCCGAGCAGCAGCTCGACGCGGTGCGGATCGGCCAGGAGGCCAGCTTCGGCGCCACCCGCGACGCGATGAACTACCGCGGCCGCATCACCGGCATCGACCCGAAGATCGACCCGGCCTCGCGCCTCGTCACGCTGCAGGCCGAGGTCGCCAACGCCGACGGCGGGCTGACGCCCGGCCAGTTCGTCAACGTCCGCGTCGAGCAGCCGGCCGAGACGAACGTGATCGCGCTGCCGCAGACCGCGGTGATCACCTCGCTCTATGGCTCCTACGTCTACGTCGTGAGGCCCGACGACAAGGCGGCCGCGACGCCGCCGAAGGACGGCGCGGCCGCCGCCCCGGCGCTGCTCGTCCGTCAGGTCTTCGTCCAGACCGGCCGGCGCAACGCCGACGCGATCGAGATCGTCTCGGGTCTGAAGGCCGGCGACGAGGTCGTCACGGCAGGCCAGAACCGGCTCTCCGGCGGCGCGCCGGTGGTCGTCGACAACTCCACCGGTCCGGCGCCCGCGGGCACGCCGACCGCCGCCGCGGAGGGCGCCTCGTGAACTTCTCCGAGATCTTCATCCGGCGGCCGGTGCTTTCCACCGTCGTCGCCCTGATGATCCTGCTCGTCGGCGCGCAGGGCATCCTCAACATGGCGATCCGGCAGTATCCCAAGGTCGAGGAGACGGTGATCACCGTCACCACGACCTACGCCGGTGCCTCGCCCGACCTGATCCAGGGCTTCATCACCACGCCGGTCGCCAAGGCGGTGTCCTCGGCCGAGGGCGTCGACTACGTGACGTCGTCGTCGCGCCAGTCGGCGAGCCAGGTGCAGGTGCACATGCGCCTCAACACCGACCCGAACGCGGCGCTGACCGAGGTGATCTCCAAGGTCCAGCAGGTCCGCGGCCAGCTGCCGAGCGAGGCCGACGACCCGGTCATCGTCAAGGGCACCGGCCAGCAGTTCGCGCTGATGTATCTCGCGGTCCAGAGCGAGGTGATGAACGCGCGCGAGATCACCGAGTTCATCACCCGCGTGATCCAGCCGCGCCTCGCCACGGTGGAGGGCGTCGCCGACGCCCAGATCCTCGGCGGCCAGGAATTCGCCATGCGCGTCTGGATCGACCCGGTCCGCCTCGCCTCGCGCGGGGCGACGGCGACCGACGTGCTGACCGCGATCCGCAACGCCAACTTCCTGTCGGCGCCGGGCAGCACCAAGAACCAGTACGTCGCCTACGCGATCGAAACCGAGACCACGCTGCAGACCCCCGAGGCCTTCGGTGCGTTGCCGATCCGCTCGGACGGCGACGAGGTCGTGCGCCTGCGCGACGTCGCCGACGTCGAACTCGGCGCCGAGAACGAGGAGACCCACGTCCGCTTCAACGGCCTGCAGGGCGTGTTCCTCGGCGTGTACCCGACGCCGGCGGCCAACCCGCTCGACGTCGCCTCCGCCGTGCGCACCGCGCTGCCGGCGGTGCAGGAGACGCTGCCCGAGGGCACGAGGATCGAGCTCGTCTACGACAGCACGGTCGCGATCTCGGCTTCGATCGAGGAGGTGTTCAAGACCATCGGCGAGGCGGTCGCGATCGTCATCCTGGTGATCCTGCTGTTCCTCGGCTCGTTCCGCTCGGTGGTGATCCCGATCGTCACCATTCCGCTGTCGCTGGTCGGCGTCTGCTTCTTCCTCTACGGCCTCGACTATTCGCTGAACACGCTGACGCTGCTCGCCATGGTGCTCGCCATCGGCCTCGTGGTCGACGACGCCATCGTCGTGGTGGAGAACATCCACCGCCACATCGAGGAGGGCCTGAAACCGCTCGACGCCGCGATCGTCGGAATGCGCGAGATCTTCGGCCCGGTCGTGGCGATGACCATCACGCTCGCCGCGGTCTACGCCCCGATCGGCTTCACCCAGGGCCTCACCGGTTCGCTGTTCCGGGAGTTCGCCTTCACGCTCGCCGGCGCGGTGATCCTGTCCGGCTTCGTGGCGGTGACGCTGTCGCCGATGATGTCGGCGCGGCTGCTGAAGTCCGGCCACCAGGGCGGGTTCGCCGGCTTCGTCGACCGCACCTTCGACGGCCTCGCCGGCTGGTACGGCCGCCGGCTCGACGGTTCGCTGTCGTTCCGGCCGGTGACCTTGCTGGTGGTCGCGGTGCTGCTCGCCACCACCGGCTTCCTGTTCGTCAACACCACCACCGAACTCGCCCCCGAGGAGGACCAGGGCGCGCTGTTCTCCGTCGTCAACGCCCCGGCCTACGCCACCAGCGAATACACCGCGTACTATGCCGATCAGATCGACGAACAGACCAAGTCGATCCCCGAGCTCGCCGCCCGCTTCCAGGTGGTCGGCGGCGACAGCGCCACGTCCGGCTTCGTCGGCTTCGTGATGAAGCCCTGGGCCGAGCGCGAGCGCTCGCAGCAGCAGATCCAGCCGGACCTGCAGGCGATCGTCGGCAAGTCCACCGGCCTGCAGGGCTTCGTGTTCTCGATCCCCTCGCTGCCGGGCTCGGGCGGCGGCCTGCCGGTCCAGGTGGTGGTGCAGTCGACCGCCGACGCGGCCCGGGTCTACGAGGTCGCCGAGGAGATCAAGAAGCGCGCCATGGGGGCCGGCCGGTTCATCGTGGTGCAGGATTCGCTCTCCTTCGAGACGCCGCAGGTGCGCGTCCTGATCGACCGCGACCGCGCCGCCGCCCTCGGCGTCTCGATCGCCGACATCGGCAACACGCTGAACATCCTGGTCGGCGAGAGTTCGGTGTCGAAATTCGACCGCGACGCCCGCGCCTACGACATCATTCCGCAGGTCCGGCGCTCGGACCGCATGAACCCGGAGAGCCTCGGCGCCTTCTTCGTGCGCAGCCAGTCCGGCGAGATGGTGCCGCTGTCCTCGGTGGTGTCCGTCACCACCCAGGCGTCGGCGCCGGCGATCGAGCAGTTCAACCAGCTGAACTCGGCGACCATCTCGGCGCTGCCGCAGCCGGGCGTCACCACCGGCGACGCGCTGGCGACGATCCAGCAGATCGCCCGCGAGGTGATGCCGGACGGCTACTTCCTGGAATACGCCGGCCAGTCGCGTCTCGAACTCGAGGCCGGCAACACCCTGCTGATCGCCTTCGGCCTCGCCGTGCTGGTGATCTACCTCGTGCTCGCCGCCCAGTTCGAGAGCTTCCGCGATCCGTTCATCATCATGATGTCGGTACCGCTGTCGATCTTCGGCGCGATCGTGCCGCTCAACATCGGCCTCGGGACGCTGAACATTTACACCCAGGTCGGCCTGATCACCCTGGTCGGGCTGATCACCAAGCATGGCATCCTGATGGTGGAGTTCGCCAACGGCCTGCGCGAGACCCGCGGCCTCGGCAAGCGCGAGGCGATCGTCGAGGCGGCCAAGGTGCGCCTCCGGCCGATCCTGATGACCACGGCCGCCATGGTGCTCGGCGTCATCCCGCTGATCACCGCCGACGGCGCCGGCGCCGCCGCGCGCTACTCGATCGGCCTCGTGATCGCCACCGGCATGTCGGTCGGCACCCTCTTCACCCTGTTCGTGGTGCCGATGTTCTACACCCTGCTCTCCCACGCCGACCACGCGGTCGGCGAGGACACCGCCGCGCACGCGTCGAACGGCCACGGCACCGCCCTGCCCCACCCGGCCGAATGAAAAAGAACGCCCGGCGCGAGGGGAGCGCCGGGCGAAGTCGGGGAGAGTCTGGACGTCAGGGGAGAGAGAGCGGGAACGAGTCGGAGGTCGTGTCAGTCGAGCGCGGCGACGGCCGGGGTGGGAGCCGACGCCGCGGCGTTGCCGCCGCAGGCGATGGAGAAACCGCCGGAACCCGGGGTGTCCAAGTCGACGGTCTCGCCGTTGGCGACGGTGAGGGCGAAGCCCGGACCGGCGATCGAACCGTCGACGAGGTCGACGGCGCAGCCGGCGCCGGCGGCCACCGAGGCGACCGCCTTCGGCGTGGCGTAGACGAGGTCGGCGTAGCGCGGCTGGGCGATGTCGTCCGAACGGGAGATGGCGGCGATGCCGGTGGCCGTGCCGAAGGCGGCGAGCGCAATGGCGGCGAAGCCGAAGATGCGGGCCTTGTCGAACATCTGAACCATCCTCCTGCGGTCGTCGCGGAGCCCTTACGGTCTGCCCGGCGGCTAAGACGCCGGTGCCGCTCGCCCTTCTTCAACGTTTCATGGCGCCACAAGGTTTCAGTCGCGTCCCGCCGGAGGGGCACGCGGCCGAAACGATCGTGACGAGAGGGATACCCGCGCCGGGATCGGCTCCCGGAAACGGCAATGGACGGTCGAGGTCCGGAACCGCGCGCGGCCTCAGGCGACCTGCGCGGTTTCCTTCGCCGAGGCGGCCTCGCCGGGCTTGGTCTGCCAGATGTTCTGGCGGTTGCGCACCTCGCGCGGGGCCGGACCGAAATAGGTCGGCGTCTTCACGAAGTCGCGCGGGGCGAGGATGACGCTCTGGATGCGCTGGTAGAGCGACTTCGCCGAGATCGGCTTGCAGAGCAGCTCGTGGATGCCGAGCCGGCGCGCCTCGATGATCCGGCTGCGCTCCGTGTGGCCGGTCACCATGATGATCGGGATGTAGGCGAACGGGTTGGTCGGCACGCGGATCATGCGCACCATGTCGGCGCCGTCGAGGATCGGCATCACCCAGTCGAGGATCAGGATGTCCGGGTTGGCGCGGTCCATCGCCTCGAGGCCCGAGGCGCCGTCTTCGGCCTCCACGATGCGGCGGGCGCCGAAGCCCTGGAGCATCGTACGCAGGATCGTCCTCATGTAGGCGCTATCTTCCACGACCAGGAAGGTCAGGGAGGACAGGTCGAGCTGCACCGGCCGCACTCCTCGTTCGGTTCGACCTTCGGCGGGAAAGATGAAGATCAGGTTGAACCGGTCCGGAGAAGTCGCCACGTTCGCCGACGTCAGCTCGGCGACGGCTTCGCCGGTGTAACGAAGGGGACAGCGCCGCCCCCTCGTCCGGGGGTATCGATCGCTTGGACGACGACCATGCGGGGGCGGCACCGGACCGGGATCGGAGCGACGACGGAGAGCGCCGCGATTGATCCCGATCAACGACGGGCCGGCGACGCGGCGGCAGTGTCGCGACGTCGCATCCGCCCGGACGGACGGGGCGAGGCGCGGCGAAACGGCTTTCGACAGAGGGCCGGCGCGGCTATAAGGTGGTCGCGACCGAGGAGGCATCGGATCTGATCATGGACTATGACACCTTCTTCGACGATGCGGTGCGGGCGCTCCAGGCCGAGAAGCGGTACCGGGTGTTCGCCGATCTCGAGCGCATCGCCGGACGCTTCCCGGTCGCGCTGTGGCGCCGCGAGGGCGACACGCGCGAGATCACGGTCTGGTGCTCCAACGACTATCTCGGCATGGGCCAGCACCCGTCCGTGATCGGCGCCATGTGCGAGGCGGCACAGCGCATGGGCGCCGGCGCCGGCGGCACGCGCAACATCTCAGGCACCAACCATCCGCTGGTCGAGCTCGAGGCCGAGCTCGCCGACCTCCACGGCAAGGAGGCGGCGCTGATCTTCACCTCCGGCTACATCTCCAACGAGGCGGCGATTTCGACGATCGCCAAGCTGCTGCCGGACTGCCTGATCCTCTCCGACCAGCTCAACCACGCCTCGATGATCCACGGCGTGCGCTCCTCCGGCGTCGCCAAGCAGGTCTGGCGCCACAACGACCTCGGCCACCTCGAGGACCTGCTCAAGGCCGCCGGCCGCGAGCGCGCCAAGCTGGTTGTGTTCGAGTCGGTCTACTCGATGGACGGCGACGTCGCGCCGATCGAGGCGATCGCCGACCTCGCCGACAAGTACAACGCCTTCACCTACATCGACGAGGTCCACGCCGTCGGCATGTACGGCCCGCGCGGCGCCGGCATCTGCGAGCGCGACGGCGTGATGGACCGCATCGACGTCATCGAGGGCACCCTCGCCAAGGGCTTCGGCGTGATGGGCGGCTACGTCACCGGCAAGGCCGCCGTGGTCGACTCGGTGCGCTCCTACGCGCCGGGCTTCATCTTCACCACCGCGCTGCCGCCCGGCCTCTGCGCCGCCGCCACCGCCTCGATCCGCCACCTCAAGCAGAGTTCGGTCGAGCGCGAGGCGCACCAGCGCCAGTCCGCCCGCACCAAGGCGGTGCTGAAGGCGCGCGGCCTGCCGGTGATGCCGTCCGAGACGCACATCGTCCCGCTGCTGGTCGGCAACCCCGACCTTTGCAAGCAGGCCACCGACATCCTGCTCGAGAAGCACGGCATCTACATCCAGCCGATCAACTACCCGACCGTGCCGCGCGGCACCGAGCGCCTGCGCATCACGCCGACGCCGTTCCACCACGACGGCCTGATCGACCATCTCGCCGAAGCACTGGTCGACGTCTGGCAGACCCTCGGCCTGCCCTTCTCGACCCCGCAGCCGATGGCCGACGACACGGTCGTCCGCCCCCAGATCTTCCGCGCCGCCGGCGGCTGAGCCGCCGGACGAGCGACCGACCTACGAGAGGCGGGTCCTTGCGGGGGCCCGCCTCTTTCGTTTTCCGGTCCCGGGCCGATCCCCTCTGCCGAAACGACGACGGGCGGTCCCGAGGGACCGCCCGTACCGAAAGTCGTAGAGCGTCGCGCGTCGCGCCGCGTCAGGCGGCGGCGCGGTCGCCGATCAGGCCGCGGTTGACCAGGACCTCCGCGATCTGGACGGCGTTCAGCGCGGCGCCCTTGCGCAGGTTGTCGGCGACGATCCACATCGACAGGCCGTTCTCGACCGTGATGTCCTCGCGGATGCGGCTGATGTAGGTCGCGTCCTCGCCGGTCGCCTCGTAGGGCGTGACGTAGCCGCCGGGCTCGTGCTTGTCGACCACGAGGCAGCCGGGCGCCTCGCGCAGGATCGAACGGGCCTCGTCGGCCGAGATCGGGTTCTCGAACTCGATGTTGACGGCTTCCGAGTGCGAGACGAACACCGGCACGCGCACGCAAGTCGCCGTCAGCTTGATCTTCGGGTCGAGGATCTTCTTGGTCTCGGCCGTCATCTTCCACTCTTCCTTCGTGAACCCGTCCTCCATGAACACGTCGATCTGGGGGATCAGGTTGAAGGCGATCCGCTTCGGGAACTTCTGCGGCTCCACGGGATCGTTGACGAAGATGGCGCGGGTCTGGCTGAACAGCTCGTCCATGGCGTCCTTGCCGGCGCCGGAGACGGACTGGTAGGTGGCGACGACGACGCGCTTGATGGTGGCGCGCTCGTGCAGCGGCTTCAGCGCCACCACGAGCTGCGCGGTCGAGCAGTTCGGGTTGGCGATGATGTTCTTCTTGGCGAAGCCGGCGACGGCGTCGGCGTTGACCTCGGGGACGATCAGCGGCACGTCCGGGTCCATGCGCCAAGCCGACGAATTGTCGATGACGACGCAGCCGGCGGCGCCGATCTTCGGCGACCATTCCTTCGAGATCGCCCCGCCCGCCGACATCAGGCAGATGTCGTACTGCGAGAAGTCGACGGTCTCGAGCGCCTTCACCTTCAGCGTCTTGTCGCCGTAGGAGACCTCGGTGCCCTGGCTGCGCCGCGAGGCGACCGCGAGCACCTCGTCGGCGGGAAAGCCGCGTTCGGCCAGGATTTCGAGCATTTCGCGGCCCACGTTGCCCGTGGCGCCGACTACGGCGACCTTGTAGCCCATCGGATCTCTTCCTCGTCCTCGACCGTCCCCCGCTCGTCGTTTCCGTCAGCGGCCGGTCGTCGGGTTGCCTTGGCAAAGGATCCGAGGGGCTCGCCGTCCGCCCCCTCGAACCCCGAGGAGGACGATGCGGGGCGAGAGAGCGTCGATCACGTGGTCGTCGTCGTTTTCGTCCCCGTCGCCATGGCGCGCGCGACCGCCGAGCGGACCCGGGCGGCGGAGGCGACGATCATCTGGCGGCTGGCGGACGGCACGACACGAACCCTCTCGAACGGCGCATCTCATGCGGAAAGATGCCGCGGAAGTCAAGGCCGACGGCCAGCCCGTCGCGCCGCGGCCTTGACAGCGGCGTACGGGTGCGATCTCCCCGTCGACGAACCGCCCCATGCGCCAGGAGGACCCGATGACCGTCGCCGCCAACCTCGCCGAGATCCGCGACCGGATCGCCGCGGCCGAGCGCGCCGCCGGGCGCCCCGCCGGGTCGGCGACCCTGGTGGCGGTGTCGAAGACCTTCCCCGCCGACGACGTCCGCGCCGCGATCGCCGCGGGACAGCGCGTGTTCGGCGAGAACCGCGTCCAGGAGGCCGAGGGCAAGTTCCCGGCCCTGAAGGCGGAGACGGCGGGTCTCGAGCTGCACCTGATCGGGCCGTTGCAGTCCAACAAGGCCCGCGAGGCGGTCGCACTGTTCGACGTGATCCACACCGTCGACCGCGACAAGATCGCCGCGGCGCTCGCCGCCGAGATGACCCGGCAGGGCCGGGCGCCAAAGCTGCTCGTCCAGGTCAATACCGGCGAGGAGCCGCAGAAGGCCGGCATCCCGCCCGCCGAGGCGGTCGACTTCGTCGCCCGCTGCCGCGACGTCCACGGGCTCGCCATCGCCGGGCTGATGTGCATCCCGCCTGTCGACGAGAACCCGGCGCTGCACTTCGCCCTCCTCGACGAACTCGCCGGCCGCGCCGGCGTCGCGTGGCGATCCATGGGCATGTCCGGCGACTTCGAGACCGCGATCGCCCACGGCGCCACCCACGTCCGCGTCGGCAGCGCCGTCTTCGGCGTTCGGCCGAGGCCGGCCGCGGAGCAGCCGTCGTGACCGGCGACGACCTCCGCCGCCTCGCACTCGCCCTGCCGGAGGCCGAGGAGAAGTCGCACTTCGGCAAGGCCGACTTCCGGGTGCGCGACAAGATCTTCGCGAGCCTGCCCGACGACGCCCGCGCGGTGGTGAAACTAACGCCCGAGGAGCAGGCCTTCACGATGGCGGCCGAACCGGACCTGATCGCCCCGGCGACCGGCGCCTGGGGCCGCAAGGGCTGGACGGTCGTCCACCTCGCCGACGCCGACGAGACGCTGATCGCCGACCTCCTCCGCCGTGCCTGGAACAACGTCGCACCGAAGCGGCTCCGCGGCGGGTGAAAAGGCGCGGTCGACGCCTGCACCGCATCGGCTGCCGCCGACAGCGCCCGACCGCGGTGCAGGAGGCCCTTTCGGACGCAGCCGGGAAGGATCAGCCGGCCGGCTTCGGCGCGGCCTTGGCCAGCGCCTTCTCGACCTCGGGCAGCAGCACGGTGCGCACACTCTCCGGCGTCAGCGGGCCGACGTGCTTGTAGGCGATGGTGCCGTCGGGGGCGACGACGAAGGTCTCCGGCACGCCGTAGACGCCCCAGTCGATGCCGACGCGGCCGCGCTCGTCGGCGCCGACGGCGGCATAGGGGTTGCCGAGGGCCCCGAGGAAGCGCGTCGCGTTGTCGGCGGCGTCCTTGTAGTTGAGGCCGACGAGGCGGAAGCGGTCGTCCTTGGCGAGTTCGACCAGCACCGGATGCTCGTCGCGGCAGGGCACGCACCACGACGCGAACACGTTGACGAGCGTGACCCCGCCACCGGCGAGTTCGGCGCTCGAGAAGCCCGGCACAGCTGCTCCGTCGCGCGTCAGGCCGGCGACCGGCGGCAGGTCGAAGGTCGGCACCGGCTTGCCGATCAGCACCGACGGCAGTTCCGACGGGTCGCCGGCACCGAGGCGCGAATAGAACACCGCGGCGAGCGCGACGAACAGGATCAGCGGCAGGAAGGCGACGACGCGCCGCCGCGGCCGCGGCGCGCCGCTGTCCGTGGGGGCGGTCGTCATGCGGTCTCGCGTCCCTCGCTCGCGGAGGCGGCCGGGCGGGCGGACCGCCGGCGGATGCCGCGCTCCTCCATCGCCTTCAGCCGGCGGGTCAGCATCGCGTGGTCGACCAGCACCCAGGCGACCAGCCCGGCGATCACCGCACCGGTCAGGCCGTAGGACGACAGGATGTAGCCCGCGTAGGGGCCGAGCGCCTCGATCATCGCGCCCCTCCGGCGGCGGTGAGGCCGAGCGTGCGCAGGCGCCGGCGCAGGATTTCGTTGCGCATCGCCATCCAGTGCAGCGCCACCATCAGGAGCGTGAAGGCGATCGCCATCACGAGCAGCGGCCACAGCATCGAGCCGTCGATGGTGGGGCCGTCCATGCGGAACACCGAGGCCGGCTGGTGCAGCGTGTTCCACCAGTCGACGCTGAACTTGATGATCGGCAGGTTGACCGTGCCGACCAGCGTCAGCACCGCGGCCGAGCGGGCGGCCCGCGAGGGATCCTCGATCGTGCGCCACAGCGCGATCAGGCCGAGATACATGATGAACAGCACCAGCACCGAGGTCAGCCGGGCGTCCCACTCCCACCACGTCCCCCACATCGGCTTGCCCCAGAGCGAGCCGGTGACGAGGGCGAGGAAGGTGAAGGCGGCGCCGATCGGCGCGGCGGCCTTGGCCGAGACGTCGGCGAGCGGATGGCGCCAGACCAGCGTGCCGACCGACGACACCGCCATCAGGCCGTAGGTGAAGGTCGACAGCCACGCGGACGGCACGTGGATGTACATGATCTTGACCGTCTCGCCCTGCTGGTAGTCGGCCGGCGAGTGCCAGACCATCCACAGGCCCCAGGCGAAGACGACGGCGGTCAGCCCGACGAGCCACGGCAGGACGCGCTCGACGAAGCCGATGAAGCGGGTGGGATTGGCGAGTTCGGTGATCGACAGGGCCATGGCGTTCCAGACATAGGCGAGCACGGGCCCGCCGGCAACGCGGCCGGCCCGCCCCGCGACCGACGGTCGCTCGCCGGACGCGGAAACGCAAGGGCCGGCCGGCGGCGGGATCACTCCCGGCCGGGCAGATCGTCGTCCTGGATGGCGCGCCAGGCGGCGCCGTCGAGGTCCTCGAACTGGCCGGTCTTCAGCGACCACAGGAAGGCCGCGAGGCCGAGGAGCCCGAGCGAAAGGGCGATCGGGACGAGGTAGACGAGGATGTTCATGCGCTCACCGGGGCGGACACGGCACCAGTCTCGCCGACGATCGCGGCGGAAGCCGGGCGGGCCGTCGGCGGCGGCGCGACCCGGCGCAGCCGGAGCGCGTTGACCGTGACGATCAGCGACGATCCGGACATCGCCAGCGCCGCGATCAGCGGGGTGACGTAGCCGAGGATCGCGATCGGCACGGCGACGGCGTTGTAGACCACGGCGATCCAGAGGTTCTCCATCATCAGCCGGCGCGCCGCGCGGGCAACGTCGAGGGCGATCGCCACCGGCGCCAGCCGGTCGCCGAGGAAGACCGCGTCGGAGGCGCTCTGGGCGACGTGGGCGGCCGTCACCGGCGACAGCGAGACGTGGGCGGCGGCGAGCGAGGGCGCGTCGTTGAGACCGTCGCCGACCATCAGGACACGCCGGCCCTCGGCCTTCAGGGCGTCGAGCCGGGCGATCTTCGCGGCGGGATCGCGCTCGGCACGCCAGTCGGCGACGTCGAGGGCGCGGGCGGCCTCGGCGACGGCGGCCTCGCGGTCGCCGGAGAGGATCTCGATCCGGTAGCCCTCGCGCTTCAGCCGCGCGACCGTGGCGACGGCGTCGGCCTTGAGGCTCTGTCCGAGCGCGAACAGCACCGGCGCGGCGCGGCCTTCGCGATAGGCGATCAGCGAGGCCGTCGGGTGGGCGGCGCGCATGGCCGCGACGGCGGCCGGCTCGACGCCGCAGAAGCCGAGCGCGCCGAGGCGGACGTCGATCCCGTCGACGACGGCGGCGACGCCCTCGCCGGCCCTTTCGCGGATGCCCGGCAGCGGTTCGGCGGCCCCGGCGGCGCGGGCGAGCGCGCGGGCGAGCGGGTGGCGGCTGCCGAGGGCGAGGCGACCGGCGCGGGCGAGCAGCGCCGGGTCGACGTCGGCGGCGCCGAGGAGGCGCGGCTCCGGCTCGGTCAGGGTGCCGGTCTTGTCGAACACGATCGTGTCGGCGGCGGCGAGCCGCTCGATGGCGTCGCCGGCGTTGAGCAGGATGCCGTTGCGGAAGAGGCGGCCCGCCGCCACCACCTGCACCGCCGGGATGGCGAGCGCGAGGGCGCAGGGGCACGTGATGATCAGCACGGCGATGGCGATCACCAGCGCCTCGTTCCAGTGGGCGCCGACGAGCATCCAGCCTAGGAAGGTCAGCGCCGCCGCCGAGTGCACCACCGGCGCGTAGGTCCGGGCGGCACGGTCGGCGAGGCGCATCGCGCCGGCCTTCATCGACTGCGCCTCGGCGATCAGCCGCTCGATCTCGGCGATCAGCGTGCCCTCGGCCACCGCGGTGACCTCGACCACCAGCGCGCCGAAGCCGTTCAGCGTGCCGGCGTGGACGGTGTCGCCGCGGCCGACCGCGGCCGGCGTGGTCTCGCCGGTGACGAGGCTCGCGTCGATCTCGGAGGCGCCGTCGCGGACGACGCCGTCGACGGCGACGCGCTCGCCGGGGCGCACCAGCACCCGGTCGCCCGGGCGGATCCGCGACACCGGCGTCTCGATCAGCCCGCCGTCGGCGCGCATCACCACGGCGCTGTCGGCGCGCAGCGCGGCCAGCGTCTCGGCTTCGACCGCGGTGCGGCGGCGCATGTTCTCGTCGAGGAAGCGGCCGAGCAGCAGGAAGAACAGCAGCATCAGGGCGCTGTCGAAGAAGGCCTCGCGGGCGTGCGTCATGGTGTTGACGAGGGAGAGCGCCATCGCCAGCGTCACGCCGATGGAGATCGGCACGTCCATGTTGACGGCACGCCGGCGGACCGCCGCGATCGCGCTGCGGAAGAACGGCTGCGCAGCGTAGGCGACCGTCGGGATCGCCACCAGCGCCGAGACCCAGTGGAAGAAGTCGCGCGTCTCCGGCGTGATGTCGGTGACGTTGCCGGACCATACCGACACCGACATCAGCATCACGTTCATGCCGCCGAAGCCGGCGACGGCGAGGCACTTCAGGAGCCGCTTGGACTCCTCCGAGCGTGTCCCGCGGGCGGCGGCCGGATCGAACGGATGGGCCGGGTAGCCGATCGCGGCCATGCGGTCGAGGATGGCGTCGGGCGCGATCCGGCCGGGCTTGTAGACCACGGCGACGCGGCGCGAGGCGACGTTGACGCGCGCGGCGCCGACGCCGTCGACCCGGCGCAGGCCGCGCTCGATGTCGCCCATGCAGGCGGCGCAGGTGATGTTCTCGACCGCGAGCTCGAGACGGCGCCGGCCGTCCGGCTCGGCGACCGTGTAGGCCGACCAGTCGCGCTCGGGCGCGATCCGGCAGGCGTCCGCCGCCGCGTCGGCGGGGAGCGTTGCGACGGCGCTCATGGTCTCCTCCGTCACCGCTGGAGGTCGACGACGTTGCGGCTCATGAACACGCGCTCGCCACGGCGTTCGGCGTCGAGCACCAGGGTCCAGCGGCCGGCACGGATGCCGTCAAGTTCGCCGGAATAGGCGCCGGGCGCCGTCTCGGTCAGGACGACGGTGCGGTCGTGGGCGGTGTCGACGGTGTGCGCCAGCGTCACCGTGACGTCGAGGCCGGCGATGGCGACGCCGTCGCGGTCGTGGAAGGTCACCGAGACCGCGGCGCCGGCGGCGTTCAGCGCCGGGTGGGCGTCGACGACCCAGCCGCGGGCGGCCTGCGCCTCGGCGGCGGCGACGTCGGCCTCGTAATCCTGGCCGGCCTTGTAGCTCGAGGCGACCTCGACGCCGGGGAAGGTCGAAACGGCGAGGTAGATGAAGGCGCCGTTGGCGGCGAAGATCACGGCGAAGAAGCCGATCACCCAGGCGAGCACGCCCCATCCGGTGAGCGGGCGGCCGTTGGCGGCGTCGGTCGAAGCGGTCATGTCCAGGTCCTCCTCGGGCGGGATGGCCCCCGGCGTCGGCGCCCGTCCGCGCCGCCGCCGGGGTCGTCGGTCCGGTCAGTCGTGACCGTCGTGGTCGCCCTTGTGGTGGTCGTCGTAATTCTCGGGCGTCTTGAAGAAGTCCTTCGCCGTCGCGGTCTCGCCGTCGGCGAGGTCGACGATGCGGAACACCACCGGGGTGGCGTGCGGCATCGTCACGCCGCCGGGCACCGCCACGGTGACGCGGACCTCGCGGGTGGTGTCCGGATCGAGGGCGATGACCGGGCGGCCCGAGATCTTCTCCTCGACGCCGACAGCCTCGACCACCGCCTCCGGCGGCAGGCCCTCGACGGCGAGCGCGAAGGTGCGCGGCTCGGTGCGCTTGTTGAGCAGGCGCACGGTGTAGCCGTTGCGGATGCCACCGTCCGACAGCAGCACCGCGATCGGGTTGCGGTCGTGCAGGACGTTGACGTCCTGGAACGAGCGGGTCGCCAGCGCGTAACTCATGATGCCGCCGACGACGGCGATCACCGCGGCGTAGAGCACCGTGCGCGGCCGCACGATCCGGTAGATCGGCGGCTTGCCGGCGGCGCGCCGAGCGATGTTCATGTCGGTGTCGTAGCCGATCAGGCCGGGCTCGCGGCCGACCTTGGCCATCATCGTGTCGCAGGCGTCGATGCACAGGCCGCACTGGATGCAGCCGAGTTGCAGGCCGTCGCGGATGTCGACGCCGGTCGGGCAGGCGTTGACGCAGGCGCGGCAGTCGATGCAGTCGCCGGCCGGCTGGTGGGCGGCGCGCGCCTTCTCCGCGGTCTTGACCGACATGCGCGGCTCGCCGCGGTCGCCACGGTAGGTGACGTTGAGCGCCCACTCGTCGGTCAGCGCCGCCTGGATGCGCGGCCACGGGCACATATAGAGGCAGACCTGCTCGCGCATGAAGCCGGCGAGCGCGTAGGTCGTGAAGGTCAGGATGCCGATCCAGACGTAGACCGCCAGCGGCGCCTGATTGGTGATCAGATCGTGCACCAGCGTCGGAGCGTCGGCGAAGTAGAGCACCCAGGCGCCACCCGTCCACCACGCGATCATCACCCAGGTGACGTGCTTCATGGTCTTGCGGGCGATCTTCTCCCCGGTCCACGGCGCCTTGTCGAGGATCATCCGGTCGCGGCGATCACCCTCCCAGAAGCGCTCGACCTCGAAGAACAGGTCGGTCCACACGGTCTGCGGGCAGAGGTAGCCGCACCAGATCCGGCCGGCGACCGCGTTCATCAGGAACAGCGCGACGGCGGCGAGCACGAGCAGGCCGGTGAGGTAGTAGACCTCCTGCGGCCAGATCTCGATGAAGAAGAAGTACGCCCGGCGACCGGCCATGTCGATCAGGACGGCCTGGTCGGGTGCGTTCGGGCCACGGTCCCAGCGCACGAAGGGCAGGAAATAGTAGATGCCGAGGGTGATGAACAGGATCGCCCACTTGATCGTGCGCAGGCGCCCGCTGACCTTGGCGGGATAGTTCTTCTTCGCCGCGGCGTAGAGAACCTCTCCACCCGGCGCCTCGTCTTGTTCGACGCGCATGTGCCGTCACGCTCCTCGCGGACGCGAAAGGCTCTTCCGTCCGCCCCGGTCCGCGGGCCCGACTATGCCGCGGATGTGGTGCCGGCACTTTGACTTCTGTCAAAGGGCGGCTCTCCGGCCGGCGTCGGATCGTCGCGGCGGATCGCGCGGAGAACCGCGCGTTCCCGCGCCCGTGGCCGCCATCCACCGTACCGTCGGCGCGGGCCCTGCGAAATCCGACGGTCCGCACCGCGCCGGACGCAGGGAACGACCCCGCGCTCGCGCGGTTCGCTCGGGCAGACCCGTCCCGCACCGGAGGATCCCCCATGCGCTTCCCGCGCCGTCGAACCGTCGTCGTCGCCACGGGCGTCGTCTTCGCCCTGGTCGGGCTGGCTCTGATCGGCGGCGGTGGCTGGCTCGCCGCCCTCGGCGGCAGTTGGGCCTATGCGGTGATCGGCATCGGCACGCTCCTGACCGGGCTGCTGCTCGTCGCCGACCGCCTCTCCGCCTTCACCGTCTTCGCGCTGGTGATCCTCGGCACCCTCGCCTGGGCGCTCATGGAGCGCGGCTTCGACTGGTGGCCGATGGCCGCGCGCGGCGACGTCGTGTTCCTGCTCGGCGCCTGGCTGGTCGTGCTCGGCCTGCTCCGGCCGGGCCGACGGCTGGTCGCCGCGGGGCCGGTGGCGGCGACGCTGCTGGTGGCGGGCGGCTGCGGCGTCTACGCCATGACGCGCGACGTCCACGACGTCGCCGGCAGCCTGCCGGGACCGGTCGCGGGCGCGACGGCCGCGCCGCGCGGTGGCTTCTCCGACGGCGACTGGCCGGCCTGGGGCGGCACCAACCACGGCGACCGCTATTCCACCGTCGCCGAGATCACGCCCGCCAACGCCGACCGGCTCGAGGTGGCGTGGCACTACCACACCGGCGACCTGCCGCGGGCGGGCGATCCCGGCGAGACCACCTTCGAGCTGACGCCGGTCAAGGTCGGCGACCGGCTCTACGTCTGCACCCCGCACGACTACGCCATCGCCCTCGACGCCGAGACCGGACGCGAGATCTGGCGCTACGACCCGAAGATCGCGGTGCGCTCCAACCTGCAGCACCTCACCTGTCGCGGCGTCTCCTACCACGGCCCGGAGAACGGCGGCGCCGCCGCGGCGAACGGCGAGTGCCCGGCGCGGATCTTCCTGCCCACCGCCGACGCCCGGCTGATCGCGCTCGACGCCGCCACCGGCAAGCCCTGCGCCGGCTTCGGCGACGGCGGCGCGGTCGACCTCTGGCAGGGCATGCCCGACCCGAAGGGCCACGCCGGCATGTACTACTCGACCTCGCCGCCGGTGGTGACCGCCAGCCTCGTGATCATCGCCGGCGAGGTCACCGACAACTATTCCACCGACGAGCCGTCGGGCGTGATCCGGGCCTACGACGTCGTCACCGGCCGCCTCGTCTGGAACTTCGATCCCGGCCGGCCCGACGTCACCACCCCGATCGGCCCGGGCGAGACCTACACCCGCAACTCGCCGAACAGCTGGATCGTCTCGGCGGCCGACGAGGCGCTCGGGCTCGTCTACGTGCCGCTCGGCAACCCGACGCCGGACCAGTTCGGTGGCCACCGGACGGCCGAGATGGAGCGCTTCTCCTCCTCGATCGTGGCGCTCGAAATCGCGACCGGGCGGCTGCGCTGGGTCTACCAGACCGTCCACCACGACCTCTGGGACATGGACGTGCCCGCCCAGCCCTCCCTGGTCGACATCGACACCGCCAAGGGCCGCGTCCCGGCCCTGGTCCAGCCGACCAAGCGCGGCGACCTCTACGTGCTGGACCGCCGGACCGGCGAGCCGATCGTTCCCGCCCCGGAGAAGCCGGTGCCGCAGGGCGCCGCGCCCGGTGACCGCACCAGCCCGACCCAGCCCTTCTCGGCGCTGACCTTCCTGCCGCCGCCGCTGGTCGAGGCCGACATGTGGGGGGCGACGCTGTTCGACCAGCTCGCCTGCCGGATCGCCTTCCGGCAGCTGCGCTACGAGGGCATCTTCACGCCGCCGTCGCTCGAGGGTTCGCTGGTCTATCCCGGCAACTTCGGCATCATCGACTGGGGCGGCATCGCCGTCGATCCGGTCCGGCAGGTCGCCTTCGCCAACCCGAGTTACTTCGCCTTCCATTCGCAGCTGATCCCCCGCGCGCCGGAGGAAGCGGCGCGCACCGGCTCGCAGCCGCCCCCGGGCGGCGGGTCGGGCCAGGAGCACGCCGACGAGACCGGCGCCAACCCGATGCACGGCACGCCCTACTCCGTCGAGATGGGGCCGCTGGTATCGCCGATCGGCCTGCCGTGCCAGCAGCCGCCGTGGGGCTACGTCGCCGGCGTCGACCTGCGGTCGGGCACGGTGGTCTACCGCCACCGCAACGGCACGGTGCGCGACCAGTCGCCGGTGCCGCTGCCCTTCGAGATGGGGGTGCCGAGCCTCGGCGGGCCGCTCGTCACGGCGGGTGGCGTCGGCTTCCTGACCTCGACGCTCGACTACTACATCCGCGCCTACGACGTCACGACCGGCCGCGAGCTCTGGAAGGACCGCCTGCCCGCCGGCGGTCAGGCCAACACCATGACCTATCGCGCGCCGAGCGGCCGCCAGATGGTGCTCGCCATGGCCGGCGGCCACGGCTCGCTCGGCACCAAGACTGGCGATTCGATCGTCGCCTACGCCCTGCCCCGGCGGGCGGCGGCCGCGCCGTGAAAAAGAAAGGCGGCAGCACCCTCTCGGATGCCGCCGCCCCGTTCGCTCGTGCCCTCCGGAGCGCCGTCAGGCGCCGCCGCCGAGCGAATGCACGTAGACCGCCAGCGACTTGATGGTGACCGGGTCGAGCTTGCCGCCCCAGGTCGGCATCACGCCGCGACGGGCGTTGGTGATCGTCTCGACCACCGTCTTCTCGTCGCCGCCGTAGAGCCAGATCGCGTCGGTCAGGTTGGGCGCGCCCATCTCGGGCAGGCCCTTGGCGTCCTCGCCGTGGCAGGCGGCGCAGTTCTCCGCGAAGAGCTGCTGGCCGGCCGCGGTGTCGGCGCCCTCGACCTTGCCGCCCGAGAGCGACAGGACGTAGCCGGCGACGTTCTTGATCTGCGTGGCGTCCAGAATGCCGTCCTTGCCGAAGGCCGGCATGTCGTTGACGCGGGTGTCCGGGCTGGTCGAACGGATGCCGACGGTGATCGTGGTGTGGATGTCGTCGAGCGTGCCGCCCCACAGCCAGTCGTCGTCCTGCAGGTTCGGGAAGCCCTTGGACCCGGTCGCGCCCGTGCCGTGGCACGGGGCGCAGTTGTCGCCGAAGGCGGCCTTGCCGTTGGCGAGCGCGAACTCCAGCAGCTTCGGATCGTCGTTGATCTGCTGCAGGGTCGCGTCCTTCAGGCCACCGCCGAGCTGGAGCCGGGCGGCCTGTCCGGCGGCGGCGTCGGCGAGGGCGGCCTCGCGCTGGGAGTAGCCGAGGAAGCCCTTGGTGTAGCCGCTGACCAGGGGCCAGGAGGGATACACGAAGTAGTACCCGATCGAGAAGGCGATGCAGAGGTAGAACATCCACAGCCACCAGCGCGGCAGCGGATTGTTCAGTTCCTTGAGGCCGTCCCACTCGTGACCGGTGGTCGAGACCCCGGACACGTGGTCGATTTCCTGGTGAGCCATGGCTCAGTCCTCCTTGAACGGGATCTGGGCCGCGTGATCGAACTTGGCCTTGTTCTTGGGCCAGACCGCGTAGACGACGACGGCGAGGAAGATGAGGAAGAAGTAGACGGTGCCACCCTGCTGGGCGAAGGCCGCCACCTGCTCGTAGGAGAGTTCCATGTCGGGCCCTCCTCAGCGCAGGTTGGCTTTGTCGTCGTAGGCCGAGAAGTCGACCAACGTGCCGAGCATCTGCAGATAGGCGACCAGGGCGTCCATCTCAGTGAGCTTCGCCGGATCGCCGTCGAAGTCGCGGACCACCGCCTTCGGATAGCGCTTGAGGAAGTCCTCGACGTCGCCGTCCGGGTTGACCTGGGCCGCGAAGTCGGCACGGGCCTTCTCGATGTCCTCGTCGGTGTAGGGCGTGCCCTCGATCTTCAGCACGGTCATGTCGTCGGCGATGCGGGCGCCGTCGAGCGTCTTGCTCGCCAGGAAGGCGTAGCGCGGCATGATCGAGGCCGGGACGACGTCACGGGGGTTGATCAGATGCGCCACGTGCCAAGCGTCGGAGTACTTGCCGCCGACGCGGGCGAGGTCCGGACCGGTGCGCTTGGAGCCCCACTGGAACGGATGGTCGTACTGGCTCTCCGTCGCCAGCGAGAAGTGGCCGTAGCGCTCGATCTCGTCGCGCATCGGGCGGATCATCTGGCTGTGGCAGAGGTAGCAGCCCTCGCGGACGTAGACGTTGCGCCCGGCGAGCTCGAGCGGCGTGTAGGGACGCATCCCGTCCGCCGTCTCGATGGTGCTCTTCAGGTAGAAGAGCGGGACGATCTCGACGAGGCCGCCGATGGCGACCACGAGGAGGATGCCGACGAGAAGGAGGATCGAGTTCTTCTCGAAGATCGCGTGCTTGTTGAAGAGTGACATCTGGCGCTCCTCCTCACTCGGCCGGGGCCAGGGCCACCCGCGGGGAGGCCTCTTCGGCCTCGCCGTAGCGGATGGTCATGTACAGGTTGTAGGCCATGATCAGCGAGCCGACGAGGAACAGGCCGCCGCCCGCCGCGCGGATCAGGTAGTAGGGGTGCATCGCCTCGACGGTCTCGATGAACGAGTATTCGAGGAAGCCGAGCTCGGTGTAGGCGCGCCACATCAGGCCCTGCATGATGCCCGAGACCCACATCGCCGAGATGTACAGGACGATGCCGAGGGTCGAGACCCAGAAGTGCCAGTCGACGAGCTTCAGCGAGTAGAGCTGCTTGCGGTTGAACACCCACGGCACCAAGCAGTAGAGCGCGCCGAAGGAGACGTAGCCGACCCAGCCGAGGGCACCGGAGTGCACGTGGCCGATGGTCCAGTCGGTGTAGTGGCTGAGGCTGTTGACGGCCTTCACCGACATCAGCGGGCCTTCGAAGGTCGACATGCCGTAGAAGGCGACCGACACCACGAGCAGGCGCAGGACCGGGTCGGTGCGCAGCTTGTCCCAGGCGCCCGAGAGCGTCATCAGACCGTTGATCATGCCGCCCCAGGAGGGCATCCACAGCATCACCGAGAAGGTCATGCCGAGGGTCGAGGCCCACTCGGGAAGAGCGGTGTAGTGCAGGTGGTGCGGACCGGCCCAGATGTAGAGGAAGATCAGGGCCCAGAAGTGCACGATCGACAGGCGGTAGGAGTAGACCGGCCGCTCGGCGCGCTTCGGCACGAAGTAGTACATGATCGCCAGGAAGCCGGCGGTCAGGAAGAAGCCCACGGCGTTGTGGCCGTACCACCACTGGACCATGGCGTCCTGGACGCCGGACCAGACGATGTAGGACTTGGTGCCGAACACCGAGACCGGGATCGTCACGTTGTTGCCGAGGTGCAGCATCGCGATCGTGACGATGAAGGCGAGGTAGAACCAGTTCGCCACGTAGATGTGCGGCTCCTTGCGCTTCCAGATGGTCGCGAGGAACAGCAGCAGGTAGGCGACCCAGACCACGGTCAGCCAGAGGTCGGCGTACCACTCGGGCTCGGCGTATTCCTTGCCCTGGGTGACGCCGAGCAGGTAGCCCGTGCCGGCGATGACGATGAACACGTTGTAGCCGAGGATCACGAACCACGGCGTGATCCGGCCCGGCATGCGGACCTGGCAGGTGCGCTGGACCACGTAGAACGAGGTCGCCAGCAGCACGTTGCCGCCGAAGGCGAAGATCACGGCCGAGGTGTGCAGCGGGCGCAGCCGGCCGAAGTTGATCCACTCCAGACCCATGGAGAGGTCGGGATAGGCGAGCTCCAGGGCGATGATCAGGCCGACCAGGAAGCCGGCGATGCCCCAGAACATGGCGGCGATCGAGGCGAACCGGATCGGACCGTAGTTGTAGTTCGGCTTGCCGTTGATCTCGGCGGGCGCGGTGGCGCCGTGGGCGTCGAGATAGGTCTTGACGATGAGGTACACGCCCGCCGCGGCGGCGAGCGCGCCGATGGCGGCGTGGAACGCCATCACCGGGTCCAGGGCCTTGCCGGCGATCAGCAGGCAGCCCAAGGACAGGAGGCCCAGGAAGACGGCGAAGCCACCCTCCTCGAGCGACATGAGAGGTGACGACCTCTGTGCTGTCATGTTTGTCGCCCCGTTCCTTTACGAAAGCATCTCGAACCCGCGCGAATTTGCGCGAGGGATCGGGGGCGACCGTAGAGACGACGGGGGGCCTCCACCTTGATCGAGATCAACCGACCGTGAACGACCGCGTTGTCCTCATGGGGGAGAAGACGTATCCACCGCGCCGGCGGCGTCGGGGTCGTCCGGCAATACCTCGTTCTCGAAGTCGGATTCCCGCGGGACCGGCTCGCGCGGCGAGGCCCACCCGGCCCCGAGCACGAGGCGGGCGAGCAGCGGCACCAGGGCGGTCATCGCGACGAATCGCGCCAGGTGGTGCGCGGCGACGAAGGCCGGATCGACGTCGAGGGCGAAGGCGAGGATCACCATCACCTCGAGGCCGCCGGGCGCGTAGGCGATCAGCAGGCGCGAGAGGTCGATGCCGGTGAGGACCGACACCGCGACCGCGCCGGCGACCGCCATCGCGAAGGCGGTGAGGAACGCGCCGATGCCGGCGGTCAGCGTCGCGACCAGCAGGCGCGGGCTGGTGCCGGCGAAGCGCAGGCCGAGCATGGCGCCGAGACCGACCATCGCCGGCACCAGCAGCGCCGGCGGCAGCGCGCCGCCAACGACGCCGAACCCGTGCAGGAGGCCGCTGGCGACGAAGGCGCCGAGCAGGATGCCGGCGGGCACGCGGGCGAAATGGCCCGCCGCCGCGCCGGCGAGGCCGGTGGCGAGCAGCAGCGCCAGCGATCCGATCCCCTCCACCGCCGGTGTCGGCGGCGGGGCGGACGCGGCGGGGTCGACGGCGGTGACCACCAGCGGCAGCACGCCGACCAGCATGAACAGGCGCAGCGTCTGCGACAGCGCGACCCGGCGAATGTCGGCCCGGCTCGCCTCGGCGGTGGCGAGGGTCATCGACAGCGCCCCGGGGATCGAGCCGAAGAAGGCCGACGGCGCGTCCCAGCCGGCGACGCGGCGCAGGTAGAGGTAGGAGCCGGCGATCATCGCGATCACGGATACCGCGAGGCCGGCGAGCGACGGCGGCCACTCGCCGAGCCGGGCGAGCAGGTCGCGGTCGATGCCGCCGGCCATGGAGACGCCGAGCAGCACGTAGATCCCGTCGCGCAGCCGCACCGGCACCTTGGCGTCGAGACCGAGGAGCGCGGCGGCGGCGACCACCACCATCGAGCCGGACAGGAAAGCCGCGGGCAGGCCGACCGCGGCGAAGACCGCCCCGCCCGCCGCGCCGAGCGCGAAGACGACGGCGAGACGCAGGGCGTTGCCGGATGCGGTCACGACGGCGCGCCCGATGCGCGGGATGTTTGACCTCCGTCAATGAACGCGGGCGCCGGCCGCATCACGATAGGATCCATGAACGCACATCCGCACATCGCCACGGACCTCGGCTCGGTGATCCGCCGTCAGGTCCCCCGCTACACCTCCTATCCCACCGCGCCGCACTTCACCACCGACGTCGGCCCGGAGGCGTACGAGGACTGGCTCCGACGCGCCGGCGCGAGCGGCCTGCCGGTGTCGCTCTATCTCCACGTGCCCTACTGCCGCTCGATCTGCCACTACTGCGGCTGCAGCACCAAGGCCTCGCGCAAGGACGGTCCGGTCCGCGCCTACGTCGAGGTGCTCCGGCGCGAGATCGCGATGGTGGCCGAACGGCTCGGCCCGGTCGCGGTCTCCCACGTCCACTGGGGCGGCGGCACGCCGAACCTGCTCGGCCACGCCGACTTCGAGACCCTGGTCGGCGATCTGCACGCGCATTTCGACCTTTCCGCCGTCGTCGAGCACGCCATCGAGCTCGACCCGCGCGAGATGGGGCCGGACGACGCCCGCTTCCTCGCCCGCATGGGCGTCAACCGCGCCAGCCTCGGCGTCCAGGATCTCGATTCGACCGTGCAGGAGGCGATCGGCCGGCACCAGCCGCTGGAGCTGGTCGAGGCCGCGGTGTCGCAGCTCCACCGCGCCGGCATCGGCGCGATCAACATGGACCTGATCTACGGCCTGCCGTTCCAGACCCACCAGACGATCCGGCGCACCGCCATGCACGTCGCCGGCCTCGCACCGAGCCGGATCTCGCTGTTCGGCTACGCCCACGTGCCGTGGTTCCGTCCGAATCAGCGCCTGATCGACGAGGCCAGCCTGCCCGGCGGCGACCTGCGCCTCGCCCTGTCCAGGACGGCGCGCGAGACCATCGACGCCTTCGGCTACGAGGCGATCGGAATCGACCACTTCGCCCGCCCCGAGGACCCGCTGACGCTGGCGCGCGACGCCCGCACCCTGCACCGCAACTTCCAGGGCTACACCACCGACGACGCGCAGATCCTGGTCGGCTTCGGCTCGTCCTCGATCGGGCGGACGCCGTGGGGCTACGTCCAAAACGCGGTCGCCAACGGCGTCTGGCGTCGCGCGATCGAGCAGGACCGGCTGCCGGTCGAGCGCGGCCGCGCCTATGCCGGCGAGGACCTCCTGCGCGCCGCGGTGATCGAGGAACTCCTGTGCTTCTTCGACGTCGACCTCGCCGCGGTCGCCGCCCGCCACGGCGCCGACCCGGCGGTGCTCGCCGGCGGGATCGACACCCTGCGCCCGCTGATCGCGGCCGGCTGGGTCGAGGTCGACGGCTGGCGCGTCGCGATCCGCACCCACGGCCCCGAGATCGCCCGCGTCGTCGCCAGCGCCTTCGACGCCTATCTCGGCACCGGCGGGCGGCATTCGGTTGCGGTGTAAGGACGCGGTGATGTGCGGAACGGAACTCGTGCCGTAGGTTGCTTCCCGATCCCTCCCCACCGGGAACGACGACATGAGCGATCGGGATACCGCTGGCGCCGCGTTCTTCACGCTGGACGTCCGATTCTACTGCCGACCGGAAGAACGGGAAGCGATCACGGCGATGCTCGGCTTCGAGCCGACGAAGTTCCTGCCCCCGAGGACGAAAGGTTCCAGACCGGCTTCGGGCACATGGATCCACGACGGCAGCGACACGGCCGGCTACCAGGACGAGTGGACTTCGGTGGCCGATTCCTTCGACTTCATGTTCGGTGTCCTCGCCGATCGCGCCACGGCCATCCGGCAGGTATCGGAGCGATACGAAGGATACTGGTGGCTGGGGAACTTCTTCTCCATCTGCGAACGCAGTTTCGTCCTCGAGCGACGACACCTGCTGCGGTTGCCGGAATACGGCCTCGGCCTCTATTGCGGCAGTTTCGTGTTTTCGGACGATCCGGAGACCGGCGATGCCACGTCGTGACGGGCACCCTCGTCCGAAAACGAAGAAGCGCCCCGTCGTCGCCGACGGGGCGCGAGTCGGCCTCGGGGATCGCGAGGCCCGGGAGGGGCCGCGAGAGGGGAGAGTCGCGGCCGATGGCGGAAGGGAGGAGATGCGGGCGCCGGCCTGCCGGCGCAGCCGGTCAGTGGATGCCGGTGAGGCGGCAGACGCGGCAGACGTCGGGGAGACGGATGCGGTCGTTCTTCTCGATCGAGATGATGCCGCGGCGCTTGAGGTCGGACAGGACCCGGCTCACCGTCTCGATGGTGAGGCCGAGATAGTCGGCGATCTCCTGGCGGGTCATGCGCAGGACGACGACCTTGTCGTCGCCGCCGGCGGCCTTCGGGCCGGTGCAGCCGATCATGCCGCGGTTCGGCACGAAGCGCATCAGGAAGCTGGCGACGCGTTCGGCGGCGGACTTGCGGCCGAGCAGGACGGCGTGGGAGTGCAGCGCCTCGATCCGGCCCATCAGGCAGCGGTTGACGTGGTTCTGCAGGTCGGCCGAGCGCTCGATCTCGCGCTTGTCGAGGACGCGGACGTCGCTCGGCACCAGCGTCTCGGCCGAGCAGTCGTAGACGCCGGTCACGGACATGCCGAACAGGTCGCCGGCCGAGAGGATGTCGACCACCTGGCGGCGGCCGTCGGCGAGCAGGCGGTAGAGCATGATCGAGCCCGACGCCACCTCGTAGAGATGGTCGGCGGTGTCGTCCTCGTGGAACAGCACCTCGTGGCTGTCGAAGCGCTCGATCCGGGTGCGGGCCGCGGCGAGATAGTCGGTCCAGGCGGTGTCGTCGACGTGGCGCGGCGCCCGGGTGCCGTGGTAGCGGCCGACCGTACGCGGCGCGAAACCGCTGTCGGAGATCGCGTCGGCGGTGTCGAGGCGCTGCTTGGTGTCTACGTACATGGTCCCTCCTCGGACGCCGTGACGGCGTCCCGCTGCTCGAGGGCTTCGTCCGATCGGGCCGCCCGTCCGCGGCTTGCGATCGTCGACCGTACCCTGTCCGGGCACTCGGGTTCCGGGGCCGTCCGCCCCTTCTCCCAGGTCCGCCGCTCGATGGGGAAACGATACGGGGACCCGGCCCCGGGAGAAATTCCGTTCCGCTACGTAGGACTTGTTGCTTACGTCGAATGGCGGAGGTGAAAACGGCGGAGGCCGCGCCGCCGCTCGGCGCACATTCGTCGACCACCGCCACGGGTGGCGGCGGTGGCGGATACGCCGGTGGCGCGATCAGTGCGGCGGGCTGGCGGTGGTCATCGCCTCGAGCCAGTCGGCCGAAGGCGGCTTGCGCAGGACCTGGACCGGGCGCAGGTGGCGCGTCTCGCGCTCGATCGTCAGCGACGACTTGCCGGAAATCACGATGATGCGCGGCGGATCGGCGAGCGCCGACAACCAGGCGACGAGGACCGCGCCGCCGATTCCGGGCAGGCCGAGGTCGACGATCACGGTGTCGCCGCCCCTGGGCGGCGCGCTCGAGAACAGACTCTCGGCGGAGGAGCGGACGGTCGCGTCGTGCCCTGCTCCCACGAGCAACGCCTGAAGCGCGTCGGCCACCGCCGGATCATCCTCGACGATCACGAAAGACACATCACGTCCCCGACCTGGGCGGACGCCCGGCTGGGCACCCGCCACATAATCTGCCCCTGTTGGTCGTGATTTATTATCCGTGTTCGCCCGTACCCGCAGTCAACACGATGCGGACGAGGTCGGCGGCGTTGCGGGCGCCGAGCTTCTCCATGATCCGGGCGCGGTGCACCTCGATGGTGCGCGGGGAGATGCCGAGCCGGCGGCCGGCCTCCTTGTTGGAGGCGCCGGCGGTGATCTCGCGCAGCACGTCGCGCTCGCGCGGGGTCAGCAGTTCGGCCCCCGGGAAGTGGTGGGCGTCGCGCGGCTTGGCGTCGGCCCGGCGCATCGCCTCCATGGCCTGCCGGACCCGGCCGACCACGGTCTCGGCGTCGAACGGCTTCTCGATGAAGTCGACCGCGCCGAGCTTGATGGCGCTCACCGCCATCGGGATGTCGCCCTGGCCGGAGATCACGAACACCGGCGCCGCGAAGGTCGAGAGGTCGATCGCCTTGAGCACGTCGAGGCCGGAGCGGCCGGGCATGTGGACGTCGAGCAGCACGCAGTCGGGGGCGTCGGTGCCGATCGCCTCCAGGAAGTCGTCGCCGTTGGCGAAGGCGCGCGCGGTGAAGCCCTCCAGGTCGAAGACGACCGTCAGGGCGTCCCGGACCGACGAATCGTCGTCGACGATGAAAACGCTGCCGCTGCTCTCGCCCATGGTCACCCCTTCGTATCCTCGTCTCTGCGGGCCCGCGCGCCGTCGCCGATCGGGAGCGACAGCGTGAACGTGGCTCCCCGCCCGTCGCCACCCGGAAGGGCGGAGAGATCGCCGCCGTGATTCTGGGCGATCGAACGGGAGATCGCGAGCCCGAGCCCCATGCCGGATTTCTTGGTCGTCGTGAAGGTGCGGAACAGCGTCTGCGCCGCCTCGGGCGACAGGCCGGGACCGCTGTCCGAGATCGAGACGGTGGCGACGCGCTCGTCGCCGCCGATGTCGACCTCGACCCAGCGCCCGGCGCTGTCCTTGGCGACCTCGACCGCGTTGCGCAGCAGGTTGACGATGATCTGCTGGATCTGGATCGGGTCGACGTCGACCACCTTGTGCTTGTCGCGGTAGCTGCGCCGGATCGTCACCGTCGAGCCCTGGGCGACGAAGTCGGAGAGGTCGATCACCTCGTCGACGAGGTCGTGCAGGTCGATTCGCGTGCGCTCGGGCTCGCGCTTCTCGACCATCTGGCGCATGCGCTGGATGATGCCGGCGGCGCGCTCGGCCTCGGCGAGCGCCTTCTCGAGCACGCCCAGCACCTTGTCGCCGGCGGGAGCGGCGGGCGCGGCCCTGCTCTGGCGGATCACCGCCTGCATGTAGAGCATCAGCGCGGTCAGCGGCTGGTTGAGCTCGTGCGCCATGGCGGCGCCCATCTCGTCCATCGCCGACAGCCGCGTCATGTGCATGATCTGCGCCTGCAACTGCGAGACCCGCAGCTCCACCGCCTTGCGCTGCCTCAGATCGCGCAGCACGCCGATGAACTGCCGGCCCTCGGACGTCGCCGCCTCGCCGACCGACAGCTCGATCGGGAACACCGTGCCGTCCTTGTGCCGTCCTGCGACTTCGCGGCCGATCCCGATGATCTTGCGGTGCCCGGTGCGGCGATAGTTCTCCATGTAGCCGTCGTGGGCGTCGGCGTAGGACGGCGGCATGATCAGTTTGACGTTCTGGCCGACCGCCTCCACGGCGGTGAAGCCGAACAGGGCCTCGCAGCTCTTGTTGAACGCGAGGATCCGCCCGAGTTCGTCGATCACGATGATGCCGTCGGCCGCCGTGTCGAGGAGGCTCTCGAAACGGGCCTCCGACACGCCGGACCGCTCACGCTCGCCGGAGGTATCGTCCACCCCGCGGAAGTTGTGCATCCCCAGCCTGCCCCTGCCCCTTCACCCGAGCGAGAATCGCGGCCCCATCCACGGATCCCGATCGTATTTCACCCCATGGACCGGCCGTTGTCCAACCATACCTTCAAGCGCTCGGCGGCGATTTGCAGGTTTGCCGATCCCCTCGCGAAGCAGAGGCGCATGAACCCCGCCCCGGCGTGTCCGAAGGCCGTCCCGGGCGCCAGACCGACGTTCGCCTCGTCCACGAGACGCAACCCGAGGCGGCGGACGTCGGGTTCGCCGTCGATCGAGAAGAACAGGTAGAACGCCCCCTCGGGCCGGGAGAAGCGGACCCGCCCGCTCGCCTCGAGCGCGCCGGCGACGATGTCGCGGCCGGTGCGGGCGCGGGCGACCTGTTCGGCGAGGAAGCCGTCGCCGTCGCCGAGCGCGGCGATCGCGGCGCGTTGCATGAACACCGCCGTGCCCGAACTCGAATACTGGATCAGGTTCTGGATCGTCTCCGACAGCGCGGTCGGCACCTCGATCCAACCGATCCGCCAGCCGGTCATCGCCCAGTTCTTGGAGAAGGTGTTGACGAAGATCACCCGGTCGTCCTCGTCGATCAGGTGGTGGAACGACGGCGCCACCGGCCGTCCCTCGACGTAGTGGAAGCGGCCATAGACCTCGTCGGCGACGATCCAGAGCCCGTGGCGGCGGGAAAGCTCGAGGATGGCGGCGAGCGTCGCCGCGTCGGCCGTCCATCCGGTCGGGTTGGACGGCGAGTTGACGAAGATCGCCCGGGTCGCCGGCGTGATCGCCGCGGCGAGGTCGTCGAGGTCGAGCGTGAAACCGTCGTTGCCGAAGCGCATCGGCACCTCGACCGGGCGGGCGCCGCGGATGCCGACGGCGGCGGCGAAGTTCGGCCACGCCGGCGTCGGCACCAGCACCTCGTCGCCCGGGCCGGCGATCGCGGTAACCGCGAGTTGGATCGCGTGCATGCCGCCGCCGGTGACGAGGAAGCGCGCCGGTTCGAACGGGCGGCCGAACAGCGGGCCGTAGACGCGATCGTGATAGGCCGCCAGCGCCGCGCGGAACTCCGGCAGGCCGGTCTGCAGCGTGTAGAAGGTTTCGCCGGCGGCGAGCGATCGCGCCGCCGCCTCGTGGACGAAGGCCGGCGTCGGCAGGTCGCCCTCGCCGGCCCAGAGCGGCACGATTCCGGGCTTGCCGTGACCGTGCCGCATCACCTCGACGATGCCGCTCGGCGGCGCGCCGCGCGCGTCGGCGGTGAGGGAGGAGAGGAGGCGGTCGGTCTGGCTCATCGGGGACATCCTGGCGCGGCGCCGGCTGCGCCGCTCGCGCGCCCTGCCATATCGCGGCCGGGCGCGCGGGGAAACCCCTGCCGGCGGTCGGGACCGGCGGTCAGCGCGCCTTGAGGGCGTCGCGGATCTCGGTGAGGAGCACCACCTCGGCCGACGGCGCCGGCGGGGCGGCGGGAGCGGCGGCCTCCTTGCGCTTCAGCCGGTTCATCGCCTTGACGACCATGAACAGCACGAACGCCACGATCAGGAAATTGATGAACAGCGTCAGGAAGTTGCCGTAGGCGAGCGTGGCGCCGGCCTTGCGGGCCGCCTCGAGGTCGTTCTCGACCGGCGTGCCGGCGAGCTGGACGTAGAGGTTGGTGAAGTCGATGCCGCCGGTGATCACGCCGACGATCGGCATGATGATGTCGGCGACGATCGAGTTGACGAGGCCGCCGAAGGCGCCGCCGATGATCACGCCGATGGCGAGGTCGACCATGTTGCCCTTGAGGGCGAACTCCCGGAATTCCTTCAGCATCGCCGCAACTCCCCTAGAGACGAGAAAAACGTCAACCGTCCGTCAACCTTTTAGCAACCGCGCCGGCGCGGTTGAAGCCCGCCGTTCACGCCGTCCACCATCGCGCCGCCTCCTCCCCCCGGGTCCCTCCCGATGGACAAGGCCGGCGCGACGTGGTCGGATCGGACCCGATGAGGCACGGCGCGGGGAACGCCGGCCGGGAGGGGCGGCGGATGCTGCTGCAGGGTTGGGCCATCATCGCGGTGGCGCTCGCCTACATCGGGGCGCTGTTCCTGGTGGCGAGCCTCGGCGACCGCCGCAGCCTGCGGCGACCCGGCGGCCGTGGCCGGCCGATGATCTACGCCCTGTCGCTCGGGGTCTACTGCACGTCCTGGACCTTCTTCGGCGCAGTCGGCCTCGCCGCCGGCCACGGCTTCGACTACCTGACGATCTACGTCGGGCCGATGCTGGTGTGGGCGCTCGGCTATCCGGTGATCCGGCGGATCGTCCGCCTCGCCAAGGCCGAGCACATCACCTCGATCGCCGACTTCCTCGCCGCCCGCTACGGCAAGAGCCAGGCGGTGGCGGCGACGGTGGCGATCATCGCGGTGGTGGCGACGCTGCCCTACATCGCGCTGCAGCTGAAGGCGGTGTCGAGCTCGGTGTCGGCGCTGATCTCGTTCGACCACGGCGAACCGATGGGCCCGGTGCCGGTGATCGGCGACGTCGCGCTCCTGGTGGCGCTGACCATGGCCGCCTTCGCGGTGCTGTTCGGCACCCGCCACATCGACGCCACCGAGCACCAGGAGGGCCTGATGCTGGCGGTGGCGACCGAGTCGGTCGTCAAACTGGTCTGCCTCGTCGCCGTCGGCATCTACGTCACCTTCCACCTGTTCGACGGCCCGGCCGACCTCTGGGCCAAGGCCGAGCAGACCGGCGCCTCCGCGGTGCTGCGCAACGGCGGCCAGGGCGGCACGCTGATCGCGCAGACGCTGGTGTCGGTGTTCGCGATCCTGATGCTGCCGCGCCAGTTCCACGTCACCGTGGTCGAGAACAACGCCGACCGCGAGATCCGGCGCGCGACCTGGATGTTCCCGCTCTATCTGGTCGCGATCAGCCTGTTCGTGGTGCCGATCGCGCTGGCCGGCCTGATCCGGCTCGGCCGCGACGTGCCGGGCGACCTGTTCGTGCTGGCGCTGCCGATGCACGCCGGCGACGGCTTCGTCACCATGGTCGCCTTCGTCGGCGGGCTGTCGGCGGCGACCGCGATGGTGATCGTCGCCTGCGTCGCGCTGTCGATCATGATCTGCAACGACCTCGTGATGCCGTTCCTGCTCCGGCGCCGGCCCGACGACGCCCTGAACCGGCGCGACATCGGCAGCCTCGTGCTGGTGGTGCGGCGGATCGCGATCTTCGTGCTGATGGTCGCCGGCTACGTCTACTACCGCGCCGCCGGCAATTCGGCGGCGCTGGCCTCGATCGGCTTCCTGTCCTTCGCCGCGATCGCGCAGCTGGCGCCGGCCTTCCTGATCGGCCTCGTCTGGCGCGGGGCGACCGCGCGCGGCGCCATCGCCGGCATGGTCACCGGCTTCGCGCTCTGGCTCTACACGCTGATGCTGCCGGCGCTCGCCGGCGCCGGGCTGGTATCGACCGACGTCCTGCATTCCGGCCCGTTCGGGCTCGAACTCCTGAAGCCCGAGGCGCTGTTCGGCATCGCCTTCGAGCCCTTCACCCACGGCGTGTTCTGGAGCCTGACGCTGAACGCGCTGGTGCTGGCGACCGTGTCGGCGCTCGGCCGGCCGCGGCCGATCGAGCGGGCACAGGCCTCGATCTTCGTGCCGCCGCAGTTCGCCCCGGCACCGTCCTACCGGCGCTGGCGCACCAGCGTCACCGTCGACGACCTCAGGACGACGGTGGCGCGCTACATCGGCGAGGAGCGCACCGAGCGCTCGTTCAACCGGCACGCCCGCGAGCAGGGCGCGACGCTGGAACCGCTGATGCCGGCGAGCGTCGACCTCCTGCGCTTCGCCGAGCAGATGCTGGCGAGCGCGATCGGCGCGGCGTCGGCCCGGCTGGTGCTGTCGCTGCTCCTGAAGCGGCGCGACCCGTCGACCAAGGCGGCGATGAAGCTGCTCGACGACGCCACCGAGGCGATCCAGTATTCGCGCGACCTGATGCAGATCGCGCTCGACCAGGTCGCGCAAGGCATCGGCGTGTTCGACAAGGACCTGCGGCTGATCTGCTGGAACCGGCGCTACCGCGATCTCCTCGACCTGCCGCCCGAATTCGGTCAGGTCGGCACGCCGCTCACCGAGATCCTGCGCTACAACGCCGAGCGCGGCCTCTACGGCGACGGCTCCCCGGAGGACATCGTCGCCGACCGGCTCGACCGCTTCGTGCGCCGGCTCGCGACAGTGCAGGAGACGCTGCAGCCGACCGGCACCGTGCTCGAACTGCGCACCAGCGCCATGCCGGACGGCGGCATCGTGATGACCGCCACCGACATCACCGACCGCGTCGAGAGCGAGCGCGCGCTCGCCCGCGCCAACGAATCCCTCGAGCGCCGCGTCAAGGAGCGCACCGAGGCGCTGACGGCTGCCAACGACGCCCTCGCCAAGGCCAAGGCAACCGCCGACGAGGCCAATCTCGGCAAGACCCGCTTCCTCGCCGCCGCCAGCCACGACATCCTGCAGCCGCTCAACGCGGCGCGGCTCTACACCACCAGCCTCGTCGAGAAGACCGCCGGCGGCGGCCTCTCCGACCACGTCGCCAACATCGACGCCTCGCTGGAATCGGTCGAGGAGATCCTCGGCGCCGTGCTCGACATCTCCCGGCTCGACACCGGGGCGCTGAAGCCGGAGATCGGCCTCGTCCGCCTCGACGAGGTGTTGAAGCCGCTGACGCTCGAGTTCGAACCGCTCGCCCGCGACAAGGGCCTCGAACTCGTGGTGGTGCCTTCGACCGCCACCGTGCGCTCCGACCGCCGGCTGCTCCGGCGCATCCTGCAGAACCTGATCTCCAACGCGATCAAGTACACCGAGGAGGGCCGCGTCCTGGTCGGCTGCCGGCGGCTCGGCGGGCGGATCGCGGTCCAGGTCACCGACACCGGCATCGGCATCCCCGCCGCCAAACAGCGGGCGATCTTCCGCGAATTCCACCGGCTCGACGCCGGCGTCCGCGTCGCCCGCGGGCTCGGGCTCGGGCTGTCGATCGTCGAGCGCATCGCCCGGGTGCTCGACCATCCGGTGACGGTGGACTCGACGCCCGGCCGCGGCTCGACCTTCCGGATCGAACTGCCCGAGGCGGCGCCGCTGCCGAACCTCGTGGTCGCACAGCCGCAGCCGAAGCCACCGACGGCCGATCTCGCCGGCCTGTCGATCCTGTGCATCGACAACGAACCCCGGATTCTCGACGGGATGCGGGCACTGCTGGAAGGCTGGGGCTGCCGGGTCGTCACCGCCCCCGGGGCCAAGGAGGCGATCGCCGCGGTCAAGGAGACCGGCGCGCCGGACGTCATGCTGGTGGACTACCACCTCGACGAGGGCACCGGCATCGACGCGGTGGTGCGGCTGCGCTGGCGCTTCGGCGGCGACATTCCCGCCGTGCTTATCACCGCCAACCGTCAGCCGACCGTAAAGTCCGAGGCGGCGGAGAAGGACGTCGGCGTCTTGTTCAAGCCGGTCAAACCGGCGGCGCTGCGCGCGATGATCGCCCAGCAGCGCGCGAGCCGGGCCGCCGCGGAATAGGCGGCGCGCGCCCCGGGGATCGGCCGACGGGCGCGGGGGATCCCGGCGCCGGGCCGGGACGCCGCGACGACCGCGTCAGTCGTTGGCGGGAGCGCCGCGGGCGGCCGACATCGACACGACCTCGCCGCCGGTCCTGGCGGCGTCGTGGCGCGAGGGGGCGGCGGTGCTCGGCAGATCCGTCGCCGACCAGTCGAGCACGTTGCAGGAGCCGGCGACGAGCGCCTCGCGAACCACGGTCTCGACGTCGAAGGCCATCGGCGACGGCGCACGGCGACGAACCTCGAGATAGGTGCCCGGCGTCACGCCTCGGCGTGCCACGTGGCGCAGGGCCGCGTCGAGCAGCAGGGCTTCGTTCGGGCACTGAATCGTCGCGGTCGCGTGGAGATAGCGCATGGTCGATCCGTCGTCGTGTGAGATGGCGAGACCATGCCGAAGCCGGCGGATTTTATCCAGTTGATAAAACAATGGGCTGAAATCCATTTCTTGCATATCTCCGGGACGCCGCCGGAGGTCGCATCTGATTTATAAGGCGTTTCCGCCATGTGTACGCCGCACGACCGGTGGCGCGACGCCGCGCCGCCACCGCGCGGCAGCCGACTCGCCTCGAGGAACTGATATCGTTTTCAGCGATCCCCCCATCGTCCGCTTCGATGATCGCGCGGTGCGGCGGCCTGGTCGTCGGTCAGTAGCGGGACAACCGCAGGCCCGCCGCGACGGAGCCGCGCTGGGTGAAGGAGCCGAACGTCTCGGAAAACCGGTGCGAGATCGAGCCGGACGCCGACGTCGTTCCGAACCGGATCGCGCCGCCCCAGCGGTCGGTGAGCGGGCCGGTCGCGAAGGAGGCCGACGCGCCCTTCAGGGGCACGTCCTTGGCGAAGCCGATCGCCCAGTCGTCCTCCCAGTCGCACGGCGCCGAGTTGGATATGGCCTCGCCGCCGAACAGGGAGACGCGCGCCGCGCCCGGCTTCTTCTGCGACAGCGTCGCCTGGACCCGGCCGGCCAACCCCAGCTTGGCGGTGCAGGTCGTCTTGCCGTTCTCGACGAGGCTGGCGCGGCCGAGAGCCGAGACGTCGCCCTGGAAGCGCGACCAGCACGACGGCGCGAAGGTCACCGCGACGGACCGCGCTCCCTGCGACGGCCGGTAGGAGACGGCCGGCAGGCGGACGGTCTCGGGGACGCCGTTCGGATCGGTGTAGGTGAGGCTCGGCACCATGGTGAAGCTGCCGTCGATGGCGGCGAGGCGGTCCTTGCGCAGCTACGACACCCGCCGGCTCAGCTCGGAGAAGCCGGCGCAGATCGCCGCGCCGGGATCGTAGGCATGTCCGCAGCCGAGCCGGTACTTCGGCGGCAGCGCCGCGCACGAACTCACCGTGAGCAGCGGGCAGAGGAGGTTCATCGAGAACTCGAGGTCCGACTGCACCTGGTCGACCCGGCGCAGGTACTCCTTGACCACCAGCAGGTCGACCTCGGCGCGCCAGTCGTTGGCCTGCGGCGAGACCCGCCGCGCCGGAATGTCGACCGTGCCGAAGCCCGGGCCGACGACCCGGAGCCCGACGCCGCCGACGTCGATCGGCCGTGGATAGGCATAGGGCGCCGGACAGGCCGCCAGCGTCGCCGAGAAGGCGACGCCGCCGACCGGGATCCGCCGGGCCGAGGCCGGCGGCGTCGGCCGGCCTGCCGCGAGGCGACGAAGGACCAGGCCTCCTCGCCGATCCGCGCCACCGCGGCGACGTCGTCGGTCGGCGATCGGTAGATCGTCAGCGAGTCGGCGGCCGCCGACACGGCGACCACGTCGGCGGCGGCGGCCGGCGGGATCGCCGGGAGGAGAAGGGCGGCGAGGACGGCGGGAACGGCGGTGCGCACGGCGGATCTCCGGTTGCGGAGAGGGGGCCGGACCGCGCGGCGGCGCGCGGCCGGTGCGGCGGGACGACGCGCCGCAGGGATCCGTCGGTGCGGACACCAGCGCCGTGGAGACCGGCGCGCCCGACCTCTTGCCGGTGGACGACCGCCTCGACGCCAATCCCGGCATCGACGCGCTCGTATCGGCATCTCGGCCGCGCCGTCGCCGCGGCGTCGATCATCGCCAGCGGGGCCCGGATCGTCAAGCCGGCGGCGGTGCCGTCCGACCCGCCGGCCCTCGATGTTTCATCCGTTACAGACGGGTCGTTCGGCGCGACCTCGTACCGAAACAACCCGGGTTCATCGTCACTTTCAACGCCGGACGACGGAAATCACGGATCGACCGGCGCTCAGGTCCTCAGCAACGCCTCCCGCCGTCGCCATCCGAAAAGGAACGAACCGATGTCCAAGTTCACCGCCCTCGCCACCGCCGTCTTCGCCATCGCCACCGCGGCCACCGTCTACGACGCGTCCGCCCTGCAGATCACCGGCAACCGTCTGATCGAGCAGGCGAGCAGCGACTGCGGCGATCTGATGAACTGCTACGTCACCTTCAGCCCCGTTCCCATCGGCAAGCGCCTCGTGATCACCGACGTCAGCTGCAGGGCCATGATCCCGAAGAACGAGAGCATCTACTACTCGCTGCTGAATGGGACCAAGTCCAACGGGTCCAAGACGGAGCAGGAGACCTACCTCACCATGACGAAGATCGGCGACGCCCCCTACGGCGGCACGAGCATCTGGCAGGTGAATCAGAAGGTGACCCACGTCCTGCTGGCCGGCCAGCGCCCCTACATCGGCATGTATCGGACGACCGACAGCCTCTTCAACACGGGCACCGACTGCTCGATCTCCGGCATCCTGGAGTGACCACGCCCGCCGCAGGAGCCGCTCGCGACCCCGCCCCTCGTCGAGGGGCGGGGCTTTCGCTCAGCCCGCCGCCTGCAGCGCCTGCCACTGGCCGTTCTCGATCTTCGAGGCGGCGATCACGGCCTGGGTGCGGCTCTCGACGCCGAGCTTCTGCAGGATCGCCGAGACGTGCGCCTTGACGGTCGCCTCCGACACCGTGAGCTCGTAGGCGATCTGCTTGTTGAGCAGCCCCTCCGACAGCATCATCAGCACGCGCACCTGCTGCGGCGTCAGCGAGGCCAGCCGGGCGACGAGGTCGGAATTCTCGTCGCGACCG
The DNA here is from genome assembly GCF_004362745.1 of Oharaeibacter diazotrophicus. Lineage (NCBI taxonomy): Bacteria > Pseudomonadati > Pseudomonadota > Alphaproteobacteria > Hyphomicrobiales > Pleomorphomonadaceae > Oharaeibacter > Oharaeibacter diazotrophicus. Next base: position 331,539 of record NZ_SNXY01000007.1, on the reverse strand, counting down.
GAGATGTCGATGTCGGGCGGGGTCCAGACGCCGCCCTCGAGCACGCGGCCGACGGCGGTGCGGATCACCTCGATGCCGAGCGACTTCGGGATGAAGCCCGAGGCGCCCATTTCCATGCAGCGGCGGATCACGGCCGCCTCCTCGGTGGCCGAGACCACCATCACCGGCACGCCCGGGAACGAGGCGCGCAGGTAGAGCAGGCCGGAGAAGCCGCGGACGCCCGGCATGTTGAGGTCGAGCAGCACGAGGTCGACGTCCTCGTCGGCGGCGAGCGCCGTGCCCATCGCCTCGATCGAGCCGGTCTCGATGATGACGACGCCCTCGAACATCCCCTCCAGCGCCTGACGCAACGCGCCGCGGAACAGGGGATGGTCGTCGGCGATCAGAAACCGGTAGCGTGCGTTCTCCATGGCGCTCTCCCCCCTCGCGCGACGGCGACCGGCACCCCGTGCGGGAGCGTCCGGGTCGGCGGGGAACGGGGCGGGACGATCCTGTCGTCCGCCCGACGGGGCCTTCTCGCGGGCCCTCCTCCCCTCCGACGGCGGCACCCGTCCGGGACCGCCGCGACCGTCTCGTGAAAACAGTATCTATCCTCGCCCCCGCCCTGCAAGCCTGGAAGATGCCGAGGGGCGGAAATGCAAGGGACGCGGGACTTTCCCGCCTCAGATCCGGCTCTCGTCGCCGAACTCGCGGCGCATCTCGCGGACCATGCCGAAGAAGCGCCGGAACGCCTTGTCGGAGAAGTCGAGGAACTCGTCGAGCCGCTTCTCCTCGTCCGCGGCGTCCGCCGGCGGGCGGCGCTCGGCGCGAAGGGCCGCGACCTCGGCCTCGAGGTCTGCGACGCGCTTCTTCAGCGCGGCGATCTCGCCCTCGTAGGCGTCGCGGTCGTCGGGCACGAGGCTGCAGCGCCACGCGCCGGCCTTCTCCTCGCAGAGCGAGATCCGGCCGTCGCGGCGGTCGATCTTGAGGTGGCGGCCCTCGGCCGGGGCGATCGCGAAGTTGTCCTCCGCGGCCACGGGGCCGTCCACCGGCGGCGGCGCCGGTTCGGCGGCCACGGCGGCGCCCGCGACCAACGCCGCGAGGGTGGCGACGACGATGCGCATCACGTCCTCCTTGCCCGAGCCCCGCGCACAGTCTAGGCGCCGGAGCCGCCCGGCGCCATGGCGTCGCGGCGAAAAGGGCGGGCGGTCGGACGATGCGGGAAGCGCGACGGTCTCAGAGCCCGCGCCGGCCGAAGGTCTGCGGCGGGTTGCTTGGGCCGCCGCCCTGCCAGCCGGCCGGTCGCGACCAGCCGCCATCGGACGGCGACCGAGCGTCCGGGCCGGCGTCCGGCGTCTCGCCCGGGCCGGCGGCGACGTCGCGGCGGACGACACGCGCCACGATCTCGTCCCGCAGCGCCGCGTCGAGGGCGGCGCGGTCGGCCGGGTCGAGATCGTAGCGGTTCGGGCCGGGCGTGCCGGCGAGGAAGCCGCACTCGACCAGCACCCAGAGCGAGCCGACGTAGGGCACGCAGTTCATCAGCAGCCACACCGCCGACTTGTCACGGTCGTGCCAGCGCTTGACCTGAAGCGCGACGGTGATCCAAAGCCCGACCAGGAAGCCGAGGAACAGCAGCGCAAAGGCGGCCGGCGACGGCCCCTCCGGACCGGCGCGCCACATGGCTAACAGCGCGAAAACGATGGCGATCGAGATCAGCATCGGCACGAGGCCGCCGACCCAGAAGGCGAGCCGGCCGATCCGGCCGCGGAACCCGAACAGGAGATTGAACAGCGACATCGCGGCCCCCGTGCCGTGGAGACCGCGACTTTGACGTGCCGGACATGACGCCCCGGTTGCCGGATCAGCGCCCGCGCGCGATTTTTCGCGCGATGGTTGACGCGAGGTTTCACCCGGCGCCGGGGCGCGGGATCAGTCGCGCAGGAGGTCGTTGATCGAGGTCTTGGAGCGGGTCTTCTCGTCGACGCGCTTGACGATCACGGCGCAGTAGAGGCTGGGACCGGGCCGCCCGTCCGGCAGCGGCTTGCCGGGCAGCGAGCCGGACACCACCACCGAATAGGGCGGCACGCGGCCGACGTGGACCTCGCCGGTCTCGCGATCGATCACCTTGGTGGAGGCGCCGATGAAGACGCCCATCGAGATCACCGACCCCTTGCCGACCACGACGCCCTCGACCACCTCGGAGCGCGCGCCGACGAAGCAGTCGTCCTCGATGATGGTCGGGCCGGCCTGCATCGGCTCCAGCACGCCGCCGATGCCGACGCCGCCCGAGAGATGCACGTTCTTGCCGATCTGGGCGCAGGAGCCGACGGTGACCCAGGTGTCGACCATGGTGTCGGTGTCGACGTAGGCGCCGAGGTTGACGAAGGACGGCATCAGCACGACGCGCGGCGCCACGAAGGCCGACCGGCGCACCACCGCGCCCGGCACGGCGCGGAAGCCGGCGGCGCGGAACTCGTCCTCGCCCCAGCCGGCGAACTTGGAGGGCACCTTGTCCCACCAGGTCGCGCCGCCGGGACCGCCGGGGATCACCGCCATGTCGGTGAGGCGGAACGACAGCAGCACCGCCTTCTTGAGGAACTGGTTGACCACCCAGTCCTCGCCGATCTTCTCGGCGACGCGCACCTTGCCGCCGTCGAGCAGGTTCAGCGCCTCCTCGACCGCCTCGCGGACGGGGCCGCGGGTGTCGAAGCCGACGTTCGCCCGGTCCTCCCAGGCGGCGTCGATGGTGGCGGCGAGGTCGGCGTGGGCGGCGAGCGCGGCGGAGGTCATGGCTTGTCCCCGGACGAAGGGCTGGATCGGCGCGGGACCCTAGTGAAGCCCGCCCGCCGTTGCAACGCCCCGAGCGGGCGCCGCGACGAACCGGCCCGCCGCGAGGTCTCCGAGCGGCCGGCGCGCGCTGCCGCGGCGGGAACCCGAGGGGTGTCCGAGGGGTTACCGAAACTCAAAGCGCTTCGAGCGTGAGAACGGCCGGATTGCGGCGGGATTCCGCCGAAAACAAAATCCGTCCGGCGCTCCTCCGCGGCCCTTGACAGTGGTTCGCGGAAGCGCTTTGGATCGTTTCATCCGAGCCATGGGGAGGCGTAGCGTGACCATCCGCACGACCGTGTGGGGCGAGAACGTCCACGAGCAGACCAACGAGATCGTCCGGTCCATCTATCCGGACGGCATGCACGCGACGATCGCCTCCGCGATCGCCGCCGACCCCACCGTCGCCGTCTCCACGGTGACGCTGCAGGACCCCGAGCACGGGCTGACCGAAGAGAAGCTGGCGGCCACCGACGTGCTGGTCTGGTGGGGCCATCAGGCCCACGGGGAGGTCGACGACGCCGTCGTCGAGCGCGTCGCCCGCCGGGTCTTCGAGGGCATGGGCCTCATCGTCCTGCACTCCGGCCACTTCTCCAAGATCTTCAAGCGCCTGATGGGCACGCCCTGCGCCCTGAAGTGGCGCGAGGCCGGCGAGCGCGAGCGGCTCTGGGTCATCAACCGCAACCATCCGATCGCCGCCGGGCTGCCCGAGTATTTCGAGCTCGAGAACGAGGAGATGTACGGCGAGCCCTTCTCGGTGCCGGAGCCGATGGAGACGGTGTTCGTGTCCTGGTTCCAGGGCGGCGAGGTGTTCCGCTCCGGCCTCTGCTACAAGCGCGGCGCCGGCAACGTGTTCTACTTCCGCCCTGGCCACGAGACCTATCCGACCTACCACGATCCCAACGTCCGCCGGGTGCTGCTCAACGCGGTGAAGTGGGCCTACAACCCCGCCGCCGCCTGGATCGGCATCCACGACGCCCCGAACGTGCCGACCGAGACCGCCCCCGAGAAGATCGAGGAGCGCGGGCCGAAGCTGCACGCCCCCGGCGAGGCCGGCTACCGCTGATCCCCCGGACGGCCGCGTCCTGCGCGGCCGTCCGCCCCCACGGCCGGCCGGAAACCGCGCCGCCGCTGCTTCTCCGGGAGCGCCCCGCCGCCGGACGATCGCCGGCCCGCCGCCATCGGACCATCGCATCCTCGTCAAACGATCGCCGCGCGGCGCGCCCATGGTGGGCTCGACGTCGCGGCGGCCGCCTCCCCTCTCGTGCGGCACCGCCCCCCGGGCCACCCGGCGTCCGGCGCCGCCGCGCCGGTTCCCGCGTACCCTCCCCCCGAACGACCACCCCTCCTCCCGAGCGACCTCCCATGCGGCTCCTCATCCTCGGCACCGGTTCGATGGCGGCCAACCACGCCAAGCATTTCGCGGCGATCGACGGCGTCTCCGTCGTCGGCGCGGTCGACATCATGGCCTCGCGCGTGGACGCCTTCTGCGCCGGCCACAACATCCCGAACGGCTTCACCAGCCTCGACGAGGCGATCGCCTGGGGCGACTTCGACGCCGTCGCCAACGTCACGCCCGACGCCGAGCATCATCCGACCACGATGAAGCTGATCCGGGCCGGCCGGCACGTCTTCTGCGAGAAGCCGCTGGCGGTGACCTACGCCGACGCCCTCGAGATGACCCTCGCGGCCGAGAACGCCGGCGTCGTCGCCATGGTCAACCTGTCCTACCGCAACGTCCCGGAGATCCAAAAGGCGCGCCAGCTGGTGCTCGACGGCGTGATCGGCGAGGTCCGCCACGTCGAGGCGAGCTACCTGCAGAGCTGGCTGGTCGGCCTGCACTGGGGCGACTGGCGCACCGAGGACCGCTGGCTGTGGCGGCTCTCCACCGCCCACGGCTCCAAGGGCGTGCTCGGCGACGTCGGCATCCACATCCTCGACTTCGCCTCCTGGGGCGCGGCGAGCGACGTCGACAATCTGTTCTGCCGGCTCAAGACCTTCCACAAGGCCGAGGGCGACCGCATCGGCGACTACCCGCTCGACGCCAACGACAGCTTCTCGGCCACCGTCGAGTTCGCCAACGGCGCGCTCGGCGTCATCCACGCCAGCCGCTGGGCCTCGGGCTACGCCAACACGCTGCGCCTGCGCCTGTTCGGCGACAAGGGCGGCCTCGAGGTGCAGCACGGCTTCGACGGCTCGACGCTCAAGGCCTGCTGCGGCGAGGACGTCCATACCCAGAACTGGCGCGACGTACCGGTCGAGACGGTGCCTACAAACTACGACCGCTTCGCCCGCGCCGTCCTCACCGGCGCCGCCGAAGAGCCGACGTTCCGCCGCGCCATGGAGCTGCAGAAGGTGATCGACGAGAGCTACGTCACCGAGGGCGACCGCCGCGAGCACCGCATCGCCGAGCCGCGCTGACCGGTCTCGTGCAAGGTTGCGGCCTCGCGGCCGGCGCCCGTGGGCGTTCCGACCCGTGGTCGGGACGTCGCGCGCTTGGGCTCACGTCCGACCGATGCTCGCCAGCGTGCGCGCCTTCAGCGCGTGGACGTCGGCGAGGAGGGCCGGCACGTCGGCCGTGAGGAGGCGGCCGGCCTCGACCACCGGCCGCCCGGCGACCAGGACATCGGTCACGTCGGCCCGGCCGGCGGCGAAGACGAGGTGGGCGACCGGGTCGAACAGCGGTGCCGCGTGGACGCGGTCGGTCGCGACCAGCACCAGGTCCGCCTGCTTGCCGACCTCGATCGAACCGATCCGGTCGGACGCGCCGAGGGCGCGCGCGCCGGCCGTGGTCGCCATCGCGAGCGCCTGGCGCGGCGACACCGCGGTGGCGTCGCCGGTCACCGCCTTGTGCAGCGTCGCGGCGAGCCGCATCGCCAGCCAGAGGTCGATGTCGTTGCCGGAGATGGCGCCGTCGGTGCCGAGGGCGACGTTGACGCCGGCTTCCAGCATCGCCGGCACCGGCGCGAAGCCGGAGGCGAGCTTCAGGTTCGACAGCGGATTGTGCGCGACCGTGGTGCCCGAGGCCGCCATCGCTGCGATCTCCTCGGCGTCGACGTGGACGCAGTGCGCCAGCACCGTGCGCGGCGACAACAGGCCGAGCGCGCCGAGGTGGCGGATCACGCTCCGGCCGTAGCGGCCGGTCACGGTGTCCTGCTCGGCGCGCGTCTCGGCGGCGTGGGTCGAGAAGAAGCCGCCCGCGGCCTCGGCCACCGCGAAGGCGTCGGCGAGCCCGGCCGGCCCCACCGTGTAGGTGCCGTGCGGCAGCGTGCCGACGAACACCGTGGGATCGCCCGCGTGCGCGGCCGCGAAGGCCTCGGCGTCGGCGCGCCGACGTTCGGCGCCGTGGCCGTCCATGCCGGGGAAGTCGAAGAAGATGCCGCCGGTGGCGACGCGGATGCCGAGCGCCTTGGCCGCCCGCACCGTCGCCTCCGGGTGCCAGAACATGTCCATCACGGTGGTGACGCCGGAGAGCAGCAGCTCGGCGAAGCCGAGACGCGCACCGAGCTCGCAGGTCTCCTCGGTCAGGATCGCCCGCTCCGCCTTCCAGACGGTCTGCAGCCACGGCTCCAGCGGGAGGTCCTCGACCAGCCCGCGAAACAGACTGTCGGCGGCGTGGCAGTGCAGGTTGACGAGACCGGGCATCAGAATGCGGTCACGGGCTTCGATCACGCGGCGCGCCGAGGCCGGCGCAAGGGCCGTCGGGCCGATCCAGTCGATCTTTTCACCCCTGATCGCGACGGCCGCGTCGGCGAGCACCGTGCCCTCGGGATCACACGTGACGAGCGTCGCGCCGCGGATGACGAGATCGTGAGAGCCGGCCGTCATGGCACCTCCGCCGTGGCACCGGGTGCCGGCGCCGCATCGCTCGCCCCGGACGGGGGCGACCCGGCGATTTCGCACGGCGGGCGCCGCTCCCGCAACCCCGCGGGCCGCCGCGGCCGCGGCGCGGACGGGGGTGGAGCGCGGCGCGGCGAACCGGTGCTGCCACCGGCCGGAACGTTTCATCGCGAAAGGTAAAGTGAAGATCACTCCCACGTGATCGACAGGTGACCACCCCCGGATCGATCACGAATTGCGTAACGGTTTGTTCAATGGCGACCCTCTTCCACCGGTCGGCCGGCTGGATTAGATCAGGGTCACCGAGGCGGACGACAACGAACCGCCCAGTACCGAGACGAAAACTTCAACGTCGATCGGTCAGACGAACAAAATACGGGATGATTACCATGAACGCCAAGATCTCCACCATCGCCGCCGCCGCCCTGATCGCGCTGACCTCGGCCGCTTCCGCCGCCGGCGTCGACTTCGCCAACAGCGCCCAGGACGCCGCCCAGCGCGCCCAGGCCTTCTCGGTCGCCCCGTCGGCCGACGGCCGCGTCACCACCCCGGCGATCGACCTCGCGCTGTCGCAGCAGGACGCCAACGAGATCGTCCGCTCCCAGGCCGTCGCCGTCGTGACCACCCACGGCGCTGCCGCGACGGCCACCGCCCCGGCGATCGACCTCGCCATCGGCGACCAGACCCGCTGATCTCCGACGCGGGTCCACCCCTCCCGCGACCCGACCTCCGAAGCGTCCTCCCGAGACTTCTCCCCTCCCCGTGGCGCCCCCTCCCGGCAGCCCGGACATTCAAGAAGGCAAGACCATCATGACCACCAAGCTCGTCACCCTCTCCGCCGCCGCCCTGATCGCCCTGACCTCGGTCGCCTCGGCCGCCGGCGGCGTCGACTTCGCCAACAGCGCCCAGGACGCCGCCCAGCGCGCCAACGCCTTCACGGTCGCCCCCTCGGCCAACGGCTACGTGACCACCCCGGCGATCGACCTCGCCCTGTCGCAGCAGGACGCCAACGAGATCGTCCGCTCGCAGGCCGTCCCGGTCGTCACCACCCACGGCGCCATCCCGGTGCAGAAGGCCCCGGCGATCGACTTCGCCCTCGGCGATCAGATCCGCTGAACCGGCGGCTCCACCCTCTTCCCCTTCCCTTCCGGCGCGACGCCCACCGTCCGCCCGATTCTGAAATCGAGACCGTCATGAACACCCGCATCCTCTCCGCCGCCGCGATCGCCCTGGTCGCCCTCACCTCGGCCGCTTCGGCCGCCGGCGTCGACTTCATGAACAGCGCCCAGGACGCCGCCCAGCGCGCCAACGCCTTCACGGTCGCCCCCTCGGCCAATGGCTACGTGACGACCCCGGCGATCGACCTCGCCCTGTCGCAGCAGGACGCCAACGAGATCGTCCGCTCGCAGGCCGTCCCGGTCGTCACCACCCACGGTGCCATCCCGGTGCAGAAGGCCCCGGCGATCGACTTCGCCCTCGGTGACCAGACCCGCTGAACCGGCGACCACACCCTCTTCCCTCCCCGGCGCGACGCCCTCCGTCCGCCCGATCCTGAAATCGAGACCGTCATGAACACCCGCATCCTCTCCGCCGCCGCGATCGCCCTGGTCGCCTTCACCTCGGCCGCCTCGGCCGCCTTCGACCCGGCGCTGTCGCAGAGCGACGCCGCCTCCCGCGCGACCGCCTTCGCCGTCGCCGACACCGGCGGCTACGTCTCGACCCCGGTGGTCGACCTGACGCAGTCGCAGCAGGACGTCGCCTCCGCCGCCCTCGCCTCGGCCGCGCCGGTCGTGACGACCCACGGCTCGGTCTCGGCGAACGCCGCGACGCTCGACATCGTCAACGGCGACTCCAGCCGCTGACGCCGGCTCGCCGCCGACCCGCTCCCGAGGGGAGCGGGCCGCGGCGATCGAACGCCCACCGCCCCCGACGGGGCGGCCCGCAACGGCGCCGGATCTCCTCCGGCGCCGTTTCGCGTTCGCACGCCGTTTGCGCCCGGCCGCCCGGCCGGCCTAGGATCGCGGACCGCGTCAACCGGGACCCAGCCGTGCCCCTCGCGCCCCGCCTCCTGCCCGCCTCCGGCCACGGCGAGTTCCCGACCGACGAGCGCTGCCACATCCTGGAGCTCCTGAACCGTGACGAGCTGCCGGGGGTGTCGCTCGCCCGCGCCCGTGTCGAGCCCGGCGTCACCACCGAGCTCCACACCCTCGACGTCCGCGAGATCTACGTGGTGCTGTCCGGCCGCGGCCTGATGGAGGGCGGCGGCGCGGCCTTCCCGGTCGGCCCCGGCGACGCGGTCGACATCCCCGCCGGCGCGCCGCAGCGCGTCACCGCCGTCGGCGACGACGACCTCGTCTTCCTTTGCCTGTGCCTGCCGCGGTTCCGGCCGGAGGGCTACCGCTCGCTCGAGGCCGCCGCGCCGACGCCGTGACGGCCGGCTCGCCGATTCCGACCATGGCCGTGAACGCGCGGACCGGGGCCGCTTCCGCAGGTTCGCGACCTCCTGTACGGTCGCACCGTCGACGGCGCATCCAGCGCCCGGGAGTGGCGACCGCATGGGGCAGCGGCAGATCTGGATCCTCGCTGCGACCGTCTTTGCCATCCTCTGTTGCGTCGGTGCGCTCGCGAGCGTCTGGCGCGACCACGAGACCACGCGCCGGCTCGTCGCCGCCGAGGTCTCCGGACGCGTCGACCAGTTGGCGGCCCACGCCGATCAGGGCCTGCGCAACGCCGCCGCCGTGCTGACGCGCGCCGCCGACATCGTCGCCGGCCTCGATCCCGACGACGTCACGGACATCGCACCGTTGGCGCTCCGCCTCGACGACCTCGTCGTCGGCAACCCGGCGGTCGGCACGATGTGGGTGGTCGACCGCCGCGGCTTCACCTGGGTCAACAACAAGGCGACCACCCGGATGCGCACCGACGTGCGCGACCGCGCCTATCTGCGGGCGGTGCGCGCGCAGCCGGACGGGCTCTACGTCGGACGGCCGGAACTCGGCAGCGTGGTGCCGCGGATGCGCTCGCCGGTGGCGCTGGCGCTGCACGACTCGAAGGGGAGATTCGCCGGGGCGGTGGTCGCCGGCGTCGACCAGGGCTTCTTCTCGACCATCTACGGCCGCGTCCTGCGCGATCCCAACTCGGGCGCCGCGGCCCTGAACGCCGCCGGCGAGACCCTGGCGGCGGCCCCGCCCGCGATGTCGGGCCGCGTCGCCGGGCTCGCCATGCGGATCGCCGCCGCCGCCGACGGCGACCGGATCGAGGCCGACGGCTGGCTCTACGCCGTGCGCCGGCTCGACGACGCGCCGGTCACACTGGTCGCCGCGACCGATCTCGGCGTCGCCTTCGCCGACTGGAAGGCCCGCTCGCTTCGGCTCGGCGCCATCGGCGCGGTCACCGTTCTCGGCTTCGCGCTCCTGACCCTGCACGGCCTGCGGGCGGTCCGGCGCGAGGAGGCGACCGCCGCGGACCTGCGCCACGCCAACGAGACGCTGGAACGGCGCGTCGCCGAGCGTACCCACACGGTGGAGCTGCTGTTCCGCGAGCTCAACCACCGGGTCAAGAACAACCTGCAGATCATCGCCAGCCTGCTCCGGCTGCAGATCCGGCGCACCACCGACCCGGGGGTCAAGGCGGTGCTGCAGGACAGCGTCAACCGCGTCTTCGCGATCGCCGACGTCCACGGCGAGCTCGAGGGCGGGCGCGACGGCTCGGTGCGGCTCGCCACCTACGTCGGACGGATCGTGGATCGCATCTGCGAGGCGATGCGCAAGCCCGACCAGACGATCGACGTCACCGTCGCCGTCGAGGACGTCGAGCTGCCGCTCGACCGGGCGGTACTGGTGGCGATCGCGCTCAACGAGACCGTGACCAACGCCTTCAAGCACGCCTTCTCCGACCGCGCCCACGGCCGGCTCGACATCGCCGTGCGCATCGACGCCGGCGATCTCGAGATCGCCGTCGCCAACGACGTCGCCGAGGCGACGGCCGAGGACGCGCCGACGCGCGGCTCCGGGCTCGGCGCGCAGATCGTCGACATGTTGGTGCGGCAGATGAACGGGTCGGTCGTCGTCGATCGCGACGCCGGCTACCGCGTGGTGATCCGCGTGCCGGTGGACGCCGTCGCGGCGTGAAACGCCTCCGGGCGGTCGCGGCCGCCGGGCGTCGGAGCTAGAGGTCGAGACGCCGGCGGATCCGCCGCAGCAGCGCGGCCTCGGAATAGGGCTTCTGCTCGATCGGCGCGAGATCGGCGAGATCGGGGGAAAGGTCGCGGTCGCGCGACAGGCCGGAGGTGACGATCACCGGCACCGTCGGACGGTGCCGGCGGATCCAGCGCACGAGGCCGAGCCCGTCGGTCGAGCCCGGCATCTGCACGTCGGTGAAGACGAGGGAAACATGTTCGCCGGAGGCCATCACCGCGATGGCCTCGTCGGCGCTCGCCGCCTCGACGACGTCGAAGCCCTGACCGCGCAGGAAGTCCGAAACGTCGAGCCGGATCAGCACTTCGTCCTCGACGACGAGGATGACGCCGGCCGGCTCCGGTTCGTTGGCGACGATGATCTCGAGGGCACCCATGCTGCCAGAACGCCCGGACCCTGGTGTGGTTCCATGCATCGGCCACCATTCGTCATTTCGGTGCGGCCGCGCGGCGTTCGGCAGGGTGTCGGCGGGCTTCAGAGCCCGGAGAGGGTCACGGCCGCGACGGGCATCGCAAAGCGCTCGGCGAGGTGCCAGCGCAGTTCACGGGGCGATGCGTAGTCGTAGGTGCGGTCGACCAGGTGGCTGACGTCTTCGGCGTCGCCGGAGTAGATCGCCGTCAGACGGCCGATCCGGAAGCGGGTTCCCTCGCGCGTCTCGCGGACGCGGACGGGATGATAACGAAATTCCAAGTGCTTTCCTTTTGCGTGTGGGTCGTCCCGCGGCGCGTCGCGCCGCGGGAGACGGGTCGAGGGCCGATCAGGCGGCCTTCAGGTTGTCCGCCGAGGACTTGCCCGAGCGACGGTCCTTGACGATCTCGAACGAGACCTTCTGGCCGTCGGCGAGGCTGCCGAGGCCGGAGCGCTCGACGGCGGAGATGTGGACGAAAACGTCCGGGCCGCCGTTGTCCGGAGCGATGAAACCGTAACCCTTGGTGGTGTTGAACCACTTGACGGTGCCCTGGTTCATGATGACGATCCCTTTCCTTGAAGTCGGGATTGTAGAAAGCGCCGTGAGCGCGCGACGGGTGTCGCGCGGCGCGGGGGTGGTACCGATTTTGGAGGGTCGTCAGACTCGTTCCGTGCATCCCGCACGGAACCGCAGGCCCATCGTCTGGCCAAATCGATGTCGTGAAGATAGGCGCAGCGGGCCCGCTTGGCAAGACCCGCCGGGATATCGGAGTCCGAGGGCGGCGGCGGGACCGTTCCGGGACCCGCCGCCTGCTCCGTTCAGACCCACTCGCCGCCGCGCATCACCGGCTCGGAAGCGCCGTCGGCGTAGAGGCCGTCGACGTCGATCTCGCCCGATCCGATCATCCAGTCGATGTGGATCAGGCTGGAATTGGCGCCGCGGGCGGCGAGGTCCTCCGGCGACAGGCCGGCGCCGCCGTCAAGGAAGCACTTGGAATAGGCCTGACCGAGGGCGATGTGGCTGGAGGCGTTCTCGTCGTAGAGGGTGTTGTAGAACAGGAGCCCGCTCGCCGAGATCGGCGAGGAATGCGGCACCAGCGCGACTTCGCCGAGCCGGCGCGCGCCGGCGTCGGTGTCGAGCACCTTGGCGAGCACGTCGGCGCCGCGCGAGGCGGTCGCCTCGACGATCCGCCCGCCCTCGAAGCGCACCGCGATGTCCTCGATCAGCGTACCCTGGTAGCTGAGCGGCTTGGTCGAGCGGACATGACCGTCGACGCGGTCCTTGTGCGGCGTCGTGAACACCTCCTCGGTCGGGATGTTGGCGTTGCAGACGAGGCCGTTCTTCGACGTCGCCGCGCCGCCGCACCACTCGTGGTCGTCGGCGAGGCCGACGGTGAGGTCGGTGCCCGGCCCGCGGAAGCGCACCGCGGAGAAGCGTTTGGCGTTGAGGAAGTCCTTGCGGGCGTGGAGCCCGGCGTTGTGACGCGCCCAGGCCGCCAAGGGATCGTCGACGTCGACGCGCGAGGCGGCGAAGATGGCGCGCCACAGCGCGGCGACCGCCTCGTCCTCGGACAGCGCCGGGAACATCGCACGGGCCCAGGCCGGCGTCGCGTAGGACACGATGGTCCAGTTGATGTCGAAGTTGACGATCGGCTTCATCGCCGGCTTGTAGGCCGCCGAGGTGGCGCGGTTGGCGCGGGCGACCTTGTCCGGATCCTGGCCGGCGAGCAGGTTCGGATCGGCGCCCGAGACAGCGAGCCGCGCCGCACCCGCCTCGTAGGCGCGGGCCATGCCCTCGTAGAGCCAGGCCGGCGCGACGTCGAAGGCGGCGTCCGGGGCATGGGCGAAGCGGGCGAGCGTCGCCTCGTCGTCGGCGTAGAGGGTGGTGACGAGGCTGGCGCCGGCCCGGTAGGCCGCGGCGGTGATCCGGCGCACCAGCGGCACCGACTGGATCGGGGCGGTGATCACCAACTCCTGGCCCGCCTTCAGCCCGAGGCCGACCTTGACGGCGACCTCGGCGAGACGTTCGAGGCGGATGTCGTGGTCGGAAGGGACGGGCGCGTTCATCGGCGTTGCTCCGGCTGGATCGGGAGTCGGATATAGGCCCGGCGTGCGCGCCTGTCATCCCGCCCGGGCGCGGGAGGGCGCGCAGCGGTTGCGCGGCACTGCGGTACGTTTCTCAATACCTTGAATTCACGCTGAATTTCTTTCTCTCCCTGCAGTTCTGCAACGCTCCGTTAACCGCCTCCTCCCGACATTTCCTCCGCCCGAGGGAGTGCCACCCGATGTCGCTGTCGATCCGTGCCAAGTTGTTCCTCGCCGTCGGCATGCTGCTGGTGCCGCTGGCGCTGATGTCCGGCCTGTTCGTGCTGCAATCGCTGAAGGACATCCACTTCGCGGAGGCGGAGCGGGGCGGCGTCGCGGAGCTCCGCGCGCTCCGTGACGACCTGATCGGATTTGCCGCCGAGCCCGCGCCGATCGGTTCGGATCGCGTGGCCGCGACCGTCGCCGCCCTCGGCGCGCCGGCGATGCCCGAGGCGGTCCGCACCGCCGCCGCCGCCCTCGGGACGGCCGCCGCCGGCGGCGACGCCGCCACCGTCGCGGCGGCCTTCCGCGACCTCGCGACCGCGATCGGCAACGAGTCCAACCTGATCCTCGACCCCGACCTCGACAGCTTCTACGTGATGGACACCGTGGTGGTGCGCCTGCCCGACCTGATCGGCCGCGCCGCCGCGCTCGACCGCCTCGCCCACGCCCAGGCGGGCGCGGCGACGCTCGGCGACGACGCCAAGGCCGCCTTCGTCATGGAACTCGGGCTGGTCACCGCCGCCGCCGACACCATCGACGCCTCGATCGGGACGGCGGTCGCCAAGAACGCCGACGGCTCGGTGAAGCCCGCGCTCGCCGAGCCCGTGGCCGCGCTCGGCGCCGCCACCGACGCGTTCGAGGCCGCCGCCACGGCCGCGGCGGCCGCGCTCAGGGCCGACGGCACCCGCGCCGGCGCCGACCTCGCCCCGCTCGCCGCCGCCCGCGCCGCACTGGTGGAGGCCGCGGGCACGACGCTCGACGCCGCGCTCGGCAACCTCGACCACCTGCTCGCCGCACGCATCGACGGCTTCGCCACGCGGCTCTGGACCATGCTCGGCGTCGCCATGGCGGTCGCCGCCGCCGCGGTCGCCTTCGCCGTGGCGCTCGCCCGCTCGATCGTGCGCTCGATCGACCGGCTGGTGCGCCGGATCGACGAACTCGGCGAGGCCGACATCGGCGCCGACGTCGTCGAGGCGCGCGGCCACGACGAGATCGCCGGCATCGCGCGCGCCGTCGCCCACTTCCGCGACCGCACCATCGAGAAGCTGCGCGAGGCCGACAGCGACGAGCGCCGCCGCGAAATCATGCGGCGCGAGCGCACCGCTCTCGCCGGCGTCGCCGAGCGGCTGAGCCGGACGGTCGGCCGGGTCGTCGAGGCGATCGAGCGGCTGGCCGGCAACATCCAAGGTGCGGTCGAAACCGTCGGCTCCAACGCCGGCGAGACGCGCTCCGCGCTCGGCGCCGCGGTCGGCAACCTCGACGGCGCCAGCCGCGACCTGGCGGTGGTGGCCGCCGCGGTCGGCGAACTCGGCAACTCGATCGGCGAGATCGCCGGCCAGACCGGACGCTCGGCCCGCGAGGCCGGCGCGGCGCGCGAGCGCGCGGAGCACGCCCGCAGCGTCGGCGACCATCTCGGCCGCTCCTCCGAGCGCATCGGCGAGGTCTCCAAGCTGATCGCCTCGATCGCTGCCCAGACCAACCTGCTCGCGCTCAACGCCACCATCGAGGCGGCGCGCGCCGGCGAAGCCGGCAAGGGCTTCGCCGTGGTCGCGGCCGAGGTCAAACAGCTCGCCGACCAGACCGCGCGCGCGACCGGCGAGATCGAGAGCCAGGTGGCGGAGATCCGCGGCGCGGCCCGCGAGGTCGCGGCCGCGGTCGGCGACGTCACCGCCGCGATCGACGGCATGTCGAACCTCGCCTCGGCGATCGCCGGCGCCGTCGAACAGCAGAGCGCGGCGACCGCCGAGATCGACGCCAGCCTCGACCGCACCGCCGCCGCCACGCGCGAGGCGGTCGACGGTCTCGCCAGGCTGCCCGCGCTGGCCTCGGCCACAGAAACGGCGGCCGGCTCGCTCGACGGCCTCAGCCGGTCGCTGGTCGACCTGATCGGCTCGCTCGACCGCGAGGTCGGCGCGCTGCTGCGCGACCTCACCGACAAGCGGCGCTATCCGCGCAAGTCCGCCGACGTCGCGGTCGAGGTCGCGGTCGGCGGCCGCGTCGCGCGCTGCACGCTGATCGACGTCGCCCGCGGCGGCGTCCGGCTCGGCGGCCTCGCCGTCCTCGCCCCCGGAACGACGGTCGACCTCGCCGTCCCTGGCCTCCGCCGCCTTCCGGCGACGGTGGTCTGGCAGTCCGGCGACACCACCGGCCTCGCCTTCCGGGACACGCTGCTCACCGAGGCGGAGGAGGACCGCGTCGCCGCCCCGCTCGCGGCGTGAGACCCGTCTCGTAAACTCCCGACTCGTCGGGAGTTTACGAGGTTTCGGCCTGTCGGCCGGCGCCCGGTCGGGCGCTTCTCGCCCGTAATGCTCCGACCACAGGTCGGAGCATTACGGGCTCGTGACCGGAGCGCGGCTCGCCGGTCCGCGGCCGACCGTGCTATGCTCCAATCATGAACGCCCGCACCGTCATCGCCGCCGATGGTCTCCCCCGCCGCCTGTTCACGGTGGCGGACGTCGAACGCATGGTCGAGGTCGGCCTCATCGAGGAGGACGAGCGCATCGAGCTCGTCGAGGGGGAACTCATCCCGATGTCGCCGAAGGGAAACGAGCACGAGATCTGGAAGAACGCTCTCGTCCACCACTGGGCACGGAACTGCCCGCGCGAGCTGTTCTTCGCGGTCGAGACGACGTTTCGTCTGTCGCTCGACAGTTTCGTCGAGCCCGACTTGGTGGTGATGCCGCGAGACGTCGGCATTCGCGGTCTGAACGCCTCGACGGCTCTTCTCGCAGTCGAGATCGGCGTGTCCTCACTCGGATACGACCTCGGCCGAAAAGCCGCGCTCTACGCGCAGTCGGGGCTCCGAGAACTCTGGGTGGTCGATCCGGTGGCGAAGGTCGTCCACGTCCGCCGGCGGCCCGGACCGACGGGCTATGCCCTCGAGGAAAGGCACGGCACCGACGATATCCTCGTGCCAGAGTTCGCGCCGGCCCTTTCGCTGCGCTTTGCCGACCTCGATCTGCCGCACTGACCCGCGAGGTCAGGGCGTTTGCGCACCGCCGAGGGCGCCCCCGGCGACCTGCGCCGAGACATCGGTCGAGGGCGGCGATCCCCGCCGCCCTCGCCGTTCGCTCACTTCTCGATCTGGCCGACGTCGCGCACGGCGCCGCGGGCGGCGCTGGTTGCCATGGCGGCATAGGCGCGCAGCGCCGGCGTGACCTTGCGCGGGCGCGGGGCGGCCGGCTTCCAACCGTCGCGGCCCTTGGCGTCCATCGCCGCGCGGCGGGCGGCCAGCACCTCGTCGGAGACGTCGACCCGGATGATCCGGTTCGGGATGTCGATGACGATGGTGTCGCCCTCCTCGACGAGGCCGATCGCGCCGCCCTCGGCCGCTTCCGGCGAGCAGTGGCCGATCGAGAGGCCCGACGTGCCGCCGGAGAAGCGGCCGTCGGTGACGAGCGCGCAGGCCTTGCCGAGGCCCTTCGACTTCAGGTAGCTGGTCGGGTAGAGCATCTCCTGCATGCCGGGGCCGCCCTTCGGGCCCTCGTAGCGGATCAGCACCACGTCGCCGGCCTTGATCTCGTTGGAGAGGATCGCCTTCACCGAGGCGTCCTGGCTCTCGAAGATGCGGGCGCGGCCGGTGAACTTCAGGATGCTCTCGTCGACGCCGGCCGTCTTCACGATGCAGCCGTCCTCGGCGATGTTGCCGTAGAGCACCGCGAGGCCGCCGTCGCGGCTGAAGGCGTGCTCGACCGAGCGGATCACGCCCTTCTCGCGGTCGGTGTCGAGCTCGGCCCAGCGGTTCTCGGTCGAGAAGGCGACCTCGGTGCGCACGCCGCCGGGGGCGGCGCGGTAGAAGTCCTTGACGCTCTCGCTCTTGGTGCGCGTGATGTCCCAGCGGTCGAGCCCGTCGCCGAGCGTCTCCGAATGGACGGTGCCGCAGCCGGCGTGGATCAGCTGGTTCTTCTGCAACTCGCCGAGGATCGAGACGATGCCGCCGGCGCGGTGGACGTCCTCCATGTGGACGGTCTGCACCGACGGCGCGACCTTGCACAGCACCGGCACCCGGCGCGACAGCCGGTCGATGTCCTTCATGGTGAAGTCGACGCCGGCCTCGTGGGCGGCCGCGAGCAGGTGCAGCACCGTGTTGGTCGACCCGCCCATGGCGATGTCGAGCGTCATGGCGTTCTCGAAGGCCTCGAAGGTGGCGATCGAGCGCGGCAGCACGGACGCGTCGTCCTGCTCGTAATAGCGGCGGGCGAGGTCGACGATCAGGTGGCCGGCCTCGACGAACAGGCGCTTGCGATCGGCGTGGGTGGCCAGCGTCGAGCCGTTGCCGGGCAGCGACAGGCCGAGCGCCTCGGTCAGGCAGTTCATCGAATTGGCGGTGAACATGCCCGAGCAGGAGCCGCAGGTCGGGCAGGCGTTGCGCTCGATCGCCTGGACGTCCTCGTCGGAGATCTTGTCGTCGGCGGCGGCGACCATGGCGTCGACGAGATCGAGCTTCTTCAGCTGGTCGGCGAGCACGACCTTGCCGGCCTCCATCGGCCCGCCCGAGACGAACACCGCGGGGATGTTCAGGCGCAGCGCCGCCATCAGCATGCCCGGGGTGATCTTGTCGCAGTTGGAGATGCAGACCATGGCGTCGGCGCAGTGCGCGTTGACCATGTACTCGACGCTGTCGGCGATCAGGTCGCGCGAGGGCAGCGAATAGAGCATGCCGTCGTGGCCCATCGCGATGCCGTCGTCGACGGCGATCGTGTTGAACTCCTTGGCGACGCCGCCCGCCTTCTCGATCTCGCGCGCCACCATCTGGCCGAGGTCCTTGAGGTGGACGTGGCCGGGCACGAACTGGGTGAACGAGTTCACCACCGCGATGATCGGCTTGCCGAAATCCTCGTCCTTCATGCCCGTCGCGCGCCACAGGCCGCGCGCGCCGGCCATGTTGCGGCCGTGGGTGGTGGTGCGGGAGCGATAGGCGGGCATGGTGCGGGTCCGTCCGGCAGGAAACGAGGCGGGAACGTATATCGGCACCGGCGGGCAATTGCAAAAGGGCGCGCGGACCCGGCGGTGACCGTCTCGCCGCGCGGCGGCGGTGCGACGGGGGGAAAGCTCCCGGACCGGAGTGGACCGCGATGCACGAATACGTGATCATTGACTGCACGTTCATGCACATGTATCGACATGTCCGCACGAACGCGCAGGCAGTCATGATCCCGATCGCCCTCTCCCCCGACGAGCGGCAGGCCCGCATCCTCGATCTCCTCGCCGGCGCCGACCGGTTGCCGGTGGCCGGGCTCGCCGAGCGCTTCGGCACGTCGGAGGACTCGATCCGGCGCGACCTGCGCGCGCTCGCCGGTGCGGGGCGGATCCGGCGGGTGCACGGGGCGATCCTGCCGGCGGCCGTGCTCGGCGGCTTCGACCAGCGCGTGGGCGAGGACGCGCCGGACAAGGCGGCGATCGGACGCGCCGCGGCGGCGCTGGTCGCGGACGCGGCGAGTCTGCTGGTCGACGGCGGCACCACGACGCGTGCGGTGGTCGCGGCGCTGCCGCGCGACCGCCGGATCCAGGTCGTCACCACCAGC
The DNA here is from genome assembly GCF_004362745.1 of Oharaeibacter diazotrophicus. Classification (NCBI taxonomy): domain Bacteria; kingdom Pseudomonadati; phylum Pseudomonadota; class Alphaproteobacteria; order Hyphomicrobiales; family Pleomorphomonadaceae; genus Oharaeibacter; species Oharaeibacter diazotrophicus. The sequence goes on along the minus strand of NZ_SNXY01000007.1, from coordinate 312,458 downwards.
CTGCCGGTGGTCGACGCCCTCGCCGACCACCCGCTCGCCGAGGTGGTCGTGGTCGGCGGCCGGTTCGACCGCCACAGCCGCACCACCGTCGGCGCCGAGGCGGTGGCGGCGATCCGCGGCTTCCGCGCCGACGTCTGCCTGCTCGGCCTCTGCGCCGTCGACACCGCCGCCGGCATCACCGCCGTCGGCTACGAGGAGGCGGCGGTGAAGCGGGCGATGATCGAGGCGGCCGCCCGCGTGGTCGCCGTCACCACCGCCGACAAGATCGGCACCGTCTCGCCCAACGTCGTCGGCCCCGCCGCGGCGATCGACGTGCTCGTCACCGACCGCGCCCCCGCCGCCGCCGACGCCGAGGCGCTCGCGGCACTCGGCGTCGCGGTCGTCGTCGCCTGAACCCAGCCCCCTCCTCCGCCCACCGGAGCCGAACCCGTGCCCCTCTCACCGCTCGTGCGCGCCCGCGTTGGCGTCGCCGCCATCTTCCTCGTCAACGGCATGCTGCTCGGCAGCTGGGCGCCGCAGGTGCCGATCGTGAAGACGCGCCTCGGCCTCTCCGACCTCGAACTCTCCGCCGCCCTCCTGGCGATGGCGATCGGCGCCGTCGTCACGATGCCCTTCACCAGCCCGCTGGTTGCCCGCTTCGGCAGCGCGCCGGTGACACGGATCTCGGCGGCGGCGATGGCGCTCGGCCTGCCGCTCGCTGCATTGGCGCCGAGCTACGCCTTCCTGCTGCCGGCCTGCCTCCTGTTCGGCGGCGGCATGGGCCTCTCCGACGTCGGCATGAACACCCAGGCCGTCGAGGTCGAGACCGCGTGGCGGCGGCCGATCATGTCGGGCCTGCACGCGATGTTCTCGGTCGGCGGCTTCCTCGCCGCCGGCGCCGGCGGGCTGGCGCTGGCGCTGACCTCGCCGACGGTGCACGCCCTCGCCGCCGCCGCGGTCGCCCTCGCGATCGTCGCCCTCGCCGGCCCGATGCTGCTGCCCGGCCGCCCCGAGGGCCACGGCCACGGCGGCCTCGCCCTGCCGACCGGCCCCGTGCTGGTGCTCTCGCTCCTGACCTTCGCCACCTTCATGGCGGAAGGCGCCATGCTCGACTGGACCGCGGTGTGGCTGCACGAGGACCGCGGCGCCTCGCCGGCGCTGGCCGCGGCGGGCTATTCCGCCTTCGCCTGCGGCATGGCGATCGGCCGCTTCTCCGGCGACGCGGTCCGCGCCCGCACCAGCGCGGTGCCGCTGGTGGCCGTCGGCGCGGCGCTGGCCGCGCTCGCCCTTGCGGCGGCGGTCGCGCTCGCAGAGCCGGTCGCGGCGATCGCCGCCCTCGGCGTCGCCGGCCTCGGCCTTTCCAACGTGGTGCCGGTGCTGTTCACCGCCGCCGGCAAGGCGCCCGGCCAGACCGCCGCCGGCGGCGTCGCGGCGGTGGCCACGACCGGCTACCTCGGCATCCTCGCCGGCCCGCCGGTGATCGGCTGGATCGCCGAGCACGCCGGCCTGTCGGCGGCCTTCGCGGGCCTTTCCGCCGGCTGTCTGGCGGTCGCGCTGTCGGCCCGCGCCGCAGCCCCTGCCGACCGGACCTGACCGGGGGCGGAAGTCGCCGCCGCCGCACACGCGGAGGTGACGAATCCCGCCGAAAAGCGGCTTGCGCAGGCGGGTGCGCCGCAATACGGTCCGCCCGCCGCAAGGATCCCCCTCCCCCCGCGCCGCGGCCAACAGATCCAGCGTTCGGAGACGCGCCCCCGATGTCCTTCCTCGCCAAGTCGCTCGCCCGCGTGAAGCCGTCCGCCACCATCGCGGTCACCAACAAGGCCCGCGAACTCAAGGCGGCCGGCCGCGACGTCATCGGCCTCGGCGCCGGCGAGCCCGACTTCGACACGCCGGAGAACATCAAGGAAGCCGCGATCCGCGCGATCCGCGACGGCCGGACCAAGTACACCGCCGTCGACGGCATTCCCGAGCTCAAGGCGGCGATCGTCGAGAAGTTCAAGCGCGAGAACGGCCTCGCCTACACCCAGGCGCAGATCACCGTCGGCACCGGCGGCAAGCAGGTGCTCTACAACGCCCTGATGGCGACGCTGAACCCCGGCGACGAGGTGGTGATCCCCGCCCCCTACTGGGTCAGCTACCCGGACATGGTGCTGCTCGCCGGCGGCGAGCCCGTCTTCGTCGACGCCGGCATGGAGACCGGCTTCAAAGTGACCGCCGCCGCCCTCGAGGCCGCGATCACCCCGAAGACCAAGTGGTTCATCTTCAACTCGCCGTCGAACCCGACCGGCGCCGCCTACACCCGCGCCGAGATCCGCGCCATCGCCGACGTGCTGCTGCGCCACCCGCACGTCTGGGTGATGACCGACGACATGTACGAGCACCTCGTCTACGACGAGTTCGTGTTCACGACGCCCGCCCAGGTCGAGCCGGCGCTCTACGAGCGCACGCTGACCGTCAACGGCGTCTCCAAGGCCTACGCCATGACCGGCTGGCGCATCGGCTACGCCGGCGGCCCGGTGCAGCTGATCAAGGCCATGGGCGCGATTCAGTCGCAGTCGACCTCCAACCCCTGCTCGATCTCGCAGTGGGCGGCGGTCGAGGCGCTGAACGGCCCGCAGGACTTCATCCCCACCAACGCCGTCCTGTTCAAGCAGCGCCGCGACCTCGTGGTCTCGATGCTGAACCAGGCGCGCGGGCTGCAGTGCCCGACGCCGGAGGGCGCCTTCTACGTCTACCCCTCCTGCGCGGCGCTGATCGGCAGGACCGGACCGTCCGGCAAGGTGATCGCCACCGACGAGGACTTCGTCTCCGAGCTGCTCGAGGCCGAGGGCGTCGCGGTGGTACAGGGCTCGGCCTTCGGCCTCGGCCCGAACTTCCGCATCTCCTACGCCACCTCGACCGCCGACCTCGAGGAAGCCTGCATCCGCATCCAGCGCTTCTGCGGCTCGCTGACCTGAGACGGCCGCACCCGAATCGCGAACTCGAACATCAAGGGCCGGCGCGGCGACGCGCCGGCCCTTGATGTTCGCGCGGTCGGCGATGCGTCGGATTGCGCCCCGTCCGGAGACGCTTCGTCAACCATTCGTTCACACCGGTGAACGCGCCACGGAATGGCCACGATTTCTCCGGCCGGTGCCCGCATTCTCGGCCTTCCCAGACCCAAGTCCCATCGTGAAATCAGTCCCATGGGCCGGGGCGAACGGCAAGCGAGGGGAAGTCGGGTCATGGGGGTCTATCATCTCACCGAGGAGCACGGCGCCGGCATGGGCGTCGGTGTCGACGCGACCGAGAACGTCACGGTCGGGACCGGCGCGTCGATCGTGGTCGCGGTCGCAGCGGCGATCGCGCTGCTGCTGACCGTGCTGGTCGCCACGCTGTCGACCGTGGTCGGCGCCAGCGCCGCGCCGACCGCCGTCGGCACCGTCCCGGCGGTGTCGGAACTGTTCACGACGGTCGACGCGCCGTCGCGTCCGGTGGCCGCCGCCTATCGCATCACCGACCTCGCGCCGCCGCGCGACGGCACCTTCGCCGTGGTCTCGCGTGCCGCGGACCGCGACAGCGTCGCCCCGCTCGTGCTCGGCGGCCTGATGGTGATGACTGCCGCGGCCGCCGCCGCGACGCTGCGCAGCCTCGGCGCCGCCGTCGGCGCGGTGCCGCGCGCCCGCCGCTCCGGCACCGAGCATCGCCGCCGCGGCTGACGCGACCACGTTGCCGGACCGCGCCGGCCGGGGCACACTCGGCGGGCGCGCCGGCCACCGACGCCGCGGCGCGACGGAGCGGAACCGACGTGACGCGACGCAGCCTTCTCGGCGGCCTGTCCGCCCTGGTGACCACGGGCCTCGCGGCGATCGCCATCCGCGGCCGCGACCGGGTCATGACCGACCTCTTCGGCGATCCCGACACCGGCCCCTTCGACTTCGCCCACCCGATCCGCACCGGCTGGCCCAACGACGCCCTCGCCTGCCCGCCCGGGGAATGCGCCGACGCCGCCCCGGACATCGCGACCACCCCCTCGACCCGGCCGGCCGCCGACGTTCTCGCCGACCTCCGCCGCCTCGTCGCGGCCCTGCCCGGCGCCGTCGTCGTCGAGGACGTCCCGGCCGAGGGCCGGTTCCGCGCGGTGGTGCGCACGCCGCTGCTGCGCTTTCCCGATACCGTCTCGGTGCGCGTCGCAGCCCTCGCGGACGGCCGCACCGGCGTATGGATCTATTCGCGCAGCAAGGTCGGCTCGGCCGACCTCGGCACCAACCGCCGCCGCCTCGCCGGCCTTCTGGCCGGTCTCGTCGCCGACCGATCCACCGAGGGCGCGCCGCCGTAGACTCGTTTCGGACGATCGCGCGCCGCGCCGCCCGCGCGGGATTTTTCGTCCGGCCGACCGAACCCTTCGCGGGCTCGCGCGTTCACGGTGGAACGTGCCGAATTCCAGCCTGGACGGAGGCGGGGACGGCATCATGGGGAGGAGGTCGCGGGCGATGGCCGACCTTGAGGGACTGCGCATTCTCGTGGTTGAGGACGAGGCGTTGATCGCGATGGCGCTCGAGGACATCCTCCTCGATCTCGGCTGCGTCGTGGTCGGTCCGGCGGCGTCGGTCGAGGCGGCGCTGCAACTGGTCGACGGTCCGCTCGACGGCGCACTGCTCGACGTCAACGTCAAGGGCACGCTGATCTATCCGGTCGCGGAGAAGCTCGCCGCGCGCGGCGTTCCGGTGGCGCTGTGCTCGGGCTACGCGCTGACCTCCGCGATCCCGCCGCCCTACGATCGCTGGCCCCAGATCGCCAAGCCCTACAACCCCGCCATGGTCCGCGGCACGATGGAGCGGGCGTTCCTCGCCGGCACCGCCGTCGATCCGGCCGCCTGAGCCGGGAGGCTCTCCCGTCCTCGCAGTCAGCGCCGCCGGGACAGCCGGCGGGCGTTGGCGGCGACGGTCTTGTAGCCGGGCGCGAGCGCCGCGTCGGCGATGGTCAGCATGTCGGAGACCAGCGTGTCGGCCGTGACGGCGCCGGTGGCGGCGCGCAGCGACAGGGCGTGGCAGGCCGCGCCCGCGCCGACGGCGCCGAGCGCGACGGCCGCGACCTTCTCCGTCCAGGCCCGCTGCCATTCCACCATCGTCCCGAAGTCGGGCGCGGCGAACAGCAGCGGCATCCGGAAGGTCAGCGTCGTCGCGGTGTCGACACCCGCCTTGACGGCCGCAGCGGTGGTGCGGCCGAGGGCGATGGCGGGATCGTGACGGGACATGCGCGAACTCCGGACCGCTGGCGAGTCGGCGGGGTGCCGACCTCCGTGGTCTTCCCAACCGACTTTCCCCGCATGAACGCGGCACTTCAAGCGATGGTTCGGCCTCCGTTGGTCGAAGGCGGCGAAGCGTCGCGCAATTCTCCGCGACCATTGCGCGGGACGCACGGGGTCCACCGCACTTGACCGCGTGCGGCGGCGGGGCCAGCGTGGCGGCGTTTCGACTCCGGGGACCTTGAACCCCCGCGACCATCGAGGACGCCATGCCGACCCGCCGTTCCGTGCTCGCCGCCGCCTGCGGCGCGGGCGCGCTCCTCGCCGCCCCCTTCCGCCCCGCCCGCGCCGAGGGCCGCCCGCCCGGCGCCCCCGCCGAACCCCGTCCGGGGCGCACCGTCGACCTCGTGCTCGACGCCGCCGAGCGTCCGCAGGCGCTGCCCTGCTTCGCCGGCAAGCCGCTGCCGCTGTGGACCTTCTCGGCGGACACGGCCCTGCCGATCGTCCGGCTCGGGCTCGGCGATCGCCTGCGCACCCGCCTCGTCAACGGCCTGACCCGGCCGGGCGAGCACCTCGCCATCCACTGGCACGGCCTGCGCGTCCCGATCGCGCAGGACGGCGTGCCTTACATCTCGCAGCGGCCCGTCGAGCCGGGGGGGACCTGCGACTACGACTTCGTGCCGCCGGACACCGGTAGCTTCTTCTTCCACACCCACTGCAACACCGTGGAGCAGCTCGGCCGCGGCCTCGCCGGCCTCTTGATCGTCGAGGGCGACGAGACCGAGCCCTACGACGGCGAGCTGGTGCTGGCGGTGCGCGACTGGCGGATCGGCGAGGACGGCGGCTTCCTGCCGTTCCTCACCGACACCGGCGCCGGCAACGCCGGCAGCTTCGGCACCGTGCGCAGCACCAACGGCGAGGCCGCCGCCCGCTTCGAGGTGCCGGCCGGTGCCGACGTCCGGATCCGCCTCTACAACGTCGACCCCACCCGCATCCTCGAGGTCGGCGTCGAGGGCGCCGAGGCGGCGGTGGTGGCGATCGACGGCCACGCGGTCGTGCCCTTCCCGCTCGCGACGTGGCGGATGGGCACGGCGATGCGCATCGACCTCGTGCTGCGCACCCCCGCCGACGGCGCCAGCGTCCGCCTGATCGACTGGCGCGTCGCCGAACCCTGGACGATCGCGACCCTGGTCGCGCGCGGCGCGCCGAAGCGCCGGGGCGCCTTCGACCCGGCGCCGCTCCGGGCCTCGCGGGTGCCGGAGCCCGACCTCCGGGGCGCCGAGACGCTGCGCTTCGAGTTCGCCTCCACGGCCGCCGCCGCCGCGGTCGCCGCCACCGACGAGCGCTTCCCGGGGATCGACGACCTCTGCCTGTCCGACCGGACCTTCTGGTCGATCAACAAGACGACGTGGCCGGCCGACGGCCACCACGCCCTGCCGCCGCCGCTGGCGGTGCTGCGCCGCGGCGCCACCTACGTGTTCGAGCTCTCGAACATCTCCAAGCAGTTCCACCCGATCCACTTCCACGGCTTCGCCTGGCGCTTCCTGTCGTCGGACCGCCAGGAGCTGCCGCCCCACCTCGCCGACACCGTGCTCTTGGTGCCGCGCGAGAAGCGCCGCGTCGCCTTCGTCGCCGACGCCCCCGGCGACTGGATGTTCCACTGCCACCTGATCGAGCACCAGGAGACCGGCATGATGGGCTACGTCCGGGTGGTTTGAGGCGGGAACGGCCGGCCGTGCGCCGCGATCGTTCACCCGTGGTTGACGGTCCGTCCCGCCCTACGGTGTTTGCCGGACCGGGCGGAACGGCCGATATAGGGGATCGAAGCGGCGGACCGGCCCCGGCCCGCCCGAGGGGAGATCTCCCATGGACCTGCAGCTCGGCGGCATCCACCACCTGACCGCCATCACCGCGGACGCCCAGGCGAACGTGCGCTTCTACACCGACGTGCTCGGCATGCGGCTCGTCAAGAAGACCGTCAACCAGGACGACACCAGCGCCTACCACCTGTTCTACGGCGACGGCGAAGCGAGCCCCGGCTCGGACATCACCTTCTTCGAGTGGCCGGTGCCGCCCGCCCGGCGCGGCACCCGCTCGATCGTGCGCACCGGCTTCCGCGTCGGCGCGGATTCCCTGCCCTATTGGCGCGACCGGCTCCGGGCCGCCGGCGTCGACACCTCCGACGTCAAGACGGTCGACGGCCGCGCCACCCTCGCCTTCGAGGATCCCGAAGGCCAGCGTCTGACGCTCTACGACGACGGCGGCGCCTACGCGGTGCATCCGTGGGCGAAGAGCCCGGTGCCGGCCGAGCACCAGATCCGCGGCCTCGGTCCGATCACCATTTCGGTGCCCGACGTCGGCCCGACCGCGACCGTGCTGACGCAGGTGATGAACATGCGGGCGGTCCGTCACTACCGCTCGCCGCACGACGTCGCCCGCACCGTCCACGTCTTCGAGATGGGCGAGGGCGGCGCCGCGGCGGAACTGCACGTCGCCGTCGAGCCGGGCGCGCCGGTCGCACGCGAAGGTGCGGGCGGGGTCCACCACGTCGCCTTCCGCACGCCGGACTACGACGGCCTCGCCGCCTGGACCGAACGGGTGCAGGGCTTCCGGGTGCCGAACTCGGGCGAGGTCGAGCGCTTCTACTTCCGCTCGCTCTACTTCCGCGAGCCGAACGGCGTGCTGTTCGAGATCGCGACCGACATCCCGGGCTTCTCGGCCGACGAGCCGATGGAGACCCTCGGCGAGAAGCTGTCGCTGCCGCCCTTCCTCGAAGGGCGCCGGGCGGCGATCGAACGCGGCCTCAAGCCGGTCTGAAGGAGGTTCGAGATGACCACCGTCACCACCACCCGCGGCCGCGCCCCCCACGCCGGCCAGCGCGTCCACGCCACCGGCGCCGCGCTCGGCACCGCGCCGGTCGCGATGATCCTGCTGCACGGCCGCGGTGCCACCGCCCGCGACATCCTGATGCTGGCCGGCGCCTTCGAGCGCGAGGACGTCAGCTATCTCGCGCCGCAGGCGGCGGGCCATCAGTGGTACCCGCTGCGCTTCGTCGAGCCGACCGCGCGCAACGAGCCGGCGCTGTCGGCCGCCCTCGCGGTCGTCGACGACCTCGTCGCCGACGTCGCGGCGGCCGGCGTGCCGCCCGAGCGCACCGTCGTGCTCGGCTTCAGCCAGGGCGCCTGCCTCGCCACCGAATACGCCGCCCGGCGGCCGCGCCGCTACGGCGGGATCGTCGGCCTCTCCGGCGGGCTGATCGGCAGCGACGCCGAGGTGACCGCCCACGCCGGCGACCTCGCCGGCACGCCGGTGATACTCGGCTGCAGCGACGTCGATTCCCACATCCCGCTGACGCGGGTGAAGGCGACGTCGAAGGTGCTGGCGGGTCTCGGGGCCGACGTCGACGAGACGATCTACCCGGGCATGGGCCACGGCATCGTCGAGGACGAGGTGCGGCGCGTGCGCGCACTGCTCGACGCCCTGGCGCGCACCGCCTGACCGATCCGCCTCGTGCTTTCGTAGGAAACGGCCGCCGGGCCTCGAAACCCGGCGGCCGTTTTCCGCGTATCGGAAGCATGGTCGGCGGGGGCGGCGGCGACGGGCGACACCGTGCCGCTGACCCGGGCGGCCAAAAGCGTCTAAGCAGGACGCGAAGGGCTCGCGTGCCCCGCTCCGCGGGCACGGGGGCACCCGCGCGGCGCGATCCGACGGATCGTCCGGGCGCCGAACGGCGCGCGACGCCGTCGTGAAAGCCACGGCGCAGCGCGCCGTCGTGGACTACGGTGTCGGCCGATTCCGGTTTCCCTCGACCGGATCGGCGGACCAGGGGGCTCCGGTCCGCGAGGGTCGGAGCCCCCGCTTCGCGCCCTCCCCGCTCGCCCCGTCCCCGCTTCGCGTTCCCCCTGTCACGTTCCGTGATGGATCCATGGCAGGATGCAAGCCTCGCAACGGAGGCGACCATGGCCCGTATCGACATCCTGCTGATCGACGCCTTCGCCGACTGGGAGGCCGCGCCGCTCGCCGCCGCGGCCCGGTCGGATCTCGGCGACACCGTCCGGGTGATGACGCCGGACGGCGGCCGCGTCACGTCGATGGGCGGTCTCACCGCCGTCCCCGACCTCGCCGCGACCGACTGGCGCGCCGAGGACGCCGACGCGCTGATCGTCGTGGGGTCGCCGGTGTGGATGACGCCGGAGGCGCCCGACGTCGGCGACCTCCTCCGGCGCGCCGTCGCCGCCGACCTCGTGGTCGGCGCCATCTGCGGCGCGACGTTGGCGCCGGCGCGCGCCGGCCTGCTCGACGACCGCGCGCACACCAGCAACGACGCCGCCTTCCTCGCCGAACAGGGCGGCGACTACGCCGGCACCGCGCTCTACGTCGAGACGCCCGCGGCGGTGACGGGCGGGCGGCTGGTCACAGCGCCGGGCAGCGCCCCGGTCACCTTCGCGGTCGCCGTGCTGTCGCTGCTGCACCCCGAGCGCGCCGCCTACATCCAAGAGCTGCGCACCATGAGCGCGCGGGAGTTCGAGGGCTGAAATGGGGAGGCGTCACTCGTCGGCAGGAATCAGCGGACCGGCGTAGACCGGGGCGCCCGAGGGCTCGCCGGTCGGCGAGCCGCCCGGCGGCTCGACCGTGATCGCGAACAGGCCCTTGGCCGGGATCGGCCCGGCCTTCTCGCCCGAGATGGTGACGACCGCCGCCTTCGGGTCGACGAGCCCGAGCGAGCGCGGCTTGCCGCCGTCCGGGATGACCCAGAGTTCGAGGCTGCGGCCCGCCGGCTGTTCGGCGGCGACCGGGCGGACCGTGACGACGCCGCGGCCGGTGTCGACGTCGACGATCAGCGCCGGCAGCGAGGCGTCGCGGTTGACGACGGCGACGTAGCGCCCGCCGGCCGGCAGGGTGCCGAGCCACTGCGGCAGCCGGTCGACCACCGCCAGCGCGGCGAGACCGGCGGCGAGCGCGCCGAACACCACCGCGGTGGCACGCCAGCGCCGGACCCGGGCGGCGAGGTCGACCACCTCGGCGACCGGCCCGACCGGCGCGCCGACCCGGTCGGCCGGATCGACCCGCGGCACCACCGCCTCGGCGCCCACGGCGGCGCGGATCTTCGGCCAGACCCGGTCCGGCGGCGTCACCGCGGCCGCCTCGGCATCGAGCGGGGCAAGACGGTCCTGCCAGTCGCGCACGGCGCGGGCGAAGGCGGGGTCGGCCTCGATCCGGGCCGCCGCGGCGGCGCGCTCGGCGTCCGGCAGGGTGCCGAGCACGTATTCCGCCGCCGCCATGTCGCGATCGTCCGCCGTCATGATGCTTCCAGACAATCCTTGAGCCGGGCGAGCGCCCGGTGCAGCCAGGTCTTGATCGTGCCGACGGGGCGGCCGAAGCGCTCCGCCAGTTCCTCGCGCGACAGGCCGTCCCGGTAGGCCAGCAGCACGCAGTCGCGCTGCTCGGCCTCGAGCCGGCCGAGGCAGGTGCGGAGCGCCTCGCGGTCGCCCGGGTCGACGGCGAGCGCCGTCTCGTCGGGCACCGCGGCGAGCGCGTCCTCGTCGCCGTCCGGCGAGATCCGGGCGTCGAGCGCCCGCCGCCGCCGCACCGCGTCGATCGCCGCGTTGCGCGCGATCGACGCCATCCAGGTGATCGGACGGCCACTCGCCGCCTCGTAGCGGGGCGCGTATCGCCAGATCCTGACGAAGGTCTCCTGTAGCACGTCCTCGGCACTCGCCCGGTCGCGGGAGATACGGAGCACGATACCGAAGAGTTTCGCCGACGCCGCCGCGTAGAGCCGCTCGAAGGCGGCGCGGTCGCCGGCGGCGACGCGCCGGATCAGAGCCTCGAGATCGGGCGTCGCCGAGACGATCGCGTTTCCTGTCACGGTTCCTCCGGCTCCCCCTCCCCACCCCGGCGCGACGCCCCGGGATGGACCCCCGCCCGCCATCCTGGTACGGAGCCGGCGGACGGGCAACCCCGGCTCGACGCGGCTATACGCAGCGGCGCACGCGCCGGTTTCGGGAGGACGGGACATGACGACGCGCATCGTGGTGGCGGGCTCGACCGGCTGGGTCGGCCGCGAACTGGTCAAGGCGATCGCCGCCGCGCCGGATCTCGCGCTCGCCGGCGCCGTCTCGCGCAAGGCGGCCGGCGTCGACGCCGGCGTCGCCGCGGGCATCGCGGCGCTCGGGCTGACCGTGGTCGCGACCGTCGAGGAGGCGCTCACAGCGCCGTCCGACGTGGTGATCGACTACACCCATCCGGGCAGCGTCAAGGCGCACGCCCTCGCCGCCCTCGGCGCCGGCCGCCGCGTCGTCGTCGGTACCTCCGGGCTCACCGCCGACGACTACGCCGAGATCGACGCCGCCGCCACCGCCGCCGGCGTCGGCGCCTTCGCCGCCGGCAACTACTCGGTCACCGCCGCGCTGCTCTTGCGCTTCGCGCTCGAGGCCGCCCGCCACGTCGCCGACGTCGAGGTGATCGACTACGCCTACGAGGGCAAGCCGGACGCGCCGTCGGGCACCGCCCGCGAGCTCGCCGAGAAGCTCGCCGACGCCCGCCGGCCGGGCACGCAGAAGCCGCTCGACGCCGTCCGCGGCCCGCGCGAGGCCTACGGCGCCGAGATCGGCGGCACCCGCGTCCACTCGGTCCGCCTGCCGGGCTTCGTGCTCTCGGCCGAGGCGCTGTTCGGCGCGCCGGGCGAGCGGCTGACGATCCGCCACGACGCCGGCAGTTCCGCGGCGCCCTATGTCGGCGGCACCCTGCTCGCCGCCCGCAAGGTCGGCGGCTGGACCGGCCTTCGCCGCGGCATGGACGGCCTGCTCGGCTGATCCGAAGCCGACTAACCGATCACCTTCGCCACCTCGAGGAATTACCCGTCCGTCGCCGGTTCCGACCGGCGGCGGGCGGGGGCGGCGCGGGCGATCGCGAAGCCGGCGAGCATGGCGGCGACGAACACCAGTGCCCCCGGCGCGCCGAGCGGCACCGCCACGATCGCCGGGCCCGGACAGAAGCCCGACAGGCCCCAGCCGACGCCGAACAGCGCGGCGCCGCCGACGAGGCGGGCGTCGACGGGGGCGCGCGGCGGCAGGTGGAAGCCGTCGTCGAACAGCGGCCGGCCGCGCCGGCGCACCAGCCGGAAGCCCGGCAGCGCCACCGCGATCGCCCCGGCCATCACGAAGGCGAGGCTCGGGTCGAAGTCATCGGAAACGTCGAGGAAGGCCAGCACCTTGGCCGGGTCGGCCATGCCGGAGAGGCAGAGGCCGAGGCCGAACAGGAGGCCGGCGGCGAAGGCGGCGAGCGCGCGCATCTGCCGGCCCCTCACGCGAGATGGCGGACGAGGAAGACAGTCGCGACCGCGACGGCCATGAACACGGGCGTCGCCACCAGCGAGCGCGGCGACAGCAGCGCCAGCCCGCAGACGCCGTGGCCGCTGGTGCAGCCCGAACCGACCACCGTGCCGATCCCGACCGCGAGCCCGGCGAGCGCCATCACCGCGAGGTCGCCCGACACCGTCTGCGCCGGCGGCGCGCCGGTCGCGAGCCACCAGACCAATGGCGCGGCGAGGAGCCCGGCGACGAACGCTATCCGACAGGCGCGCGCCGCCGCCGGCCAGGGCGGCAGCAGGCGCGAGACGATCCCGCTGACGCCGGCGATCCGGCCCTCGGCGGCGAGCAGCAGCACCGCCGACAGGCCGATCGCCATACCGCCGAGGAGGGACGAGACGGGGGTGAAATCGGACAACCGCGGCTCCGGCACGGACTTGAGGACGCCCATGACTAGGGTCGTTCGCGCCGGCCGGCAACCGCATCCGCGCCCCCGCCGCCCGGCGGCATCAGCGCGCGCCGCGCCGCCGTCGTGACGGCCGCGGTGAGCGCCCGCAGCGAGGCCGCCGGGAGGCGCGCGACGGTCCAGTGCAGATCGACGTCGAGCGAGCGGCCGGGCGCGATGTCGACGAGGCGGCCGGCGGCGAGATGCGGCGCGGCGAGCGCAGCCGGCTGCATGCCCCAGGCGAGGCCGGCGAGCGCGAGGTCGAGGAAGGCGTGGGTGGAGGGCACCCAGTGCACCGGACCGGTCGGCGCCACGCCGACGGCGGCGGCGGCCCAGCGCGCCTGGAGATCGTCGCGGCGGTCGAACCGCAGCTGCGGCGCCGACGCCATCGCCTCGGCGGTGGCGCCGGCGGGGAAGTGGCGGGCGGCGAAGTCCGGGGCGGCGCAGGCGGCGTAGCGCAGCGTGCCGAGCGGCAGCGTACGGCAGCCCGGCACCGGCCCGGCATCGGCGGTGACCGCGGCGACCACCTCGCCGCCGCGCAGCCGCTCGGCGGTGTGGCCCTCGTCGTCGAGCGTCAGGTCGAGCGTCGCCGCCGCGGCACGCCCGAAGGCGGCGGCGGCCGCGGGGAACCAGGTCGCGAGGCTGTCGGCATTGACCGCGACCCTGAGCGTCGGCGGCGCCTCGCCGGCGGCGCGGGCGCCGAGCGCGGGCGCGAGGTCGGCTTCCATCAGGCGGACGCGGTCGAGATGGCCGACCAGGGCGCGGCCGAGCTCGGTCGCCCGGCAGGGCTGGCCGCGCACCACCAGGATGGCGCCGAGGCGCTCCTCGAGGCCGCGGACGCGCTGCGACACCGCCGAGGGCGTGATGGCGAGCGCCGCGGCGGCGCGCTCGAAACTGCCCTCGCGGATCACGGCGGCGACGGCGGCGGCGGCGGGATAGTCGATCATGAATGAAGTTCTGCTTCATCCAAGTGAGGAGAACAAGTTCGACTTCGCCGACGGCACACGGCATGGAAGCGCCATGACGTTCACCCTCGCCCCCTTCCTCGCCGGTTTCGCGCTCTCCGCCGCCCTGATCGTGGCGATCGGTGCGCAGAACCTGTTCGTCCTGCGCCAGGGCCTCCGGCGCGAACACGTCGGCCCGATCGTGCTGTTCTGCGGCCTCGCCGACGCGACGCTGATCGTCCTCGGCGTCGGCGGCGCGGGGGCGGCGCTCGCCGCGCTGCCGCAGCTGACGCTGCTGCTCGCCCTCGCCGGCGCGGGCTTCCTCGGCTGGCACGGCATCGCCGCCTTCCGCCGGATGGCGCGGCCGGCGGGTGCGACGGTGTCAGCCGCCGACGGCGGCGGCTCGCTCGGCGCCGCGCTGGCGGCGACCGCCGGCTTCACCTTCCTCAACCCGCACGTCTATCTCGACACCGTGCTCCTGATGGGTGCCGCCGGCTCGGCGCAGGCGGCGCCGGACCGGCCCGCCTTCGTGATCGGCGCGGCCGCCGCGAGCTTCGCCTGGTTCACCGCGCTCGGCTACGGCGCCCGCCTCGCCGGGCCGCTGTTCGCCCGGCCCGCCGCCTGGCGCGTGCTCGACGCGGTGGTCGGCACGGTGATGCTGGCGCTCGCCGCCTCGCTGCTCGCCGCCGCCTTCGGTCCCGGCGGATGAACCGATCCCCGCGTCAGCGCCGGTAGGGCGCGAACCAGCCGAGGCCGTCCACGGTGTGGCCGCGCGGGTTGTACTCGCAGCCGACGTGGCCGGCGTAGCCGAGCCGGTCGAGTTCGGCGAACAGGAAGCGATGGTCGAGCTCGCCGTCGTCCGGCTCGTTGCGGGCGGGCACGCCGGCGACCTGGACGTGGCCGGTGATCGGCAGCAGCGCGCGGAGCGCCATGGCGACGTCGCCATGCAGGATCTGGCGGTGGTAGACGTCGAACTGGAGCTTGAGGTTGGGAAGGCCGAGGTCGCGGATCAGCGCGACGGCGTGGCCGTAGTCGTCGAGGAAATAGCCCGGCATGTTGCGCCGGTTGATCGGCTCCAGGAGGAGGTCGACGCCGCGTTCGCCGAGCCGCGTGGCGACGTGCTCGACCGACCGGCGGTAGGCCGACACCGCCGCCGGGTCGCTCCGCTCGCCGATCCCGGCCATCAGGTGGACCCGGCCGACGCCGGTGGCCGCGACGTAGGGCAACGCCCGCTCGAGCCCGGCGGCGACGTCGTCGAAGCGGCCGGGCACGGCGGCGAGGCCGCGCTCGCCGGCGGCCCAGTCGCCCGGCGGCAGGTTGAACAGCACCTGGACGAGGCCGTGGCGGGCGAGCCGCTCGGCGATCGCCTCGGGCGGATGGTCGTAGGGGAACAGGAACTCGACGGCGCGAAAGCCGGCGTCGGCCGCCGCGGCGAAGCGGTCGAGGAACGGCCGGTCGGTGAAGAGCGTCGAGAGATTGGCGGCGAAGGCGGGCATCGGCGGCTCCGGCGGCGGATCGTGGCGGCGACCATAGCCGCGGCCGTGCCGCTGGGATACCGAGCGCGGCGCCGCAGCCGGAGGGCCGACCTTCGCGAGCGCGGCGTCAGCCGCCGTATTCGGCGTCCGTGACGTGCTCCAGCCAGTCGACGGCACGGCCGTCGAGGCTCTCCTGGACCGCCACGTGGGTCATCGCCGTGGTCGGCGCGGCGCCGTGCCAGTGCTTCTCGCCGGGCGGGAACCAGACGACGTCGCCGGGGCGGATCTCCTCGACCGGCCCACCCGCGCGCTGCACCCGGCCGCAGCCGGAGACGACGATCAGGACCTGCCCGAGCGGATGGGTGTGCCAGGCGGTGCGGGCGCCGGGCTCGAAGGTGACGGTGTTGCCCGCGGCCCGCGCCGGCGCGGTGGCGGGGAACAGCGGATCGATCCTGACCCGCCCGGTGAACCAGGCCGCCGGCCCCTCCGTGGACGGCCGGCTGCCCGCACGCACGATTTCCATGGCCTTGGGTCTCCTCGCGATTTCCGTCTCGGGCGGGGTTCAGTTCCGGAACGCGGCGAGCAGCGTAGCCAGCTCCACCGCGTTGCGCACGCCCATCTTCTCGAAAACGCGGGCGCGGTGGACCTCGACCGTGCGCATCGACACCCCGAGCGTGTCGGCGATCTGCTTGTTGAGCTCGCCGCGGACGAGATGGTCGAGCACCTCGCGTTCGCGCAGCGTCAGGCCGGCGAGCATCTGCTCGATGCTCTCGCGCCGCTGCACCACCGAGGACGCGGCCGCGGCGCTGTGCAGCGCCTCGACCGCGCGGTCGACCAGGGCGTTGTCGTCGAAGGGCTTCTCGATGAAGTCGAAGGCGCCCTTCTTCAGCGCCTCGACCGCGATCGGCACGTCGGCGTGACCGGTGAGGAACAACACGGGCAAGCGGCTGCCCGCGGCACGCAGCCGTTCGAAGGTCTCGAGGCCGGAGATGCCGCCGAGGCGGATGTCGAGCACTACGCAGGCGCAACCCGCGGCCGGGCCGCCCGCCAGGAACTCCTCGCCGCCGGCCCAGGCCCGCGTGGCGATCGCGCGCGAGGCGAACAGGAAGACGAGGCTGTCGCGGATGGCCGGGTCGTCGTCGACGACGTGGACGATCGCGCCGGGCGGCGGGGCGGGCTCTCGATCGGTCATGCGGCGACGTCCTCGACGAGAACCGGCAGGGCGACGGTGAACACCGTGCCGCCACCCGGGCGCGGCCGGTGCTGCAGCCGGCCGCGGTGCAGTTCCACGATGGTGCGGCAGATGTTGAGGCCGATGCCCATGCCGTCGGCCTTGGTGGAGACGAAGGCGTCGAACAGGCGGTCGGCGACCGCCGGGTCGATGCCGGGGCCGCGGTCGGCGACCTCGAGCGCGACCTCGGCGCCATCCCGCGCCAGCGTGACGGTGAGCACCCGACGGTCCGCCGGCACCGCCGCCATCGCCTCGGCGCCGTTGCGCACGAGGTTGAGCAGCACCTGCTCGACCAGGATGCGGTCGGCCCTGACCGGCGGCAGGTCCGGCTCCAGCTCCGCGTCGATCCGGAGCCCGGCGGTGCGGGCGTCGATCGAGGCGAAGGCGATCGTCTCGCGCACGACGTCGGCGAGGTCGACCGGGCCGAAGCGCGGTTCGCGCTTCTTCACGAAGTCCTGGATGCGGCGGATGATGCCGCCGGCGCGCTGCGCCTGGGCGGACAGCTTCTCGAGCGCCCCCTCGATGGCGGCGCGCTCGGCCTCGCCGCGGCGGATCAGGTTGAGCGAGCCGGCGGCGTAGCTCGAAATCGCCGCCAGCGGCTGGTTGAGCTCGTGGGCGAGCGAGGTCGCCATCTCGCCGAGGGTGACCAGACGGGCCGAGCGCTGCAGGCTCTCGGCCTGACGCTGGGCGAAGGCGGCGGCCGCCTTGCGCTCGGTGATGTCGATGATCGAGCCCATCCAGCCACGCACGGTGCCGTCGCCGTCGACCAGCGGCGCCTCGTAGAGCAGGGCGTCGAACACGCTGCCGTCGGCGCGACGGAACCGGGTCTCCCAGCTGGTCGGCTTCAGTTCGCCGTGGATCTGGGCGTCGTGGCGGGCCCTGGTGGCGTCGAGTTCGTCCGGCAGCCAGTAGGGCATCGGCGGGTCGCGGCCGACGAGGGCCTCGGCGGGGTGGCCGACCATCCGGCAGAAGGCCGGGTTGACGTAGAGGATACGGCCGTTCGGGTCGCGCGCCCGCATGCCGACGGTCAGGCTGTCCTCCATGGCGCGGCGGAACGCGGTCTCGGTCCTGAGCTTCTGCTCGGTCAGCCGGCGCCGCGCCACGTGGCGCTGCAGCAGCACCAGCGACAGGATCGCCAGCGCCGACAGGCCGGCGACGGCGGCGTAGAGCGCGTAGCCGGCCCGGTCGCCGGCGGCGCGGTAGGGCGCGACGGCGAGCTCGGTGCCGCGCAGCGGCGGATCGAACGAGATGCGGTGGACGACGTCGCGGTCGGACGGCTCGACCCGCGCCTTCTCGGTGAGGATGCGGCCCGAACTGTCGACGAGGCGCACGGCGTAGCGCTCGGCGATCCACCACGGCACGTAGCGCTTGACGAGGCCCGAGACCGAGACCACCGCGACGACGGCGCCGCGCCCGTCCGCGCCCTCCGGCACCGCGACGGCGAGGTCGACCGTGAGCTGGCCGCCCTCGCCGCGGCGGAGGTCCCCGTAGACCGGCCGGGCCGAGAAGCTGGCGCGGCGGGCGAGGTCCGGCAGGCGCGCCGGCAGCGCGCCGGCGTCGACCAGGTCCGGCACCGCGGCGCGGACGTCGCCGTCGGCCTCGATCCAAGCGACCGCGGTCACCTCCGGGTTGTTGGCGACGATCAGGCGCGCCCGCTCGCGGAAACGCGCCGGCGAGGCCTCGGGCGCGGCGACGTCGATGGCGAGGCGGGCGACGGAATCCTCGTCGGTAGCGAGCTGGAAGCGCAGCGTCTGCTCGACCCAGAGCGCGTCCGAGATCAAGGCGGTGCGGGCGCGCTCGCGGTCCTCGCCGTCGAGGAAGGCGACGATCAGCGCCAGCACGGCGATCAGCAGCAGGATCGCCACCACCGGCATCGCCGAGAGCACGGTGTCGCGCCAGCGCGCCGTCGCCGGCAGCGGCTCGAGATCGTGGTCGATGATCGGCGTACGCTCGCCAATCAAGGTGTCCGGGCTCCTCCCTGCCGGACGGGACCGGCCCGTCCGCCTCCGCCTCTCCCCGGGCTTCGGAAATCCACAATAGCGGCAGCGGGCACGGCGACACTAGTAGTTCCTCCACGCCGGCGCGGAGGAGCGCCCGGCCGTTTCGGAGGAAACCCCATGATTTCCCGTCGTACCGCGACGTCCCTCGTCTCCGCCGGCATGCTGGCGCTGTTCACCGCCCTCGGTGCAGCCGCCGCCTCCGCCGAGGAGATCGTCATCAAGTTCAGCCACGTGGTGGCGCCGAACACGCCGAAGGGCAAGGCCGCCGACAAGTTCAAGGAGCTTGCCGAGAAGTACACGGACGGCAAGGTCAAGGTCGAGGTCTACCCGAACTCGCAGCTCTACAAGGACAAGGAAGAGCTCGAAGCGCTCCAGCTCGGCGCCGTGCAGATGCTGGCGCCTTCGCTCGCCAAGTTCGGCCCGCTCGGCATCAAGCAGTTCGAGGTGTTCGACCTGCCGTTCCTGTTCAAGGATTACGACGCGCTCCACAAGGTCACCTACGGCGAAGCCGGCGCGGAGATGCTGAAGCTGCTCGAGGCCAAGGGCATCACCGGTCTCGCCTACTGGGACAACGGCTTCAAGGTGATGAGCGCCAATTCGCCGCTGCACACGCCCGACGACTTCCTCGGCCTGAAGATGCGCATCCAGTCGTCCAAGGTGCTCGAGGCAGAGATGAACGCCCTCGGCGCGGTGCCGCAGGTGATGGCCTTCTCCGAGGTCTATCAGGCGCTGCAGACCGGCGTCGTCGACGGCACCGAGAACCCGCCGTCGAACATGTTCACCCAGAAGATGCACGAAGTGCAGAAGAACGCCACGATCTCCAACCACGGCTATCTCGGCTATGCGGTGATCGTGAACAAGAAGTTCTGGGACGACCTGCCGGCCGACGTCCGCGGCGAGCTCGAGAAGGCGCTGAAGGAGGCCACCGAATACGGCAACGGCATCGCCCGGGCCGAGAACGAGGCCGCCCTGAAGGCGATGATCGACAGCGGCAAGACCGAGTTCATCGAGCTGACGGCGGAAGAGCGTCAGGCCTGGGTCGACGCCATGAAGCCGGTCTACGAGGAATCGGCCGAGCGTATCGGCGCCGACCTGATCGCGAAGATCCAGGCCGCCGCCAACGGCGGCTGACGAACCGGTCCTGCGAGGGTGCGTCGGCTCCGGCCGGCGCGCCCTCCGGACCCGGCCGAAAGACCCGCGCCCGTTCGGCGCGCGGCGGCGGCCGGCCATCCGCGTCGTCCGGCCCACACCCGCGCAAGGCGTCGCCCGGTCCGGCCGCCTGGCGCAGGGCGACGCGGATGGTCGACCTCCGCCGCACCGACCGACGATGTTCCGGCGACGGGCTCCGACGAGCCGGCGTCGCTCGTTCCCCTCCCCCGCCCCTCCCAACCGTCGAGGCCCGCCATGCTCCGGCTTCTCGACCGCCTCGAGGAGGTCCTCATCGCCACGCTGATCGCGGCGGCGACGACGATCATCTTCGCCTCGGTGGTCCACCGCTATTCGCTCGGCATGATCGCCGACGTCGTCGCCTACGGCCGTTCGGCCGGCATGCCCTGGCTGTCCGACGGCGCCAAGTCGGCCTATTTCGGCCTGCGTTCCGTCAACCTGATCTGGGCGCAGGAACTCTGCATCATCCTGTTCGTCTGGATGGCGAAGTTCGGCGCTGCCTACGGCGTGCGCACCGGCGTCCACGTCGGCATCGACGTCGTGATCAACAAGCTCGACACGCCGAAGCGTCGCCTGTTCATCCTGTTCGGCCTTTGCGCCGGCGCCCTCTTCACCGGCATCATCGGCAGCCTCGGCGCCAACTTCGTCTGGCACATGGCCCACACCGACGCCATCTCGCCCGACCTCGGCCTGCCGATGTGGATCGTCTACCTCGCGATCCCGCTCGGCTCCTATCTGATGTGCTTCCGCTTCCTCCAGGTCGCCGCCGCCTTCCTGCGCACCGGCGAACTGCCGCACCACGACCACGGCCACGTCGACGGCGTCGACGAGGATCCGGTCGGCTACGCCGTCACCCACAGCCCGCTGACGCCGAAGGACGACTGATCCCATGAACGCCTCGCTCATCTTCGGCGGTCTCGTCGCCCTCATGCTCACCGGCATGCCGATCTCGATCGCGCTCGGCCTGACGGTGCTGGTCTTCCTCTTCACCATGACCGCCGTGCCGATCGACACGGTGGCGCTCAAGCTGTTCACCGGCATCGAGAAGTTCGAGATCATGGCGATCCCGTTCTTCATCCTCGCCGGCAACTTCCTGACGCACGGCGGCGTCGCCCGCCGCATGATCAACTTCGCGACGTCGATGGTCGGGCATTGGCACGGCGGCCTCGGCCTCGCCGGCGTCATCGCCTGCGCGCTGTTCGCGGCGGTGTCCGGCTCCTCCCCCGCCACCGTGGTGGCGATCGGCGCCATCCTGCTGCCGGCCATGGTCAAGCAGGGCTTCCCACCGCGCTTCGGCGCCGGCGTCATCACCACCTCGGGCGCGCTCGGCATCCTGATCCCGCCGTCGATCGTGATGGTGATGTACGCGGTCGCGACCTCGGGCATGACGGTGACCGGTCCGGACGGGCAGGTCGTCTCGGCCGCCTCGGTCGGCCAGCTCTTCATGGCCGGCGTGATCCCGGGCCTGATGCTCGCCACCCTGCTCGGTGCCACCACCTGGTACCGCGCGTGGAAGAACGGCTATCCGCGGATGCCGCGCGCCTCGTGGGCCGAGCGCTGGACGTCCTTCCGCAAGGCCTTCTGGGGCCTCGCCCTGATCGTGATCGTGATCGGCGGCATCTACACGGGCGCCTTCACGCCGACCGAGGCGGCGGCGATGAGCGCGGTTTACGCCTTCGTCATCGCGGTGTTCGTCTACAAGGACCTGAAGCTGTCCGACATCCCGAACGTGCTGCTCGCCTCGGCGAACGTCTCGGCGATGCTGCTCTACATCATCACCAACGCCGTGCTGTTCTCCTTCCTGATGACCCACGAGGGCATCCCGCAGGCGCTCGGCGACTGGATGGTCTCCTCGGGCCTGTCCTGGTGGATGTTCCTGATCGCGGTGAACATCATCCTGCTCGCCGCCGGCAACTTCATGGAGCCGTCGTCGATCGTCCTGATCATGGCGCCGATCCTGTTCCCGGTGGCGGTCAAGCTCGGCATCGACCCGGTGCACTTCGGCATCATGATCGTGGTCAACATGGAGGTCGGCATGTGCCACCCGCCGGTCGGCCTCAACCTCTACGTCGCCTCCGGCATCACCCGCATGGGCATCACGGAGCTGACGGTGGCGGTGATGCCCTGGCTGATGACGATGCTCGGCTTCCTGCTGCTCGTCACCTACGTGCCGGAGATCTCGCTGTTCCTGCCGCGCCTGCTCGGCATGATGTGAGACGCCCCGCGCGCGGCCCCCGCCGCGCGCCGGTGTCCAGCCGCCGAGGCGCCATCGCCAGCCTCCGCACCGCGCGAAGCGGAAAGGCTCCCGACCACCCGGCCGGGAGCCTTTTCGCCATTCGGGCGGACTTGGATCCGGTTCCCGCCGGGCGGAGGAGTGGTGCCCGCGGTCGGCCACGGTGCAGCCCTCGCGAGGATCGTCGAGCCCTCGGACGGGATCGCCGCGACGGGAAAGGCATGAGGGAAAGAACAGGACGAAGAGCGGTCCCGGCCGTGTCGGCGGGCGGGACGACCGGCGGCGAGTTCACGGGGCAGCGAGCAACAGGGTCGCCCGAACCTCGCGCACGGAGGTTTGGGAAAAGACCGAAAAGCCGTGAAAAATCAGCATGCCGGCCGATAAGATGGCGCTCCCTAGGGGACTCGAACCCCTGTTTTCGCCGTGAGAGGGCGACGTCCTAGACCGCTAGACGAAGGGAGCGTCGGCGCGGTGATTGCGTGGGCGGGGATATAGCCTCGCCGCCGGACGGGCGCAAGCGGAAAATGAGACGGTGCCGTGACATCGCCGCGGGGCGCATCGGTCGGTGGCCGGAACGCGGCGGGGGCCCGGGGTTTTCGAGGATGCAACGCGGGCGGTTGGCCTGGGGGCGCGCGCCGGGCGGACTCGGCGGCGCCTCGGGCGGTCGGCCGCGCGGCGCTCGAGGCGCCGCGATTCGGGCATGGTGCGCCGCGGCGCGCGACTCGCGTGCCGCGGCACCGAGTGCCTATTCGGCGGCCGCGGCGGTCGGTGCGACGGCCGGGCGGCCGTCGTGTTCGCCGCGCGGGGCGACGCCGTTGGTGAGGATGTAGTCGATGCCGAACAGGACGTCGTCGAGATGGGGACGGGCGAAGGGCATGGTCTGAACCTCACCGCCGAACAGCGTGCCGTTCGGGCGCACGAGGAACATCGCCGGCTCGACGAAGAACTCCGGCTCCTCGAGGCCGCGCGAGGACATTCCGCGACCGCGCGAGAGATAGAGCCCCCAGGCCTTGGCCTGATCGATCGTGAGGCCGTAGCAGAGCGTCAGCTCCTCGATGCCCCACTCCACGGCAGTGCGCTCGGCGCGCTCGCGGGTGTCGGCCGATACGGCGAGGACCCGCACGCCGCGGCGCCGGAAATCCTCGTACTTGGCTTCGAGCTCCTTCAACTGGTGCATGCAGAAGGGGCAGTGCAGCCCGCGATAGAACAGCACCAGCACGAAGTTCTTCGGCTTCTGGTCGCAGAGGCGCCAGCACGGTCCGCCGACCGTATCCACCAGCAACGGCGGTACGGGCTCCCCGGGCTTGAGACGCGCGAACTCGGACATCGTGAAATCGACCTCTCCATGAACGGCAGGATGTTCACGCCGGAAACTGGACCCTAGTCCATCACAGTTTAAGAACGCCCGTCATCACGATTCGCTGAGCACTCCCGCCCGTCCGAACGCGCGTGCCACACGGTCGCGCGAGCGCGCCGCGATCACGGCTCCGCCCCGCCGCGGCCCCTCGGGAAATCGTGCTCACGGAAGGCCCGCCGGCGACGGCGCCGTCGCGGTCGGCCCGTGATCGGGCGGACCGGGCCGGATCACGGCAACGTGCGCCGGCGGACGAAAAAAGGGCGGACGACCCGCCGGCCGCCCGCCCTCTTCCGATGTCGTCGTCTCGGCGACGCGGTGCCTCAAGCGGTCGGCTGCACCGCCTGCAGCCGGCCGCGGCCGGCGTCGTCGGCCATCCGACGGACGGCGTCCTGCACCTTCTCGAAGGCGCGCACCTCGATCTGGCGGACGCGCTCGCGGCTGACGCCGAACTCGGTGGAGAGCTCCTCCAGCGTGATCGGATCCTCGGCGAGGCGGCGCGCCTCGAAGATGCGGCGCTCGCGCTCGTTCAGCACGCCGATGGCGCGCTTCAGCAGCGCCTTGCGCTGGTCGAGTTCCTCGGTCTCGGCGAGGACGGTCTCGGGATCGTCGCGGTCGTCGACGAGCCAGTCCTGCCACTCGCCGCCGTCCGCGTCGGCGCGGATCGGGGCGTTCAGCGAACTGTCGCCGGACAGCCGGCGGTTCATCGAGACGACGTCGTCCTCGCTGACGCCGAGCTTGGTGGCGATCTGGGTGACCTGATCGGGCTTGAGGTCGCCCTCCTCGAGGGCCTGGATCTGGCCCTTGACCTTGCGAAGGTTGAAGAACAGCCGCTTCTGGCTGGCCGTCGTGCCCATCTTCACCAACGACCACGAGCGCAGGATGTACTCCTGGATCGCGGCCTTGATCCACCACATCGCGTAGGTGGCGAGGCGGAAGCCCTTCTCGGGCTCGAAACGCTTGACGGCCTGCATCAGGCCGACGTTGCCCTCCGAGATCACCTCGCCGATCGGCAGGCCGTAGCCGCGATAGCCCATGGCGATCTTCGCCACGAGACGCAGATGCGAGGTGACCAGCTTGTGGGCGGCGTCGCGATCGCCATATTCGAGATAGCGCTTCGCGAGCATGTATTCTT
The DNA here is from genome assembly GCF_004362745.1 of Oharaeibacter diazotrophicus. Classification (NCBI taxonomy): domain Bacteria; kingdom Pseudomonadati; phylum Pseudomonadota; class Alphaproteobacteria; order Hyphomicrobiales; family Pleomorphomonadaceae; genus Oharaeibacter; species Oharaeibacter diazotrophicus. Next base: position 287,958 of record NZ_SNXY01000007.1, on the reverse strand, counting down.
CCTGCGGCTCCAGCATCGGAAACCGCCGGATCTCTTCCAGGTACCGGCTGAGGCCGCCTTCACCGGCGGCGAGCACGGGCAGGGACGGTTGGGCCATGGTCGCACCCCTCCAGGTCGTTGCGGTCCCCGTCTCGTACGGCGGACCGGGCGGCGCCCGCCTCCGCGGCGCGCCGGTCCCCCAATATAGTCACGATCGCGCCGGAAACACGGCCCCCGATCACACGGTTCCGAGAGCACGGAAAGCGTCGACAAGCTCTTCCATATCTTGTGGAAGTTCGCTTTCGAACCGCAATATCTCGTCACTGCCGGGGTGCTCGAACGCGATCAAGAAGGCGTGAAGCGCCTGACGGGGGAAGTTGCGGACCATGTCGGCGAGCGGTTCGGGCAGCCGGTTGGCCTTGGTGAGGAAATGGCGGCCGTAGTCCTGGTCGCCGATCAACGGATGCCCGGCCGCGGCCATGTGGACGCGGATCTGGTGTGTTCGCCCGGTCTCGAGGTGGCATTCCACCAGCGAGGCGATGGCGTCGCGGCCGGCGCGCGCGGGGAAGCGCTCGACCACCTCGTAGTGCGTCACGGCCTCCTTGCCGCCGTGCTTCACCACCGCGATCCGGGTGCGGTCGGTGGTTGAGCGGCCGAGCGGGGCGTCGATGGTGCCGCGGAACGGCTCCGGGCTGCCCCAGACCAGCGCGAGATAGCCGCGCTCGAGCGGCCCGGTGCGCCCGTGGTCGGCGAACTGGGCGGAGAGCGCCTTGTGGGCCTGGTCGGTCTTGGCGACCACCATCAGCCCGGTGGTGTCCTTGTCGAGCCGGTGCACGATGCCCGGCCGGCGCACGCCGCCGATGCCGGACAGGCTGTCGCCGCAATGGTGGATCAGCGCGTTGACGAGGGTGCCGGTCCAGTTGCCGGCGGCCGGATGGACGACGAGGCCGGCCGGCTTGTCGATCACGATCAGGTCGTCGTCCTCGTGGACGACCTCGAGCGGGATGTCCTCGCCCTTCGGCTCGGGATCCTCGGCCGGCGGCACGTCGACCGTCAGCACCTGCCCGGGACCGACCTTGCGGCCGGGATCGTCGACCACGGCGCCGTCGACGGTCACCCGGCCCTCCTCGATCAGCGCCTTGAGGCGCGAGCGGCTGAGTTCGGCGACCGCCTCGGCCAGCAGCTTGTCGAGGCGTTGGCGCGGGGCCTCCGGCGGCACCGTCACGGTGGTCGCCGCGCCGGCGGGCGCGTCGTCGTCGTCGAGATCGAGGGGGTCGGCCATCACGTGTTTCCGCTGGTTCGTCGGTCCCGCCGTCGACAAACGCGGGCCTGTTGGATAAACGCGGCGACGATCCGGCGCAACGACCCCGAGGATGCCCCATGGCCGACCGCTTCGACGACAAGGACGACGACGAGCCGCTCGACCCGGCGGTGGAGCGCATCCAGCAGCGCCTGCGCCGGCTGATCCTGGTCTCGGGCGGCACGCTCGCGATCGGCGTGCTCGCGGTGCTGTTCGCCGTGGTCTGGCGGGTGATGCACCTGCAGCCGTCGAAGGGCGCCACCTGGACCGCCACGATCGAACTGCCGGCCGGGGCCACCATGGTCGCCAGCGACGTCGACGGCGACCGTGTCGCCGTCACCCTCGACGGTGCCGACGGCCGTGCGATCCAGGTCTACGAACTCTCGACCGGCCGCCTCGTCGGCCGCACGGTGCTGATCGCCCGCTGAGACGGCGGACCCCGTCGCCCGCAAAGGGCCGGCGGCGGGGCAAGCGCGGCCGCCCGCGCGACGCGGGCGGCCGGGATCAGAGCCCCCAGGCCGCCAGTGCGCGCTGGAACACCTCGCCGCCCGGCGTGCCCTTCTCGAAGGTGAGGATGGCACGGCGGCGGTTGAGGTAGCGGATCGGCACGTCGATCCACTCGCGCTCCTTGAGCAGCGCGACGTTGCGGACCGCGTCCTGATCGGCGCCGGACAGCGCGAGCCAGAACAGGTTGTCCGACACCTTCGCGACGGCGCCGATCAGCGGGTCGCCGCGGGCGTCCTCGGTCTGCTTCAGGATCAGGCCCGGAGTGGTGTCGATGCCGCGGCCGGGGAAGTCGGACGGCAGGTCGAAGCGCATCTCGGCGATGTGGCTCGCCGGCAGCGCCTGATCGGTGTTGCGGCGGATCGACAGCACCAGCTTGATCTTGCGGTCCGGCACCTCGACGGTGGCGCGGATCTGCGGCACCGGCGCCTCGCCGGGCAGCACCGGCTCGTCGACCAGCGTCCACAGCACCTGCCCCTCAACGCGGGCGCCGTCCGAACCGGGGATCGGCTCCTCGTAGAGGATGGCGCGCTGGGCGACCAGCACCACCGGCTGGTTCGCGGCCGGGGCCGGCGTCGTGGTGGTCGGGGCCGGCGCGGCGGTGTCCGTGCCCGTCGGCGCGGGGGCCGCGGGCGTGACCGGCTCGGTCGTGGTGGTGGTGCCCTCGGGTGGCGCGAACGCCGGCGGCGGCACGTCGACGCCGGGCGGCGGCGTGCCGGCGGTGTCGGCCGGCGGCGGTGCGACGGGCTCGGTGGCGACGGGCTCGGTCGTGGTGGGCGTCGCCGGCTCCGCCGGCGGCGGCGTCGCGGCGGGCGCGGTGGCGGCGGGCGGGGTCTGCACCGGCTCGGTGGCGGCGACGTCCGTGGTCGGCGCGGTGGCGGCGGGCGGGCTCGCGGGCTCGGCCGGCGCCGCGGGCGGCGGCGGCGTGCCGGGCTCGGCCTCGACCGCGGTGACGCGCTCGGTGGCGACGGCCTTGGCGTCCGGCGCGGCCGGCATCGGCTCGCCGTTCTGCGGCAGACGGTCCGGGATCTTGGGCTCCAGCGCCTCGCCGCCCTGGTCGGACGGCTGCACCGCGGCGACGTCGGCGCCGGAACGGGTGTCGCGCTCGCCGAGCAGCGGGCCGATGCCGACCTGGCTGATCGCGTAGGCCGCGGCGCCGCCGGCCACCAGCAGCAGCGCGACCACGGCGGCGATCACCATGCGCTTGCGACGGTCGCCGTCGGGCGCCGACATCGGCTCGGCCGCGTCGGCCGGCGCCTCGTCGAGCGGGCGGCGACGGCGCACCGGCGGCTCGATCGGCGCCTCGAGCGGCGGCGGCGGCACGACCGGGCGGCGCGGTTCGGCGCCGGCGAAGCCGGGCTCGATCTTGTCCGGCTCGGCCACCGGCAGCCGCGGCTCGAGCTCGGTGTCCTCGATGGCGTCGCGGGCGTGGCGGACGGCGTTGGCACTGGCGCCGCCGAGCGCCTCGGCCTGACGCAGCGTCTTGGCGAGAGCGTCGACGCCGGCGCCGATCCGCGGCTCGCCGGCCGCGGGCGCCTCCGCGGCGGGCTGATTCGCCTGCGGCTTCGGCGCGACCTTCTGCGGCGCCGGACCGGCCGGCTTCGCCGGCTCGGCCTTCTTGCCGGCGGGCTCGGCGCGCACCGGGGCGGGCTCGACCTTCTTGGCGGCCGGCTTCGGCGTGGTCTCGCCAGCGGCCTGCGGGCCCGGCGCGGCGACGGCGGGCGCCGGCTTGTCGGCGGCGGGCTTGGCGGGCGCGGGCGCGGCCGGCTTCTCGGCGGCCGCCTTTTCGGATGCCGGCTGGTTGGCGTCCGGCTTGGCCGGGGCCGGCTTGGCGGCGGCGGGCGGCTCGGGCTTCGGCGCCGGCGCCTTCTCCGGCGCGGGCCGGGCGGCGGCGGGCGCCGCCTCGGGCGCGGCGGCCGGCTTGTCGGCGACCGCGGCGGCGGGCTTGTCCTGGGCCGGCTTCTCGGCTGCGGCCTCGGCACGCACCGGTTCGGCCGCGGCCGGCGTGGCGGCCGCCGGTGCCGCCCGCGGCGGCGGCGCGGGCGTCGGCGGCGCGTGTTCCTGAGCACCGAGGCCGAAGGCCGCGCCGGCGACCTCCGCCTCGACCCGCCGGATCGATTCCTCGAGCTGGAGACGCTGCGTCGTGATGTCCCCCGGACTCAGCGGGGGATCATAGGACTGCAATTGCCGGACGAGGGCCTGACGCGCCTTCTCGTAGACCGCCCGTCTCGCCTCTCCGGAACTGGAGGGAAGCGAGGAGATCGCGCGCTTCAGTACCGGGTAGTAGTCGGCCATCGAACAGCGTCTCTCCTGCGGATTCCGGGCGCCTCAACCGTTAATCCTGAAACGGGTCCTGGACAAGAATCGTGTCCAGCCGGTCCGGGCTGGTCGACAGCAGCGCCACCGGCGCGCCGATCAGTTCCTCGACGAGGCGGACGTACTTGATCGCCTGCGCCGGCAGGTCGGCCCACGAACGCGCCCCGGCGGTGGACCCGCTCCAGCCCTCGATCGTCTCGTAGACCGGCACCACCTTGGCCTGGGCCTCCTGGCTGGCCGGGAGGTAGTCGATCGTGCGGCCGTCGAGCTCGTAGGCGACGCAGATCTTGATCTCGTCGAGGCCGTCGAGCACGTCGAGCTTGGTCAGCGCGATGCCGTCGATGCCCGAGCAGCGCACGGTCTGGCGCACCAGCACGGCGTCGAACCAGCCGCAGCGGCGCTTGCGCCCGGTGACGGTGCCGAACTCGTGGCCGCGGGTGCCGAGGAAGTCGCCGACGGAATCGGTCAGCTCGGTCGGGAACGGGCCCTCGCCGACGCGGGTGGTGTAAGCCTTGGTGATGCCGAGCACGTAGTCGAGCGCACCCGGCCCGAGGCCCGAGCCGGTCGCGGCCTGACCGGCCGTGGTGTTCGACGAGGTGACGTAGGGGTAGGTGCCGTGGTCGTTGTCGAGCAGCGCCCCTTGGGCGCCCTCGAACAGGATGCGCGCGCCGCCGCGGCGCTTCTCGTCGAGCAGACGCCACACCGTGTCCATGTAGGGCAGGATGAAGTCGGCGACCTCGAGCAGCTCCTCGCGGATCGCCTCGACCGTGATCTCCGGCTGGCCGAGGCCGCGGCGGAGCGGATTGTGGTGGGCGAGCAGGCGCTCGATGCGCTGGGTCAGCACGTCGCGGTCGGCGAGGTCCATGACGCGGATGGCGCGGCGGCCGACCTTGTCCTCGTAGGCCGGGCCGATGCCGCGCTTCGTGGTGCCGATCTTGGTGCCGGCCGCGGCGGAATTCTCGCGCAGTTCGTCGAGTTCGCGGTGCAGCGACAGGATCAGGCTGGCGTTCTCGGCGATGCGCAGGCGGTCCGGGCCGACGGTGACGCCCTGTTCGGCGATCCGCGTGACCTCGCGCTTGAAGGCGTGCGGGTCGACGACGACGCCGTTGCCGATCACCGACAGCTTGCCGGGACGCACCACGCCCGAGGGCAGCAGCGACAGCTTGTAGGACACCCCGTCGATGACGAGCGTGTGGCCGGCGTTGTGGCCGCCCTGGAATCGGACGACGACGTCGGCCCGCTCGGACAGCCAGTCGACGATCTTGCCCTTGCCTTCGTCTCCCCACTGGGAGCCCACCACGACTACGTTCGCCATCGGCCGACCGGTCCCGTTCTTCTCTGCCTGAACCACGTCCGGCGGCGGCGCTTCTCTGTTCGGGGGGAGCCGTCCGCACGGAAAACCCCGATGCCGGGGGCATCGGGGCTGGCCGGACTATAGTCGTCCCGGCCGACCAATCCAAGCACGAGCGCATGCCTCACTTGGTCTGACCGGCGCCGGCGGCTCAGCACTTCGGCGTGCCGAGCTCCACCTTGAACTGACGCGGCCCCACCATCGCCGACTGGCCCTCCGGCGCCGGCACGTCGCGGATCCAGGCCGCCACGGCGCAATGGCCGTAGGTGACGCGGTAGAGGTCGATCTCGACGTACTCCACCTTCTCGATCACGTCGGGGGCGCTGATGTCGGCGACGGCCGAAACCACGGCCTCGAACTCCCGCGCCCGCTGGTACCACGGCGGCAGCGCCGCCGACGCCGCCACGCAAGCCTCCGCCAGCACCACCGCGGCCAGCACGACGCTCGCCGATCCCCTCGCGACCATGATCCCCTGCCCCTGTTGTCGACCGCAGCTCCCGGCCGGTCCGGACGAATTTCCACCACATCGTAACGGATCCGAAAGCGAAACGGTATACACGGGAAACACGAAGGCAGAACGGGGCGCCCATGGCGAGACCATCGATCGTCACCAAGGCGCTGACGCAGGCGATCTTCAGGATCGCCGTCGTGTCGATCTGTGCCGGCGCGATCTCCTATTTCTACAATCGCAGTGCGATCGACGAATCGGTGCGCGAGCAACTTCTGCTCACGACCGAACAGAAGCTTCAGCGGGAATCCCTGCCCTTCGTCGAGATCCGCGACCTCGAGCACAACTTCCTGCGGGAATTCGAGCGCCGCCGCGCCGAACCCGGCGCCGACGACGCCCTCGCCGCCGACTTCGACCGCTTCTTCGTACGCCGCGACGACGGCTCCTACGTGCAGCGCCCCGGCATCTTCGAGGGCGAACCGCTCGCCGACGGCCGCCGTTTTCCGCAGATGTCGGCGACCTACGCGCCCGACACCCCGCCCGACCGGGACGTCAAGGCGCGCTTCGCGCTCGCCTTCCTGTTGTCGGAGAAATACGGCTCCGCGCTCGGCGACCGCGTGTTCAACTTCTACGGCGTCGTACCGGAGAAGGGCTTCCCGATCCACCAATCGGTCGACATCTCGAAGGTCTTCACCTATTCCGGCCCGGACAAACTCGACCTCGACGATTACGAGTTCTATACGCGCGGCTTCACCGCCACCGAAGACGCCACGATCTTCACGAAGATCTACTACGATTATTCGAACCGGTCGTGGATGACGACGATCGCGACGCCGGGCGGTCGTGCCGCCGACGGACGATGGACGATCCTCGCCAGCGTGGACATGCCGCTGTTCGACCTGATGCAGCGCACCGCCGAGCCGACCCTGCACGGCTCCTACAGCACGATCTTCACCCGCGACGCCGAGGGCACCCTCGTCTTCGACGCCGCGCACACCGCCGCCATCACCGGCAGCGCCGGGCAGGCGTCGATCCGCTCGCTCGGCCTCGCGGACCGCTATCCGGTGCTGACCGCCGCCCTGACGACCACCGGCGGCGTCGCGATCGTGACGACGGCCGACGAGATCGTGGCGGTCGGCCACATCCCCGGCACGCCCTGGGCGCTCGCGATCCACTATCCCAAGGCGCTGATGGCGCCCGCGATCCTGCGCAACCTGATGATCGTCGTGCTGCTCGGCCTCGCCACGCTGGTGGTCGAGGTGTTCCTGCTGCGCTCGATCCTGCAGGATCAGGTGGCGCGACCGCTGGCCCGTCTGGTGCGCGCGGCGCAGAGCCTCGGCCGCGGCGGCGGGCGGTTCGACCGGGCGACGCTGCCGCCGCCGAGCGGCGACGAGATCGGCACGCTCGCCGAGGCCTTCGCCGACATGACGCGCCGCGTCGACGACGCCCGCGAGCAGTTGGAAGACCGCGTCCGCGCGCGCACCGAGGATCTCGAGGCGATCAACCTGCGCCTCGTCCAACTCAGCACCACCGATCCGCTCACCGGCCTCGCCAACCGCCGCCAGCTCGACGTTTCGATGGAGGCGGCCTGGACGGCGGCGCGCTCCGACGGCCGCCCGTTCGCCCTCGCCATGATCGACGTCGACTGGTTCAAGCTCTACAACGACGGCTACGGCCATCAGGCCGGCGACGCCTGCCTCGGCACCGTGGCGGCCCGCCTGCGCGGCGCCGTTCCGAAGGGGCATCTCGTCGCCCGCTACGGCGGCGAGGAGTTCGCCGTGCTCATGCCGGACACCGATGCCGACGCCGCCCGGCGCCTCTGCGAGGCGCTCGCCCGGTCGGTCGGCACCCCCGCGATCCCCCACGAGGGCTCGCCGCTCGGCCGCGTCACCATCAGCATCGGCGCCGTCGCCTGCGGCGCCGGCGACTGCCGCGGCGTCGACGCCCTGCTGCGCGCCGCGGACGCCGCGCTCTACGACGCCAAGGCCGCCGGCCGCGACCGCATCCGCGTCGCGACCCCCGCCGCGGATGCCGCCGCGGCCTGACGGCTTCGGTCGGACGGGGCCGGATTCGCGGTGGCCGTTCGGCCGCCAGGCCGCTATCAAGGGCGCCTTCCGCGGAGACGCCATGACCCTGCCCCCCCGACTCGCCCGCCGCCTCTACGACAACCCCTATGTCGTGCTCGCCGGCGCCAGCCTGTTCTGGGCGGGCAACGTGATCGCCAGCCGGATCGCGGTCGGCGAGGTGTCGCCGATGGCGCTGACGGCGCTGCGCTGGCTCGGCGTCATGGTCCTGCTGCCGGTGATCGCGCGCGGCGCGCTCCGGCGCGACTGGCCGGTGCTGCGCCACCGGCTGCCCTACGTCGCGCTGATGGGCACGCTCGGCTTCACCGCCTTCAACGCCTTCTACTATGTCGCCGCCCACTACACCGCGGCGGTCAACATCGGCATCATCCAGGGCGGCATCCCCGGCCTCGTCTTCGTGCTCGCCTTCCTGTGGCGGGGAACGCCGGCGCGGCCGGCGCAGGTGATCGGCATGGTCGCGACGCTGGTCGGCGTCGCCGTGCTCGCCGCCAAGGGCGACCTCGCCACCCTCGCCGGGCTCGACTTCAACGTCGGCGACGTGCTGATGGTCGGCGCCTGCGTGGTCTACGCCGTCTACACGGTGCTGCTGCCCGACCGGCCGGCGGTGGCGGGACTGTCCTTCTTCGCCGGCCTCTCGATCGCCGCCTTCGTCACCTCGCTGCCGCTGCTCGGCGCCGAGATCGCGCTCGGCGCCTTCCACGCCCCCTCGGCGATCGGCTGGGCGACCGTCGCCTACTGCGCCGTCTTCCCGTCGGTGCTGAGCCAGATCTTCTTCGTGCGCGGGGTCGAGTTGATCGGCCCCGGCCGTGCCGGCGTCTTCGTCAACCTGATCCCGGTGTTCGCCTCGGTGCTCGCGGTCGTCGTGCTCGGCGAGGCGTTCCACGCCTATCACGCCGCGGCGCTGGCGCTGGTGCTCGGCGGCATCCTGTTCGCCGAGCGGGTCGGCCGTCCGCGCGCCGGCTGACCGGCGCGGATATCGGGTGGCGCGCCCGCCGCCGCCGTCGCACCTACCGGTCGCGCCGACCGCTGGAGATCGTCCGTGTCCCGTACCGCCTGGCTGCTGCTGATCCTGCTCTCGCTGCTCTGGGGCGGATCCTTCCTCACCGCCCGGATCGCCGCGCCGTCGATTCCGCCGTTCACGCTGGTGTTCGTGCGCGTGCTGCTGGCCGCGGTCGCGCTCAACCTCGTGCTCGCCGCCACCGGCCGCCGGCTGCCGCTCGACGCCCGCAGCCTGCGCGACTTCGCGGTGATGGGCCTCCTCAACAACGTTGTGCCCTTCGCGCTGATCTTCTTCGGCACCCGCACCATCGGCGCCGGGCTCGCCTCGATCCTCAACGCCATGACGCCGATCGCGACCGTGCTGGTGATGCATGCCGCGACCACCGACGAGAAGATCACCGCCCCCAAGGCCGTCGGCGTCGCCTTCGGCTTCGTCGGCGTCGCGGTGCTGATCGGCGCCGGCGCCCTCGCCGGCCTCGGCGAGCACCTCGCCGCCGAACTCGCCTGCCTCGGCGCCACGGTGTCCTACGCCTTCTCGACGTTGTGGGCGCGCCGCTTCCGCGGCCGGCCGCCGCTGGTCACCGCCACCGGCCAGCTCACCATGGCGACCGTGGTGGTCGCCCCGCTGGCACTGATCTTCGAGGACCCGCTGGCACTGCCGATGCCCGGCCCGGACGTCGTCGCCGCCGTGCTGTTCCTGGCGCTCGCCGCGACCGCCCTCGCCTACGTGATCTTCTTCAGGATCCTGACGCTCGCCGGCTCCAACGTCATGCTGGTCACCTTCCTGGTGCCGGTCAGCGCCATCCTGCTCGGCGTCGCCGTGCTCGGCGAACGGCTGGAGCCGCGGCACTGGGCCGGCATGCTGCTGATCATGGCCGGCCTCGCCGCCATCGACGGCCGGCTCTGGCGGAAGCTGACGGGCAGGAGCTGAAACGACGAAGGCCGGGGTGGTCGCCCACCCCGGCCGTGCGATTTCACATCTGTCGGGTATCAGAACGTCAGCGCGCGGGCCTGGCGCACCGCCGGGATCGCCTGGACCTCGGCGAGCAGCTCGGCCGGGATCTCGCCGTCGACCTCGACGAGGCAGATGGCGTCCTCGCCGGGGGCGTGGCGGCCGAGGGCGAAGGTGGCGATGTTGATGCCGGCGTCGCCGAGAAGGCCGGCGAAGCGGCCGATGAAGCCCGGCTTGTCCTCGTTGGTCACGTAGATCATCGAGGGGGCGAACTCCGCCTCCATCTTGATGCCCTTGATCTCGACGATGCGCGGGCGGCCGTCGGCGAAGACGGTGCCGGCGACGGCGCGCTCGCGGTCGGTGATCACCACGAGGCGGATCAGGCTGTCGTAGTTCTCGGCGCTCTCGCGGCGGAGCTCCGAGACCTGGATGCCGCGCTCCTTGGCCATGATCGGCGCCGAGACCATGTTGACGGTCTGCAGCAGCGGCCGGAGCACGCCGGTGAGCGCCGCGGCGGTGAGCGCGCGGGTGTTCATGCCGGCGACGTCGCCCTCGTACTCGATGCGGATGCCCTTGATGCCCTCCTCGGTGAGCTGGCCGGCGAAGGAGCCGAGCTGCTCGGCGAGTTTGACGAAGGGCGTCAGCCGCGGTGCCTCGTCGGCGGTGATCGAGGGCATGTTGAGGGCGTTCTGCACCGCACCCTTGATCAGGTAGTCGGCCATCTGCTCGGCGACCTGCAGCGCCACGTTCTCCTGGGCTTCCGTGGTGGAGGCGCCGAGGTGCGGGGTGCAGACCACGTTCGGATGGCCGAATAGCGGGTGCTCGGTGGCCGGCTCGACCTCGAAGACGTCGAGCGCGGCGCCGGCGACGTGGCCGCTGTCGAGGGCGGCCTTGAGGTCGGCCTCGACGATCAGGCCGCCGCGGGCGCAGTTGATGATCCTGACGCCCTTCTTCATCTTCAGGATCGCCGAGATGTCGATGATGTTGCGCGTCTTGTCGGTCAGCGGCGTGTGCAGCGTGATGAAGTCGGCGCGGCGGAACAGCTCGTCGAGTTCGACCTTCTCGACGCCGAGATCGACGGCGCGCTCGGCCGACAGGAACGGGTCGTAGGCGACCACGTGCATCCTGAGGCCGATGGCGCGCTCGGCGACGATCGAGCCGATGTTGCCGCAGCCGATCACGCCGAGCGTCTTCGACGTCAGCTCGACGCCCATGAAGCGGTTCTTCTCCCACTTGCCGGCATGGGTGGAGGCGTTGGCCTCGGGGATCTGGCGGGCGAGCGCGAACATCATGGCGATGGCGTGCTCGGCGGTGGTGATCGAGTTGCCGAACGGCGTGTTCATGACGATCACGCCCTTGGCGGTCGCCGCGGGCACGTCGACGTTGTCGACGCCGATGCCGGCGCGGCCGATCACCTTCAGGTTCTTGGCCGCCGAGATGATCTTCTCGGTGACCTTGGTCGCGGACCGGATCGCGAGGCCGTCGTAGTTGCCGATGATGGCGAACAGCTTGTCCTTGTCCTTGCCGAGATCGGGCTGGTAGTCGACCTCGACGCCGCGGTCCTTGAAGATCTGGACGGCGGTGGGGGAGAGCTTGTCGGAGATGAGGACGCGGGGGGCCATGGGGGTCTCTTTCGGTGCAGGGGTCACGGCAGGGCGCGGTCGACGGCGAACCAGGTGGACAGGTCGTCCGGGTCGACGCCCGAAGCGAAGGCCAGGGCGAAGTCGATCGCCACGGCGCGGTCTCGTCTCCCGCCGATCGCGACGACGAGGCCCGTGGCTCCGACGTCGATCGCGGCGGTGAAGGGGATGTCGGACCCGGGGACGATCGGGTCCTCGCGGCACGCGAGGGCGAGGCTGGTCCGGTCGCGGTGGAAGCGCAGGCAGACGAGGCGTTCGCCGGGCTCCGGATCGCCGGTCCCCGTCCCGGCGACGGCGAAGGTCGCCGTCACGGGCCGGTCACCGGCGGGAACAAGGACGGCGAGCCGGCCGACGTGGTCGCACCGCAGTCCCGCGGGCAGGTCGACGGCGACCTCTCGGGCCGCGACCTCGACCCCGGCTTCTCCGATCCCGGGTTCGGCGGCGACCACCAGGGTCACCGGACCGAGCGGGGTGTCGACACGATGGATCGTCGTCATCCCGCCTCGCCGCGCCTTCGCGCCTCACGCCGCCAGGGCGAGCCCGGCCTTGGTCTTGGCGAAGACGTGGTCGAGCCACGGCGTCAGCGCCTCGAGGTCGGAGGTCTCGACGGTGGCACCGCACCAGATCCTGAGGCCCGGGGGGGCGTCGCGGTAGGAGGCGATGTCGTAGGCGACACCCTCCTTCTCGAGGGCGGCGGTGAAGGCCTTGACGAAGGCCTGCTGGCCGGCGTCGTCGAGCGCGGCGATCGCCGGATCGACGAAGGTCAGGCAGACCGAGGTGTTCGAGCGCGTCGCCGGATCCTTGGCGAGGAAGTCGACGTGGTCGGTGCGGGCGACCCAGTCGGCCAGCACCTTGGTGTTGGCGTCGGCGCGGGCGACCAGCGCCGGTAGGCCGCCGATCGACTGCGCCCACTTCAGGGCGTCGAGATAGTCCTCGACCGCGAGCATCGACGGCGTGTTGATGGTCTCGCCCTTGAAGATGCCCTCGATCAGCTTGCCGCCCGAGGTCAGGCGGAAGATCTTCGGCAGCGGCCAGGCCGGCTTGTAGCTCTCGAGCCGCTCGACGGCGCGCGGCGACAGGATCAGCATGCCGTGGGCCGCCTCGCCGCCCAGCACCTTCTGCCAGGAGAAGGTGACGACGTCGAGCTTGGCGAAATCGAGCTCCTGGGCGAAGGCCGCCGAGGTGGCGTCGCAGATCGTCAGGCCCTCGCGGTCGGCGGGGATGAAGTCGGCGTTCGGGACGCGGACGCCCGAGGTGGTGCCGTTCCAGGTGAAGACCACGTCGTGGTCGAAGTTGACCTGGGCGAGATCGGGCAGCAGGCCGTAGCCGGCCTTGAATTCACGGGCGTTCGGCAGCTTCAGCTGCTTGACGACGTCGGTGACCCAGCCGGAGCCGAACGACTCCCAGGCGAGCAGGTCGACCGGGCGGGCGCCGAGCAGCGACCACAGCGCCATCTCGACCGCGCCGGTGTCCGACGCCGGCACGATGCCGATGCGGTAGTCCGCCGGCACGCGCAGCACGTCGCGCGTCAGGTCGATCGCTTCCTGGAGCTTGGTCTTGCCGATCTTGGCACGGTGGGACCGGCCGAGGGCCGCTCCCTTCAGAACCTCGACGGACCATCCCGGGCGCTTCGCGCAGGGGCCGGAGGAAAAATGAGGGTTCGCCGGCTTGGTGGCCGGAGCGGCGGTCGTCGTCATGTCTGTCCATCCTCTCAGATGGGCGCCCCTCGTTGGGGAGGAGTGTCCCGCCGCCGTGACTACAGAAGCCCGGCGGCCCCGTCAAGGCCGCCGGCATCGGGAAAACCACGCGCCGGCCGCGACGCCGTCACGGCCGGTACCGACGTCCGATCAGCGCCGTGGCACCGTCGGCGTCCTTCTGCAGCCAGAACACCAGGAAGTCCGTGCCGACGATCGGGGCCACGGCCTTCGGCTCGTATTGCTCGCCGGCGGTGGTCTCGGTGAGCGGGAAATGCTCTTCCCATCCCCAATTCGGCGCCCGCCGCAGCGTGCCGTAGACGCCCGCCCCGTCGCGGTCGGGCGAGGTGAACACCGTCAGCCAGCCTTCGAGCCCTTTCACCCACTCGGTCGAGGCGTCGATCTGAGCGCCGCTCTCGTCGCGCCCCGCCACGATGCGATCCGAGCCGGCGCAGTCCTCGGCGGCGACACAGCGTGTCTGCCGCAGGTTGGTCGGCCCGGCGCCGCCGGGCACTTCGTTCGCCCAGGTGGCGACCATCGTCAACGGCGAGGGCATCCCCTCGAGGTCGATCTGCGGCGAGGGATACTGCAGCCAGCCCATGGCGCCGAGCCAGCGACCTTTGCCGAGCGGCCGGCCGCCGGCGTCGAAGCGTCGGATCGTGGGCCGCGCGGTGATGCCGGCGGTCCAGCCGGCGGTGAAACCTCGTCCGTCCGGGGAGAAATCGGGCGTGACGGCCAACCCGAAGGTGGCCCAGGTTCGCGTCGCCACGACCACGGGATCGCCGACCTCTGCGAAGCCGGCGGCGGCCGGCGCGAAGATCCGCGCCCGTACGGTGAGGTCGTCGATCTCCGCGCCGTCCGCGTGGGCGAGCACGAAGCGCCCGTCCAGGAGGTAGGCCAGCACCGGATGCAGCATGTCGAGGCCGGGCGCCGACAGTTGCTTCGAGGCGATCAGTTCGCCCGCTGGCGAGACGTAGCCGAGCCAGATCCGCCGCCGTCCGTCCTCGCCCGGCAGCGTCCCGGCGACGACGGCATGATCGCCCCAAGGCGTGCCCGGCACCGCCGCGGCGGACGCCACGAGGCCCCGGAAGTCCGCCGTCCCGAAGGTCGTCACGACGCGACCGTGACAGCTGGCGAGTGCCGTCGACGGACCGTAGGCGCAGAACTTCAGTTCGGTCCGCCCGCCGGCGACGGGCCGCGTCCAGAACAGCGCCGCCGAGCGGCCGAGCTTGGTCGGCGCGTGCAGGAGGCCGGGACCGGTGTCGACGACGACATCGCGCCCGATCGCGTAGCGGACCGCGACGCGGGCATGGGCCGGGGAGGTGACCATGAAGCCCGAGCGGGCGGTCGGCCAGTACGATGCCGACAGCGTCTTCAGGCCCTCCCGGGCGACGGTGAAGGTCACGGTCGCCCGGCCTTGGGCGTCGAGGGTGCCGATACCGACGTCGTCGCTGGCGTCGAGCAGGAAGCGCACTCTCCCGACCGGCACGGCATGCGACGGCGCGACGGCCGTCACGGTCGCGGTGGCGGTGATCGGCTCGCCCGTGTGGAACCACTTGGCCGGCACCGACAGCGTCAGCCGGGTCGCGGCGCTCTCCACCTGCAGCCGCACCGGCGCCGAATCCGAGGGGCCGTAGGCGTCGGTGCCGCGGTAGTGCGCGATCACGGGGGCGACGCCGAGCGACGGCGCGTCCACCAGCAGGCCGGCCTTGCCGTCCGCGACGACGGCCGAGCCGAGGACCGTTCCGCCCCGCTCGAACTCGACCGTGCCGCCGGTGACCCGCGTCGTCGTCCCGGCGAGACGCACCCCGGCGTCGAGCCTGACCGTCTGGCCGTGGACGGCCGTGCCCGGCTTGACCGTCAGCTTCGTCGTGGTGGCGTCCGCGGCGGACGCGGCGGTCGCGACGAGGAGCACGAAGGACGCCGCCAGGGCCGCCACCGCCGCGCGCCGAACCGGAAGATCGAGCATGTCCGCACCCTCCCACCGTTTGCGGCACGCTACCGCCGAAGGGCGGGAACGGGTATCGGGGGCACTACTCGAGGTGGCGGCATCGATGCCCCGCTCCGCCCCGGAACGGCGAAGGGCGACGCCCGCCGGCGCCGCCCCTCGCAGTCCCTCGTCGCTTCCCGTCCCGTGCCGGTCAGGGGACGAAGTGGCGCGCGATCAGCGAGGTCGTGCCGTCGCCGTTGTCCGTCAGCCAATAGGCGACGAAATCGGGCTCGACGCCCAGGACGGCGGCGATGCTCGGCGCACTCTGGGCGCCCTTCGTCGTGGCGTTGAGCCGGAAGTCCGCGGACGTCGCCTTGCCGGTCTTGTCGAACAGCTTGCCGTAGATGCCCGTCCGGTCGGCGTCGGGGGACGTCCAGACGGTGCCCCAGCCGCCGAGCGTGAAGCCGGTGCTGCGGGCCTGCGACTGCGAACCCCTGGGGTTGGTCGCGATGCCCGCCAGCTGCAGGCCGTTGCCGCCGACGTCGTGGCGGCGGATCCGGACGTCGAGCGGAGCGGACGCGCCGGTGGCCTTCCGGGTCCAGGTGGCGACCATGCCCATCGGCTCGCCGATGCCCTCGACGTCGAGTTCGGTCACACCCTCCGACGCCACCGGGTCGATCGCCCTGGCTTCGCCGAGCGCCTTGCCCGTGCCGTCGTAGCGACGGACGAACGGTTGCGCGCCGTCGACCACCCAGCCGACCGAGAAGCCCTTGGTGGTGGTGCTGAAGTCGGTGGCGACCGACGTCACCGCCACCGGCTTCGCCGACGTCGCGACCACGATCGGGGCGCCGACCGGCGTCGGGCCCCTCTCGATACCCCCCTGCGTGTAGATCTGCGCGAAGACCGTGGATGCGCCGGAGGCGTCGACCGCCGCGTAGGTCAGCACGAAGTTGTCGCTGGCGAGCACTCCGAGTGCCGGCGCCAGGACGTCGCGGCCGGCGTCGGCCAGCTCGAGCGTGCCCTCCAGCCCGGTGGTTCGGTCGATGCAGGCGAGCCAGATCGACTTCGTCGCGAAGTCGGGGTCGGTGATCACGCCGGCGACGGCGACGGAGCTTGCACCATCGGACGTCGGCAGACCGGTCGGCGACATGGTCAGGTCCGAGAGCGTGATCTCGGCGGGCATCACGACTTTTCTGCAATGCACGTTGGAAATCGTGGTCATGGAGGAGTGGTAGCAGACATTGACGACCTTCGACGCGCCGTTGCGTCCTCGCTGGGCCCAGGCCACGGCCGGTTGCCTCCCGAGCGTCGCGACCGCATAGGTCATGTCCCGGCCGGTGGCGAGCACGACCTCGTTGGAGGCGGCATAGGTGCCCTCGACGAAGGCCGTCTTCGACGTCGAAGCCTGGAAGCCGAGCTTGGCCGTCGGCTTGTAGGTCGCGACCAGCTGGTAGGTCCGTGGCAGCGGCGCCGAGAGTTTGAGCGACGCCTTGCCGGCCGCGTCGAGGGCGACCGTGCCGAGCACCTTGGTGTCGAGCTTGAACTGCACGGAACCCGTGGGCACGGCCATCGACGGCGCCGACGCGACGACCGTCGCCGTGGCGGTGAACTTCGATTTGACGTGGAACGACGTGCCCGGCAGCGTCAGTGCGGTGGTCGTCCTGGCGTAGGACACCAGCAGCGCGGCCGCCTTCGAGGTCGAGGCGGTGTCGTCGCCGCTGCCACCGAAGGCCGCCGTCGCCCCGGCCGCACCGGCCTTCGGCGCCGGAACCACCAGGGTCGCCTTGCCGTCGACGACGGCGGCGCTGCCGAGCGCGACGCCGCCGCGCGTGAACGCGACCGTGCCACCCGAGACCGGCGTCGTGCCGCCTTTCCGCGTCACCGTCGCGGTGAAGGTCACCGGCTGGCCGTAGACCGCCTTGGCCGGCGACACCGCCAGCGCGGTGACCGTGTCGGCGGCGAGCGCGGGACCTGCCGGCGCGAAGGCCGATGTCAGGAGAACGGCGGCCGCGAAATACCGGCGCCAATTGGAATTCGACATCGTGCCCCTCCGCGACGCGTCCCGTCGGACGGGGACGATAGCGGCGCGGTTGCGCCGAAACAACGCGGCAACGCCTCGTACGGTTAGCGATTTCGCAATCGGGCCAAGGGGTTCCGCCACCGCCGAGTGCGACCGCCCCGCCAAGGTCCCGCGCCGGGGCCGTCGCGGCGCGGCGTCCGGCGGGCGGGACCGGTCGGCACCACGCGCCGGCGCCGTCGACGGGTCCTGCCGTGCCCGCGAGAAAAAGGGGCGGCGCCCCGCGGCACCGCCCCCTTTGCGTCGTTCCGACGACGTCCCGTGCCGGTCAGGGCAGGAAGCGGCGTGCGGTCAGCGATGACGTGCCGTCGCCGTTGTCGGACAGCCAGTAGACGATGAAATCGGGCCTGCCGTGCAGGCCGACGGCGATGGCCGCCGAGGACTGGACGCCCTTCGTCGTGGCGTTGAGCCGGAAGTCCGCCGACGTCGCCTTGCCGGTCTTGTCGAACAGCTTGCCGTAGATGCCGGTCCGGTCGGCGTCGGGCGACGTCCAGACGGTGCCCCAGCCGCCGAGCTGGAATCCGGTGCTGCGGGCCTGCGACTGCGCCCCCTTCGGATTGGTCGCGATGCCCGCCAGATTCAGGCCGTTGCCGCCGACGTCGTAGCGGCGGATCCGGACGTCGAGCGGAGCAGCGGCGCCGGTCGCCTTCTGGGTCCAGGTGGCGACCACGCCCATCGGCTCGCCGATGCCCTCGAGATCGAGCTCGGACACGCCCTGCGTCGCCACCGGGTTGATCGCCTTGGCATCGCCGAGCGCCTTGCCCGTGCCGTCGTAGCGACGGACGAACGGCTGCGCGCCGTCGACCACCCAACCGACCGAGAAGCCCTTGTTGGTGGTGCTGAAGTCGGTGGCGACCGACGTCACCGCGACCGGCTTCGCCGACGTCGCGACCACGATCGGGTCGCCGACCGCCGTGAACACCCTTGTCACGCTGTCCAGTGTGTAGATCTGCGCATGGATTGTGGACGTACCGGCGGCGTCGACCGCCACGTAGGTCAGCACGAAGTTGTCGTTGGCGAGCACCGTGAGGGCCGGCGCGTGGACGCCGCCGACGGGGCCGGTCAGCGTGACGGCATGCCGAAGGGCGCCCCTGTTGTCGATGGTGGCGATCCAGATCGACTTGGTCGCCGCGCCGGTTGCGGTGATCACGCCGGCGACCGCGATCGTCTGGGAGCCCTTGGATGTCGGAAGGCCGGTCGGCGACATCGTCAGGTCCGAGAGCGCCGCATTGGCGAGCGTCGTCGCCTTCCTGCAAGGCCCGGTCGACGGCGTCCCGCCCTCCCAGTGGATGCAGATCGTGACGTCCGTCGAGGTGCCGTCGCTGCCCCGCTTGGCCCAGACCACGGACGGACTGTACTGGAACGTCGTCGCCGCGTAGATCAGGTCCCGGCCGGTATCGAGCACGGCCTCACCGGAAGCGGCGTAGGTGCCTTCGACCAGCGCCTTCGGCGAGGTCGAGGCCTGGAAGCCGAGCTTGGCCGTCGGCTTGTAGGTCGCCACCAGCTGATACGACTGCGGCAGCGGCAGCGCGAGCTCGAGCGACGCCTTGCCGGTGGCATCGAGGGCGACCGTGCCGAGCACCTTGGTGTCGAGCTTGAACTGCACCGAGCCGGAAGGCACCGCCACCGACGGCGCCACCGCGGCGACCGTCGCCGTGGCGGTGAACTTGGTGTCGGTGTGGAACGACGTGCCCGGCAGCGTCAGCGCCGTCGTCGTCTTGGCGAAGGACACCAGCAGCGACGCCGCCTTCGAGGTCGACGCCTTGTCGTCGCCGCTGCCACCGAAGGCCGCGGTGGCCGAGGCCGCGCCGGCCTTGGGGGCCGCGACCACCAGGGTCGCCTTGCCGTCGACCACGTCGGCGCTGCCGAGCGAAACGCCGCCGCGCTTGAACTCGACCGTGCCGTCCGAGACCGGCGTCGTGCCGCCCTTCTGCGTCACCGTCGCGGTGAAGGTGACCGGCTGGCCGTAGACCGCCTTGGCCGGCGACACCGCCAGCGAGGTCACCGTGTCCGCCGCGAGGGCCGCACCCGCCGGCGCGAAGGCCAGACCGGCGAGAACGGCGGCCGCGAAGCGCTTGCGCCAGTGGGAATTCGACATCATGCCCCCCGAGAGGTGTCCCGATGGGCGGCGACCTTAGCGGCGGCGGTTAACGGAGACAATGCACTAACGCCCCACATGGTAACCATTCGCGTGAAGAATCCGCGGGTTCTGCCACCGGGCAGTGCAGTTGCACCGCCGCGGACCCGCACCGAGGGTGAGCGCCGACCGCGGTGCGGGCGAGGTCCGACTGCGCCACGCGCAACGAAAAAGGGCGGCACCGCCGGCGCCGCCCTTCGTCGTTTCGGGGCCGCCCGCCCGGATCAGGGCTTGAAGCGGCGCGCGATCAGCGAGGTCGAGTTGTCGGCGTTCTGGTTCAGCCAGAAGCCGAAGAAGTCGCGGGACAGCGCGCCCGACGCCAGCTTCGGCTCCTTCTGGATGCCGGCCGTCGTGACGTTCAGCGGGAACTCGGGCGACGTGGCCTTGCCGGTCTTGTCGAACAGCTTGCCGTAGACACCGGTCAGGAACGCGTCCGGCGACGCCCAGACGGTGCCCCAGCCGCCGAGTTGGACGAGCACGTCGCTGTAGGACTGCGACTGCGCACCCTTCGGGTCGGTGGCGGCGCCGGTGATCGCGAGGCCGTTGCCGGCGACGTCGTAGCGGCGCGCGCGCACGTCGGTCGGCGCGGCGGCGCCGGTGGCCTCCTCGGTCCAGGTCGCGATCACGCCCGTCGGCTGCACGACACCCTCGAGGTCGAGCTGCGTCAGGTTCTGCTTCGCGACCGGGTTGATCGGCTTGGCGGCGCCCATCGCGATGGCGCTGGCATTGTAGCGGCGGATGTAGGCGACCGAGGTGTCGACGACCCAGCCGACCGAGAAGCCCTTGATCGCCGTGCTGTAGTCGGTGGCGACCGACGTCGAGAGAACCCGCGCCGTCGACGTGGCGACCACGACCGGATCGCCGACCGCGCGGAGCGACTTCGTTTCGATCTGGAAGACCTTGGCGTTGACCGTGGAGGCACCGGTCGCGTCGATCGCCGAGTAGGTCAGCACGACGTCGCCGTTGTAGAGAGAGGTCACCGACGGGGCGAGCACACCGAGACCGGGGCCGGTCAGGGTGGTGGAGGCGACCAGCTTGCCGTCGACACCGATGTAGCCGACCCACACGGACGAGGCCTTGGTGACGGGGTCGATGATCACGCCCGCCACCACCAGCCCGGAGACGCCGAGCCCCACATTGACCGCCGCCGTCGCGACCAGATCCTTGAAGTTCCGGGCGTCGATCGTGGTGGTCGCGACGCAGCCGGTGGTCGTGGGCGCGGCTTCGGACAGCAGGAGGCAGGTCTTCAGGTCGGTCTTGAACTGGGCGTTCTGCTTGGCCCAGACCACCATGACACCCGACGCGTTCTTGGCCGTGGCATAGGTGACGTTGTTGCCCTTGCCGAGTTCGACCTCGTCCGAGACGGCGTAGGTGCCCTGGAAGGCGACCTTCTTCGAGGTCGAGGCCTGGAAGCCGAGCTTGGCCGTCGGCTTGTAGGTGGCGACCATCTGATACGGCACCGGCAGCGGCACCTGGAGCTGCAACACCGCCCTGCCGTTCTCGTCGAGGGGGACGGTGCCGACCACCTTGGTGCCGAGCTTGAATTGAACCGAACCGGCAGGCACCGCAACCGACGGCGCCACCGCGCCGACTTCCACCATGGCGTTGAAGTTGGTCTTGGTGTGGATCGTGTAGTCCGACAGCGTCAGCGCCGTGGTCGTCTTGGCGAAGGACACCAGCAGCGCCGTCGCCTTCGAGGTCGATGCCTTGTCGTCGCCGCTGCCGCCGAAGGCGGCGGTGGCCGAGGCCGCACCGGTGGCCGGGGTCGCGACCACCAGGGTCGCCTTGCCGTCGACGACGGCGGCGCTGCCGAGCGAGACGCCGCCGCGCTTGAACTCGACCGTGCCGCCCGAGACCGGCGTGGTGCCGCCCTTCTCGGTCACCGTCGCGGTGAAGGTGACCGGCTGGCCGTAGACCGCCTTGGCCGGCGACACCGCCAGCTTCGTCACCGTGTCGGCCGCGAGGGCCGTGCCCGCGGGCGCGAAGGCCAGACCGGCGAGAACGGCGGCCGCGAAATGCGTGCGCCCGTGGAAAATCGACATCGTGCCCCCCCGAGAGGTGTTCAGACCGGCACGGACGTTAGCTGCGTGTTTTGACGGACACAATGCGGCAAGACCCCAAATGGAGGCTCGTCCTTGAAAGAAATCGCGTCTTTCACCACCTCCAGCCGCGCCTGCGCCTTCGCGAACCCGCCCCGAGCGAAACAATCCGCCCGGCGCGCGCGACCGTGGTCGCCACCGTGGCCGCCCACGCGACGTGAAAGGGGCGGCGCCGACGGCGCCGCCCCCGATCGTTCCCGTGCCGTCCGGTCCGTCGATCAGCGGGTGAACCGCCGGCCGACCAGCGTGTCGACGCTGGAGCCCGGCGCGCGCGACCGCCAGAACACGTAGAAGTCGTTCGGGCGCTTCAGCGACAACGTGGTGGCCACTTCCGGCCCGTCCTGGTCACCGGCGTTGCCGGCGTTGACGGCGAATTCGCCCCCGATCGCCTTGCCGGTGGCGTCGAACAGCTTGGCGGCGACGCCGGAGCCGGACGCGTCCGGCGTCGTCCACACCGTCGCCCAGCCGAACGTCCGGAACCAGTCCTCGTCCGGCTGGCTCTGCGCGCCCTTGGGGTCGGTCGCCACGCCGGTGAGCGCGAGGCCGTGGCCGGCGACGTCGTAGCGTCGCATCCGCACGTCGAGCGGCGCCGCGGTCTTGGCGGCGGCCTGCTGCCACGCCGCGACCGTGCCCATCGGCTTGACGACGCCGGAGATGTCGAGGTTGTCGACGTCCTCCGCCACCACGGGCGAGATCGGCTTGGTCGGGCCGACCGGATCGCCGCTCGCCTTGTAGCGCTGCACCTTCGGGATGCCGCCGTCGATCCAACCGACGTAGAAGCCCTTGGTGGTCGAGGCCATGTCGGTGCCGACCGCCGTGTCGACGATCACGCCGTCGCTGCTGGCCACCAGCACCGGCCCGCCGACCGGCGACAGGTCGCCGGCCTTGAAGCGGCGGTAGTAGACCGACGAGCCGCCGAGGCTCGGATCCTGCGCGACATAGGCGACGATCACCTCGCTGCCGATCGTGGCGGCCACGGATGCGCCGCTGTAGAGCAGATCGTCGAACACGGCCTTGTTGATCAGCGCCAACGGCGACGACTTGAACAGCCCCACGTAGAGCGACCGACCCGATTTGCGGTTCGGCACCGTGGCGACGACCGCGCCGAGGTTGACGCCGGGCAGCGTCAGGCCGCCGATGGAGGTCTCGAGGTCGTCGACCCCGGTCACCCCGAAATTCTCGAGCAGCACCGGCGTGCAGGCGGACAGGTCCGGCGCGGCGTCGCCGACCTCGCAGCCGAACAACTGGGACGCGCCCTTGTCGTCGACCGTCCAGAGCACGTCGCTGTTGGCGAAGCCGATCTTGCCGGCGGCGAGCTTCAGGTTGGCACCGCGGGCGATCACGGTCTCCGGACCGGTCGCGTAGCTCGCCTCGAAGATCAGCGGCCGCGAGGTCGAGGCCTGGAAGCCGGCATCGGCCGAGGCGGCCTTGAAGATCGCGAGCAGCCTGTAGGGACCGGCCGCCGCCACGGTGAACGGCAGCGAGGCCGTACCGTCGAGGCCGACCACGGCGCTGCCGATCGTCCGGGCGCCGAGACGGAACGTCACCGAGCCGACCGGCGACGCCTTGGAGGGCGCCAGGGCCTGGACGGACGCCTTGGCGATCATCGTGGCGCCGGGGCGCGGGGTCCCGAGCAGCGTCAGGGCCGTCGAGGTCTTGGCGAGGCCGACGATCAGGCCGGCCGGCCGCGAGGTCGAATCCTCGAAGGCCTCGGTGCCGTCGTAGACGGCGACGACCGGCTTCGCACCGGGCAGCGCGCCGGCGACCTCGATGATCGCCAGGCCGCCGGAGACCATGGCGATGCCGAGCGACAGGTCGCCGCGCTTGAACTCGACCGTGCCGCCCTCGACGGCGACCACGTCGCCGGGCGCCTTGACGGTCGCCGTCAGCGTGACCGGCTGGCCGTAGACGGACTTGTTGGGCGAAACCACGAGCGACGTGACCGTCTTCTCGCCGGCGAAGGCGCCCCCCGCGCCGAATGCGAGCGTGGCACCGACGAGCGCGTGGACGCCGAGATGGCGCAGATGGTGGAACATGACCCCTCCCGGAAAATAACTGTCAAAAGACTTCGGTACGCATCGAACACATGTCACAACGCGAAAAGTCTACGCCGAAACAAACCGGAAAGACAGGCCCTCGGGGTCGAGGTCGAACGGGCTCTGCGCCCGCCGCGCGAAAATGCGAAAAGCCCGGCACGGGGGCCGGGCTCTCGGGTCTCGGATCGGGCGGCGCGGGGGCCGCGGATCGGTCAGTAGAGGTTGTAGCGCAGACCGAGGCGGACTTCGTGGGCGTCGATGTTCTTGTAGTCGATCCGGGTCGTGGTGCCGTCGCCGGCGGTGATCACGCCCGACTGGGCATCGCCGAGGTTCAGGTAACGGTAGCCGAGGTCGACCGACCACTGCGGGTTGATGGCGTAGGACGCGCCGGCCATGAGGGCCCAGGCGAAATTCCACTTGCCGTCGCCCTTGTAGTCGTCGCGGGTGTTGTCGTAGCGCGAGTAGACGTCGTCGGTGAGCAGGTAGCTCGCGCCGATGCCGGCGCCGACGTAGGGCGTCACACCGTAGTAGGTGCCGAGGTCGACGTAGCCGTTGACGAGGGCACTCCACGCCGAGATGTCGGCGAACTCGCGCGAGTAGGTGTCGGTGCAGCCGCCCGGGCAGAACAGACGGCTCGAGAAGGTCGAAGGGGTCTCGTAGTCGAGCGTGACGTCGGCGCGCAGGTAGTCGTTGAACTTGTAACCCGCGCCGATGCCGACCGCGAAGGCGTCGCCGGCATCCTCGTGGAAGCCCTTGGCCGTCGAGGCGTCGAAGCCGGCGTAGTTCGAGTTGGACAGGGCCATCTCGGGATCGCCGTAGACCTTGTAGCCAATGTCGCCGCGCAGGTACCAGCCACCGACGGCCGGCAGCGGCAGCGGCTCCGGCGTGTCGATCACCGGGGGATACTCGGGCATGTCCGCGGCGCGGACCGCGCCGACGGGCGCCAGGCAGACGATCGCGGCCGCCAGGGCGAAGGTCGAAGCCGTGAGGAGAGAGCGCATGGATCCAATCCCTTCTGGACGCGACCGACCGGTTGCACCGCCCGATCGGAATTCGCTTCGGGATCGACCTTAGGAGACGACGGTTAATCGGGACTTAACCACGTCGATTAACCTTGCCGCAGCGTATAGGGATTGCCGTGTTTCGGAACGAAGACACCCGCGGACGCTGGTCCGCGGGTGTCGGAACGGCTTCGGACGACGGTGAAAGGGTCAGGCGGCGACCCGAGCGATCGCGTCGACGATGTCGCCGACCACCTCTTCGACCAGCGGGGCGTCGTCGCCCTCGCCCATCACGCGAATCAGCGGCTCGGTCCCGGACGGGCGCACCAGGATGCGGCCGCCGGCGCCGAGGCGCTCCTGGGCGCGGGCGATCGCGGTGCGGACGTCGTCGAAGTCGAGCGGCTTGCCGCCGCGGGTGCGGACGTTCTTGAGGATCTGCGGCACCGGCTCGAAGCGGTGGCAGACCTCGCTGACGGGCCGGCCGTGCTTCTTGACCACGGCGAGCACCTGCAGCGCCGCCACGAGACCGTCGCCGGTGGTGGTGTAGTCCGACAGCACGATGTGGCCGGACTGCTCGCCGCCAACGTTGTAGCCGTGGGCGCGCATCGCCTCGACGACGTAGCGGTCGCCGACCTTGGTGCGCAGGAGCTCGAGGCCGAGGCCCTGGAGATGGCGCTCGAGGCCGAGGTTCGACATCACCGTGGCGACGATGCCCGGCCGCGCCAGCCGGCGGTCCTCGGCGAAGGACTCTGCCACCACGGCCATCAGCTGGTCGCCGTCGACCACCTGCCCCTTCTCGTCGATGATGATGACGCGGTCGGCGTCGCCGTCGAGGGCGATGCCGATGTCGGCGCGCACCTCGTGGACCTTGCGCCGCACCGCGGCGAGCGAGGTCGAGCCGCAGTCGCGGTTGATGTTGAGGCCGTCCGGCTCGACGCCGAGGGTGACGACGTCGGCGCCGAGTTCCCACAGCACCTCCGGGGCGACCTTGTAGGCGGCGCCGTTGGCGCAGTCGACCACGACGCGCAGGCCCCCGAGCGAGATCTGCTTGGGCAGCGTACGCTTGGCGAATTCGACGTAGCGGGCGCGGTCGCCGTCGACGCGCTTGGTCCGGCCGAGGTCGGACGAGCCGGCGAGGCGCGACGACAGGTCGGATTCGATCAACTGCTCGATCTCGGCCTCGACCTCGTCGGAGAGCTTGTAGCCGTCGGGCCCGAACAACTTGATGCCGTTGTCGGCAAAGGGATTGTGCGAGGCGGAGATCATCACGCCGAGGTCGGCGCGCAGCGAGCGCGTCAGCATCGCCACCGCCGGGGTCGGCACCGGTCCGGTCAGGAACACGTCGACGCCGACGGCGGTGAAGCCGGCGGTCAGCGCCGGCTCGATCATGTAGCCGGACAGCCGCGTGTCCTTGCCGATGACGACGCGGTGGCGATGGCTGCCGCGGCGGAAGGCGAGGCCGGCGGCCATGCCGACCTTCAGCGCGACGTCGGGCGTGATCGGGAAGCGGTTCGCCGTGCCGCGGATGCCGTCGGTGCCGAAGTAGGTGCGGGCCATGGGGGTTCCGAGGGTTCCAGTCGTTCCGAGAGCGGGGATCGTCCCATCTTAGGACGGATCCTCGCCGCGAATGGTCAACAATTGTTTGCGGATGTAACGCGAAGGCCGTGGGCCCGCCTCAGCGCTCGGTGAGCTTGAGTTCGATGCGGCGGTTGCGGGCGTTGACCTCGTCGCCGTCGCCGGCCTCCAGCGGCTGGAACTCGCCGAAGCCGGCGGCGACGAGGTGGTTCGGCGACACGCCCTTGCCGATCAGGTACTTCACCACCGAGATCGCGCGCGCCGCCGAGAGCTCCCAGTTGTCGCGGAAGCGGCCGGAGCCGGACAGCGGCCGCGCGTCGGTGTGGCCGTCGACCCGGAGCACCCAGCCGATCTCCGGCGGGATCTGGCCCTCGAGCTCGATCAGCGCGGCGGCGAGCTTGTCGAGTTCGCCCTGACCGGCGACGTTGACGTCGGGCTGGCCCGAATCGAACAGCACCTCGGACTGGAACACGAAGCGGTCGCCGACGACGCGGATGTCGGAGCGCTGCGACAGGATCTCGCGCAGGCGGCCGAAGAAGTCCGAGCGGTAGCGCGACAGTTCCTGCACCCGCTGCGCCAGCGCCACGTTGAGGCGCTTGCCGAGGTCGGCGATCTTGGCCGAACTCTCGCGGTCGCGCTGCTCGGACGCGCCGAGCGCGTCCTCGAGCGCGGCGATCTGGCGGCGCAGCGCCGCGATCTGCTGGTTCAGGAGCTCGACCTGGGCGAGCGCGCGCTGGCCGACGCGCTTCTCGTCGGCGAGCTGCGAGGTGAGGACACCGACCTGGTCGCCGGCCGCGCTCGCCGCCCCGGACTTGGCGTCGAGCTGGCCGGCGAGCGCGGCACGCGCCGCCTCGGCCTCGGCGAGGTTGGCCTGCAGGGTGGCGACGTTGTCCTCAAGGTCGCGCTTGTTGGCGCGTTCGAGCGCCAGGAGTTCGGTGAGTTCGGCGATCTGACCGTTGAGGCGGTTCAGCACGGTGTCGCGGTCGGTGATCTGCTGGCTGAGGAAATACTGGGCCAGCATGAAGATCGACAGCAGGAAGATGATCGACAGCACCAGCGTCGTCAGCATGTCGACGAAGGCGGGCCAGTAGTCCTGCTGGGTGCTGAAGCGGCGGCGGGCGAGTGCCATCTGGGGGCTCCGGTCGAACGGTCGTGCCCGGCGGGGGGCGGGAACGTCGCGGCGGCGACGTCAGTCGCGGACGCTGCGCTCCAGCGCGCCGTTGAGGAGTTCGAGCAGCCGGCGGATCTCCTTCTGCTGCTGGCCCTGCGCCTCCGCCCAGCCGCGCACCATCTGCTGTTCGCTGCGCATGTGCTGGACGAGGCCCTGGATGCCCTCGGCGAGGTTGGCGAGCGCCTGATTGGTGCGAAGGCCGTTGGCCCCGCCGCCGCCGCCGCCGTCCTGGACGATCCGGGTCAGCCGGTCGATCGCCGTGCGCAGTTCCTCGGCGTTGGAGGCCCGGCGGACCGCGTCGCCGATCTCGCCGGCATCGAGATCGGCCTGGGTCGAGAGCCAGTCCTCGAGGTCGAGGTAGAAACGGTTCTGCGCCTGACCGGCCTGGAGGTCGAGGAAGCCGAGCACCAGCGAGCCGGCGAGGCCGAACAGCGAGGACGAGAAGGCCGTGCCCATGCCCGACAGCGGCGCCTGCAGGCCGGCCTTGAGGTCCTCGAAGATGACGCCGGCCTGCCCCGAGCCGACGTCGAGCGCCTGGATGGTGTTGCCGACCGAGGTCACGGTCGCGATCAGGCCGTAGAAGGTGCCGAGCAGGCCGAGGAAGACCAGGAGGCCGGTCATGTAGCGCGAGATGTCGCGCGCCTCGTCGAGGCGGGTCGCGATCGAATCGAGCAGCGAACGCATCGCCTGGGTCGAGATCGACTGCCGGCCGAGACGGTCGCCGAGCAGCGTCGCCATCGGCCCGAGCAGCACCGGCGGGCTGCGCACCTCGAGGCCGGGCTCGCCGTAGCGGTAGGCGTTGACCCAGCGCACCTCCGGGAACAGCCGGACCACCTGCCGGAAGATCAGGATGATCCCGACCAGCCCGACCGCGAAGATCAGGCCGTTGAGCCCGGGATTGGCGAGGAAGGCGGTCTGGATCTGGCGATAGAGCAGCAGCACGAGGAAGGCGGCGATGATCAGGAAGATCACCATCCGCCACAGGTAGACCTGCGGGCTGGAAAGCCTGGTTCCGTCGATCTCTCTCGCCATGGTCGCGTCGGGTCCCCGGGTGTCGGCCGCGACAGTAAACGCGATTTGTGGCGGAAGGAAATGGCCGGCGACGGTGCCTTGCGCCGCACCGGCCCCGCGATCCACGGGCTTCTCCCCGGCGGGGGCAGGCGGGGTCGCCCCGGCCGGTCGGGCCCGCCCGTCACCGACGTCCGTCAGCCGCGAGCGCGCGCGAGCGTGGCGAGCAGCTGGCGGTGGATCTCCTCGTTGCCGGCGACGATGGTGCGGGTCTCGTGGACGCGCTCCTTGCCGTCGATGTCGGAGACGAAGCCGCCGGCCTCCTTGACCATCAGCCAGCCGGCCGAGGTGTCCCACGGCGACAGGCCGCGCTCCCAGAAGCCGTCGAAGCGGCCGGCCGCCACATAGGCGAGGTCGAGCGCCGCCGAGCCGACCCGGCGGATGCCGGCGCAGTTGGCCATCACCTGGCGCAGCTCGCCGAGATAGGCGCCGTGGTCGCCGCGGCCGAGGTGCGGGATGCCGGTGGCGATGACGCAGTCGGGCATCTCGCGGCGGGCGGCGACGCGCAGCCGGCGGTCGTTGACGAAGGCGCCGCCACCGCGCTCGGCGGTGTAGAGTTCGTCGGTGACGGGGTTGTAGATCACGCCGGCCACCGGCACGCCGGCGCGCTCCAGCGCCACCGAG
Organism: Oharaeibacter diazotrophicus; assembly: GCF_004362745.1. Taxonomy (NCBI): domain Bacteria; kingdom Pseudomonadati; phylum Pseudomonadota; class Alphaproteobacteria; order Hyphomicrobiales; family Pleomorphomonadaceae; genus Oharaeibacter; species Oharaeibacter diazotrophicus. The sequence continues at coordinate 258,973 of NZ_SNXY01000007.1, read as the reverse complement.
ATCGCGAAGGCCGGGATGCCGTGCAGGAAGTTGGTGGTGCCGTCGAGCGGATCGACGACCCAGCGGTGGTTCTCGTCGGTGCCGACGACCTCGCCGCGTTCCTCCATCAGGAAGCCGAAGGCCGGCCGCGCCTTCTTCAGTTCCTCATAGAGCACCTGCTCCGAGCGCTTGTCGGCGGCCGAGACGAAGTCGCCCGGCCCCTTCAGCGACACCTGCAGGTTCTCCACCTCGCCGAAGTCGCGGGTGAGGCCGCGTCCCGCCTTGCGGACGGCCTGGACCATGACGTTGAGGAGTGCGGAGCGGGCCATCGGCGTGCTTTCTCGGACGGACGGGAGGAAGGTGCGCGTAGGCACCACACATGACGGCGTTTTTCAAGGCCCGCGCGGCGCAGGGCCGGCCCGCGGGGCGCGCGGGCGAGCGGCCGTCACTCCGCCTTGGCGTCGGCGGCGACCGCCGCGGCGGCGTCGCGGTCGGCCGGGGCGAGCTTGGCGACCTCGCCGTCGAGCCAGGGGTCGTCGAGCCCGGCGAGGCGGGCGCGGAAGTGCCACTTCGCCGCCTGCTTCAGGTCCTGCGGCACGCCGCGGCCGGCGGCGTAGAGCCGGGCGAGCCGGTTCTGCGCGATCGGGTTGCCGGCGCGGGCGGCGAGGCGGAACCAGGCCGCGGCGGTGGCCTCGTCGGCGGCGACGCCCTTCCCGTTGAAGACCATGATGCCGTATTCGATCTGCGCGCCGACGTGGCCGCCGCGGGCGGCCTCGCCCATGTGGCGGGCGGCCTCGACGTCGCTCTGGGCGACGCCGCGGCCGGCGGCGTAGAGATTGGCGAGGGCGTATTGCGCGTCGACGTCGCCGAGGGCGGCGGCCTTGGCGAACAGGGCGGCCGCCTCGGCCGGATCCGCCTCGCCGCCGTCCGGGTCGAGGTGGACGAGACCGAGCGCGTAGGCGGCGCCGCCGACGCCCATGGCGTCGGCCTTCTCGAGCAGCGCGCGGGCCTTGGCGAGGTCGCGCGGCACGCCGAGGCCGAGGGCGTGCAGGTTGGCGAGCTCGACCATGGCCGATCCGTCGCCGTGTCCGGCCGCGAGGCCGTACCAGACCGCGGCCTCCTTCGGATCGCGGGCGACGCCGAGGCCGTTGGCGTAGAGATAGCCGACTAGCGTCTGCGCCGTCGCCTCGCCGGCCTCGGCGCGCTTGATGGCGCGGGCGAAGGCGGTGAGATAGGCGCCGCGCTGGAACGCGCCGTAGGCGTAGTCGACCTTGTCGGGATCGGGCAGACCGGCGAGCGGGTCGAAGCGCGTCAGCGGCGCGGCGAAGGGCTCGACCGCGGTCTCGGGCGTCGGCGCGACCGAGACGTCCCGGTTCGCCGCCGCGTCCGGCGCCTCCGGCGTGGTGCGGACCACCACCGGCGGCGGCTCGTCCCCGGCGGCGGAAGCGGGCGCGCTCCCGGCGAGGAGCAGCGCGACGACGGCGGCGGCGGGGATCTTCACGCCCGCCCCCCGGCCGCCCCGGCGGCGCGGTCGAGCACGGCGTTCAGCGCCGTCACGGCGGCGCCCGGTCCGTCCGGATGGTCCCAGACCGCGTGGCGGACCGCGACGAAGTCGGCGCCGGTGGCCGCGCAGTCGGCGACCGACTGCTCGGAGGTGCCGGCGAGCAGCACGCAGGGCGGCTCGAACAACTCGGCCCACCAGCCGCCGAGGTCGAGGGTCTTGCGATGCGCCTCGGACTCCTCGGGCTTGTCGAGCATGCCGAAGAAGACGTAGTCGGCCCCGGCCTCGCCCGCCGCCATCGCCTCGTGGCGAGTCTTGATGACGCCGGCGCCGACGATCGCCTTCGGCTGCAACGCCCCGATCGCCTCGGCGAGCGCGGCCGGCCCGGCGGCGACGTGCAGCCCGTCGGCCTTGGCGCGGCCCATCACCCGGCTGTCGTCGACCACCAGCACCGCGACGTCGCGGGCCTGGGCGCGCGGCGTCAGCGCCTCGCAGACCGTCTGGTAGTCGTTCTGCGGCGTGATCAATAGCGAGGCGACGTCGCCGCCGGCGAGCGCGGCGTCGAGGGCCGGCAGGAAGGCGGCGAGGTCGACGGTCTCGGGCGTGATCAGGAACAGGCGGGCGCGCAAGGGTGGTCTCCGGGATGTGGGCGAGGCTTGGCGCCCGAATGCGGCGAAACGACGAACCCCGCGCCGGGCCGGCGCGGGGTCGGGGGTCGTCCGATCATGGATAAGGATCTGTGAAGGAAACGTCAGCGCGTCAGCGCGGCGACGCCCGGCAGTTCCTTGCCTTCCATCCACTCCAGGAAGGCGCCGCCGGCGGTCGAGACGTAGGTGAAGGTCTCGGCGACGCCGGCGTGGTTGAGCGCGGCCACCGTGTCGCCGCCGCCGGCGACCGACAGCAGCGCGCCGGCCGTCGTGCGCGCCGCGGCGTGGCGGGCGGCCTCGACGGTGGCGGCGTCGAACGGCTGGATCTCGAAGGCGCCGAGCGGGCCGTTCCAGATCAGCGTCGCGGCACGGTCGATCGCGGCCGACACCGCGGCGACCGACTGCGGACCGACGTCGAGGATCATCGCGTCGGCCGGCACGGCGGCGACGTCGACGGTCTCGTTGGCGGCGCCGGCCTTGAACTCGCGGGCGACCACGGCGTCGACCGGCAACAGGATCTCGCAGCCGGTCGTGGCGGCCTTGGCCATGATGCGCGTCGCCGTCTCGGCGAGGTCGTGCTCGCACAGCGACTTGCCGACGGCGACGCCCTTGGCGGCGAGGAAGGTGTTGGCCATGCCGCCGCCGATCACCAGGATGTCGACCTTGCCGACGAGGTTCTCGAGGAGGTCGATCTTGGTGGAGACCTTGGCGCCGCCGACGATCGCGATCACCGGCCGCTTCGGCTGGCCGAGCGCTGCGCCGAGGGCGGTCAGTTCGGCCTGCATGGTGCGGCCGGCGTAGGCCGGCAGCGCGTGGGCGAGGCCCTCGGTGGAGGCGTGGGCGCGGTGGGCGGCCGAGAAGGCGTCGTTGACGTAGAGGTCGCCGAGGGCGGCGAGCTTCGCCACCAGCGCCGGGTCGTTCTTCTCCTCGCCCTTGTGGTAGCGGGTGTTCTCGAGCAGCAGCACCTCGCCCGGCGCCAGCACGTCGATCGCCGCGGCGGCGACTTCGCCGACGCAGTCATCGGCGAAGGCGACCGGCCTGCCGAGCGCCTTTGCCAGCGGCGCCACCACCGGCTTCAGGCTGTCCTCGGGCTTGCGCTCGCCCTTGGGGCGGCCGAAGTGGGCGAGCAGGATCACCTTGGCGCCGCGGTCGGCGAGATCGCGGATCGTCGGGACGATGCGCTCGATGCGGGTGGCGTCGGTGACGACGCCGTTCTCCATGGGAACGTTGAGGTCGACGCGCACCAGCACGCGCTTGGCGGCGACGTCGGCGTCGTCGATGGTCTTGAAGGCGGACATGGGGGCTCCGTCGTTTCTTCTTGGGATCGGAACCGTCGGCGCGGTGGCCCACGCTCCCGTCATGTCGAAAAAGGCCCCGCCGTCGCCGGCGGGGCCTCGTGGATCAGAGCGTCCGGCCGACCGCGACGGCCGTGTCGGCCATGCGGTTCGAGAAGCCCCACTCGTTATCGTACCAGGACAGGATGCGCACCATCGTGCCGTCCATGACCTTGGTCTGGTCCATGTGGAAGGTCGACGAATGCGGGTCGTGGTTGAAGTCGATCGAGACGTTCGGGTCGTTGGTGTAGCCGAGCACGCCCTTCAGCGGGCCGTCGGCCGCCGCCTTGATCGCGGCGTTGACCTCGGCCACCGAGGTCTCGCGCTTGGCGGTGAAGACGAGGTCGACCACCGAGACGTTCGGGGTCGGCACGCGGATCGCGACGCCGTCGAGCTTGCCCTTGAGCTCCGGCAGCACGAGGCCGACCGCCTTGGCGGCGCCGGTCGACGTCGGGATCATCGACATCGCGGCGGCGCGGGCGCGGTAGAGGTCCTTGTGCATCGTGTCCAGCGTCGGCTGGTCGCCGGTGTAGCTGTGGATCGTGGTCATGAAGCCGCGCTCGATGCCGATCGCGTCGTTCAGGACCTTGGCCACCGGGGCGAGACAGTTGGTGGTGCACGAGGCGTTCGACAGCACGAGGTGCTCGGCCGAGATCTTGTCGTGGTTGACGCCGTAGACCACCGTCAGGTCGGCGCCGTCGGCCGGGGCCGACACGATCACGCGCTTGGCGCCGGCGGCGAGGTGGGCCGAGGCCTTGTCCTTCGAGGTGAAGATGCCGGTGCACTCGAGCGCGATGTCGACGCCGAGGGCGGCGTGCGGCAGCTCGGCCGGGTTCTTGACGGCGGTGACCTTGATCGGGCCGCGGCCGACGTCGATGGTGTCGCCGGCGACGGTGACGGTGCCCGGGAACTTGCCGTGGACGCTGTCGTAACGCATCAGGTGCGCGTTGGTCTCGACAGGGCCGAGATCGTTGATCGCGACGACCTCGATGTCGGTCCGGCCGGACTCGACGATGGCGCGCAGCACGTTGCGGCCGATGCGTCCGAAGCCGTTGATGGCGACCTTCACTGCCATGATCTGACACTCCTCGAAGGGTGACTCGAAGGAAAGATGGAGGCCGCGGGGGATCGGCCTCGTGTCCGCGCTCCTCTTGCCGCCCGCCGCCACGCCGCGTCCATGCGCTGCGTCAATCGCCGGGCGGAGAAGGGGTCGGGATCCGGCCGGCGCGCGCCGGTGGGATCCCCCGGTCTCACGCCAGACGCTCGGTCGCGAGCGCCGCGATCGCGTCGGCGGTGATGCCGAAATGCTGGTAGAGCGCCTCGATCGGCGCCGACAGGCCGAAGCCGTGCATGCCGACGAACAGGCCGTCGGAGCCGATGATCGCGTCCCAGCCCTGGCGGATCGCCGCCTCGACGGCGATCTTGACCTTCGCCGTGCCGACCACCGCGGCCTTGTAGGCCTCCGGCTGGGCGGCGAACAGCTCGAAGCTCGGCACCGAGACGACCCGGGTCGGGTGCCCGGCGGCGTCGAGCTTGGCCTTGGCGTCGAGGGCGATGGCGATCTCGGAACCGGTGGCGAACAGGCTGACCTCGGCGCCCTCGGCGTCGGCGAGCACGTAGGCGCCCTTGGCGACGAGGTTCTCCGAGGCGTCGGTGCGCACGGTCGGCAGGTTCTGACGCGACAGCGCAAGGGTCGACGGGCCGGCGCGGTGCTTCAGCGCGACCTCCCAGGCCTCGGCGGTCTCGACCGCGTCGGCCGGGCGCAGCACCAGCATGTTCGGGATGGCGCGCAGGGCCGCCAGATGCTCGACCGGCTGGTGGGTCGGGCCGTCCTCGCCGAGGCCGATCGAATCGTGGGTCATCACGTAGACGACGCGCTGGTGCATCAGCGCCGACAGCCGCATCGCCGGACGGCAGTAGTCGGTGAAGACCAGGAAGGTGCCGCCGTAGGGGATCAGGCCGCCGTGCAGCGCGATGCCGTTCATGGCCGCGGCCATGCCGAACTCGCGGATGCCGTAGTGGATGTAGGTGCCCGAGTAGTCCGGCGGCAGGAACGGCTTCTGCGCCTTGGTCTTGGTCAGGTTCGAGCCGGTCAGGTCGGCCGAGCCGCCGGCCATCTCCGGCACGAGGCCGTTGATCACCTCGAGCGCCATCTCCGAAGACTTGCGGCTCGCCACCTTCGGCTTGGTCGCCACCAGCTCGGCCTTGTAGGCGGCGTAGGCGGCGTCGAAGCCCTCCGGCAGGTCGCCGGCGACGCGGCGGTCGAACTCGGCGCGCTCGGCGGGCGAGAGGGCGGCGTGGCGCGCCTCCCAGGCCTCGCGGGCGGCGGCCGAGCGGGCGCCGGCGGCGCGCCAGTCGGCGAGGATCTCGGAGGGCACCTCGAAGGGCGCGGCGGTCCAGCCGAGCGCGGCGCGCGCGCCGGCGATCTCCTCGGCGCCGAGCGGCGAGCCGTGGACGGCGTGGCTGCCGGCCTTCTTCGGCGCGCCGAAGCCGATGGTGGTCTTGGCGGCGATCAGGGTGGGCTTGTCGCTCGCCTTGGCGAAGGCGAGCGCCTCGGCGATGGCGACCGGGTCGTGGCCGTCGATCGAGATCGTGGCCCAGCCGGCGGCGCGGAAGCGGGCGATCATGTCGCCGCCCTCGGACAGCGAGACGTGGCCGTCGATCGAGATGCCGTTGTCGTCCCAGATCACGCAGAGCTTGGAGAGCGCGAGCCGGCCGGCGAGCTGCACCGCCTCGTGGCTGACGCCCTCCATCAGGCAGCCGTCGCCGGCGATCACCCAGGTGCGGTGGTCGACGAGGTCGTCGCCGAAGCGCGCGTTCATCATCCGCTCGGCGATCGCGAAGCCGACCGACATGGCGACGCCCTGGCCGAGCGGGCCGGTGGTGGTCTCGATGCCGGCGGCGTAGCCGTATTCCGGATGGCCGGCGGTCTTGGCGCCGAGCTGGCGGAAGTTGCGGATCTCGTCCATCGAGATGTCCGCGACGCCGACGAGGTGCAGCACCGAGTAGAGCAGCATCGAACCGTGGCCCGCCGACAGCACGAAGCGGTCGCGGTCGGGCCAGCGCGGCGCGCCGGCGTCGAACTTGATGACGTCGCCGAACAGCACGGCGGCGATGTCGGCGCAGCCCATCGGCATGCCGGGATGGCCGGATTTGGCCTTCTCGACCGCGTCCATGGAAAGGGCGCGGATCGCGTTGGCCATCGGCTTGAGGCGGGCGGTGTCCGTCATCGGGGGGTCCGGAGCTCGAGGAACGTCGGGTCGGCCGCGGACGGAGGAGGCCGGCTGCGGCCGGACCGGCCGGAAATCCGGCACCTCCCGCGGAGGTCGCGGGATGAATAACAGGCGAGCCGACGCTGTCAACGCCGGCGGCGAATTCCTGCGCCCGCCCCGAGGTCTTGCGAAATTTCTTGCGATTTCGGAGCATCGGCGCGGCGATCCCCGACCGATCGCTTGCCTCGTCCACGCGGCTGTGGCAAGGCGCCCAGAATCGTGGTCAAGATGACTCCCGCTGCGGTCGGCGCTTCGGAGTCCGACCCGTCGGAGAACCGGAATGGCGGAGACGGCGCCCCTGGACGCGGCGTTGGTGCGGATCGACCAGGCGATCGCGCGGCTCGAGGCCGCCGTCGAGCGCCGGATCGCCGCCTCCTCCACCATCTCGGGCCTCGAGGAGGAGCTGTCCCGGCTCGGCGAGGACCGCTCGCGGCTCGCCATGGACCTCGACGGCGCGGTCGCCCGGGCCGGCCGGCTCGAGGATTCCAACCGCGAGGTGTCGAGGCGCCTCGTCGCGGCGATGGAATCGATCCGGGCCGTGCTCGACGCCCACGGCGGCTGACCGCGCGGACCCTTCTGGAGCAGTACCTTCTGGAGTATCGGCCCGACATGGCCCAGGTGACCGTCACGATAGCCGGCAAGACCTACCGGATGGCCTGCGACGACGGCCAGGAGGAGCACCTGCTCGGCCTCGCCGGCCGGCTCGACGGCATGCTCGACGACCTCAAGGGCGTGTTCGGCGAGATCGGCGACCAACGCCTCACCGTGATGAGCGCCATCACCGTGCTCGACCAGCTCGCCGAGGCGGAGAACCGCATCGCCGCCCTCGAGGCCGACCTCCGCGCCCTCGACGACGCCAACCGCCATCTCGCCGAGCGCCACGGCGAGGCCGAACGCGCCGTCGCCGGCCGCCTCTCCGCCGCCGCCGGCCGGATCGAGGCGCTCGCCGCCCGGCTCGACGAGGCGGTGCGGCCGGCCTGACCGGCGACGTCGGGCCGGCTTCGTCCACACGAGGCGCGGACAACCGCGCACCCGCCCCCTTCCCGACCGGGCCGGGGCTCTCTATATTCGCCGACGTGGCGTTGCTGCGCTTCGCGCTTGGAACTCAAATATCCCCGGGGCCTTACGATTCCAAACGGGGGCTGTACCTGGTCGGGCCCGTGGGCTCGGTCACACGGCTCCCACCTACGCTGTAGGTTCCCGGGATCGAATTTCCGGCGGTCGCCGCGGGGCGCCACGCTCCCCTTTCCTCCCCTCGCCGGCGGATCCGCCGGGGACGACACGGCCGCGAGCCCTCCCCGAGCCACGATGACCACCGACGCCGATCCCGCAACGTCAGACGATCGCGCCGCCGTCGCCGCCGTGAAGGCAGCGCTGCGCGCCGAGGCGCTCGCCCGCCGCGACGCGCTGTCGGAGGCGAAGCGCGCCGCCGCCGCCGAGGAGATCGCCGACCGGATCGCCGGCCTCGGCATGGCGCCGGGCGCGGTGGTCTCGGCCTTCCTGCCGATCCGCTCCGAGGTCGACCTCCGCCCGGCGATCGCCCGTCTGTTCACGGCGGGGCACCGCATCGGCCTGCCGATCATGGTGAAGCCGACGCTGATCTTCCGCGAGTGGCTGCCCGACGCGCCGCTGGTACCGCTCGGCTTCGGCACCGTCGGTCCGGGGCCCGCGGCCGCGGTCGTCGAGCCCGACGTCATGCTGGTGCCGCTGTCGGCCTTCGACCGCCGCGGCGGCCGGATCGGCTACGGCCGGGCCTTCTACGACCTCACCATCGCGGCGATGCGCACCGCCGGCCGCGCACCGCGCTTGATCGGCGTCGCCTTCTCGGTGCAGGAAGTCGGGGCGGTTCCGATGGAGCCGCACGACGTCGCCCTCGACATGGTCGTCACCGAGCGCGACGTGGTGGTGCCCTGACGATCATCGGGCTGGACGGAAGATGCGCTTGCTGTTCGTCGGGGACGTGGTTGGCCGGGCCGGCCGGGTGGCGATCGCCGAACACCTGCCGCGGCTGATCGCCGACTACCGGATCGACTTCGTGGTCGTGAACGGCGAGAACTCCGCCGGCGGCTTCGGTATCACCGAGGAGATCTGCCAGGACTTCGTCGACGCCGGCGCCGACGCCGTCACCACCGGCAACCACGTCTGGGACCAGCGCGAGGCCCTCGTCTTCATCGAGCGTCAGCCGCGGCTGATCCGCCCCGCCAACTTCCCCGCCGGCACGCCCGGCCGCGGCGCCAACCTGTTCGTCGCCCGCAACGGCGCCCGCGTGCTCGTCGCCAACGTGATGGGCCGGGTGTTCATGGACGCGCTCGACGATCCCTTCGCCGCCGTCGACCGCGAACTTTCCGCCTGCCCGCTCGGCGAACAGGCCGACGCCGTGCTGGTCGACGTCCACGCCGAGGCGACGTCGGAGAAGCAGGGCATGGCGCACCATCTCGACGGCCGCGCCAGCCTCGTCGTCGGCACCCACACCCACGTGCCGACCGCCGACCACCAGATCCTGCCGAACGGCACCGGCTACCTCTCCGACGCCGGCATGACCGGCGACTACGACAGCATCCTCGGCATGGAGAAGGAGGAGCCGATCAACCGGTTCCTGCGCCGCATCCCGACCGGCCGCTTCACCCCGGCCATGGGCGAGGCGACGCTGTGCGGCGTCGCCGTCGAGGTCTCCGACCGCACCGGCCTCGCCGAGGCGATCGGGCCGCTGCGCGTCGGCGGCCGGCTCTCGCCGGCGCTGCCGTCGTTCTGGTGAGCCGGCGCCGGCTGGATTTTCCGGCCGCCGGGGCGTATACAGCGCGCCATTCCGAGGATTTCGGCACCGCCCGGGGCGCCCTTGGACGGTGGGTCAGCCCCCGTCCGCCGCGCGCGGGGGATGCCGTCGTGGAGGCATCATGGCCGGACATTCACAGTTCAAGAACATCATGCACCGCAAGGGCGCGCAGGACGCCAAGCGGTCGAAGCTCTTCTCCAAGCTCGCGCGCGAGATCACGGTGGCGGCCAAGATCGGCGGCGCCGATCCCAACATGAATGCGCGCCTGCGCCTCGCCATCCTGAACGCCCGCGCCGAGAACCTGCCCAAGGACAACATCGAGCGCGCGATCAAGAAGGCCGCCGGCAACGACGCCGACAACTACGACGAGGTCCGTTACGAGGGCTACGGCCCGGGCGGCGTCGCCGTCATCGTCGAGGCGCTGACCGACAACCGCAACCGCACCGCCTCGGCCGTGCGCTCCTACTTCACCAAGTCCGGCGGCGCCCTCGGCGAAACCGGCTCGGTGGCCTTCATGTTCGACCGCGTCGGCCAGATCACCTACCCGGTTTCGGCCGGCAGCGCCGACGCCGTGCTGGAGGCCGCCATCGAGGCCGGCGCCGACGACGTCGAATCCGGCGAGGAGGCCCACGTGGTCACCTGCGCCTTCGAATCGATGGGCGAGGTCGCCAAGGCGCTCGACGCCGCCCTCGGCGCCGCCGAGAGCGTCAAGAGCGTCTGGCGCGCCAAGACCGGCACCTCGCTCGACGAGGAGAAGGCCCAGAGCCTGATGAAGCTGATCGACACGCTCGAGGACGACGACGACGTCCAGAACGTCTATTCGAACTTCGAGGTCTCCGACGAGGTCCTCGCCAAGCTGACCGCGGCCTGACCGCCGCCGGCGGGCGGCTCCGGCCGCTCGCCCCGTCCCGTCCGCGGCGTGCCGCCCCCGCCCCCGCGCGAAGACCCGGCCCGCCGAGGAGAGTTCATGTCGTCCGTCACCCGCATCGTCGGCATCGATCCCGGCCTCCGGCGCACCGGCTGGGGCGTGATCGACACCGTCGGCAACAGCCTGCGCTTCGTCGCCTCCGGCTCGGTGACCTCCGACGGCGACGACGATCTCGCCCGCCGCCTCGTCGCCATCCACGACGGCCTCGACGCCGTGCTGCACGAGTACCGCCCCGACGAGGCCGCGGTGGAGCAGACCTTCGTCAACAAGGATGCCGGCGCGACGCTGAAGCTCGGTCAGGCCCGCGGCATCGCGCTGCTGGTGCCGGCCCGGCGCGGCCTGCCGGTCGCCGAGTACGCGCCCAACGCGGTCAAGAAGGCGATCGTCGGCGCCGGCCACGCCGAGAAGCAGCAGATCCGGCTGATGGTGACCGTGCTGATGCCGAAGGCGACCTTCAACAGCGACGACGCCGCCGACGCGCTGGCGATCGCCGTCACCCACGCCCACCACCGCAATTCGCCCGGCGCCCGCCTCGCCCGCCAGATCGGCTGACGCCGCCGCCGCGAATCCGCTAGGAAGGGGTTCGGCGCGAGCGGCGGGGACGGGCGGGGATGATCGGCAAGCTCAAGGGCGTGGTGGACGGCTTCGGCGAGGATCACGTCGTCGTCGACGTCGGCGGCGTCGGCTACGTGGTCCACTGCTCGGCCCGCACGCTGCAGCGCCTGCCGCGCGCCGGCGAGGCGGCGACGCTCGTGATCGAGACCATGGTCCGCGAGGACATGATCCGGCTCTACGGCTTCGGCTCCGACGCCGAGCGCGAGTGGTTCCGCCTGCTCACCACCGTCCAGGGCGTCGGCGCCAAGGTGGCGCTCGGCGTGCTCTCGGTGCTGGACCCCGGTGCGCTCGCCACCGCCATCGCCATGCGCGACCTCACCGCGATCGCCCGCGCTCCGGGCGTCGGCAAGCGCCTCGCCGAGCGCCTCGCCACCGAGCTCAAGGACAAGGCGCCCGCATTCGCCGACGCCGATCCCGCCGTGCTGCGCACCGCCGAGGAGGTCCGCGAATCGCGGGCGGCCGGACCGGTCGCCGAGGCGATCTCGGCGCTGGTCAACCTCGGCTACGCCCAGCTGCAGGCCACCGCCGCCGTCACCGCCGCGGCCAAGGCCGCCGGCGAGGACGCCGGCACCGCGGTGCTGATCCGCGCCGGCCTCAAGGAATTGTCGAAATAGCGGCGCAGGATGGCGTATGCCTGTCCGCCGGCCCGGCGCCCTCCCCCGCCCGGCCGCACCGGACGCCCACCCATCGAGGATCCAGGCCATGATCGCGTTGTTCCGGGGCCTGATGGTGCCCGTCTCGTTCGTCCTCTTCCTCGCCCTCTACGGCGCCGTCGCCTTGGCGGTGGTCGCCGCCGGCCCGGTCGCACTCGAGGGCGTCCGGCCCGAGGCGCTGCCCGGCCTGCTGCCGACCGGCGGCGGCACGCCGTCGCCCTGGGTCGTCGCCGCCGGCGCGGCGCTCGCCGTGACGCTGTTCGTCGGCATGATCGCCATGTTGATCTCCGAGCGCGCCGAGACGGTCGGCCGCTTCGTCCGCGGCTGCCTGAAGACCTCGTTCTGGTTCGCCGTGATCGCCGGCGGCGGACTGGCGCTGTGGCTGCGCACCCAGCCCGGCACCGATCCCGTCCGCCTCGCCCCGGCCGGCCTCCTCGCCGCCGGCCTCCTGGTCGCCGCCGTGGTGGCCGGCACCATCCTCGGCAAACCGTTCCTGTGGTGGGTCAGCGAGCGCCCCCGCCGCCGGCCGGCGGCGCCGATGGCGATGGCGGAACCGTCGGTCACGGTCGTCGCCCTCGATCCCGTCGCACCGCAGGCGCCGGAGACCGATCCCGTTCCGCCAGCAACCCTCACCCATTCTCCGTCGGCCGACGCACCGGCCCCGTGACGGCGGGCAGGCCGCGGAAGACCTCGGCCAGCGCGATCGAGAATCCGATCGCGTCCAGCGTCGCGACGTCATCCATGTCGGTATGGACCCGGGACGACCAGCCGCCCTCGACCCGGGTCGTCACCTCGACCGACCGGCGGTCGAGGTCGACGAAGACGATGTGCGCGACCGTCGCGATCCGCTGATAGCCCGGCTTCTTCTCGAGGAGGTCCCGGTCGGCCGTGCCGCGGGAGAGCACTTCGATCAGCACCAGAGGGTCGTCGACGCTGGTCTGGCCGGGCTTCATGGCGCCGCAGTGCAGGATCACGTCCGGGAACACCGCGAGATCCTGCGTGCGGTCCTTCAGCCAGAAGCTCTCCTGGAACACACGGCAGGGCATGCCACGGTCGCGGACGTGGTTCTTCAGGGCCACGTGGAGATTGGAGGCGACCTCGTGGTGCTCCCAGCGCGCGCCCACCATCATCCGCACGACGCGCCCGCCGATCAGCTCCCACTTCTCGTCGCGAGGCTTGTCGGGCAGCAGCTCCTCGAACTCGTCGAGGGACATCCACTCGTAGCGCGGATCGGGCCCGTTCATCGACCGACACCTCCGGGGCTTCCATCCTAGGCGCGATCCGTGCAAAACGAAAGGCGAACGGCCAGCGGGCCATCTGCCGCGAATCGGGACCCCATGACCTCGGGAAAGCGACTGATCTCGGCCGAGAAGCGCGAGGACGACGTCGAGACCTCGATCCGTCCGTCGGCGCTGGCCGAGTTCGTCGGTCAGGCGGCGGCCCGGGCCAACCTGCAGGTCTTCATCGACGCCGCCAAGGCGCGCGGTGAGGCGCTCGACCACGTGCTGTTCGTCGGCCCGCCCGGCCTCGGCAAGACCACGCTGGCGCAGATCGTTGCGCGCGAACTCGGCGTCAACTTCCGCGCCACCTCCGGCCCGGTGATCGCCAAGGCCGGAGACCTCGCCGCCCTCCTCACCAACCTCGAGGAGCGCGACGTCCTGTTCATCGACGAGATCCACCGCATGAGCCCGGCGGTGGAGGAGATCCTCTACCCGGCGATGGAGGACTATCAGCTCGACCTGATCATCGGCGAGGGCCCGGCGGCGCGCTCGGTCCGGATCGACCTCGCCAAGTTCACGCTGGTCGGCGCCACCACCCGGCTCGGCCTGCTGACGACGCCGCTGCGCGACCGCTTCGGCATCCCGATCCGGCTCGACTTCTACACCACCGCCGAGCTCGAGCTGATCGTACGCCGCGGCGCCCGGATCTTCGGCATCGCCATGACCGACGACGGCGCCACCGAGATCGCCCGGCGGGCCCGCGGCACCCCGCGCATCGCCGGCCGACTGCTGCGCCGGGTCCGCGACTTCGCCATCGTCGCCGGCGCCGAGCGGGTCGACCGCCGCGTCGCCGACGACGCGCTGACGCGGCTCGACGTCGATCCGATCGGCCTCGACGCGCTCGACCTGCGTTACCTCACCACCATCGCCCATTCCTTCTCGGGCGGGCCGGTCGGCATCGAGACCATCGCCGCCGCCATCGCCGAACCGCGCGACGCCATCGAGGACATCGTCGAGCCCTACCTGATCCAGAAGGGCTTCGTGCAGCGCACCCCGCGCGGCCGCGTCCTCACCCATCACGCCTTCCGCCACATGGGCCTGCCGGTCCCGAGCCAGCCCGAGGGTCCGCAGCTCGGGCTGGGGCTGGGCGAGGAGTGACGAGGGCGGGTCGACTGTTCCGATTTCCGCGCTACACTCGAACTGGTCTCCACGAGACCGTCCGGACGAGGTGACGAGGTCATGGGTGCCGAGGCAAGGGTTCGCAACGTGACGCTCCGCGAGGATCTCGCGCAGCGGCTCGACGCCGTCCTGGAACCGTCCGGTCGGAGTACAGCCGCGGCGATCGAGGAGGCGATCGAGCTCTACGTCAGGGACCGGGAGCACGAACTCGCGCTGATCGACGAGGCCATCGCCAGTCTCGCCGAGGGCAAGGCACATTCGGCGGAGAGCATTTTCGCCTGGATGGACAGCTGGGGAACCGCCGACGAACTCCCTCCACCGGAGCCGGACGTGGATCTCGATGGACGGTGAGTCGCGGCGGGTCGCCTTCGCGCCGGCGGCCCGGCAGGACCTCGCGGACATCCGTGCGTATCTCGGGCCACGGTCACCGCAGGGATATGCCAGCGTCGTCCGGGCGATCGAGAGGCGGATCCTCCTCGCGCGGGACAATCCCGCGATCGGACGGCCCGCGGTGAAGGAAGGCGTGCGCGAACTCGTCGAGCCGCGCTACGGATACGTGATTCCGTACGTCGTCCATCGGAACACCATCCTCGTCCTGCGCATCTACCGCGCGGTGCGCGCCCCTCTCGACCCAGACACGCTCGAAAAGCCTTGACCTCAGAACCCCTCTCCGCCCCCCACGTCCACCCCGTCCGCGTCTACTGGGAGGACACCGATGCCGGCGGCATCGTCTACCATGCCTCGCACGTGCGCTTCTTCGAGCGCGGCCGGACCGAGTTCCTGCGCGCGCTCGGCGTCAACCAGTCGGACCACGCCGACCGGGCGGCGGCCGACGCGCTGCTGTTCGCGGTGCGGCGGATGGAGATCGACTATCTGAGGCCGGCCAAGCTCGACGATCTCCTGGCGGTGACCACCGCCGTGCGCGACGTCGGCCGCTCCAAGCTGGTGCTCGACCAGCGCCTCCTGCGCGGCGACGAGGTCGTCGCCGAGGCGGTGGTGACGGTTGTGGCGATCGGCGGCGCCGGCCGGCCGCGCAAGATCCCGGACACGCTCGCGGCCGCGTTCGCCGCCGGTGTTGCAGCGCCGCAATAACCGTTCCTTAACCCTATCCAACGATGACTTGACGGGTCGCCGCGGGCGCTCCGGCGTCCCGGTTTCGACAAAATTCCCGGGCAGGTGGATCCCGCGAGCCGGCGGAAACACCGCTTCCCGGGACACCCGCGCGCCCTCGGGGCCGGCGTTGCGGTGCGGCGAGCCCGCGCCGACGGTCGCCGAACCCGGACCGACGCCGAACGCTCCAGAAGGAAGCAGCACCTTTCCATGACCGCGGCCGACCTCCTCCAGACGGTGTACGCCGAGATCCTCGGCCCCGCGACCGCCTACGCGCAGGCCGCGCCGACCGAGGCCGTCGAAACCGCCGGCCTCGCCGAGCCCGCCGGCAACCTGTCGCTGGTCAGCCTGTTCATGCAGGCCCACGTCGTCGTCAAGATGGTGATGCTCGGCCTGATCGGTGCCTCGATCTGGTGCTGGGCGATCATCGTCGACAAGGTGATCACCTATTCGCGCGCCCGCCGGGCGATGGACCGCTTCGAGAAGGTGTTCTGGTCCGGCCAGTCGCTGGAGGACCTCTACCGCTCGCTGACGAGCCGTCCCAACCAGGGCCTCGCCGCCGTCTTCGTCGCCGCCATGCGCGAGTGGAAGCGCAGCCACGAGGCCGGCCGCACCTCCTTCCTCGGCCTGACCGACCGCATCACGAAGGTGATCGACGTCACCATCGCCCGCGAGACCGAGCGGCTGGAGGCACGGCTGATCGTGCTCGCCACCGTCGGCTCGGCCGGCCCCTTCATCGGCCTGTTCGGCACGGTGTGGGGCATCATGTCGTCGTTCCAGGCGATCGCGGCCTCCAAGAACACCAACCTCGCGGTGGTCGCGCCCGGCATCGCCGAGGCGCTGCTCGCCACCGCCATGGGCCTCGCCGCGGCGATCCCGGCGGTGCTGGCCTACAACAAGTTCACCGCCGACGCCGGCAAGCTGGCGAGCCGGATGGACGGCTTCGCCGACGAGTTCTCCGCCATCCTCTCCCGCCAGATCGACGACCGGAGCTGACCGATGGGCATGGGCGTCGCCGGAGCGGGCGGAGGGGGAAGACGGCGCGGACGCCGCCGCGGCGGCCGGGCCGTCATGAGCGAGATCAACGTCACGCCCTTCGTGGACGTGATGCTGGTGCTGCTGATCATCTTCATGGTCGCCGCGCCGCTGCTGACGGTCGGCGTGCCGATCGACCTGCCCGAGACCGCCGCCAAGCCGCTCGAGGGTCAGACCGAGCCGATCAACGTCTCGGTCGACCCCGAGGGCAAGGTGTTCATCCAGGACAACGAGATCGCGCTCGAGGAGCTGGTGCCGAAGCTGCAGGCCATCGCCAAGAACGGCGTCGAGGACCGCATCTACGTGCGCGGCGACAAGAACGCGGACTACGGCACCGTCATGCGCGTGATGGCGCGGATCTCGGCTGCCGGCTTCAAGAAGATCGGCCTCATCACCGTGGAGGAACAGGGCACGGCTCCTCCGCCGGCGCCCTGAGACGACATGCGCACAGGCTTCGCCGTCTCGATCGCCGGGCACGTCCTGCTTCTGGCCTGGGGGCTGTTCCAGCTCCCGGCGGCGAAGCCGTTCGAGGTCGCGGAGATCGACGCCCTGCCGGTCGACCTCGTCCCGATCGCCGACGTCAGCCAGATCGCCGAGGGCACCAAGACGGCGCCGCTCCGCGATACCGCCAGCCAGGCCAAGGTCGAGACGCCGGCGCCGCGGCCGGACTCGCAGCGCGCCGGCGCCGCGCCGACCGACCAGGACACCCCGATCACCGAGAAGGCGACCGACACCGCGGCCGCCCCCGAGGCGACGCCGCCCCCGCCGCCGCCTCCCCCGCCCAAGGCCGAGAAGCCGCCGGAGCCGAAGCCCCCGGAACCGAAGCCCCCCGAACCGAAGCCGCCCGAGCCGACCCCGCCGGAGCCGACGCCCGACCCGGCGCCGCCGACGCCGGAACCGCCCGCACCGAAGCCGCCGGAGCCGGCCCCGGCGCCGGAGAAGCCGGCCGAGGCGGCCAAGCCGACCGCCGACGTCGGCGAGCTCGCGGCGGCACCCGAGAAGCCGGCCGAGGAGGCCAAGCCCGCGCCGGCATCGGCGGTGAAACCGACGGCCAAGCCGCGGCCGCCGAAGCCGACCGAGGTCGCCGCGGCCGACGACGCGCCGGCCAAGCCGGCGCCGGACGGCAAGAGCGACCAGAAGAAACCGTCCGACAAGCGCCCGGACAAGCCGAGCAAGCCGGCCGAGAAGGAGTTCGACCCCAACGAGATGGCGGCCCTGCTCAACAAGGTCGACCCGTCGGGCGGCGGCGCCAAGGCGTCGTCGAAGGATCCCTCGCTCGGTTCGGAGAAGCGCACCGGCCCGGTGGCGAAGATGACGCAGAACGAGCTCGAGGCGCTGCGCGCCAAGATCCAGAGCTGCTGGACCCCGCCGATCGGCGGCGACGCCGGCGGGGCGATGGTGGTACCGGTGCGCATCGAGCTGAACCCCGACGGCTCGCTCGCCGGCGAGCCGGTCGCCAAGCAGGTGCCGCCCGGCCCGTTCGGGACGGTGCTGGCGGAATCGGCGCTGCGCGCTGTGCGCCGCTGCGCCCCCTACGGCGACGTGCTGCCGCCGGAGAAGTACGACAGCTGGCAGATCGTCAACATCAACTTCGACCCGAGGGACATGTTCTGACGTTCGGATGCGGGACGCACCGTGCGGCCGACCTTCGCCCCGATCAACGAGACGACACTGGAGACGACCCACCGATGAACCTCCGAACGACAGCGCCCACGCGGGCCGGCGGACTTCTCGCCCGCGTTCGGACCGGCATCGTCGCCGTCCTCGCGGCCCTCGCCGCGACGGCGGCCGCGCCGGCCCGTGCCGAGATCACCATCGACGTCACCCAGGGCACGGTCGAACCGCTGCCGATCGCGATCCCCGACTTCGTCGGCGGCGGCGACACCGCGGACGTCGGCCGCGACATCGCCGGCGTCGTCTCGGCCGACCTGAAGCGCTCCGGCCTCTTCAACGTGCTCGACCCCGCCTCCTTCATCGAGCGGCAGGTCAACCCGGCGGCGATGCCGACCTTCACCAACTGGTCGACCATCAACGCCCAGGCGCTCGTCACCGGCGGCATCAGCCGCGCCGCCGACGGCCGCCTGCAGGTCGACTTCCGCCTGTGGGACGTCTTCGCCGGCCAGCAGCTCACCGGCCAGCAGTTCTTCACCACCCGCGAGAACTGGCGCCGCGTCGCCCACATCATCGCCGACGCGATCTACGAGCGCCTGACCGGCGAGAAGGGCTATTTCGACACCCGCGTCGTCTTCGTCGACGAGAGCGGCTCGAAGGGCGCCCGCGTCAAGCGCCTCGCGATCATGGACCAGGACGGCTTCAACGTCCGCTACCTCACCAACGGCAAGGACCTCGTGCTGACGCCGCGCTTCTCTCCGTCGAGCCAGGACATCACCTACATGTCCTTCGGCGCCGGCGACCCCAGGGTCTACCTGCTCAACATCGAGACCGGCCAGCGCGAGATCGTCGGCAACTTCCCGAACATGACCTTCTCGCCGCGCTTCTCGCCCGACGGCCAGCGCGTGGTGATGAGCCTCGAGCAGGACGGCAACGCCAACATCTACGCCATGGACCTGCGCTCGCGCACCACGACGCGCCTGACCGACGCGGCGGCGATCGACACCTCGCCGTCCTATTCGCCGGACGGCTCGCGGATCGTGTTCGAGTCCGACCGCGGCGGCAACCAGCAGCTCTACGTCATGGGCGCCGGCGGCGGCGGGGCGACGCGGATCTCCTTCGGCCAGGGCCGCTACTCGACCCCGGTGTGGAGCCCGCGCGGCGACCTGATCGCCTTCACCAAGCAGATGGGCGGCCGCTTCGCCATCGGCGTGATGAAGCCGGACGGCTCGGGCGAGCGCATCCTCACCGAGGGCTTCCACAACGAGGGCCCGACCTGGGCGCCGAACGGGCGCGTGTTGATGTTCTTCCGCGACACCGGCGGCGAGGGCGGCGGCCCGCAGCTCTGGTCGGTCGACCTGACCGGCCGCAACGAGCAGCGCATCCGCACCCCCGCCTTCGCGTCCGACCCGGCGTGGTCGCCGCTGCTCAACTGACCCTCTTCCGGTCGGGCGTCGCGGGGGATTTTCGCGGCGCCCGACCGGCCCGTCCACAACCAGGGCCGCCGGCCCCTGGACCTCGGCAGGGATCCGTTAACCACGTCCGGTGACGCAGGGTTAACCACGGTCCTTTACCAAGAACCCCAGGGACCGCCGGTCTTTCGTATCAGAGGTAACCGGGATGACCACTTACACCGCCTCCTTCGCCCGCCGCGGCGTGCTCGCCCTCTCGCTCGGCCTCGCCATGCTGGCGGCCGGCTGCGCCAAGAGCCCGAGCGAGCTCGACAGCCAGCTCGCCGGCCCGGGTGCGGGCGGTGCCGGCGCCGCCACGCCCGGCAGCGCCCAGGACTTCGTCGTCAACGTCGGCGACCGCATCTTCTTCGAGACCGACTCCTCGTCGGTGAACGCCCAGGCCCGCGTCACGCTCGACCGTCAGGCGCAGTGGCTGGCGATGTATCCGCGCTACACCGTCACCGTCGAGGGCCACGCCGACGAGCGCGGCACCCGCGAGTACAACCTCGCCCTCGGCGCCCGCCGCGCCAAGGCCGCCCACGACTACCTCGTCTCGCGCGGCGTCTCCCCGCAGCGCGTCAAGACGCTGTC
The DNA here is from genome assembly GCF_004362745.1 of Oharaeibacter diazotrophicus. NCBI lineage: Bacteria > Pseudomonadati > Pseudomonadota > Alphaproteobacteria > Hyphomicrobiales > Pleomorphomonadaceae > Oharaeibacter > Oharaeibacter diazotrophicus. The sequence goes on along the minus strand of NZ_SNXY01000007.1, from coordinate 239,074 downwards.
CTACGGCAAGGAACGCCCGGTCGCGCTCTGCGACGCCGAGAACTGCTGGGCCCAGAACCGCCGCGCCGTCACGGTGCTGAACAACGCCGGCAGCTGACCGGCGCGCCGTCCCCTCCGTCGTCCGCGACGCCCCGGCCGAACCGCCCCCGGCCGGGGTCTTCGCGTTCGCGGCGGAGCGCGGGGGCCAAATTTCGGCCGAACTCCCGGCGTTCATGCTAAGGGAACGGGTGGCCGGGCGCAGCCGCGTCCGGTCGACGCCCACCTGAGCAGACAAGGCCCCATGATCGCCGAGACGACAGGACGCCTCCTCCGCACGACCCGCCGGCTCACCGCCGCCGCCGGCCTCCTCGTGCTCTCCGCCGGCGCGGCCGCCGCCGCCTTCGGCGCGGTGCCGATCCCGCCCGCCGACGTGCCGGGCGGCTCGGCCGCCGACGGCCGCATCGTGCTCGCCCAGTCCTCCGCCGACGTCGCGCAGCAGTCGATGCGCATCGACCGGCTCGAGGACCAGATGCGCCAGCTCAACGGCCGCATCGACGAGATGACCTACTCGCTCCAGCAGATCCAACAGCTGCTGCAGCGGATGCAGGAGGACAACGAGTTCCGCTTCCAGGAGCTCGAGAAGGGCGGCAAGCCGCGCAAGAAGTCCGAGGCACCGGCCGCGCCGGGCACCGGCGACTTCGCCGCCGCCGACCTCGGAACCGGGACGCCGCCTTCGGGCGACGTCCTCTCCACCGGTACCCCCGACGTGCCGGCCGACATCGCCGCCGGCTTCTCGATCGAGCCGCCGCTCGACGGCGGCGGCGCGCCCTCCGACGGCTCCGGCCAGGGCTGGGGCGCGCCCCCCGCCAACCTCGGCAACCTGCCGGCCGACGGCGGCTTCTCCGGCGGCGGCGGTGCGCCGCTCGACCTCTCCGCCATCGCCCGCGGCGACCTCGGGACATCCAGCCAGCCGCTGCCGCCCGCCGGCCTGCCCGGCGTGTCCGGGGCGACCGACCCCGCCCCCGGCCTGCCGCCGCCGGTGGCGAGCGCCCCGCTCGCCCCGCCGCCCGGCCTTGCGACGCCGCCGCCGTCCGACCAGAGCGAGGTCCGCGTCGCCTCGCTCGGCAACGGCCAGGAGGACGCCCGCGCCGCCTACGACCGCGCCTACGGCTACGTCGTCTCCGGCGACTACGCCACCGCCGAGGAGAGCCTGAAACGGTTCCTGGCCGACCACCCCAGGGACAAGCTCGCCGGCAACGCCCGCTTCTGGCTGGGCGAGACCTATTACGCCCGCGGCAACTACCGCGACGCCGCCGACGCGTTCCTGACCACCTACCGCGACTATCCGAAGAACCCGAAGGCGCCCGACAGCCTGTTGAAGCTCGGCCTGTCGCTGGAGGGCCTCGGCGAGACCGAGGCGGCCTGCGCGACCTATCGCGAGGTCGAGAAGAAGTTCCCCGGCGCCTCCGGGGCGCTGCTCGGCAAGGTCTCCGCGCAGAAGTCGAAGGCCGGCTGCTGACCATGTCCGCCGCTGCGCCGGACCGTCCGGTCGGCGACGACGAGGCGCGCGACCTCCTCGCCCCCCTCGAAGGTCTCGCCGCCGTCGGCGTGGCCGTTTCCGGCGGCCCCGATTCGACCGCCCTGCTCCTGATCGCAGACCGCTGGGCCCGCGCGACGTCCGCGCCGCCCGATCTCCACGTCCTCACCGTCGACCACGGCCTGCGCACCGCCGCCCGCGCCGAGGCCGAGGCCGTCGCCGCCCTCGCCGGCAGGCTCGGCCGGCCCGCCGAGATCCTCGTCTGGGACCACGCCGGCGCCCCGCCCGCCGCCGACCTCCAGGCCGCCGCCCGCGCCGCCCGTTACAGCCTGCTCGCCGACGCCGCCCGCCGCCGCGGCCTCGCCGCCGTGCTCCTCGCCCACACCCGCGACGACGTCGCGGAGACCTTCCTGATCCGCCTCGCCCGCGGCTCCGGCCTCGCCGGCCTCGCCGCCATGCGCCCGGAGCGGATCGTCGACGGCGTCCGCTTCCTGCGCCCGCTGCTCGCTGTGCCGAAGGCGCGCCTCGCCGCCACCGTCGCCGCCGCCGGGCTCGTCGCCGCCGACGATCCCTCGAACCGCGCCGACCGGTTCCTCAGGGCGCGGATCCGCGCCACCCTGCCGGCCCTCGCCGCGCTCGGGCTGACGCCGGAGCGCCTCGCCGCCACCGCGCACCGGCTCGCCCGCGCCGCGGCGGTCGTCGAGGCCGCGACCGCCGACCTCAGGGCGGGCGCCGTCACGGATCACGGCGGCGTCTTCGCCGTCGACGCCGTGGCCCTCGCCGCCGCGCCCGCCGAGGTCGGCCTGCGCCTGCTCTCCGATCTCGCCCGCGCCGTCCGTCCCGGTGACTACGGCCCGCGCGCCGCGCCGCTCGAGGCATGGCTGGACGCCTTCGCCGCCGGCGCCGCGCCGCGCCGCACCGTCGCCGGCGTCGTGCTCGACGCCCGCCGGCGCCGTGCGGTCTGGCTCTACGCCGAGGCCGGCCGCGCCGGCTTCCCGGTGCTCGCCCTCGACCGGCCCGGCCGCCACGTCTGGGACGGCCGCTTCGCCGTCGACGTCGCCGTCGCGCCGCCGCCGGGCGCGCGCGTCGTCGCCGGCCGCGACCTCGCCGCCCTGCCGCGCGCCGCCGCCGCCGGTCTGCCACGGCTCGACGGCTGGGACCCGCCGCCGGGTGCGGTCGTGCTCCGCCCGCTCGGCGCGGCGGGAACGAGCGCCGGCGACGAGGAATTAGTGATTTCGCGATAGTCTTTCGGGGGTATGGGCTGCCGCGCGTTGCGGCGGCCGGTCGCTTCGTGCCAGATCGGTACGGAACGCGACCGTCGTCGGGTTGGCAACGCTCGGCGGCGAACCTATGTTACCGGCTGTCGCGACGGGTCCGGTCCCACCGGCTCCGCCGCCCTTCCCACTGCCGCCCCCGGGCGACGCCAAGGTCGACGATGAACGCCAACTTCCGGAACTTCGCCCTGTGGGTCATCATTGGGCTGCTGCTGATCGCCCTGTTCCAGCTCTTCCAGAGCCCGGGGCAGCGTCAGGCGTCCAACGACATCGCCTTCTCGAAGTTCCTCCAGGAAGTCGAGCAGAAGAACGTCCGTGACGTCACGATCATGGACCAGACCATCGTCGGCAGCTACGGCAACGGTCAGACCTTCCAGACCTACGCCCCGCCCGGTGCCAACTACATCGACGCGCTGACGCGCAACGACGTCACCATCAAGGCCAAGCCCGCCACCGAAGGCTTCTCCCTGGTCGGAACGCTGATCTCCTGGCTGCCGATGCTGATCATCTTCGGCCTGTGGATCTTCTTCATGCGCCAGATGCAGGGCGGTGCCGGCGGCAAGGCGATGGGCTTCGGCAAGTCCAAGGCCAAGCTGCTGACCGAGGCCCACGGCCGCGTCACCTTCGAGGACGTCGCCGGCGTCGACGAGGCCAAGGAGGACTTGCAGGAGATCGTCGAGTTCCTGCGCGACCCGCAGAAGTTCCAGCGCCTCGGCGGCCGTATCCCGCGCGGCGTGCTGCTGGTCGGCCCCCCGGGCACCGGCAAGACGCTGATCGCGCGCGCCGTCGCCGGCGAGGCCAACGTGCCCTTCTTCACCATCTCCGGCTCGGACTTCGTCGAGATGTTCGTCGGCGTCGGCGCGTCCCGCGTCCGCGACATGTTCGAGCAGGCCAAGAAGAACGCCCCCTGCATCATCTTCATCGACGAGATCGACGCGGTCGGCCGCCACCGCGGCGCCGGCCTCGGCGGCGGCAACGACGAGCGCGAGCAGACGCTGAACCAGCTGCTCGTCGAGATGGACGGCTTCGAGGCCAACGAGGGCATCATCATCATCGCCGCCACCAACCGGCCGGACGTGCTCGACCCCGCGCTGATGCGCCCGGGCCGCTTCGACCGCCAGATCGTGGTGCCGAACCCCGACATCGTCGGCCGCGAGAAGATCCTGAAGGTCCACGTCCGCAAGGTGCCGCTCGCCCCCGACGTCGACCTGAAGACCCTCGCCCGCGGCACGCCCGGCTTCTCGGGCGCCGACCTGATGAACCTCGTCAACGAGGCCGCGCTGCTCGCCGCGCGCCGCTCCAAGCGGCTGGTGACGAACCAGGAATTCGACGACGCCAAGGACAAGATCATGATGGGCGCCGAGCGCCGCATGGTCATGACCGACGACGAGAAGCGCCTGACGGCCTATCACGAGGCCGGCCACGCCATCGTCGCGCTCAACATGCCGGCCTGCGACCCGATCCACAAGGCGACCATCATCCCGCGCGGCCGGGCGCTCGGCATGGTGCAGTACCTCCCCGAACGCGACCAGGTGTCGATCTCCTACGAGCAGCTGACCAGCCGGCTCGCCATGGCCATGGGCGGCCGCGTCGCCGAGGAGATCTTCTTCGGCGACCACAAGGTCACCTCGGGTGCCCAGTCGGACATCGAGCAGGCGACCCGGATCGCGCGGGCCATGGTGACCCGCTGGGGCTTTTCGCGCGAGCTCGGCACCGTCGCCTACGGCGAGAACCAGGAGGAGGTGTTCCTGGGTCACTCGGTGTCGCGCCAGCAGAACGTCTCCGGCGAGACGATGAAGAAGATCGACAGCGAGATCCGCCGCTTCGTCGAGGAGGGCTACCAGGAGGCCCGCCGCATCGTCACCGAGAAATACGACGACATGGACCGCCTCGCCAAGGCGCTGCTCGAATACGAGACGCTGACCGGCGACGAGATCAAGAACCTGCTCGCCGGCAAGCCGCCGATGCGCGACGCCTTCGACGAGCCGCCGCCGCCGCGCGCCTCGGCGGTGCCGAGCACCCGGCCGAAGCCGAAGGCCGGCGAGGAACCGGGCGGCCCCGGTCTCGAGCCGCAGCCGGGCTGAGTCGCGCGCCGCTTTCCGTCCGACGACCCGAGACCCCGCCGCGGCCCGCCGCCGGCGGGGTCTCCCGTTCGGGCGCCCCTGCCGACGGGGTGCCCGTTCCGGCGCCCCCGCCGAGATCCCCGCGTTTCCGGGGGTGGAGGCCGAAAAAAGTGGTCCGACGCCGAAAAAAATGAGGCGCGCCGGGCCAAAGCCTGATAACGGAATGCCACCGTCCCGCACTTGGGTTCCACACCGAAGCGCCGGCGACCTCGCCGATCGAGGCAGCCGGGCAGTCATGGGGTTTCATTTGCAAGTTCTCGTCCGCGACAACAACGTCGAACAGGCCCTCCGCGTCCTCAAGAAGAAGCTGCAGCGCGAGGGCATCTTCCGCGAGATGAAGCAGCGCCGCGCCTACGAGAAGCCGTCGGAGCGCAAGACCCGCGAGCACGCCGAGGCCGTCCGCCGCACCAAGAAGGCCGCCCGCAAGCTCGCCCAGCGCGAGGGCCTGATCCCGGCCCCGAAGAAGAAGGTCCGCGAGACCGGCCGTCGTCCGGCCGCTCCGGCCGCGGTGTCCGCCGAGGCGTGACGCCCTTCCCCGCGGCGCCGCCGCGGGACGCTCCTTCCGCGCCTTTCCGACGCCGGCGGTGACGCCGGCGTCGTCGTTTCCGGCGATCGCCCCGCGCGCGCCGCGGCCCGCGCGAAAAATCGCTTTCGCCACGGTCGGCCCCGCGCCACCCTTCGCGTCCTCGGGGGGACGAGGAGGGTCACCGGTGCTCTACGCCATTCTCTGCTACGATTCCGAAGACGTCGTCGGCTCCTGGACCAAGGAGGAGGACGACGCCGTGCTCGCCAAGCTCGTGGTGGTGCAGGAGCGCATCGCCGCCGAGGGCCGGCTCGGGCCGGTGGTCCGCCTGCTGCCGACCACGGCGGCGACCACGATCCGCAAGGGCCGCGAGCCGCTGGTGCTCGACGGCCCCTTCGCCGAGACCAAGGAACAGCTGCTCGGCTTCTACGTCGTCGAGTGCCGCGACCTCGACCACGCCATCGACACCGCCCGCGACTTCGCCCGCGCGTCGAGTTCCGCCGGCGCCTACGAGGTCCGGCCGATCTCGATCTTCCGCGGCGGGGAGCCGGCGTCGTGACCGACCCGGCCTTCGTGGACACCGCCCTGATCGGTGCCCGGCCGCAGGTGATGGCGGCGCTGCTGCGCTGGTTCCGCGACCTCGACACCGCCGAGGAAGCCTATCAGGAGGCCTGCCTGCGCGCGCTGTCGAGCTGGCCGCGCAACGGCCCGCCGCGCGACCCGGCGGCCTGGCTGATCTTCGTCGGCCGCAACGCCGGCGTCGACCGCGTCCGCCGCGTCGCCCGCGAGACGGCGCTGCCCGACGACGACGCCCTCGTCTCCGAGGTCGGCGACGCCGAGACCGCGCTCGCCGACCGCATCGACGCCGACGCCTATCGCGACGACGTGCTCAGGCTGATGTTCGTCTGCTGCCACCCTGCCCTGCCCGCGACCCAGCAGATCGCGCTGGCGCTGCGCGTCGTCGCCGGCCTGACCGTGCCGGAGATCGCCCGCGCCTTCCTGGTCGGCGAGAGCGCGATGGAGCAGCGCATCACCCGCGCCAAGGCCCGCATCGCCGGCGCCGACGTGCCCTTCGAGACGCCCGGCGCGGTCGAACGCGCCGAGCGCCTCGCCGCGGTCGCGGCCATGCTCTACCTGACCTTCAACGAGGGCTATTCGGCCGGTCCCGCCGAAACGTCGGTGCGCGCGCCGCTCGCCGACGAGGCGATCCGCCTGACGCGGCTGCTGCTGCGGCTGTTCCCGGCCGAGCCGGAGATCATGGGCCTGCTCGCCCTGATGCTGTTGACCTCGGCGCGCGCGCCGGCGCGTTTCTCGCCGGACGGCGCCGCGATCCCGCTCGACGCCCAGGACCGCTCGCTGTGGTCGCGCCGGCTGATCGAGGAGGGCGTCGCCCTCGCCGAGAAGGGCCTGCGCCACCGCCGCCCCGGACCCTACCTGATCCAGGCCGCGATCGCCGGCGTGCACGCCCGCGCGGCCACCGCCGCCGCCACCGACTGGCGCGAGATCGAGGCGCTCTACGCCATCCTGGAGCGGCTGGAGCCCTCGCCGGTGGTGACGCTGAACCGGGCGGTGGCGGTGGCGCGCGTCGACGGACCGGGGGCTGCGCTCGCCATGGTCGACCCGCTCGCCGGCCGGCTCGACGGCTATTTCTATTTCCATGGTGCCCGCGGCCGCTTCCTCGCCGACCTCGGCCGGCCCGGCGAGGCCCGCGCCGCCTTCGGCCGGGCGATCGGCCTCGCCCGCACCGCCGCCGAGGCCGCGCACATCCGCGCCGAACTCGACCGTCTCGGCGACGGCGCGGCGCCGCACTGATTTCCCGGCGCCCGGATGTCGGCCGCGGCCGGGGCCGCGCGTCCTCGCCGAGGGGCGCACCGGAGGACGGGCCTGCCGCCCGCGATCGAGGAGGAAGCGATGTCCGAACCCGACCAGAATCCCATGGCCGACGCCGCCGCGATCGCGGCGAAGGCGCCCGCCCCCGGCGGCCTGACGCCCTATCTCAGCCTCTCCGACGCCGCCGCGGCTTCGGCCTTCTACCAGACGGCCTTCGCCGCCGAGGAGGCGATCCGGATCCCCGGGCCGGACGGCAAGCGGCTGATCCACTGCCACCTGACGATCAACGGCGCCCATCTCTTCGTCAACGACGCCTTCCCCGACTTCGGTCACCCGCTCGAGGAGCCGAAGGGCTACGCGCTCCACCTCGCCGTCGACCACGTCCAGCCGTGGTTCGACCGGGCTATCGCCGCCGGCTGCACCGCGGTGACGCCGCCGCGCCGCGAGTTCTGGGGCGACTGGTTCGCCCAACTGCGCGATCCATTCGGCGTTTCCTGGTCGATCGGCGGCAAGGAACCCTGAACGGCCGCGGTCTCGACGCCACGGGTCAGCCGGCGGCGGCTTCCGCGAGCGCCACCGCCCGCGCCCTGACGGCCGCGCCGGCGAGGACGCAGACCGCGAGCACAGCCGCCGCCACCGCGAAGCCGTCGACGATCGGCAGGCCGAGGCCGGCGGTCGCCGCCGGGATCGCGATCGGCCCGAGGGTCATGGCGAGGTCGGTCGCGGTGCGGAACAGCCCCATCACCCGCCCGGTCGCCTCGCGCGGCGCGCCCTTCAGCGCCACCGCACCGGCGGCCGGGATCATAGCGCCGGTCGCGGTCATCAGGAGGACGGTGCCGGCCCAGAGCACCGGCACGGTCTCGACGACGGTCATGAGCGCGAGGCCGGCGAGCGCGATCGCCGCGGCGGCGACCGTGGTGCGCTCGGCGCCCCAGCCGTCGATCAGGCGGGCCGCGATCGGCTGGGTCAGGAAGTTGGCGAGCGTGGCGACGCCGACGATCCAGCCGAGATGCGAGGAGGTCAGCGCGAGGTCGCCGGTCGCCACCGCCGGCACCACGTTCCAGCCGGCACCGACCCGGGCGAAGAAAGCCGCGAAGCCCATCGCCGCGCCGGCGACCAGCGAGGCCGTCAGATAGGACCGGCCGCTCGGGCGCGCACCCGGCCGGGTCGCCGCGCCGCCCTGGGGCAGCACCACGGCGGCGCCGAGGGCGAGGAAGGCGAGCACCGCCTCGACCACGAAGGGCGAGGTCGCGCCGAAGCGATCGACCAGGAAGCCGCCGAGCACCGGCCCGATGCCCATGGCGAGCAGCAGCGCGCCCTGGAACCACGCCATCGCCGCGCCGCGCCGCTCCGGGCCGGCGGCGAGCACCAGCGCGGTCATCGCCGTGGTCGAGAAGATCGCCGAGCCGACACCCTGGAGGAACAGCGACAGCACCAGCATCGGCAGCCCGAGGTCGACGCCGCCGGCCGCCGCGCCCGCGGCGAGGATCATCAAGCCGACGATGGCGGTCGGCGCGATGCCCATGCGGTCGGCCATGATGCCGGCGGGCAGGTTGGTCAAGAGCCGCGCGACGCCGAAGGACGACACCAGCGCCCCCGCGGCGAAGGCGCCGCCGGCGTCGGCGGTGAGATGCGGCAGCGCCGGCACCAGCATGCCGATCCCGAGCATGGTGGCGAAGGTGGCGGCGGCCACGGGAACGGCGACGGGGAGAAACGACTTGCGATCCATGGTATGAGCCCATACATCGAGTTTGCCTGAAATCATACTAGACGGTCCAGTATGGGAATTCAACCGGACACGCGCCGGAGCGGCCGCCGTCGCAGCGAGGAGAAGCGCGAGCGCATCCTCGACGCCGCCGCGGCCGTTTTCCTGGAGGACGGCTTCGCGGCCAGCATGGACCGCGTCGCCCGCCTCGCCGACGTCTCCAAGCAGACCCTCTACAGCCATTTCGAGAGCAAGGAGGGCCTCTACCGCGCCATGGCCGAGCGGCTGCGCTGGAAGATGCAGGACCGGATCGACCCGGCGAAGCCGGTGCTCGACAATCTCGAGATGTTCGGCCGCGCCTTCCGTGCCAAGGTCATGGCCCCGGAGACGGTGGCGATGCACCGCCAGTTGGTCGGGCAGGCGACCCAGTTCCCCGAACTCGCCGCCCTCCACGACGAGCACGGCCCGCTGCGTTCGCTGCGCCTGCTCGGCGCCGCCATCGAGGCCGCCATGGACCGCGGCGAGATCCGCCGCGACGATCCGTTGATCGCGGCCGAGCAGTTCATCGCGCTCTGCCAGGGCCTCGTCCGCCACCGCCTGATGTTCGGCACCGCGGCGACGCCGACCGAGGCCGAGAACGAGACCGCTGTGGCGCGCGCCGTAGATGTCTTTATGCGCGCCTATCGGCCCGAACCCGAGCGGGCCTGAGCAACGCACCCGCGAAAGGTGTATGCTGCACCGCCGTCCAATTCCTCGGACGGTTCCGAGGGGGGAACGCCGTGACCGCCAGCCGTCCCGTCAGGTCCTTCGTCCGCACCGTGATGCCGCTCGGTGGGGACGTCTCGCAGTGGTTCGACATCCTGCGCAACTTCGGCAACTTCGCCGGCGCGCGGATCGGCCTCTTCAACATCGACCTCGGCCTCTCCCGCAATCCGGCGGTGGAACAGGCCGTGCTCGACGAGGTTGGCAGCTACGGCCGCCAGATCGGCCGGCTCACCGAGGCGCTCGTCGTCGTGCTCGACGCCTTCGAGCCGAAGCGGCCGCTCACCCCCGCGGAGGCGACGGCGATCGACGACCTCCGCCTGATGGCCGCCCACGTCGAGGCGATCAAGCGCCGCGAGGCCGACGACGCCGCCTGACGGGCCGATCGGTTGCGAAGAACCCGACTCAGCCGTCCTGGAACTGCAGCCGCGCGAGGCGGGCGTAGAGGCCGTCGGCGGCGACCAGCGCCTCGTGGGTGCCCTCCTCGACGATCCGGCCGCCGTCCATCACCAGGATGCGGTCGGCGCCGACCACGGTGGCGAGCCGGTGCGCGATCACCAGCGTGGTACGGGTGCGCGACAGCCGGTCGAGCGCGTCCTGGACGAGGCGCTCGCTCTCGGCGTCGAGCGCCGAGGTCGCCTCGTCGAGCAGCAGGATCGGGGCGTCGCGCAGGATGGCGCGGGCGATCGCGATGCGCTGGCGCTGACCGCCCGAGAGCGTGACGCCACGCTCGCCGAGCACGGCGTCCCAGCCGCCGGGCAGCGCCGCGACGAAGCCGTCGGCGTGGGCGGCGCGCGCGGCCGCCTCGATCGCCTCGATGCTCGCGTCCGGACGGCCGAAGGCGACGTTTTCGCGGGCGCTGCCGGCGAAGATCACCGGATCCTGCGGGACGAGGGCGAGGCGGGCGCGCACCGCGGCCGGGTCGGCGGCGCGGACGTCGACGCCGTCGACCAGGATGCGCCCGGCGCCGGGGTCGTAGAAGCGCAGCACCAGCTGGAACAGCGTCGACTTGCCGGCGCCGGACGGGCCGACGATCGCCACCGTCTCGCCGGCCCGGACCGCGAAGGAGACGTCGGCGAGGGTCGCGACGTCGGGCCGGCCGGGATAGGCGAAGGAGACGTTCTCGAACCGGATCTCGCCGCGCGCCGGCTCCGGCAGCGGCTCGGGCCGCGCCGGGGCGGCGACCGCCGGCTCGACCGCGAGGATCTCGGTCAGTCGCTCGGCGGCGCCGGCCGCCGCGGCGATCTCGCCCCAGACCTGGCTGAGTTCGCCGAGCGCGCCGGCGGCGAACACGGCGTAGAGCACGAACTGGCCGAGGGTGCCGGCCGAGATCCGGCCGGCGAGGACGTCGTGGGCGCCGATCCACAGCACGGCGACCACGCTCGCGAACACCAGGAAGATCGCCACGAAGGTCAGCACGCCGCGGGTGCGCACCTGGGTGCGCGCGGCGAGGAAGGCGTCCTCGACGGCGGCGGCGAAGCGGGCGGTGGCGGTGGTCTCGGAGGTGTAGGCCTGGACCGTGCGCACCGCACCGATCGTCTCCTGGGCGAAGGCGCTCGCCTCGGCGAGCGTGTCCTGCGCCGCCCGCGAACGCCGCCGCACCACCCGGCCGAAGGCGACCAGCGGCAGCACGATCAGCGGGATCGCGGCGAGCACGATCGCCGAATGGCGCGGGCTCGTCACCACCATCATGGCGACGGCGCCGAGGAACAGCACGAGGTTGCGCAGCGCCAGCGAGGCGGAGGCGCCGGCGGCCGACTTGATCTGCGTGGTGTCGGCGGTCAGCCGCGACACGATCTCGCCCGAGCGCGCCTCGTCGAAGAACACCGGCGAGAGCCGCATCAGGTGCGCGAACACCGCGGCGCGGACGTCGGCGACGACGCGCTCGCCGAGGGTCATGACGAGGTAATAGCGCAGCGCCGACGCGACCGAGAGCCACAGCACCACTCCGATCAGGAGGCCGAAGGTGAGGTTGATGTTCTCGGCGTCGGCGGCGGTGAAGCCGTGGTCGATCATGGCGCGGACCGCGACCGGCACCACCAGCGTCGCCGCCGAGGCCGCCACCAGCGCCGCCAGCGCCCCGGCCGCCCGGCCCTTGTAGCGCATCACGAAGGGCAGCAGCCCCGCCAGCGGCCGCAGCGAGCGCCGATCGCGCGCCGCGCCGCCGCCTTCTCCCGTCCCGGTCCGATCGCTCACGCGTCCGCCTCGTCCGTGTTTAGAGCCGCGCCCTGTCAACCACGGTCCGGCGCCGGCCGCAAGGCCGTGGAAGCCGCGGGTTTCCGCCATTCCGGTCTTGTTCGGCGAGCCCCGTTGCTGTATAGGCGCCGACGGCGGTCTTCCCGGGGTCGCCGGCCCTTTCCGGGCCGGTCGAGCACCCTCGTCCGAAGGCGGCAAGGACAAACAATCGGGCCTTCACGTGCGGTTCGCATCCCCACGGTCGGCACCGCGCACCGGCGTGTGCGACAGACGCGAAGGACAGGACCATGAAGCAGGGCATCCATCCCGACTACCACACCATCAAGGTGGTGATGACCGACGGTACCGAGTTCGTCACCCGCTCGTGCTACGGCGTCGAGGGCGAGACGCTGAACCTCGACATCGACCCGAAGGTCCACCCGGCCTGGACCGGCGGCACCCAGCAGCTGATGGACCGTGGCGGTCGCGTGTCGCGCTTCAACTCGAAGTTCGGCGGCCTGTTCGGCAAGTGATCGCGGACCCGCGCGCCGTCCCGACACCGGTCGACGGCGCGACGGATGCGGCGGCACGACGGCCCGAAAACGAAGAAGCCCCGGTCGCCCGGGGCTTTTTTCTTTACGGTGACCCGAAGCAGGCGGCTGCGCCGCCCGCGCTCACACGTCCATCGGACGAGCGCCGAAGGCGTCGGCGAGGCGGCCGAGCTCGCGGGCGAGCGGGTTCAGCGAGACCGGCGGGGTCTTCGGCGCGTAGATCACGCCGTCAAGGTGGCGGACGCGGTCCTGCAGGCGCAGCGAGCGCTCGATCAGGGAGCGCAGGGCCTCGGGCAGTTCGGTCCATGCCGGCCCTTCGCGCGACATCGCCGGGCTGTCGAGCCGCACCTTGTTCTTCTCGGAATTGGCTTGGTCGATGGTGAGCTCGCCGTCGTTGACCGCACGCTGCAGCAGCAGCCAGGACGCCACCTGCATCAGCCGCGTGGTCAGCCGCATCGATTCCGTGGTGTAGCCGAGCGTGCCGGCGCGGCCGAGGTTGCGTCCCTCGGTGCGGCCGGGGCCGTCGAGATAGGCGGCGGTCTCCTCGACGAGGGCCATGCCCTCGCGGAACAGCTCGCGGAAGGTCTCCGACGTCGCGAAGCGCTCGCCGAAGGCGATCGGGCGCACGGTCTCGAAGGGGGTCTCGGCGGACGACTCGCTCATCACACGGCCTCTCGTTCGGCGGCGCCCGCAGCGCGGGGACCCGGCCCGATCATTCGACGTTCCGAACCGGGACGGCCCGGTCCGCATCCGCGACGATCCTCGCAACGGCCGTGCCAGAACGGTGCCGCCGTGCACCGTCCGAGCGGTAGCACGCGAGCGACCTGGAAAAAAGAGCCGCGCATGGCGCGGCTCTGCGAAGTTAACAGGGAGGCGTCAAAAAGAGTGACAGGAGCCACTCGAAGATCCAGAAGACTGGACGACCATAGAATGGCCCGTCGTGGTTAACATCCGGTAAAGGCGAAGACCGTCGACGACACGGATGGTCCCGGAGCGGCACAGTCGTCGCCGTGCCGGGGGCCGCCCGCGGCCCGCTCAGAACTTGAACACGGCCTCGGCCGCGGCCCGGCTGGCGTCCTTGACGCGGCGCGCCGTACCGAGCCGCTCGATCTCCGCCTCGAGCAGCGCGACACGCCGGTCGATCTCGTCGACCGACAGCGCCGAGAGATCCTCGCCGACCGTGTGCACGACCTTGCGCAGCGGCTCGTCCGGTTCGATCGCCATCGCGCGCTCCTCTCGAAGGTTCCGCTCTGCCGCGATGATAGGCCCGCTTCACCGCGGGCACAAACCGTCCTATGCCGGGGCACGCCCGGACGCGACGCCCCGACGCGGCGCCGCGACGCAGACCCGAGGAGACGAGACGTGGCCGAGCTTCCCGCCGAGATGACCGCCGTCGAGATCACCGCCCCCGGCGGACCGGAGGTGCTGAAGCCGACCCGCCGGCCGGTGCCGGTGCCGCGCCCGCGCGAGATCCTGGTCCGCGTCGAGGCTGCCGGCGTCAACCGGCCCGACGCGCTGCAGCGCGCCGGCGCCTATCCGCCGCCGCCGGGCGCGTCCGACATCCCCGGCCTCGAGGTCGCCGGCACGGTGGTCGCCGCCGGCGCCGAGGTGGCGCGCTGGGCCGTCGGCGACCGCGTCACCGCCCTCGTCTCCGGCGGCGGCTACGCCGAATACTGCGCCGTCGACGCCGGCAGCGCCCTCTCCTGGCCGGCCGGATACGACGCCGTCCGCGCCGCCGCCCTGCCCGAGACCTTCTTCACCGTCTGGTCCAACGTGTTCGACCGCGGCGGCCTGAAGCCGGGCGAGGCGCTGCTGGTTCACGGCGGCACCAGCGGCATCGGCACGGTGGCGATCCAGCTCGCCAAGGCCTTCGGCGCGACGGTGGTCGCCACCGCCGGCACCGCCGAGAAGTGCCAAGTCTGCCGTGACCTCGGCGCCGACGTCGCGGTCAACTACCGCGACGAGGATTTCGTCGCCGCCACCAAGGCGGCCACCGGCGGCCGCGGCGCCGACGTCATCCTCGACATGGTCGGCGGCGACTACGTCGGCCGCAACTACGAGGCCGCCGCCGTCGAGGGCCGCATCGTCCAGATCGCCTTCCTGCGCGGCTCGAAGACGACGGTGGACTTCACCCGGCTGATGCTGAAGCGCCTCGTCCACACCGGCTCGACGTTGCGCGCCCGCGACACCGCCTTCAAGGCCGGCCTCGCCGCCGCGCTCGAGGACAAGGTCTGGCCGCTGCTCGCCGCCGGCCGGCTCGCCCCGGTGATCGACGCCGTGCTGCCGCTCGCCGACGCGGCCCGGGCGCACGCGCTGCTCGAGGCCGACCACGTCGGCAAGATCATGCTGACACCGTGAGCCGGCGCGGCGGAATCCCACGCGTTTCCGCCGCCGTTTCGTTGCGGATCGCGCCGAGAGGCGCTATATGGAGCGTCATCCCCAGTCATCGCTAGACGAGACGACGGGCCGCCGGCGAGGAGCCGGCGGACCAACGAGAAGGATGTATCCGATGTCGACCGCTCCCCTCATGCCGAAGGCGACGGCCGTCTGGCTGGTCGAGAACACCGCGCTGTCGTTCGATCAGATCGCCGCCTTCTGCAAGCTGCACCCGCTCGAGGTGAAGGCGATCGCCGACGGCGAGTCGGCCCAGGGCATCAAGGGCCTCGACCCGGTGCTGACCGGCCAGCTCACCCGCGAGGAGATCCAGCGCGCCGAGCGCAACACCGAGATGCGCCTGAAGCTCGCCGACCCCAAGGTGCGCGTGCCCGAGGCCAAGCGGCGCGGGCCCCGCTACACCCCGGTGTCGCGGCGCCAGGACCGGCCGAACGCCATCCTCTGGCTGGTGCGCAACCATCCCGAACTCAAGGACGCGCAGATCATGCGCCTCGTCGGCACCACCAAGTCGACGATCGCCCAGATCCGCGACCGCACCCACTGGAATTCGGCCAGCCTGACGCCGATGGACCCGGTGACCCTCGGCCTCTGCTCGCAGCTCGAGCTCGACCTCGAGGTCGAGAAGGCCGCCAAGGCCAATCCGGAGAAGGTGCTGGAGCAGGCCCCGACCCTGCTGCCCGTCGAGGAGACCACGTCGGACGACGCCCTCGCCGGCTTCCGCGCCGGCCCGTCGTCGCGCCACGACGAGGACGAGCTCGACGCCGAGGCGGTGTTCGCCAAGCTGAAGTCGATGACCCGCAAGCCCGACGAAGACGAGGACGAGGGATACTGATCTCCCGTCGGACGAGGTCCCGCCCCGTCGGGACCTCGCGGCGTGCCGGCCTGTCGGCCGGCGCCCCCCTCCCCCCGACACGGGACGCGCGAAACGACGAAGGCCGCCGGGTCGACCCCGGCGGCCTTCGTCGTTTCGGATCGGACCGGCGGGCGCGGTCAGCGCATCGCCAGATCCGACGAGCGGCTGAAGCGCATCACCTGCAGCCGCGGCAGCGCCGAGCCGGTGAAGCGGGTCGCCTTGACGTCGCCGCCGTAGGGCTGCGGCGCGAAGGTGGCGACGACGACCATGGTCGGCGCCTCGAACAGCGCGCCCATGCGGCGCTGGTCGGGGTGGACGAACTGGGCGAACACGCCCCAGTAGGCCGACTGGGCGCCGTCGTAGATCGGCAGGTCCGCGGCGGCCGGCGCGGCGGCGGCGTCGACCAGCGGATCGGCCTTGCCGTCGAGACCCGCGGCGAGCGGCAGCGCGGCCAGCGGATCGGCCTGACCGGACGACAGGCCACGGGTCGCGGCCGGCGGCGGCGGCGTCAGCGCCGCCATCCGGATCGGCGGGCGCGGCGGCGCGGCGGCGGCTCCGGCATCCTCCGACGCCGGCGCGTAGCCGAGCGCGGTGGCGGAACCGGCACGGACCGACGGATCGTGGGCGACCTCGGCCAGCGCGAGCTGGGCGTTGGCCGGCTCGGCGGCGACCGCGGGCGCGGCCGGCGGCGTCCGGGCCTCGACCGTCGGCAGCGACGGGCGGACGTCCGGCAGGGCGGCGAGCACCGGGGCGGCGTCGGCGACGACGACCGGTTCGGGCAGTATCTCGGAGCGGCTCGGCGGCGGCAGCGGCGCCTCGAGAGCGGCGACCTCGAGCAGCGGCGGCAGGTCCGGACGCGACGTCGGCAGCGGGGCGGCGGCCAGCACAGCCTCGACCTCGGCCGGCGCGGGCGTCTCGGCCGGCGGCGTCGCGGCGGCGAGCGTGGTCGGGGCGACCGGTTCCGGACGCTCGGGCGCCGGCGACGGCTTCGGCACGGCGGCCATCAGCACCGGCGGCGCGACGGGCGCGAGCGCCGGCGGCGGCGTCTCGGGGGCCGGAGCGGTGCGCACGACGGCGGCGGGCGGCGCGGCCTTGGCCGGCGGCGCGACCTTGGCGGGCTTGGCCGGCCGGGCCGGGGCGTCGCCCTCGCCCGAGGCGGCGCCGACCTCTTCCGACGCGTCCTCCTCGTCGCCGCCGAACAGCATGGCGAGCAGGCCGCCCTTGCGCGGCGCCGAGGTCTCGGCGACCGAGATCGGCCGGGAGCTGCCGCCGCGCTTCAGCTCGGCGAGCGCCTGCTGGTAGCCGGCGAGCGGCCGGCCGTCGGACGGCAGGTGGACGGTCTTGCCGTCGGGGAACAGGCGGACGAGCTGGGTGCGCGTCATGCGCGGCCAGGCACGGACATTGCCGACGTCGATGTGCACGAACGGGCTGCCGGAGGTCGGATACCAGCCGACGCCGCCGTGCTGCATCTGGACGCCGATCTCGCGCAGCCGGTTGATGGACACGCCGGGGATGAACATGTCCATCGCCTTGCCCATCGTGTGCTGGCTGTGCTTGGCGACGCCGCTCGACCGGGTCCGGAGCATCTCGTTGGTGGCGAGCGAGCGATAGCCGCAGACCACGTGGATCGGCTGCGAGGCGCCCGAGCGCTGGTAGAGTTCCCACACCGTGTCGAACAGGCGGGGATCCATCTTCACCTGCTCGTTCCGGCGCCAGTCGCGCAGGAAGTGGTTGAGCTCGGCGAGCGCGGACGGGATGTACTTGCCGTTCTTCTTGAAGGTGATCGTCAGGCGTTCGCGCGTATGGGCGTTGTAGAGGTCCAGGGTGCGCGTCTCGGCGGACGCGGGCGCCGAGGTGGCGACGATCAGCGTCGCCATGGCGCCGGCCAGGACCCCCACCATGCGGCGGGCCTTCGACGACGGCGCGGAGCCGCCGGAAGGGAGGGTCTCGACGGCCCGGGTGCCCCCGTGCGCGTGGCCGCGGAGCGGCCGATCGGACCCGTGCGTTGCGAATGTCTTTTCCAAGCGTTCCTGCCTGATGTCAGGGTTGTCGCTCCAGCCCACGACGCATCTTCGCGCGGAACCATTAAGCAACGGTTTACCGTAAACCCGTCCTTCACCCCCTTCGCCTTCGGTGCCGTGCGGCCCCCGCGCACGTCGTCCGGCGAGGCGGACATTAGCCGCGTCCGCGTCCGTCGCCAAGAGCGCATTCGTTTGGGCTTGAAAGTGACTTTTTCGCGACACTGTCGCCGTCTGGTCCGACGATCGGCGCACGATTCGGGCGATCGTCGCCGTTCCGGACGACGATCCCGCGCGAAATCGTCGTTCCGGCCTGTTGTTTCGCGGTGCGGCAGCGCACCGCCGTCCACGGAAAAACGAACGGCCGCCCGTGCGACAGGCACGGGCGGCCGAGGGCGGCAGTTCGATCGGGGACCGCTCAGGTCGAGACGCCGAGCGCGGCCTTGAGCTTGCGGACGTGGCCGTAGAGGTCGTCGCGCAGGGTCAGCTTGCCGGTGTCGTCGACGGAGGCGGTGAAATAGGCGATGTGGACCTTCAGGTGATGGGCGAGGTTCACCCGGCGCTCCGGGCCGCCGTAGAGCGATTCAACCCGCTCGACAGTCCACTCCGGATCGCCCTGCAGGACGGCACCGGCGAAGGCGGTGGGATCGTCGACGCGGACGCAGCCGTGGCTGAAGGCACGGACGTCGCGCTGGAACAGCGCCCGCGACGGCGTGTCGTGCAGGTAGACCGCGTGCTGGTTGGGGAACATGAACTTGATGTGGCCGAGGGCGTTGGCCTCGCCCGGCGTCTGGCGGATGCCGACCGCCTTCACCGCATTCTCGTCCCACACCACGGTGGCCGGATCGATCACCTGGCCCTCCCAGACGACCTCGTAACCGTGCCGGGCCATGTAGCCGGCCGGATCCGCCTTGATCGCGGGGAGCATCTCCTTGATCTTGATGGATTCCGGCACGTTCCAATAGGGATTGACGACGAGATACTCCATCTCGTCGGAGAAGATCGGCGTCTGGTTGGTCACCTTGCCGACGACCACGCGGGTCTCGTGGATCCGCACGCCGTCGCGCACGACGTGGACCATGAACTCCGGCACGTTGACGAAGACGTGGTCGCGACCGAGGTCGCGCGGCATCCAGCGCCACATCTCCATGTTGGCGACGATCTCGCCCTCCTCGTCGCGCGGGCCGCCGTTCAGGACCGACAGCGTGCGCGCACCGACGATGCCGTCGGCGGTCAGGCCGTTCTCGGCCTGGAACGACTTGACCGCGTCGATCAGCGGCTGGTCGTAGACCTCGTCGGTGGAGGAGGCCAGCGCGGCCTCGACGGTGGCCACCAGCTCGTCGTCGCCGTTGGAGGCCGTCTGCGTTTCCGGCAGGCTGCCGGTGACGAGCTCCGGCGCCGGGATGCCGAAGCGCTCGCGCAGCGCCGGCACGCGGGCGTCGCGCATGCCGGGCTTCAGCGTCGGCCCCTCGGCGATCGGCGCGTGGGCGACCGGCGTCTCCTGGCGGGCGCGGACCTCGGCGAGCTTGGCCTTCAGCCGGCGGAATTCCTCGTGCGGCGGATCGAAACCGTCGAGCGCGGCGGCGACGTCGGTCGCGGCCTCGACGGTGGCGAGCGCGGTGCGCGCGTCGATCGCCGGCGGCGTCCGGGTGATGTCCTTGGAGATCTTCTGCGGCGAGACCCGTCCGCCGGAGGCCTCGCGGGCGAAGCGGGCGACCGCCGCGGTGAGGCCCACGTCGACGGCGGCGAGCCGGTCCGGCGTCGCGCCGACGAGGGCGGCGGCGTCGGGCAGCGCGTAGGCGGAGGGGTCGAGTCCGTCCTCGGCGGCGCGGGCGATCCGGGCGACGACGGCGTCGGCGCGCTCGGTCAGCCGGCCGTCGGCGACCCACATCGGCTCGAAGGCGCGCGCGCCGTACCACGCGAGGATGGCGGCACGGTCCTTGGCGGCGACGCCGGCGAGCGCATCGGGCGCGGTCAGGAGGGCGCGCAGGGCCGCGGCGCCCGAATCGGCGGCCGCCGGCGGCAGAGCCTCGGCGACCGGGGCGGCCTCAGTCGCGACCGGCGCGGCGGCGGCCGCGGGATCGACCACGGCGGGGGACGGATCGACCGGCTCGACCGCGAACGGATCCTGCACGGACTGGTCCTGGGCGTGGACGAGAGTCGCCGCGAACGGGGACAGCGCCGTTCCGGAGGCGAGTGCCAGCGCCATCAGGCGCCGCTTCAAGGCCTGCATCGTCATCTCCACCGCACCCGGCTCCGACCCGGTCCCACCTCGGGAAGGTGGGGCCCCTCCCGATCCGATACGGGACGCCGAAACCATTTGTTCTCGATGAGCCCGAAACTTGGCAAGCGTCGGGCCATGGGGTCACATCGATTCGATCCCGCCGTTACTCGGCGGCCACACCGGCTTCCTCGTCCGCCCCCGCGAGCCCGTATTCCTTGAGCTTGCGGTAGAGGGTCGACCGGCCGATCCCGAGCCGGCGTGCCACCTCGGCCATGCGGCCGTTGTAGTGGTCGATGGCGAGCCGGATCATCTCCTCCTCGATCGCCGTCAACGGCCGGACGTGGCCGTCGTCGGCGAGCGAACGCAGGAAGCCGAAGGGCGCCGGATCGGCGCCGCCCTGGCGCGGCACCGCGACGCCGATGAAGTCGTCGACCGGCGCCGACACCGCGGCGGGCGCCGGGGCCGCGGGCGCGGGCGCCTCGAAAGCGGGCGCGACCGGCGACGCGTCGTCGCCCTCGACCCGGCGCACCGCCGAGACGTGGCCGACCTGCGCGGCGATCTGCGGGAATTCCTCGACGGTGAGTTCGGCGGCGTCGGCGAGCACGACCGCGCGGAACACCGCGTTCTCGAGCTGACGGATGTTGCCTGGCCAGTGGTAGGCCTGCAGCATGGCGAGCGCGTCCGGCCGGATCCCGACCACCCGGCGCTTGCCCTCCTCGGCGGCGTAGCGGGCGACGAAATGCGCCACCAGCGCCGGGATGTCCTCGCGGCGCTCGCGCAGCGGCGGCACGAAGATCGGGAACACGTTGAGACGGTAGTAGAGGTCCTCGCGGAAGCGGCTCTCGCGCACCATGTCGACGAGGCGGCGGTTGGTGGCCGAGACGAGGCGGAAGTCGACCTTGACCGGCCGGCGCGCCCCGACCGGGTCGATCTCGCCCTCCTGGATCGCCCGGAGCAGCTGGACCTGGGTGTCGAGCGGCAGTTCGCCGACCTCGTCGAGGAACAACGTGCCGCCGTTCGCCTCCTGGAACTTGCCGACGTGCTTGTCGACGGCACCGGTGAAGGCGCCCTTCTCGTGGCCGAACAGTGTGCTCTGGACGAGGTTCTCCGGGATCGCGCCGCAGTTGACCGTGACGAAGGCCTTCGAGCGCCGCTCCGAGGTGCCCTGGATCGCCCGCGCGACCAGTTCCTTGCCGACGCCCGATTCGCCTTCGATCAGGATCGGGATGTTGGAGGCGGCGGCGCGCTCGCCGAGGCGGATCACGCGGGCCATCTCCGGGCTCTTGGTGACGATGTCGCGGAAGGTCAGCGCGCCCGTCGGCACCTGCCCCTTCTGGCGCGCCTCGCCCTCGAGGGCGGTCACCTTGAGCGCGTTCTGCACCGCGACCTGGAGCCGCTCCAGCCCGACCGGCTTGACGATGAAGTCGAAGGCGCCGGCGCGCATGGCGCCGACGACGGTCTCGATGCCGCCGCGCGAGGTCTGCACGATCACCGGCAGGCCGAGGCCGAGCCGGGTGGTGCGCTCCAGCACCGCCATGCCGTCGACGCCGGGCATCACGAGGTCGAGGACGACGAGGTCGAAGCCGCCGGCGTCGGGCCCGGACAGCAGCCGGATCGCCGCCTCGCCGCCGTCGGCCGTGACCGCCTCGTGGCCGAGGCGCCGCACCGCCTCCTCGAGCAGGCGACGCTGGATCGGATCGTCGTCGACGATGAGGATGCGACCGGACATGCGGGCCCTGGCGTTCGGGGCGGCGGGACGGGGCGGAATTCGGGCGGACCGACCGCCGGGCGATCTGTCTCAATTCGGGTCATGCTGCGTCGGGTCCGGTAAATGCCGGATTAATCGCGCGCGCCCATGGCCCGTTGATCCCCGGCGGCGTCGACCGATATGGAAGGGCCGAGAGATTTCCTCCGACCGGAGACACCCCGCCGATGCCCGCTTCCCCCGCCGCCACCGCGGACGCCCTCGGCGCCCTGCCCGAGTGGGACCTCGCGGCCCTCTACCCCGCGCCCGATTCGCCGGAGGTCGCCGCCGACCTCGCCCGCATCCGCGGCGACGCCGAGGCCTTCGCGGCGCGCTGGCGCGGCACCCTCGCCGGCCACGCGAACCCCGCCGGCGCCGGCGCGCTCGCCGAGGCGGTCGCCGCCTACGAGGCGATCCAGGAGCGGCTCGGCCGGCTGATGTCCTACGCCGGCCTGCTCTACGCCGGCGACACCACCGATCCGAAGCGCGCGAAGTTCTACGGCGACGTCCAGGGCAAGGTCACGGACGCCTCCTCGCAGCTGCTGTTCTTCGAGCTCGAGCTCAACCGGCTCGACGACGCCGCCCTCGACGCGGCGATCGCCGCCGATCCGGCGCTCGGCCGCTACCGGCCGTGGCTGACCGACATCCGGCTCGAACGGCCGCACCAGCTCGAGGACCGCATCGAAGAGCTGTTCCACGAGAAGTCGATCACCGGCTACTCCGCCTGGAACCGCCTGTTCGACGAGACCATCGCCGGCCTGCGCTTCGACGTGGACGGCGAGGAACTGACGATCGAGCCGACCCTGCACCTGCTGCAGGAGCCCGACGAGGCCCGCCGCAAGGCGGCGTCGGAGGCGCTCGCCCGCACCTTCGGGCAGAATCTGCGGGTGTTCGCGCTGATCACCAACGTCCTCGCCAAGGACAAGGAGATCTCCGACCGCTGGCGCGGCTTCGCCGACATCGCCGACAGCCGCCACCTCGCCAACCGGGTCGAGCGCGAGGTCGTCGACGCCCTGGTCGCCGCCGTCCGCGACGCCTATCCGCGGCTGTCGCACCGCTACTACGCCCTCAAGGCGAAGTGGATGGGCAAGGAAACGCTCGCCACCTGGGACCGCAACGCCCCGCTGCCGGGCGCGGTCACTCGCACGGTGCCGTGGGACGAGGCGCGCGAGACCGTGCTGTCGGCCTACGGCGCCTTCTCCCCGCGCATGGCCGAGATCGCCGGACGCTTCTTCGCCGAGAACTGGATCGACGCCCCGACCCGTCCGGGCAAGGCGCCCGGCGCCTTCGCCCACCCGACCGTGCCCTCGGCCCATCCCTTCGTGCTGGTCAACTACCTCGGCCGCACCCGCGACGTGATGACCCTCGCCCACGAACTCGGCCACGGCGTCCACCAGGTGCTCGCCGGCCGCCAGGGCGCGCTGATGGCGCCGACGCCGCTGACGCTGGCCGAGACCGCCTCGGTCTTCGGGGAGATGCTGACCTTCAAGGCGCTGCTGAAGGCCGCCCGCACCCCGGCGGAGCGCCGCACCCTGCTCGCCGGCAAGGTCGAGGACATGATCAACACGGTGGTCCGCCAGATCGCCTTCTATACGTTCGAGCGCAAGGTCCACACCGCCCGGCGCGAGGGCGAGCTGACGGCCGAGCAGCTCGGCGAGATCTGGCTGTCGGTGCAGGGCGAGAGCCTCGGGCCGGCGATCGAGATCGGTCCGGGCTACGAGACCTTCTGGACCTACATCCCGCACTTCGTCCACTCGCCCTTCTACGTCTACGCCTACGCCTTCGGCGACTGCCTCGTGAACTCGCTCTACGCCGTGTTCGAGAAGGCCGAGCCGGGCTTCCAGGACAAGTATTTCGCCCTGCTCGAGGCCGGCGGCACCCGGCACCATTCCGAGCTGCTCGCCCCCTTCGGCCTCGACGCCACCGACCCCGGCTTCTGGGGCATGGGCCTCTCGGTGATCGAGCGCCTGATCGACGAACTGGAAGCGATGGAGGCCTGATCCCCTCCGGCGGCGTCCCGACCGACCGCCGGGGCGCCGTCGGACGACTTCGTTCCAACGAACGTTGGTACGCCGCCGCGACCCGTGTTATACGTTCCGTCGAACAAGGGCATTCCGGAGGCGCGGACCATGAAGCTCGAGCTCAAGAAGATCGGCAACTCCACCGGCCTGATCCTGCCGAAGGAACTGCTCGCGCGCATGAACCTCGGCCAGGGCGACTGGCTCTACGTGACCGAGCTGCCGGACCAGGGCATCAAGATCAGTGCCTTCGATCCGGATCACGCCGAGGCGATGGACACGGCGCGCGAGCTGTTCAAGGAGTATCGCGAGACCTTCAAGGCGCTCGCCAAATGAGCGAGCCGCGCTGGCTCTCGGCCGCCCTGCTGATCGACGTCCATGCCGAGCAGTTGAAGCTCTTCGGCGGCCCCTCGGGCCTTAGGGACGAGGGATTGCTGGAATCGGCTGCGGCCCGTCCGCGCAACAAGTGGGCCTACGGCGTCACGGATCCGGCCGACCTCGCGGCCGCGCTCGCCTTCGGGCTCGCCCGCAACCATCCCTTCGTCGACGGCAACAAGCGAATCGCCTTCGCGGCGATGATGCTGTTCCTGAGGCTGAACGGCGTCCCGTTTCGGCCGAGCGCCACCGAGGCGACGGCCGCCATCCTCGCGCTCGCGGCGGGCGACCTCGACGAGGACGGTCTGGCGCGCTGGATCCGCGACGTGCTGGCAGGCGCTCGGGAAGGCTGACGACGGGGGCGGATGTCCCTCAGTCCTCGTCCTCCCCGTCGTCGTCCTCCTCGACGTTGACCACGCTGGCGATGCGCCAGCGGTCGCCCTGGCGGATCAGCGCGTAGTGGCAGGTGAAGTCCATCAGGACGACGCCCTCGTCGTCCTCCTGCTCCCACTCCACGGTGGCGAGCGCGGCGGTGCCCGACACGGCCAACGTCACTATCTCGAAGGAGGACAGCACGATGCCGGCCTCCTCGTGGACTTTGAGCAGGGCGGCGATGTTCTCGGCCATCTCGTCGGCGTCGGCGAAGACGTGGCCGATCCCGAACTGCCAGATCACCGCCGGATAGGCGAAACACGCGGTGACGGCCTCGCCGTCGTGGTCGTCGAAACCGCCGGCGTAGGTCTCGATCAGCGCCTCGATCTCCGTTTCCGGGTCCAGGTCGATCATGGTCTTCCTCCCTCGGGGGCCGAAGCACCCTGGCGGCGATCCTAGCGCAATTCGATGAAGCCATGGGAGCTTTTGCCACGCCGGCCACGGTCGCGACGCCGGCGGGGGCGTGACGCGACGGCCCGTCGGCCCTACATCTCCGCTCGAACCGCCCCGTCTCCTCCCGCCGCGACCCGGACCATGGCCCTCGACGACGAAAGAAACCGCTTCGGCGCCCGCGCCGCCCGCTACGGCCGTGTCGGCGCCAATCTCGGCGGCGCGGCCGCCCGGCTGGTGACGCAGCGCCTGTTCGGCGCGGAGGACGAACGCGGCGGCGCGGCGGCGCTGGCCGCCGCCCTCGGCGGCCTCAAGGGTCCGATCATGAAGGTGGCCCAGCTGCTCGCCACCATCCCCGAGGTGCTGCCGCCCGAGTACGCCGAGGAACTCGCCAAGCTGCAGTCCGACGCCCCGCCGATGGGTGCCGCCTTCGTCAAGCGCCGCATGGCCGCCGAACTCGGCCCCGACTGGGAGAGCCGGTTCGGCTCGTTCGAGCGCCAGCCGGTCGCCGCCGCCTCGCTCGGTCAGGTCCACCGCGCCACGACACGGGACGGTGCGCCGCTCGCGGTCAAGCTGCAGTATCCGGACATGGCCTCGGCGGTCGAGGCCGACCTCGCCCAGCTCGACGTCGCCTTCTCGCTGCACCGGCGGATGCGGCCGGCGATCGACACCAGCGAGGTGTTTCACGAGATCGCCGAGCGGATCCGCGAGGAACTCGACTACCGCCGCGAGGCCGCCAACGCCCGGCTCTACGGCGCGGTCTTCGCCGGCGACCCGCTCGTGCGCGTCCCGGCCGTCCACGGCGAGCTCTCCACCGGCCGGCTGCTCGCCCTCGAATGGCTCGACGGCCGCAAGCTGCTCGAGCACCGCGACGGCCCGCAGGCGCTGCGCGACCGGCTCGCGACCGCGATGTTCCGGGCGTGGTGGCACCCCTTCGCCCGCTTCGGCCTGATCCACGGCGACCCGCATCTCGGCAACTACACCGCCGCGGTCGATCCGGCGGCGCCCGAGGCGGCGCGGATCAACCTGCTCGACTACGGCTGCATCCGCATCTTCCCCGCCCGCTTCGTCGGCGGCGTCGTCGACCTCTACGGCGGCCTGCGCGACGGCGACGACGACCGGGTCGCCCACGCCTACGAGACCTGGGGCTTCCGCGGCCTGTCGCGCGAGTTGATCGACGCGCTGAACATCTGGGCGCGCTTCATCTACGGCCCGCTGCTCGACGACCGCGTCCGCACCGTCGCCGACGGGGTGAAGCCGGCCGAGTACGGCCGCCGCCAGGCCTTCGAAGTGCACCGGGTGCTGAAGGAGAAGGGCCCGGTGACGGTGCCGCGCGAATTCGTGTTCATGGACCGCGCCGCGATCGGCCTCGGCGGCGTCTTCATCCACCTTTCCGCCGAACTCAACTTCCACCGCCTGTTCGAGGCCGAGATCGCCGACTTCGACGCCGCCGCCCTCGCCGACCGGCAGACCCGCGCCCTCGCCGCGGCCGGGGTCGCCACCCCTCCCGCGTGAGGCCGCCTTGCGCCTTTAGCACGGGGCCGGGCCGCCACCCCGTCGGCGCGGCCCTGGAATCCGGCGGAATTCCCGCCCTCCCCTGCCGCCGCCGCGGCGGGGCGCGGCGATTTTTCGGTCCACCTTTGGTCGCCCCCTCGTTGCCGCTCGGCGGCGTCTCATGTAAACGCAGCAATCGACAGGCTTGTTCTTCAACGGGGAGCCCCGAGATGGCCGAGAACCACGGAAGCGCGATGGACTACGCCGAACACGAGCGCACCTATGCCATGTTCATCGGCATGGTGAAGTACGGCACGGCCGCGCTCGTCGTCCTCCTCGTCCTCATGGCGCTCTTCCTCCTCTGAAGCGCCAAGCGGGTCGAGTGCCTTTTCAACGGGCCGACCCGCCGCGCGACGGACAAGCCGGCGGAGTGTCGGCCCGCAACCGGTGTCGCCCCGTAGGGTCGAGTTTCCGCCGGTTGCCGCCGTCTGGAGGAGTTCCATGAAGATTGCCGTCCTGCGCGAGAGCGCAGCGGACGAGGGCCGCGTCGCCGCGACCCCCGATACCGTGAAGCGACTGATCGGCCTCGGCGCCGCCGTCTCCGTGGAGACCGGCGCCGGGACCCTGTCCCGCATCCCCGACGCCGACTACGCGGCCGCCGGGGCGACCGTCGCGCCGACGGCCGCCGAGGCCGCCACCGAGGCCGACGTCGTGCTGCTCGTCCGCCGTCCCGAGGCCGACCGGCTCGCGCTGGTGAAGCGCGGCGCCCTCGTCGTCGCCACCATGGACCCCTACGGCCACCAGGACGCGGTCAAGGCCATGGCCGACGCCGGCGTCACGGCCGTGGCGATGGAGTTCATGCCGCGCATCACCCGTGCGCAGGTGATGGACGTGCTGTCGTCCCAGGCCAACCTCGCCGGCTATCAGGCGGTGGTCGACGCCGCCGCCGAATACGACCGCGCCATGCCGATGATGATGACCGCCGCCGGCACCGTTCCGGCCGCGCGTGTCTTCGTCATGGGCGCCGGCGTCGCCGGCCTGCAGGCGATCGCCACCGCCCGCCGCCTCGGCGCCGTGGTGACGGCCACCGACGTCCGCCCCGCCGCCAAGGAGCAGGTGGAATCGCTCGGTGCCAAGTTCGTCGCCGTCGAGGACGAGGAATTCAAGCAGGCCGAGACCGCGGCCGGCTACGCCAAGCCGATGTCGGCGGAGTACCAGGCCAAGCAGGCCGCCCTCGTCGCCGAGCACATCAAGAAGCAGGACATCGTGATCACCACGGCGCTGATCCCGGGCCGGGCCGCGCCCCGCCTCGTGACCGCGGCGATGGTGGCCTCGATGAAGCCGGGCTCCGTGCTGGTCGACCTCGCGGTCGAGCGCGGCGGCAACGTCGAGGGCTCGGTCCCCGGTGAGATCGTGACCGTCGGCGACGGCGTGCGCATCGTCGGCCACCGCAACGTCCCAGGCCGCATCGCCGCGACCGCGTCGCAGCTCTACGCCAAGAACCTCTTCGCCTTCGTCGAGACGCTGATCGACAAGAAGGAGAAGAAGCTCGCCGTCAACTGGGACGACGAACTCGTCAAGGCCACCGTGCTGACGCGCGACGGCGCCGTCGTCCATCCCGCCTTCCAGAGCTGAGGGGGCACCTCCCATGGCTGACAAGACTCAGGCCGACCTCGCCATCGAGCAGGCCCGGCAGGCGGCCGACGCCGCCCTCAACGCCGCCACCCAGGCCCGCGAGGCGGTCAACGCCGCCTCCGGCGCCCTGCATCAGGGCCACCTCGACACCGTCGCCGACGGTGCCGGCGCCGCCGCCCACGCGCTCTCGGGCGGCGTGATCGACCCCTTCGTGTTCCGCCTCTCGATCTTCGTGATGGCGATCTTCGTCGGCTACTACGTGGTGTGGTCGGTGACCCCGGCCCTGCACACCCCGCTGATGGCCGTGACCAACGCGATCTCCTCGGTGATCATCGTCGGCGCGCTGCTCGCGGTCGGCGTCGAACTGCTCGCGCCGGGCACGGGCGTCGCCCGCGGCTTCGGCTTCCTCGCCGTCGTGCTGGCCTCGGTCAACATCTTCGGCGGTTTCCTCGTCACGAGCCGCATGCTCGCGATGTACAAGAAGAAGTCGTGAGGCCGCCGTCATGTCAGCCAACCTGTCGGCCCTCCTCTACCTGGTCTCGGGCGTCCTGTTCATCCTGGCGCTGCGCGGCCTCTCCAGCCCGGTGACGTCGCGCCGCGGCAACTATCTCGGCATGGCCGGTATGGCGATCGCCATCCTGACCACGCTGTTCTCGATCACGCCGTCCTTCGGGGCCTACGCGCTTATCGTGCTCGGACTCGCCATCGGCGGCGGCGTCGGCGCGGTGATCGCCCGCAAGATCGCCATGACGGCGATGCCGCAGCTGGTCGCCGCCTTCCACAGCCTCGTCGGCCTCGCCGCGGTGCTGGTGGCCGCCGGCGCGCTCTACGCCCCGACCGCCTTCGGCATCGGCGCGCCGGGCGAGATCCACGGCCAGGCCCTGGTCGAGATGAGCCTCGGCGTCGCCATCGGCGCGATCACCTTCACCGGCTCGATCATCGCCTTCATGAAGCTCGACGGCCGCATGAGCGGCAAGCCGATCCTGCTGC
This sequence comes from Oharaeibacter diazotrophicus, assembly GCF_004362745.1. Lineage (NCBI taxonomy): Bacteria > Pseudomonadati > Pseudomonadota > Alphaproteobacteria > Hyphomicrobiales > Pleomorphomonadaceae > Oharaeibacter > Oharaeibacter diazotrophicus. The sequence continues at coordinate 210,048 of NZ_SNXY01000007.1, read as the reverse complement.
CGGGGCGTCACTTCATCAACGGCGGCCTCGCGCTGCTGCTCGTGGTGCTGATCGTCGTGCTGGTGCGCACCGAGAGCCATCTGGTGTTCTGGCTGATCGTGATCGCCTCGCTGGTGCTCGGCGGCCTGATCATCGTCCCGATCGGCGGCGCCGACATGCCGGTGGTCGTGTCGATGCTGAACAGCTACTCCGGCTGGGCGGCGGCGGGCATCGGCTTCACGCTCGGCAACACCGCGCTGATCGTCACCGGCGCGCTGGTCGGCTCGTCGGGCGCGATCCTCAGCTACATCATGTGCAAGGGCATGAACCGCAGCTTCGTCTCGGTCATCCTCGGCGGCTTCGGCGGCGAGGTGGCGGGCGCGGCCGGCGGGGCGGTCGAGCAGCGGCCGGTCAAGCAGGGCTCGGCCGAGGACGCGGCCTTCATCATGAAGAACGCCTCCAAGGTCATCATCGTGCCGGGCTACGGCATGGCGGTGGCCCAGGCCCAGCACGCGCTCCGCGAGATGGCCGACAAGCTCAAGCACGCCGGCGTCGAGGTCAAATACGCCATCCACCCGGTGGCGGGCCGCATGCCGGGCCACATGAACGTGCTGCTGGCCGAGGCCAACGTGCCCTACGACGAGGTCTTCGAGCTCGAGGACATCAACTCCGAGTTCGCCCAGGCCGACGTCGCCTTCGTCATCGGCGCCAACGACGTCACCAACCCGGCCGCCAAGACGGACAAGACCTCGCCGATCTACGGCATGCCGATCCTCGACGTCGAGAAGGCCGGCACGGTGCTGTTCGTCAAGCGCGGCATGGGTTCGGGCTACGCCGGCGTCGAGAACGAGCTGTTCTTCAAGGACAACACCATGATGCTCTTCGCCGACGCCAAGAAGATGGTCGAGAGCATCGTCAAGTCGATGGAATGAGGCGCGGGGGGACCGCCTCGGCGGTTCCCGGGCGCCGAAACGAAAGGGGGGCGGGGTCGCGTGCGACCCCGCCCCCTCGTCCTTTCCAGGGCCGGCCGGCGGCCGAACCCGAACCCTCCCGACTCACGCGGCCCTGAGGCCCTCGACGAAGTCGGCGACCTCCTGCTGCAGGACGCGCGACTGGTCGGACAGCTTGCCGGAGAGGCCCATCAGCTGGGTCGAGGCGGTGCCGGTCATCTCGGCGGCGGTGCCGACGCCGGCGATGTTGCCGGTGACGTCGGTGGTGCCGGTCGCCGCGCGCTGGGTGTTCGACGCGATTTCCTCGGTCGCCGCGCCCTGCTCCTCGACCGCGCCGGCGATTGCCGACGCCGACTGCTGGATCGAGCCGATCGTGCGCACGATCCGCGAGATCGAGTCCACCGTCGTGCCGGTCGCCGTCTGGATCTCGCCGATCTTGCGGCCGATCTCCTCGGTCGCCTTGGCGGTCTGGTTGGCGAGTTCCTTCACTTCCGCTGCGACGACCGCGAAGCCGCGGCCGGCCTCGCCGGCCCGCGCCGCCTCGATGGTGGCGTTGAGCGCCAGGAGGTTGGTCTGGGCGGCGATGTTCGAGATCAGCTCGACCACCTCGCCGATCTGCTGCGCCGAGTGGGCGAGGGCCTGGACGTTCTGGGTGCTGGCCTCGGCCTCGCGGGCCGCCGCGCTCGCCACCTCGGCGGACTGGCTGACCTGCTTGGAGATCTCGCGGATCGAGGCCGACAGTTCCTCGGCGCCGGCCGCGACGGTCTGGACGTTGGTGGAGGCCTCCTCGGCGGCGCCGGCGACGGCCTGGGCCTGCCGGGACGTCTCCTCGGCGGTGGCCGAGAGGTTGCGGGCGGCGTCGGCGACCTCGGTGGAGGACTTGGCGAAGCCGTCGGCGAGCTTCTCCATGCGGCCGACGAACCGCTCGGCGAGTTCGGCCCGGCGGCGCACCAGCGCCTCCTCGGCGGCCTTGGCGGTCTCCTGGGCCCGGCGGGCCTCCTCGGCGGCGCGGAGCGAATCGCGGAAGTTCAGGAGGGCCTTGCCCATCGCGCCGATCTCGTCGCCGCGCGCGGTACCGGCGATCTCGACGGCATACTCGCCGGCCTGGAGCTTCTGCATCACGCCGATGCCGTCACGAATCGGCAGGGCGATCATGCGGTTGAGGAAGTAGCCGGCGAAGAGGCCGATGGCGATCGTGGCGGCCACGGACGCGAGGACGCTGTAGCGGATGATCGCCTGCGAGGATTCCATCTCGGCAGCGCGGGTCGCGAGGAGAGACTCCTCGGCGCCCTTGAACTCGGCGAGCACGGATCGGATCGTGTCGAACGACGTCTTGCCGAGCCCGGCACGCTCGATATCGCGCGCCTGCTCCTGGGTGGCGGCGCTCTTCATCAGATCGATCGCCCGGTGCGACACGCCGGTCTGCCAGTCGTCGATCGCCTGCCCGAGCCGGCGCAGGCGGTCCTGCTGCTGGGCGTTGTCGCTGGTCAGGTCGGTCGCATCGTCGAGCGCGGCCTTCAGCGCGCGCTCGCCGTTCTTCAGCGGTTCGAGATTGCCCTCGTTGGCCGTCACCAAGTATCCTCGAAGACCGCTCTCCTGGTCGACCATGGACTGCAGGATCCGATCGGCCGCTGTCATGACCTTGTAGGTGTGGACGGTCCAGGTCACGTTCTGCGCCGCGACGCCGTTGGCCCACCAGATCGCGAAGCCCGTCACGATACTGGCCATCAGCATCGTCGCGAAGACGACGATCAACTTGGTTCGGATGCTGGCATTTGCGCCCATGATTCGTTTCCACCCCACATCTTTTCGGTTCCTGCGACCCACGTCGGGTCGGAGGAGCACACGAGAAATTTGTCGGACTAGGGTGAATGGATGGTTAAAAATCGACATTAATTCTTATCCGATTGCATTCCTCTGCGCCCGTAACTGCAGATCACCCCGGCCGTCCACCGTCATCCGCCCTTCAAACGGCCGGCCTAAACGGATCCCGGTCCGCGGATCGGGAGAACGATCGATGAAACGCCTGCTGCTCGCCTCCACTGCCCTCCTCGTCGCCGTCGCCGCGCAGGCCGCGGACGGCGTTCATTTCACCCACGTCGAGAAGGCGAACCCGCGCGAGGCCGGCAAGACCGCCGCCGACGTGCTCTCGCCCGAGATCGCTGAGGTCCCCGTCGCCACCGGCGCGATGATGCTGGAGAACCCGTCGGACCGGATCGCCTATTACGGCTACGGCTCCGACGGCCCGCTGTCGCCGGTGCCGGGCGACGTGCAGTCGAAGGTTCACAACGTCGAGGCCACCAAGACCGAGCCGGACAAGAACACCTACCTGGTGCTCGACGGCCAGAAGGGCGCCGACGAGACCTACGACTACGGCACCCACTTCCTGTTCCAGGGCCACGAGAACGGTCCGGGCGGCGGCGTGTTCGGTGCGCTGACCCGCGTCAACCTCGACGCCGACGAGGCGCACCGCGTCACGCTGATGGCCTCCGAGCAGGACAACGGCAAGCCGGTGCCGACCATCGACGGCTCGACCTTCGATCCCTTCGCCAAGGTGCTGCTGCTGACCTGCGAGGACGACGACAAGGGCGGCGTCTACGCCGCGACGCTCGACTTCCCGTCCAAGGTGACCGATCTCTCGGGCGTCATGGGCCGCGCCGGCTACGAGGGCGTCCAGGTCGCCTCCGACGGTTCGGTCTGGCTGGTCGAGGACGTCGGCGGCAAGGCCGGCGAGACCGCCAAGAACGCCAAGCAGCCGAACTCCTTCGTCTACCGCTTCGTGCCCACCGACAAGGCCGACCTCGGCGCCGGTGGCAAGCTGCAGGTGCTCCAGGTCGTCGGCAGCGACGGCGAGGCGATCGTGTTCCACAAGGACACCCGCGACGCCGACATCATGTCGGCCGGCATGAAGGCGCTGCACAGCTACGGCGCCGCGCTGAAGGCCCGCTGGGTCACCATCCACGACACCGCCAAGGACGCCTTCGCGGAGTTCGACGCCAACGCCGCCGCCAAGGCCGCCGGCGGCACGCCGTTCAAGCGCCCGGAGAACGCGCAGTTCCGTCCGGACACCGGCTTCGCCGAGTACTACTTCACCGAAACCGGCGACACCAACGCCAAGACCGAGGCCGGCGCCGAGTTCGGCGGCTTCGGCGCGGTGTTCAAGCTGGTCCAGGCCTCGCCGTCGGCCGACGAGGGCACGATCTCCCCGGTGATCGTCGGCGACGTCGAGCACACCGGCTTCGACAACATGGCCTTCGCCTCCAAGGACGCGCTGCTCGTCACCGAGGACGCCGGCGACAAGCTGCACAAGCAGCGCGACGCCCTCGACAGTGGCTGGGTCGTCGACGTCACCGCCGACTACTCCAAGCCCGACGTGAAGCCCGTGCGCTTCCTGGCCCAGGGCCGCGACGCCGCCGCCCTCCTCGACACCGAGATCAACGGCGGCGAGGGCTTCCAGAACGACGGCGACAACGAGATCACCGGCATCCACGTCTCGGACGGCGACGCCACCGTCGCCGGCCTGATCGGCACCAAGGTGCCGACGCCGTTCAAGGACGGCTGGCGCGTGTTCTACACCCACCAGCACGGCGGCAACGTCACCTACGAGATCGTCCCGGCCGATCCGTCCTGACGGGCGTCATCACGAGCGACCATGCGGAGGCCCCGGTCGTCGACCGGGGCCTTCGTCGTTCGGGCCGCCGCCCGCGAACCGCCGCACCACGATGGCGATCGCCCCGACGACGGCCCCGAGGGCGACCACCGCCGCGACGGCCGCCACGGGGACCGCGAGCAGGGTCGCACCGATCGCGAGCAGACCACCGCCGCCGTCGAGCAGCCCGCCGCCGACGTGCAGCAGCGCGGCGACGGCCAGGAGGGCGAGCGCGACGAGCACAGCGCGCCCGGGACGGCGCCAGCCGGGGCGGACGAGGAACAGGACGAAGTCGACGAGGTCGGAGAGATCCATGGCGGCCGTGCCTTACGGGACGCGGCCGACGGCGCGGCGGCGCCTCAGGACGCGCCGCGCTCGGTCGCCAGCGCGTCGCGGGCCGGCTTGTACTTCGGGTCGAGCACCAGCGCGCGGTTGATCGAGTTGCGGCCGGTGGCGACGTCGCCCGTGCGGACTTGGGCGATGCCGAGATTGGTCCAGAACACCGCCGACTTCTTGTTGCGGTTCACCGCGGCGGCGAAGTCGGTCAGGGCGGCCTTGTTGTCGCCGAGCGCGAGTTCGCTGAGGCCGCGGGCGTTGTAGGGCTCGGACGAGGTGGGATCGAGCGCGATGGCGGCGTCGAGGTCGCTCGAGGCGCGGGCGTGGTCGTTGCGGACCTGGTAGATCAGGGCGCGGTTGTAGTAGGCGCGCGCCTCCGAGGTGTTGAGCTGGATCGCCTGGTTCAGATCGGCCATGGCGAAGTCGTACTGGCCGGACTGCCGGTAGATCGTGCCGCGGCCGAGATAGGCGGCGGCGTAGGACGGGTTGATCTGGATCGCCTGATTGTAGTCGGCGAGCGCCTGCTGCGGCTGGCCGAGCTGGCGGTAGATCAGCGCGCGGTTGGTGTAGGCCTGATGGAAGCGCGGATCGAGCCGGATCGCGGTGGTGAAGTCGGCGAGCGCGTCCTGCAGGCGGCCGGACTTGCCGAAGGCGCTGCCGCGGACGTTGTAGTTGGCGGCGTTCTGCGGGTTCTGCTGGATCGCCGCGGTCAGCGAGCCGATGTTCGCCTCCGAGCCGACGTTGGCGTCGATCGGCGCCAGCGCGATCCGGGGACCGTCGTCCGTCGATCCGCAGCCGGCGAGCGCCAGCGCGGCGAGGAGGGCGGCGGCCGCTCCGGAACGGACGGGTCGGCGGGCGGTCGGCGTCATCCAGTCACTCCTCGTGCGGGCGTCGTCGCAGCCCAGCGCCGGCCGCGGGCCGGGGTTCGGATTCGTCTCGAGGCAGAATAGCGTATCGGCCGCCCGGAACCACCTCCGGAAACGGCGAAAAATCGAACCGGCGGGCGCCTTTCCGTCGAAAGGCCGCCCGGCCCGGACCCGTGTGGCCGGTTCGGCGCCGGTCAGCGCGCCCGTGCCGGCCGCGCGGCCACGAGGCCCTCGCGCTGGGCGCGCTTGCGCGCCAGCTTGCGGGCGCGCCGGACCGCCTCGGCCTTCTCGCGCGCCTTCTTCTCGGAGGGCTTCTCGTAGTGGCCGCGGAGCTTCATTTCGCGGAAGACGCCCTCGCGCTGCAGCTTCTTCTTCAGCGCCTTGAGAGCCTGGTCGACGTTGTTGTCGCGGACGAGTACCTGCACGCTCGGTTCTTCCCGTGAACGGTCGCGGCCGGACCCGGGACGGCGAGGTGCACCGAACACCCCACGGACCGGGCGATCGAAACGCGACGCTGACGACTGTCGAATGCGGATAGCCGAAGCCGTCCGCCGCGGTGGGACCACCGCGCGAGTGCGCGCTGGATAGCAGACGGCGCCGCCGATGTCCATCCGCGGGCGGCCGATCCGTTCATCCGCCGTCAATCCGCCACGGCTCAAGCTGAGGGAATCGACGAGGCCGCGCCGCCGATTCGGGTGGGCGCGCCGCAACGGAGGTCCGCTCGTCCATGTGCCGGTGGCTCGCCTATTCCGGGCGCCCGATCTTCCTCGAGACCCTGGTCTGCCGTCCCTGCCACTCGCTGGTGCACCAGAGCCACTCGGCCAACGAGTGCATCGCCGCCACCAACGGCGACGGCTTCGGCGTCGGCTGGTACGGCTCCTTCGCCGAGCCCGGCGTCTACCGCGACATCCTGCCGGCCTGGAGCGACGACAACCTCCGGAGCCTCTGCCGCCAGATCGCCTCGCCGCTGTTCTTCGCTCACGTCCGCGCCTCGACCGGGACCGCCACCAGCCGGGCCAACTGCCACCCCTTCACGAGCGGCCGCTGGCTGTTCATGCACAACGGCCAGATCGGCGGCTGGGAGCGGCTGCGCCGGCGCGTCGAGGCGATGCTGCCCGACGAGCGCTACGCCGAACGCCGCGGCACCACCGACAGCGAGGCGATCTTCCTGATGCTCGACCGCGACCGCCTCGCCGAGGACCCGGCCGCGGCGCTCGCCGACGCCCTCGGTGCGATCCGGGGCGCGATGGCGGAGGCCGGCGTCGCGGAACCGCTGCGCGTCGCCGCCGCCCTCGCCGACGGCGAGACGCTGACCGCGGTGCGCTACGCCTCCGACGACCGGCCGCCGACGCTCTACTGGCGCGTCGCCGACGGCGACGTCACCGTGGTCTCCGAACCGCTCGACGACGATCACGGCGGCTGGCAGGCGCTGCCGGCGCAGACCGCGCTGACGGTGCGCGCCGGCACCGTCGCGATCCAGCCCTTCGAGGTCCGTGCCGTCGCCTCGGCCCGCGCGGCGTGACCCGCCGTCAGCGCCGGACGCGGTTGACGTGGCCCATCTTGCGGCCGGGCCGCGCCTCGGTCTTGCCGTAGAGGTGCAGCCGCGCGTCCGGGTCCGAGACGATGGCGAGCCAGTCGGCGGCCTCGTCGCCGATCAGGTTCTCCATCACGGTGTCGCCGGTGCGCGCGGTCGAGCCGATCGGCCAGCCGGCGACGGCACGGACGTGGTTCTCGAACTGCGATGTGACCGCGCCGTCCTCGGTCCAGTGGCCGGAATTGTGCACCCGCGGCGCCAGTTCGTTGACGACGAGCCGCTCGCCGGCCTCGTCGCGCACCAGGAACATCTCGACGCCGAGCACGCCGACGTAGCCGAGCCGCTCCGCGATCCGCCGGCCGAGGGCGTCGGCGGCGGCGCGCGTCTCCGGCGCGACACGGGCGGGCACCACCGTCTCCTTGAGGATGTGGTTCTCGTGGCGATTCTCGCCGACGTCGTAGACGGCGACGTCGCCGGCCGCGCCGCGCACCACGATCGCCGACAGCTCGAGCGCGAAGGGCACCAGCCGCTCCAGCACGAGGTCGCGGCCGCCGAGGGCGGCGACCGCGGCGACGAGGTTGTCGCGCGTCGCGACCTTGGCCTGGCCCTTGCCGTCGTAGCCGAAGCGGCGGGTCTTCAGGATCGCCGGCAGGCCGCAAGTCGCGATCGCCGCGTCGACGTCGCCGACGCCGTCGATCGCGTGGAAGTCGGCGACGGCGACGCCGGCCGCGCGCAGGAAGGTCTTCTCGGCGACGCGGTCCTGGGCGGTGGCGAGCGCGTGGGCGTCCGGGAACAGCGGCCGGTGCGCGGCCAGCACGGCGGCCGTCGCCGCCGGCACGTTCTCGAACTCGTAGGTGACGACGTCGACCGCCTCGGCGAAGGCGGCCAGCGCGGCCGCGTCGTCGTAGGCCGCGACGGTGTGCGCGGCCGCCACCTCGAAGGCCGGGCTCGCCGGATCGGGGCAGTAGACGTGGACGCGAAGGCCGAGCCGGGCGGCGGCGAGCGCCATCATCCGCCCGAGCTGGCCGCCACCGAGCATGCCGATCACGGAACCGGGGGGAAGAGCCTCAGGCTTCATCGACGGGCACCTCGGCGACCGCCGCCGTCTGCGCCGCCCGGAAGGCGTCGAGCCGGTCGGCGAGGTCGGGATCGGACAGGGCGAGCACGGCGGCGGCGATCAGCGCCGCGTTGATCGCCCCGGGCTTGCCGATCGCAAGCGTACCGACCGGGATGCCGCCGGGCATCTGCACGATCGAATGCAGGCTGTCGACGCCGGAGAGCGCCTTGCTCTCGACCGGCACGCCGAATACCGGCAGCGGCGTCAGCGCCGCGGTCATGCCCGGCAGGTGGGCGGCGCCGCCGGCCCCGGCCACGATCACCTTGTAGCCAGCGGCCTTCGCCCCCTTGGCGAAGTCGTAGAGCCGGTCCGGGGTGCGGTGGGCCGAGACGATGCGGGCGTCGTAGCCGACGCCGAGCCGGTCCAGCGTCTCGGCGGCGTGGCGCATGGTCGCCCAGTCGGACTGGCTGCCCATGATGATGGCGATCGGCGGCGTCGTGGTCACGGCGGGACGGCCTCCTGCAAACTGGCCGGCGCCGGGCGCCGGACGTGACTGGCCGGCGCCGGGCGCCGGACGGGTCGCGAGGCCCCGGCGAGTAGCGGAAATGCGCGCCGCCGGCAAGCGCGCGGGCGCGCGCGCCGATTCTCCAGAGCCAACGGACCGGCCGCGCGGGGCCCGGTTCAAGCGATGATGTCGGGGACGATCTGGTCCTCGAGGAACTGGATGCGGTCCTTGAGCACGAGCTTGCGCTTCTTCAGCCGCTGGATCTGGATCGTGTCGCCCGAGCCGAGCGCGACCATGGCCGCGATCGCGGCGTCGAGGTCGCGATGCTCCTGCCTCAGGCGTGCGAGTTCGATCCGGACCTGCTGCTCCTCGTGCTCGGTCATACGCCACACCCTTCACGAACACGTCGTTGCGCGCGGCCGCACCGGGCCGCCCCCCTCGTGACACGACCTATACCAGAATCGCCGAGGACTTTCAGCGGGTCTCGAACTCGGATCGCACCGGGCCCCTTCAACTTCGGGACGGGCGCCCCCATCTCGTGTCATGATGCCACGGCGCCTCGGGGGCGGGGCGCCGAAGGACCGTCCGCGCACGGACGCCCCGGTCGCCCGCAACCGACGGTGGGCGAAATACCATGGCTTTTATAATTTTCTTTCAATGTTTACCGGTCTCACGGATTTTTTATTTCGCCGCCACACGGATTGCGGTCGACAACACGACGGTCTCGTGACAGACTTTTCCTTGTCGATGCGATCACGGAAGGAGGCCCTGATGTCGATTCAGTCGCACATTGCCGAGCTCGAGCGGCGCCATGCCGCTCTCGAACGAGAGCTGGAGGAAGCCCACCAGCACCCGAGCGTGGATGCCGTACGGCTCAAGGAGCTCAAGCGACGGAAACTGCATCTGAAGGACGAGATCGCCAAGCTGTCGCAGACGGTGCACTGAAGACGATCGGTCCGAGATCCCCCTCTCTGAACGAGGACGCCGCGGCCCCACGGGACCGCGGCGTTTTTCGTTTCCGCGATGGGTTCGGCCGCCGCCGGGCGTCGCGTCCGCGAGGGGCCGCCGCCGCTCAGGGCGTCGGCAGCGGCGCGAAGCCGGCGGGCATCGACAGCGTTGCCGGCGCGGCTGCACGGGCCTTGCGCGCCTTCTCGGCCGCCTGGAGGCGGTCGAGGCCGTAGGCGAGCCCGATCTGCACCGCGGCACCGACGGCGAGATAGGCGAGCTGTTCGCCGACCGAGAGCCCGCGGGCGAGCATCAGCACGTTGCCGACCATCGACAGCGCGGTGCCCACCCAGAACACCGGCAGCGCGTTGCGCCCTAGGAGGGCGAGCGGGTTGGTGGTCGAAAGCCCGCGCAGCCAGCCCATCACCGGGCTGTGGCCGACCACGTAGGCGAGCGACAGGATGTGCGCGAGCCGGGGCGCAGCGACCCAGGGCTTCTCGTTGATCTGGAAGTTGTGCGGCAGGAACGGGATCTCGGGGATGGTGCCGTAGAAGTTCCAGCGGTGGAAGATGCAGGCGCCGACGAGATAGGCGAGCGCCGCCCACCACAGCGGCCGGGAATAGGGCACCGGCGTGCGCTTCTCGAGGACGCGCAGGCCGACGAAGAAGCCGATCGCGAAGATCAGCTGCCAGGCGAAGGGGTTGAAGAACCAGCCGCCGGCGTCGGGGAAGTTCGGCATGTTCCAGCCGAACACCTGGGTGGCCGCGTAGAGCGCGACCGAGACCGCCAGCATCACCCGCGGCCCGACCGAGGCGAGCAGCATCATCGGCCCGACCACCACCAGCAGGCAGACGTACATCGGCAGGATGTTGTGGTAGCCGATCTGGTAGGTCATCAGCGGCAGACCGACCAGGGCGTGGAAGAAGTCGTCGCGGATCAGGTTCAGCCGGATCTCGTCGAACAGTTCGGGCTTGTCGTAGAGGAGGACACCGAGGGCGAAGATCGCCATGCCGACCACCGTCGAGGACAGGTGCGCGACGTAGAGCGTGCCGGCCCGCTTCAGCGTGCGGCCGACGGCCAGCAACGGCCGCCCGGCGGCGAAGCCGCGGAAATAGGCGAAGGCGGCCGCGACGCCGGCGAGCAGTACGAACAGCTCCGCCGAATCCGACAGCCCGAAATTCTTGTGCGTGAAGGGTTCCAGCACGTTGTTCGGGATGTGGTTGACGAAGATCGACAGCAGCGCGAAGCCGCGCAGCACGTCGATGCCGTTGTCGCGGCTTGATGTCGGCTTGGAAGACATGGTCACTCGCGGGTCCTGGAACGGCGACCGGCCGGCGCGGGACCTGCCGCACCCGGCTCTCCACCGATGCGACGACGTCTAAACGAGCGTTCCTGAAGCGGACATGAACGGAAGCGGCACGTTTCGCCGCACCGGTCACACCAGCCCGGCGACACCGTCCCAGATCAACTTGACCGCCACCGCGAGGATCGACCAGACCAGGATCCGGTAGAACGCCCGCTCGTCGATCACGGTCACGATCCGGACGCCGACGAAGGTGGAGACCACCGCGAGCGGGGCGAGCACCGCCGCGGTCGCCAGCGTCTCGGTGCCGAACTGGCCGAGGGCGGCGTAGGGCACCACCTTCACCGCGTTGAGGATGGCGAAGAAGATCGCCGACGAGCCGGCGTACATCACCGGATCGAGGCGCAGCGGCACGACGTAGGTCTGGTAGGGCGGTCCGCCGGCGTGGGCGACGAAGCTGGTGTAGCCGGCGAGCGTGCCCCAGACCTGGGCCGACAGGAACGACGGCCGCTTCGCCGTGGAGAAGCCCTCCGCCGAGGGTGCGGCCCGGCGGCGCCAGTGCTCGAACAGCCACAGCCGCGCGAGGAACGCGAGCGCGATCGTGCCGACGACGATGCGCACCGCGTCCTCCGGCACCACGCTGGCGGTGAGCCAGCCGAGGAAGGTGCCGAACAGACCGGCCGGCAGCAGCCGGATCACGATCGCGCGGTCGAAGCGGCGGCGGTAGGCCGCGACGGCGACCACGTCCATCACGAGAAGAATCGGCAGCATCAGTCCGGCGGCCTGCACCGGCGAGATCACCAGCGCCATCAGCGGCACCGCGGCGAAGCCGAAGGCGCCGCCGAAGCCGCCCTTGGACAGGCCGGCGAGGGCGACCGCCGGAACGGCGGCCACGTAGAAGAGCGGGTCGGTGATCATGGGCCGGGGAATCGGGGAGCGGGAAGGCCGGCCAGACCTACGCCCATTTCCCGATCCACGAAAGTCTTACACCCGAAAGTGTGAGCGTCCCGCGCTTGCATCGCCCGTGACACGGGCGGAAAACAGCCGACGACATGCGCGGGGAGGAAACCGTGAGCCGTTACGCCGAAGTCTACGCCGCCTGGAAGGCGGACCCGGAGGGATTCTGGAAGACGGCCGCCGCCGCCATCGACTGGACGCGCTACTGGGACGCGGTGTTCGATCCCGCCGACGGCCCCTACGGCCGCTGGTTCAAGGGCGCGACCACCAACACCGCCTGGAACTGCCTCGACCGCCACGTCGCCGCCGGTCACGGCGAGCGCACCGCCCTCATCTACGACAGCCCGATCACCGGCCGGAAGGCCCGCTACAGCTACGCCGAGCTGACCGCCGAGGTCACCGCGCTCGCCGCCGTGCTCGCCGACCACGGCGTCGGCAAGGGCGACCGCGTCATCGTCTACATGCCGATGATCCCGCAGGCGGTGATGGCAATGCTCGCCTGCGCCCGCATCGGAGCGATCCACTCGGTGGTGTTCGGCGGCTTCGCCGCCCGCGAACTCGCCACCCGCATCGACGACGCCAAGCCCAAGGTGATCGTCGCCGCCTCCTGCGGCATCGAGCCGAACCGGCTGGTCGCCTACAAGCCGCTGCTCGACGAGGCGATCGCCGCCTCCGAGCACAAGCCGTCGAGCGTGCTGGTGTTCCAGCGCCCGCAGGTCCAGGCCGCGCTGCAGCCCGGCCGCGACTTCGACCTGGCCGACGCCATGGAGACCGCCCGCGGTCGGCCGGTGCCCTGCGTGCCCGTCGAGGCGACCGACCCCTGCTACATCCTCTACACCTCCGGCACCACCGGCCAGCCGAAGGGCGTCGTCCGCGACACCGGCGGCCACATGGCGGCGCTGGCGTGGTCGATGAAGGCGATCTACGACATCGAGCCCGGCGAGGTGTTCTGGGCCGCCTCCGACGTCGGCTGGGTGGTCGGCCACAGCTACATCGTCTACGCCCCGCTTCTGATCGGGGCGACCACGGTGGTCTACGAGGGCAAGCCGGTCGGCACGCCGGACGCCGGCGCCTTCTGGCGCATGGTCGAGGAATACCGGATCTCGGCGCTGTTCACCGCGCCGACCGCCTTCCGCGCGATCAAGAAGGAGGACCCGGAGGGCGTCCTGATCGGCCGCTACGACCTCTCCAGCCTGCGCACCCTGTTCCTCGCCGGCGAGCGCGCCGACCCGGACACCGTCAAGTGGGCCGAGGACAAGCTGAAGGTGCCGGTGGTCGACCACTGGTGGCAGACGGAAACCGGCTGGGCGATCGCCGCCAACCCGGTCGGTCTCGGCATGCTGCCGGTCAAGCACGGCTCGCCGACGGTGCCGATGCCCGGCTACGCCGTCGAGATCCTCGACGACGCCGGCCACCCGGTCCCGGCCGGCAAGCTCGGCAACATCGTGGTCAAGCTGCCGCTGCCGCCGTCCTGCCTCCCGACGCTGTGGAACGCCGACGAGCGCTTCGTGCGCTCCTATCTCGAGGAGTTCCCCGGCTACTACAAGACCGCCGACGCCGGCTTCATGGACGAGGACGGCTATCTCTTCATCATGTCGCGCACCGACGACATCATCAACGTCGCCGGCCACCGGCTGTCGACCGGCGCGATGGAAGAGGTGCTGGCGAGCCACCCCGCCGTGGCCGAATGCGCGGTGATCGGCGTCCACGACGCGCTCAAGGGTCAGGCGCCCTGCGGCTTCGTGGTGCTGAAGGCCGGCGTGACCACGCCGCGCGCCGAAATCGAGAAGGAGCTGGTGAAGCTCGTCCGCGACAAGATCGGTCCGGTCGCCGCCTTCAAGCTGGCGATCACCGTGGACCGGCTGCCGAAGACCCGCTCCGGCAAGATCCTGCGCGGCACCATGCGCCAGATCGCCGACGGCGAGACCTATCGCATGCCCGCCACCATCGACGATCCCGCCATCCTCGACGAGATCCGCGACGCCGTCACCGGGCGTCTCGCCGACGCCTGAGGCGTCTCCCGGCCGGGCCCGCGCGCATCGTGCGCCGGTCCGGCCGCGTCGTCGTCAGTGCCGCCGTGCGGGTTCGTCGCCCTGCCGCGCCTCGAGGTGGTCGGGCTCGCCGCGGCCGTCGAGGCGCTCTAGCAGGCCGCGCATCCGCGCCGGCAGCGGCTCGTCGAGCACGCCCTCGTGGGCGCGCTGCAGGATGGTGCCGATCTGGCGCTGCAGATCGTGCGAGAGTTTGGGTCTGGTGGTCATCGTCTCCGTCCACATGGCTCGATCCGTCCGCCGTCTCTCCGGAAAGTTGCCCTCGTCGGCAGGTCAACCCGACGCAACGGAAAAAGATCCGCCGTCGAACGGTTATGGTTAATGACATGTGAATGGCTGATTTCCGCCGCGCGCACCCGCACTCGGGTCCACGCGGCGGCATGCACCGAGGCGCGGGCCGCTCAGAAGGTCGCGGTCGTCGGGTCCGGACCGATCCGGCCGTCGGGGTCGTCGAGGCCGGCGATGGCGGCGCGGTCGTCGGCGTCCAGCGCGAAGCCGAACACGTCGAAATTCTCGGCGATGCGCGCGGGGTTCACCGACTTCGGGATCACGATCAGCCCGGATTCGACGTGCCAGCGCACGATCACCTGGGCCGGCGTGCGGCCGTGCTTGGCGGCGATCGCCGTGATGGCGGGATCGGCGAGCAGCCGGCCCTGGCCGAGCGGGCTCCAGGATTCGGTGGCGACGCCGAGCTTGGCGCCGGCCGCCCGCAACGCGCCCTGCTGGAAGCGCGGATGCAGCTCGATCTGGTTCAGCACCGGCGGCACGCCGGTCTCGGCGACGATGCGCCGGAGATGGTCGGCGGTGAAGTTGGAGACGCCGATCGAGCGCGCCCGGCCCTCCTCGCGCAGGCGGATCAGCGCGCGCCAGCTGTCGACGTAAAGGTCCCGGCGCGGCGCCGGCCAGTGGATCAGGTAGAGGTCGACGTAATCGAGGCCGAGACGCCCGAGGCTGGCGTCGAAGGCGCGCAGGGCCTGATCGTAGCCCTGGTCGTCGTTCCAGAGCTTGGTGGTGACGAAGACGTCCTCGCGCGGCACGCCCGAGGCGCGCAGCCCCTCGCCGACGCCGCGCTCGTTGCTGTAGATCGCGGCGGTGTCGACGTGGCGGTAGCCCGCTGCCAGCGCGGCGCGGACGGCCTCGACGGCGCCGTCGTCCGGGGTCTGCCAGACGCCGAGCCCGACCTGCGGGATTCGGCGGCCGTC
Source organism: Oharaeibacter diazotrophicus (assembly GCF_004362745.1). Taxonomy (NCBI): domain Bacteria; kingdom Pseudomonadati; phylum Pseudomonadota; class Alphaproteobacteria; order Hyphomicrobiales; family Pleomorphomonadaceae; genus Oharaeibacter; species Oharaeibacter diazotrophicus. The sequence goes on along the minus strand of NZ_SNXY01000007.1, from coordinate 194,717 downwards.
GGAAAGGGTGATGGTCGGTCGGGCATCCAAGGCTAAATCCTCTCGCTCTGTTCCGCGGCCGGCGGCCGGCCGGGGATCTCCCCGTCAACGCCCGCCGCCCGCGATCGGTCCCCCTCCCCCGCCGGCGCGGATCAGCCCGCGGCGGCCGTGGCGTAGTCGGCGAGCACCAGGTCGACCGCCGCCATCGCGAGATCGCGCGATCCTCCGGGAGCGCCGGCGAGCCGTGGCAGGAACTGGCTCGTCAGCGTATCCGGGATCGCGACGCCGTCGAGCGCAGCGTGCAGCCGGGCGACCGCGGCCACCGCGTCCGGATGCTGCCAGTAGTAGCGGATCCGGTCGGAGTAGCTGTAATGGCGCTGCAGGCGCAGCACCGCGGGCGTTCCGTGGTAGTGCGACGCCCAGTGGCCGGGCTCGGCCGTCATCAGCGCCTCCATGGTGTCGCGGAGCTCGCGCGGACCGCGACCGTCGACGAGTTCGCCGGCGATCAGGTCGAGGCCGTAGAGCGCCTCGCGCAGCGCGAAGGTGACGCCGGGGCCCACTTTGAGGATCGGGAAGCCGTCGCGCACCAGCGCGGTCAGCGCGGCGACGCTCTGGTAGTCGGTCGAGTGGGCCTCGAACACGAGGCCTGGCTCCTCGTCGAGCAGGCGCACGAGGTCGCGCGCCGCCGGCGGGTCGTAGGCGACGACGTTGTCGTTGCCGAACTCGACGCCAGGCTGGACCACCACGGCGATCACCCGCCCGAACGCCTCGGAAAGGCCCGCCTCGGCGAACACCTCGCGATGGACCGCGACCGTGTGCCGTGCCGCCGCGAGGCTGGTCGGCGTCACGGTCGAGAGCACGTGGTCGGCGCCGCCGGGCACCGGCACCTCGGTGCCGATCACGTAGACCGGCGGCGGCAGGCCGGCGTCCCGAGCCGTGCGCTCGGCGACGGCGGCCAGCGACACCGCGCGCGCGGCGGTCGCCTCGTCGTCGAGGGCGGCCGGTTCGCCGGCGCAGCCCATGCTGGCGTCGAGGTGGATCTTGCCGAAGCCGGCGGCGACATAGTCGGCGACCATGGCACGCGCCTTGTCCATCGCCTCGTCGGCGGAGCGCTTGCGCCATGGATTGGGGCCGAGATGGTCGCCGCCGAGGGTGAGGCCGCCGGGGGCTACGCCCTCCTCGGCGGCGAGCCGGTCGACGAAGCGGCGGAAGTCCGCCGGCGTCATGCCGGTGTAGCCGCCCTCCTGGTTGACCTGGTTGCAGGTCGCCTCGATCAGCACGTGGGCGCCGCTCCGCCGGCCGCGGGCGAGCGTCGCCCGCAGCACGGCGTCGTGGGCGGTGCAGACCGACGGGATGCCGACGGGACGGCCGGCGCGGCGGGCGGCGGCGAGCGTTTCGAGCATGGGTCAGGCTCCGGAGGCGGCGGCGAAGGCTTCGAGTTCGGCCATGGTGGAGGTGCCCTCCATCGGCCCGCGGCGGGTGACGTTGCGCGCGCCGGCGGCGGCGGCGAGCCGCAGCGCCTCTGCCGGCGCCCGGCCGAGCCGGAGCGCGGCGACGTAGGCCCCGGCGAAGCAGTCGCCGGCGCCGGTCGGGTCGACCTCGACGACCGGAAAGGCCGCCTGCCGGTGCACGCCGCCGTCGGCGCCGTGGCGCGACGCGCCGGCGGCGCCGTGCTTGACCACGACCTCGCGGATGCCGCGGCCGAGGAGCTCGGCGACGGCGTCCGCCTCGGTGGCGGCCCCGGGGGCGGCGAGGAAGATCTCCTCCGCCGAGGGCAGGAACAGGTCGGTGACCGCGAGCACCTTGCGGAAGCGCTCGAGGATCTCGCCGCCGCGCAACAGCTCCTTGCGCAGGTTCGGGTCGAACGAGACGGTGCCGCCGCGCCGGCGCACCGTGTCGAGCGCGGCCTCGAGCACCGGCCAGGCCGTCGCCATCGACAGCGCCGAGCCCATGACGTGGACGTGGCCGGCCCGTGCGATCAGCGCGTCGACCGCCGCCGTCCGCGCGATCTCGCCGGCGGCGCTGTGGGCGATGTTGAAGACGAAGTCGCGGCCGCCGTCGGGCCGGTAGCGCACGAAGGCGCTGCCGGTCGGCCGGTCGGGCGAGACGGCGATCGCGGAGACGTCGACGCCGTCGGCGGCGAGGCGGCGGACGTTGAGGCGGCCGAAGTCGTCGTCGCCGACGGCGGCGACGATACCCGCCGACGCGCCCGCCTTCGCGACCTGATCGATGAAGATCGCCGGCGCGCCGCTCGGATAGGGGCCGACCAACGTGATCGGCTCCAGGAAGCCGTCGCCGGGTTCGGAGGCCATCACCTCCACGAGGATCTCGCCCACGGTGACGGTGGGGCCGAGGCTTTCCGGTGCGAGCAGGGTGGCGGTCATCGGGCAACCAGCAGGGCGGCCGCCGGCGTCGGACCGCCGGACGTGCCGCGAGGAACGACAATCATCCGTCCGGCGTGCCCGGATCGTGGGCAAAATGGGCCCGGACTTTATTCGTGTCAACAAATCCTTTTCCGCACCGAAAGTTTCGGCGCGATCAGGCCGAGCTGCGCAGCATCAGCTCGGCGTTGAGCAGGATGCGCTCCGAGCCGTCCGCGGCGGGCGGCACCGGCACGTCGTCGCCCATCTTCTGGAACAGGAGGTCGATGGCGAGACGGCCGATCTCGCCGGTGTTCTGCGCCACCGTCGTCAGCGGCGGGCAGGTGTAGCGCGACAGCGGCTGGTCGTCGTGGCCGGCGACGCGGATGTCGAGGCCGTGACCGATCCTGAGGCCGGCCTGGAAACAGGCGGCGAGCACGCCGAAGGCGAGCCGGTCGCAGGCGCACAGCACGGTGGCGGTCGGAAAGCCGCCGTCGCGGACGATGCGCACGCTCTCCTCGAAGGCGAAGCGCTCGAAGTCCCAGGTCTCGACCGGGGTGACCGGCAGCACGCGCGGCTCCAGCCCGACCCGCTCCATGGCCGCGACATAGGCGGCCTGCCGGGCGATCGCGTTGTTGTTGACGCTCGGCATCGGCAGGTAGCACGGCGGCTCGCCGGAGCGGATCAGGTAGTCGACGATCAGCTCGAAGCTCTGCCGGTTGTTGGTGCCGACGAAGCTCGAGGATTCGTCGAGCGGGGAGTCGACGTAGACCAGCGGGATCGACCGGCCGAGGCTCTCGAGCGCCGCGTGGTGCGAGCGGATGCCGACCGGCGCGATGATCGCACCGGCGACGTTGAGCGACTTGAAGGTCTCGATCGCACGCTGCTCGAGCTCGGGATTGCCGTCCGAACTCAGCGAGAAGCAGAGGTAGCCCGACTGCTCGGCGATGCTCTCGATCCGCCGCCGGAGCTCGGCGTAGAACGGGTCGATGTGCGGCATCACCAGGCCGAGGATGTTGGTGCGGCGCCGGTTGAGGTTGACCGCGAACAGGTTGGGCTGGAAGCCGGAGACGCGGATCGCCGCCTCGATCACCTCCCGGGTGCGCGGGCGCACCGAATGCGGATCGTTGAAGTACTTCGACACCGTCGGGCGCGACAGCCCCACGAAGGCGGCGAAGTCCTCCATCGTGCGGATCGGCTTTTCCGAGGTGGCGGTGCTGTCTTGCGAAGTCACGATCGGCATCACGCGCGAGAGATGGGAATGAAACGGCGTCGGGCTCGGGACGTCGATCCCAGTCCTAGCATCGATGCCGCATTTTTGGCCATGCCGCCGAAGGGATCATGCCGGCGATCTCCCCCTCGATCGGCACGACGACGCGGATTCCGTTCGCGAGCATGACGATCGTCTTGGGGCGCGTCAAGTTATGGGTTCCCGCGCGCGAAGATACGCACGGCCGGAACCGACCGCGGGCTGGTGCGTTACGGGGGATCGGGGTGCAAGCGGTGCGCACCGGGAAAAATGCGACCGGCCCTTGACAGCGCCGCAGCCCCGGGGGATAAAACTTTACGCACGGCAACAAGTGCGTGTTCGCTCGTAAAGTGGGAGGATCACTTGAGCTTCACAACCCGCATGCTCGGGGCGACGCTGCTCGCCGGTATCGGCGCGCTCGTGTCGGCCGCACCGTCGGTCGCCGAGGAGCTGACCATCGCCACGGTCAACAACTCCGACATGATCATCATGCAGAAGCTGGCGCCCGAGTGGGAGAAGGCGACCGGCAACAAGCTGAACTGGGTCGTCCTCGAGGAGAACGTCCTGCGTCAGCGCGTGACCACGGACATCGCCACCAAGGGCGGCCAGTTCGACGTCCTGACCATCGGCGCCTACGAGACGCCGATCTGGGGCAAGGCCGGCTGGCTCGCGCCGATGGACGACCTCGGCGACGACTACGACTACGCCGACATCTTCGAGCCGGTGCGCAACTCGCTGTCGTCCGACGGCAAGCTCTACGCCGTGCCCTTCTACGCCGAGAGCTCCTTCACCTTCTACCGCAAGGACCTCTTCGATGCCGCCGGGCTGACCATGCCCGAGCAGCCGACCTACGACGACATCACCAAGTTCGCCGAGAAGCTGACCGACAAGTCCAAGGAACAGTACGGCATCTGCCTGCGCGGCAAGCCGGGCTGGGGCGAGAACATGGCCTTCGTCGGCACGCTGGTGAACACCTTCGGCGGCCGCTGGTTCGACGAGAAGTGGCAGCCGCAGCTCGACAGCGACGCCTGGAAGTCGGCGGTCGGCTACTACGTCGACATCATGACCAAGTACGGCCCGCCGGGCGCCACCTCCAACGGCCACAACGAGAACCGCGCGCTGTTCGCCACGGGCCACTGCGCCATGTGGGTCGACGCCACCTCGGCCGCCGGCTACATCTACAACCCGAAGGAGTCCAAGGTCGCCGACAAGACCGCCTTCGCCAAGGCGCCGATCTCGGTGACGCCGAATGGCGCCGGCTGGGCCTGGGCCTGGGCGCTCGCGGTGCCGGCGTCCTCCACCAAGCAGGAAGCCGCCAAGTCCTTCCTGAAGTGGGCGACCTCCAAGGACTACGTCAAGCTGGTCGGCCAGTCCGAGGGCTGGGTCGCGGCGCCCCCGGGCACCCGCAAGTCGACCTACGAGAACCCCGAGTACGTCAAGGCCGCCCCGTTCGCCGACACGGTGATCAAGGCGATCCTGGCGGCCGACCCGGCGCATCCGACCAAGGATCCGGTGCCCTACACCGGCGTCCAGTTCGTCGCGATCCCCGAGTTCCAGGGCCTCGGCACCACGGTCGGCCAGCTGGTCGCCTCGGCGCTCGCCGGTGAGCAGACGGTCGACGCCGCCCTCGCCGCCGCCCAGGAGCAGGCCGTCCAGACCATGACGGAAGCCGGCTACATCCAGTGAGCCGACGCCCCCGGCCGGCGCCCTCCCCTCTCCCGGGGCGCCGGTCCGGTGGACGACCGCTCCGGCCGGCACGCGTTGCCGGCCGGAGCCTCGTTTCGCGCCGTCCGACGGCCGCCGCCCCGCGGCAGGCCCCTCCTTCCCCGCACCGCCCCGGACCGGGCGCGCCTCGGCGCGGCCCCCGACGTCGCCGGAGGACCCCGATGACGAACGCCACCATCGCCACGCCGCGCCGCGCCCGCGGCGGACGGGCCGTGCGCACCGGCCCGCTGCTCGCCCCGGCCGTCACCCTGCTCCTCCTGTGGATGATCGTGCCGCTGGCGATGACCCTGTGGTTCTCGCTGCAGCGCTACAACCTGCTCAATCCGATGGTGACCGGCTTCGCCGGCCTTCGGAACTACGAGCTGCTGTTCACCACCTCGGCGATCTGGATCTCGATCTGGAACACGCTGGTCCTGGTCGGCTCGGTGCTGATCGTCACCATCGTGTTCGGCGTCTTCTTCGCCGTCCTGTTCGACCAGCCCTTCTTCGGCCGCGACGTCGCGCGCCTCCTGGTCATCGCGCCCTTCTTCGTGATGCCGACGGTGAGCGCGCTGATCTGGAAGAACCTCCTGATGCACCCGGTGAACGGCCTGTTCGCCTGGATCGCCAAGAGTCTGGGGTTCCCCGCGGTCGACTGGTTCACCAACCTGCCGATGACGTCGATCGTGATCATCGTCGCCTGGCAGTGGATCCCCTTCGCCACGCTGATTCTCCTCACCGCCATGCAGTCGCTCGACCGCGAGCAGATGGAGGCGGCGCGCATGGACGGTGCCAAGGGCCCGGCGATGCTCTGGCACATCGTGCTGCCGCACCTGATGCGCCCGATCTCGGTCGTGGTGATGATCGAGTGCATCTTCCTGCTGGCGGTCTTCGCCGAGATCCAGGTCACCACCTCGGGCGGCCCGGGCACGCAGACCAGCACGCTGACCTACTTCATCTACATCAAGGCGCTGCTGCGCTGGGACGTGGGCGGGGCCTCGGCCGCCGGCGTGGTGGCGATCGTGCTCGCCAATATCGTCGCCGCCTTCCTGATCCGCACCGTCGCGCGCAACCTGGACAAGTGAGGAGGCGGCGATGGCCCTGAAGCAGTCCCGCACCACCCGCGTCGCGATCGCGCTCCTCGGCTGGGGCAGCGCCTTCGTGATGTTCTTCCCGATCCTGTGGATGACGATCGCCGCCTTCAAGTCGGAGATCGACGCGATCGCGACCCCGCCCAAGCTGTTCTTCACGCCGACGCTGGAGAATTTCGCCGCGGTCAACCAGCGCGCCAACTACCCGCTGTTCGCGATGAACTCGGTGATCGAGGCGCTCGGCGCCACCGTGCTGGCGATCTTGATCGCGGTGCCGGCCGCCTATGCCGCCGCCTTCTTCCCGAACAAGCGCACCAAGGACCTGCTGCTCTGGATGCTGTCCACCAAGATGCTGCCGGCAGTAGGCGTCCTGGTGCCGATGTACCTGATCTTCCGCGACCTCTCGCTGCTCGACACGCGGCTCGGCCTGATCATCCTGTTCACCCTGTCGAACCTGCCGATCGTGGTGTGGATGCTCTACTCCTTCTTCAAGGACGTGCCGCACGAGATCCTGGAAGCGGCGCGCATGGACGGCGCCAAGGTCGGCGACCAGATCCGCTACCTGCTGCTGCCGCTGACCCTGCCCGGCATCGCCTCGACCGCGCTCCTGTCGGTGATCCTGTGCTGGAACGAGGCGTTCTGGAGCCTCAACCTGACCACGTCGAAGGCCGCGCCGCTGACCCAGCTGATCGCGTCCTTCTCGAGCCCCGAGGGGCTGTTCTGGGCCAAGCTCTCGGCCGCGTCCCTCCTCGCCATCGCGCCCATCCTGGTCTTCGGCTGGCTGACCCAGCGCCAGCTGGTGCGCGGTCTCACCTTCGGCGCCGTCAAGTGAGGAGCGCCCCATGGCACGCCTGAAACTCGAGAAGATCGTCAAGTCCTTCGGCGCCGTCGACGTCATCAAGGGCGTCGACCTCGACATCGCCGACAAGGAGTTCGTGGTGTTCGTCGGCCCGTCGGGCTGCGGCAAGTCCACGCTGTTGCGCCTGATCGCCGGTCTCGAGGAGATCTCCGGCGGCGACCTGACCATCGACGGCGAGCGCGTCAACGACGTGCCGCCCGACGCCCGCGGCCTCGCCATGGTCTTCCAGACCTACGCGCTCTATCCGCACATGACGGTGGCCGAGAACATGGGCTTCGCCCTGAAGCTCGCCGGCGTTCCCAAGGCCGAGCGCGACGACAAGGTGAACGCGGTCGCCCGGCTGCTGCAGCTCGACAAGCTGCTCGACCGCAAGCCGCGCCAGCTCTCCGGCGGCCAGCGCCAGCGCGTCGCCATCGGCCGCGCCATGGTGCGCCAGCCGCGCGTCTTCCTGTTCGACGAACCGCTGTCGAACCTCGACGCGGCGCTGCGCGTGCAGATGCGCATCGAGCTCGCCCGCCTGCACGACCGCCTCGGCGTCACCATGATCTACGTGACCCACGACCAGGTCGAGGCGATGACGCTCGCCGACAAGATCGTCGTGCTGCGCGACGGCCGCGTCGAGCAGGTCGGCTCGCCGCTGACGCTCTACCACCGCCCGGTCAACCGCTTCGTCGCCGGCTTCATCGGCTCGCCGACCATGAACTTCCTGCCGGTCGAGCTGGTCGCCGCCTCCGCCGCCGGCGCCACCGTGAAGCTCGGCTCGGGCGCGACGGTCGACGTTCCGGTCGACGGCTCGAAGCTGAAACCCGGCGCCAAGCTCACCCTCGGCATCCGCCCGGAGCACACCGCCGCCGCCGCGGACGGTCCGCTCACCGGCGAGGTCATGGTGGTCGAGCGCCTCGGCGGCCAGACCTATCTCTACGTCCAGGTCGGCGGCCCCGACCTGATGATCGTCGAGACCGATGGCGACAGCCGCGTCCGCGTTCACGAACGGGTCGCGATCGCCTTCAAGCCGGCCGACTGCCACCTGTTCGACGCCGACGGCCTGACCGTGCCGCCGCTGCAGCCGCACGTCCTCGCCGATCTCGGCTGACCCTCTCCTCCCCCGTCCAGGACCCGTCCACGATGCGTCTCGAGAACAAGACCGCCCTGATCACCGGCGCCGCCCGCGGCATCGGCCGCCATTTCGCCGCTGCCTACATCCGCGAGGGCGCCAAGGTGGTGATCGCCGACATCGACATCGCCCGTGCCGAGAAGACCGCCGAGGAACTCGGGCCGGCCTGTTCGGCGGTGAAGCTGAACGTCACCGACGTCGCGGAGATCGAACGCGTCGTCGCCGACGTCGACGCCCGCACCGGCGGCATCGACATCCTCGTCAACAACGCCGCCGTCTTCGACATGGCGCCGGTGACCGACGTCACCGAGGCCTCGTTCGACCGCCTGTTCGACATCAACCTCAAGGGCCCGGTCTTCATGATGAAGGCCGTCGCCAACGCCATGATCGCCCGCGGTCGCGGCGGCAAGATCGTCAACATGGCGAGCCAGGCGGGCCGCCGCGGCGAGGCGCTGGTGCTGGTCTACTGCGCCACCAAGGCGGCGATGATCTCGGCGACCCAGTCGGCCGGCCTCGCGCTGATCAAGCACGGCATCAACGTCAACGCCATCGCCCCCGGCGTCGTCGACGGCGAGCACTGGGACGAGGTCGACGCCCACTTCGCCAAGTGGGAGAACCGGCCGAAGGGCGAGAAGCGCCGCCTCGTCGGCGAATCCGTGCCGTTCGGCCGCATGGGCACCGCCGACGACCTCGTCGGCATGGCGATCTTCCTGGCGACGAAGGAAGCCGACTACATCGTCGCCCAGACCTACAACGTCGACGGCGGCAACTGGATGAGCTGAGCCGTCCGGCCACCCCTTCGACCAACGCGGAACACGACGATGACGACCAAGCTCTCGCTCGCCAATCTCCCCGCGATCGGCGCGCGGGCGCGCGTGCCGACCTATGCCCGGGCGGACCTCTCGCCCGGCATCGTCCACTTCGGCGTCGGCAACTTCCACCGGGCCCACATGGCGGTCTATCTCGACGAGCTGTTCGAGGCCGGCCGCGACCGCGACTTCGCCATCGTCGGCGCCGGCGTGCTGCCGTCGGACCACGCGCTCCGCGACAAGCTCGCCGGCCAGGACTTCCTGTCCACGGTCGTCGAGCAGTCGGCCGAGGTGTCGGCCGCCCGCGTCACCGGCGCGATGGTCGGCTACGAGACGCCCGGCGACGTCGCCGCCATCGTCGCCCGGCTCGCCGACCCGGCGACCCGCATCGTCTCGACGACGATCACCGAGGGCGGCTACTTCATCGACCCCGCCACCGGCCGCTTCGATCCGACCCATCCGGACATCGTCCACGACGCCGCCCATCCGGACGCCCCGCGCACGGTGTTCGGGCTGATCCTCGCCGGTCTCCGGGCGCGCCGGGCGGCCGGGCTGGCGCCGTTCACCGTGATGTGCTGCGACAACATCCCCCACAACGGCAAGGTCACGCTCTCGACCCTCACCGGCCTCGCCACCCTCTCCGACCCCGCCTTCGCCGACTGGGTCGCCACCGAGGTCGCCTGCCCGAACGCCATGGTCGACCGCATCACCCCGGCGACCGGCAAGCGCGAGATCGACCTCACCGCCGAGCTGTTCGGCATCGACGACGCCTGGCCGGTGTTCTGCGAGGACTTCCGGCAGTGGGTGGTCGAGGACCGTTTCCCGCTCGGACGGCCCGCCTTCGAGACCGTCGGCGTCCAGTTCGTCGACGACGTCTCGCCCTTCGAGCTGATGAAGATCCGCATCCTCAACGGCGGCCACGCGGCGATCGCCTATCCGGCGGCGCTGATGGACATCCACTTCGTCCACGAGGCGATGGAGCATCCGCTGGTCGCCGGCTTCCTCGCCAAGCTGGAGCGCGAGGAGATCGTCCCGACCGTGCCGCCGGTGCCGGACACCGACCTTTCCGACTATCTCGGCCTGATCGAGCGGCGCTTCGCCAACCCGAAGATCGGCGACACCATCCGCCGGCTCTGCCTCGACGGCTCCAACCGGCAGCCGAAGTTCATCCTGCCGACCATCGCCGACCGCCTCGCCGCCGGCGCCCCGCTGAAGGGCCTGCCGATGGTGTCGGCGCTGTGGTGCCGCTACTGCGCCGGCACCACCGACAGCGGCGCCGTCACCGCACCGAACGATCCGGCCTGGGACCGGTTGCAGGCCGCCGCCCTCGCCGCCCGCGACGATCCCGCCGCCTTCCTCGCCATGCGCGACATCTTCGGCGCGGTCGCCGACGCCCCCGCCTTCCGCGACCGCTTCGCCGCCACCCTCGCCGCGCTCTGGCGCGACGGCACCGCCGAGACGCTGCGGCGCTATCTCGACGGCAGTTTCTGACCCGACCGGAACGACCCATCCGATGCAAGCGATCCAGTTCCCCGCCCGCGGCGTCGTCGCCCTCGCCGACCTGCCGATGCCCTTCGCCGCCCCCGGCCGGATCCTCGTCGAGGTTCGGGCGTCGGGCATCTGCCACACCGACATCGACGTGCTGAACGGCCGCTACGGCGCCGGCGCCTATCCGCTGGTGCCGGGCCACGAGTTCTCCGGCACCGTCGTCGCCCTCGGCGACGGCGTCGCCGGCCTCGCCCTCGGCGACCACGTGGTGATCGACCCCAACCTTGCCTGCGGCACCTGCCGGGCCTGCCGACGCGGCCGGATCAACCTCTGCGAAAAGCTCGGCGCCTACGGCGTCAGCTGCGACGGCGGCTTCGAGGAGTATGTCGCGGTCGACGCCGCCCGCGCCGTGCCGGCCGGCGACATGCCCTTCGACCTCTCGGCCCTCGCCGAGCCGCTCGGTTGCGTGCTCAACGGCGTCGCCGCCGCCGACGCCGCCCGCGCCGAGAGCGCGCTGGTGTTCGGCGCCGGCCCGATCGGGCTGCTGATGGCGCTGGCGCTGCGCGACGCCGGGGTCGCCGAGGTCGCCGTCTGCGAGCGCGACGCCGGCCGCCTCGCCTTCGTCGAGAGCCTCGGCCTCAGGCCCGTCGAGGCCGAACCCGAGGTCTCCGCCGCCAACCGCCACCGCTACGACCTCGTCACCGACGCGACCGGCGTGCCCGCCGTCGCCGGCCGCATGGCGGACTACACCGCCGACGGCGGCACCGTGCTGTTCTTCGGCGTCTGCCCGCCGGACGCGCGGATCGCCGTGTCGCCCTTCGAGGTGTTCCGCCGCGAACTCCGCCTCGTCGGCTCGCACTCGCTCAACCGCAACATCCCAGAGGCGCTCGCGGTGCTCCGCCGCGAGGCGGTCACCATGAGCCGCCTCGTGTCGCACCGCCTGCCGCTCGCGGAGATCGCCGGCTTCATGTCCGGCGGCAAGGGCGCGGGCGGGACCATGAAGGTGCAGTATTTCGCCGGCGCCTGACGCAGGTCGGTCGCCGAACTTCGACGACATCGGTCGGGGGCCGCCCGCGCGGCCCCCGTTGGCCTTTCAAGCCGCGGCCAGCCCCGCGCCGCCGCGCGCCGCCTCGTCGGCGAGGATCAGGTCGGCCGCCTTCTCGGCGAGGCAGTAGGTGGCGGCCACCGTGTTGCCCGAGACGATCGCCGGCATGATCGAGGCGTCGACCACCCGGAGACCGTCGACGCCGTGGACGCGCAGGTCCGCCGGATCGACCACCGCCTCCGGCCCGCGCCCCATGGCGCAGGTGCCGACGGGGTGGAACAGCGTGCCGACGCGCTGACGGACGAAGGCCTCAATCGCCCCGTCGCTCTCGACCTCCGGCCCCGGATCGACCTCGCGGTCGAGATGCGGCGCGAAGGCCGGCTGGGCCACGATCCGCCGGGCGATCCGCACGCCCTCGCGCAGCGCGTCCATGGTGCTGTCGCCGCGGAAGAAGTTGTAGAGGATCGACGGCTTGACCTCCGGGTCCGCGCTCTTCATCCGGAGCCGGCCGATGCTGCCGGGGCGCAACTGGCAGACGTGCATCAGGAAGCCGTGGCCGGTGAAGCCGCGGGCGTTCTGGGTGTTGGCGACGCCCGTGCAGAAGAACAGCTGGACGTCGGGCCGCTCCACCCCCGGCACCGTCGAAACGAAGGCGCCGCCCTCGCCGGTGGTCGAGGAGAACAGGCCGCGCTTGCGCAAGAGCCAGTTCGCGACGTGCAGCACGTTGCGCGGCAGCGCCTTCCACGAGATGCCGTAGGGCGCGATCGACTTCGCCTTGTACTCGACCGTGACGTCGAGATGGTCCTGGAGATTGCCGCCGACGCCGGGCAGGTGGTGCACCACGGGGATGCCGTGGCGGGCGAGGTCGTCGGCGTCGCCGATGCCCGAGAGCATCAGGAGATGCGGCGACACGAAGGAGCCGGCCGACAGGATCACCTCGCGGGCGCGGATCTCGCGCGGCCCGTCCGGGCCGCGTCCGGCGACACCGACCGCGCGGCGGCCGTCCATCAGGATCCGCGTGACGTGGACGTCGGCGATCACGTCGAGGTTGGGCCGGCCGCGGACCGGATCGACGTAGGCGCCCTCGGCGGTGACGCGCTCGCCGCCCCTCTGGGTGAAGGTGTAGGTGCCGACCCCCGCCTGCCGTGCGCCGTTGAAGTCCGGGTTGAGCGGCAGGCCGGCCTGCCGCGCCGCCTCGAGGAAGACCTCGGTCATCGGGTTGACGCTGCGGAGCGGCGCCACCGCCAGCGGGCCGTCGGTGCCGTGGAAGCGCGGGTCGACCTGATCGGCGACCGGCCGGCCGCCGAGGCGGACGTGCCGGTTCGCCTGCGGGTCGGTCAGCAACTCGAAGCGCTCGAGCTTGCGGAAATAGGGCAGCAGGTCGTCGTAGCCCCAGCCGGGATTGCCGAGGTCGCGCCAGTGGTCGAAGTCCTCGCGTTGGCCGCGGACGTAGATCTGGCCGTTGACGTTGGTCGAGCCGCCGGTGCCGCGTCCGCGCGGCAGGGCGATCACCCGGCCCTGCAGGCCCGGCTCCGGTTCGGTCTCGAACCACGACATGAAGCGCGGGCCGCCGAGGAAGGCGAGCGCCGGCGCCATGAAGGTCACCATGGCGAGCGGAATCCGCACGATCGCCCGGCGGGCGTTGCGGTCGGGGCCGGATTCGACCAGGGCGACGCGGCGCGCCGGGTCGGCGCTCAGGCGGTTGGCGAGGACGCAGCCCGCCGGCCCCGCCCCGACGATGACGACGTCGTAGGGTCGCATGGCTCAGATGTCCTGGTTCTGCGGCAGGATGACGAGGTCGCGGATGGTGACGTTGGCCGGCCGCGTCAGCATGAACAGCACCGCCTCGGCGACGTCCTCGGAGCGCAGGCCGGCGCGCTCGGCCACCTTGGCCTCGATCGCGGCGGCGTCGTGGTAGCCCCACAGCTCGTTGAGCACCACGCCCGGCGCGACCTCGCCGACGCGGATGCCGTGGCGCGCCACTTGCCGGCGCAGGCCGTGCACGAAGGACTGGATCGCGTGCTTGGAGGCCGAATAGACCGGCTCCCAGTGGATCGCCTGATGGCCGGAGATCGAGGAGGTCACCACCACGTGGCCGTCGCCGCGCGCGATCATGCCCGGCAGCACGCGGCGCACGAGGCGGAACACGCTGGCGACGTTGACGTCGAGCAGCCGGTCCCAGGCGTCGGGGTCGCCGTCGGCGACGTCGCCGGGGATGTAGAGACCGGCGTTGGCGAGCAGCAGATCGATCGCCCCGAAGCGGGCCAGCGCGGCGTCGACCACGCGCTCGACCGCGCCGGCCTCGGTCAGGTCGGCGGAGAGCGCCAGCGCATCGCCGCCGCAGGCGGCCGCGACGGCGCCGAGCCGGGCCTCGTCCCGGCCGACCAGCACCAGCCGGCAGCCGGCGTCCGCCAGCGTGTGCGCCAGTGCCCGGCCGATGCCCGAGCTCGCGCCGGTGACGAGCGCCACCTTGCCCGTGAGATCGATCGCCATGGTGTCCGTCTCCTCCCGTCGGCGTCCGTTTCGACGCTCGTTTCAGGGCAGAGTTTAGGGTCGGGATCTGGTCGCGGTCAATGATTTATGTTTACGCACGTAAATTTTGATCCGCGACAACGGATCCGGGCGCCGCTACCTACGCGCCGTCGCCGAACCTTCGCAGAAACGTGGTTGAAGCGCCGGAATGCGCGCGCCGCACCGGGCCGGTCCGGCACGGCGACCGCGACGGAGACCCGTGGGGCATGAGCAAGAACCAGATCCTGAAGGACGCGGTCCACGCGAGTTCGCTCGCCTCCAAGCGCGGCGTGCTGGAGCGGCTGTTCACCCTCGCCTTCTCCGGGCTCGTCTATCCGCAGATCTGGGAGGATCCCGCCGTCGACGTCGAGGCGCTCCAGCCCGGCCCCGGCAAGCGGCTGGTCACGATCGCCTCCGGCGGCTGCAACGTCATGAGCTACCTGCTCGCGGACCCGGAGCGGATCACCGCGGTCGACCTCAACCCCGCCCACGTCGCGCTGGTGCGGCTGAAGCTCGCCGCGGTCGAGCGCCTGCCGGGCTTCGAGGCCTTCTTCCACTTCTTCGGCCACGCCGACGAGAAGGCCAACACTCACCTCTACGACGCCTATGTCCGCGACCATCTCGACGCCGAGTCCCGCGCCTACTGGGAGAGCCGCAAGCTGCTCGGCGGCCGGCGCATCAACCTGTTCGCGCGCAACGTCTACCGCTACGGCCTGCTCGGCCGCTTCATCGGCACGGTGCACCTGATCGCCCGCGCCTACGGCAAGAACCCGAGCCGGATGCTGACCGCCGCCAGCCTCGAGGAGCAGCGCCGCCTGTTCGAGGAGACGCTGGCGCCGGTGTTCGACACCCGCCTCGTCCGCTGGGCCTGCCGGATGCCGGTGTCGCTCTACGGCCTCGGCATCCCGCCGGCGCAATACGCCTATCTCTCCGCCTCCGCGGGCGGCGACGTCGCCGGGCTGCTGCGCGCGCGCCTCGAGCGGCTCGCCTGCGACTTCCCGATGGAGGACAACTATTTCGCCTGGCAGGCCTTCGGCCGCTCCTACGACCGCGGCCGCCGCGTCGCGGTCCCGCCGTATCTCCGCCGCGACGCCTACGACACCGTGCGCGCCAACGCCGGCCGCGTCGAGGTGCTGCACCGCTCGATGACCGACCACCTCGCCGGCGAACCCGCCGCCTCGCTCGACGGCTACGTGCTGCTCGACGCCCAGGACTGGATGACCGACGACCAGAAGCGCGCGCTCTGGACCGAGATCACCCGCACCGCCCGCCCGGGCGCCCGGGTGATCTTCCGCACCGCCGGCCCCGAGAGCGCCGTCGCCGGCATCCTGCCGCCGGAGATCGAGGCGCGCTGGACCTACGACGCGGAGCGCTCCGAGGCGCTCGGCCGCCGCGACCGCTCGTCGATCTACGGCGGCTTCCACCTCTACGTCCACGCGGACGCCGCGTGATGGCCGGGGCACCCGACGCCCGCGCCCACGCGGACGCCATGGACCGGATGTACCGGGCGACCCGGCACGTCTACGACGTCACCCGCAAGCCCTACCTGCTCGGCCGCGATCCGATGATCGCGGCCCTGGAGGTGCCGGCGGGCGGCAGCGTGCTCGAGGTCGCCTGCGGCACCGGGCGCAACCTGATCGCGCTCGCCCGCCGCCATCCGGACGCGCGGCTGCACGGCTTCGACATCTCCAGGCAGATGCTGGCGACAGCCCGGCGCTCCGTCGCCTACGCCGGTCTCGGCCACCGGATCGCTCTCGCCGAGGGCGACGCCACCGCCTTCGATCCCGTGGCGGCCTTCGGCCGGGCGAGCTTCGACCGCGTCTACGTCTCCTATGCGCTCTCGATGATCCCGGACTGGCGCGCGGCCTTGTCCCGCGCCGCCGCCCTGGTCGCGCCCGGCGGCCGGCTCGGCGTGGTCGACTTCGGCGACGCCGCCGGCCTGCCGGCCTTCGCCGGGACGGCGCTCCGCCGTTGGCTGACCCTGTTCCACGTCACCCCGCGCACCGACCTCCCCGAGGCGGTCCGCGCCGTCGCGCTCTCGGGCGACTGGGTCCGTGCCGGCGTCGAGCCCCGCCACGGCGGCTATTGCCAGATCGCATTGATGAGCCGGCGCACGGCCTGAACCGGTCCCCCGGAAGCGACTTCGCCGCCGGGATTGCTCCCGGCGGCGAAGTCGTCGTGGTCCCGTGCCTTTCGCGAGTCGGGACGTCTTCCGCCCCGCTCAGTTCTTCTCGGGGAGATCCGCGGAGACCTTCCAGTCGCGGAGCTTGTAGACGGTGCCGGGCCGCGGCCGCGGCTTGTCGGCGCCTTCGCGCATGCGGCGCTTGAAGCTATGGATCGGGGTGGCGAGGTCGTCGATGCGGATCTCCACCACCGACGGGCCGTCGTGGGCGAAGGCGCGATCGAGCGCCGGGCCGATGTCGTCGGGCTTGTCGACGTAGATCCCGAGCAAGCCGAGGCCCGCCGCCGCCGCCGCGAAGTTCGGGTGGCAGCTCTGGCTCTCCAGCATCGCCGACTGCACGTTCTTGAAGAAGATCTCCTGCCACAATTGGATCCAGCCGAGCCGGCCGTTGTTCAGCACCACGTTGACCACGCGCTGGTTCTGCTGCAGCTGCGTCGCCAGTTCGCCGATCGTGTAGGAGAAGCCGCCGTCGCCGGCCACCGTCACGATCCGCGCCTCCGGACGGGTCGCCGCCGCACCGATCGCCGCCGGCGTCGAATAGCCGAGCCCGCCCTGGCCGCGGGCGTAGAGGAAGCCGCGGCCGGCCTTGGTCGCGGGCAGGAAGTTGGCGATCCAGCCCGCCGAGAAGGACGCGTCGGAAACGACCACGTCGTCCGCCGTCAGCCGCTTGGCCAGTTCCGCCATCGCCCGCGGCGGGTTGATCGGGATCCGGTCGATCGCGATCTCCTCGGCCTTCTGCGCCTCGCCCTCGGCCTTGACCGCGGCGATCCGCTCCAGCCACGCCGGATGCGACTGCCGGGTCAGCCCGGCGGAAAGCAGGGCGAGCGCCTCGCGCACGTCGGAATACAGCGACACCGTCGGGCGGAAGGTGCGGCCGTGCTCGGCCGGGTCGGCGTCGATGGTGATGGTCGCCTGCTCCGGCAGCGGCAGCGTCCAGTTCATCGCGGTGTTCTGGCTGGCCTTGGAGCCGCACCAGATCACGAGGTCGGCCTCCTTGATCAGTTCGATCGCGGCGTAGGAGCCGAGCGGGTTGAGCGTGCCGGCGGCGTAGGGCAGCGTCTCGGGCACCGCGCCGCGGCCGGTCAGCGAAGTCACCACGAGGCCCTGCAGCTTGTCGGCGAAGGCGCCGGCCTCGGCCCAGGCCGAGGCGCCGTGGACGCCGCCGCCGTAGACCACCGCCGGCCGCTCGGCCCGCCGGATCAGGGCGAGCGCGTCGGCGAGCCCCGCCGCCGTCGGGGCCGAGCGCACGAACGGCGCCTTCGAGGCGCGAGCGTCTACGGCGACCTTGACCGTCGCCTCGTCCCACTCGGCGTCGAAGATGTCGTGCGGGATGATCAGCGCCACCGGGCCCGGGCGCGGCGAGGTGGCGACGCGGAAGGCGGTGCGGATCAGGTCCGGCAGCGCCGAGGCCGAGGGCACCAGCCAGGCGTCCTTGGAGAAGGACTTGAAGAAGGCGAGCTGGTCGAAGCCCTGGGAGGCGATGCCCTTGTCCTTCAGAGACAGCCAGTCGAGCGGCAGCTCGCCGACGATGCCGATCATCGGGATCGAGGCGTTGAGCGCCTCGAGGAAGCCGGCCGGCAACAGGTTGGCGCCGGGGCCGACCGTGACGTCGACCACGCCCGGCTTGCCGGTCAGCCGGGCGTAGGCGTCGGCGGCGTAGGCGGCGTTGCGCTCGTCGCGCATCAAGACGTGCCGGATCCGGTCCGTCCGACGCGAGATGCCGTCGTGCAGCGCCGTCGTCTGTCCGCCCGGCATGCCGAACACCAGCTCGACGCCGTATTGCGCCAGCATCTCGGCTACCAGATCGCCTATGTGGGACATCGTCCTCGTCCTTTCCTGACAATGGGGGCCGCGGCGCCGGGAGGGGGAGGCGCCGCGGCGACGCGCGGGTGGAGAGGGCCCGCGCGGGGGTGGTGGGAGTGCGTCTCGTACCTGCCTCGCATAGTTCCGACCCGTCGGGACCTTGCGAGGTTTCGGCCTTTCGGCCGGCGCCCGGTCGGGCGCTTCTCGCGCGCGAAAGCTCCGACCACGGGTCGGAACGTCGCGCGCTCGGTCTCAGCTCTCGCGCCGGGCCATCCGGTGCATCAGCGGTGCGAGGGCGTCGTGGGTGTCGCGGTAGATCTCGAACAGCTCGGCGTAGCGGGCGTGGCGGCCGGCGTCGGGCTCGACGACCCGGTGCTCGCGCACCATCGCGCCGGCGGCCTCGGGCAGGTCGGCGTAGGCGCCGGCGCCGACCGCGGCGACGATCGCCGAGCCGTAGACGGTGGCCTCGGCCACCTCCGGCACGATGATCGGCAGGTTGCCGACGTCGGCGTGCATCTGCAGCCAGACGTCGCTGCGCGCCGATCCGCCGCACACCGTCATCGAGGCCACCGGCGAACCGGCGTCCTTCAGCGTCCGCAGGATGTTCTCGGTGCCGAAGGCGACCGACTCGAGCAGCGCCCGCAGCATGTGGTCGGGCGTGTGCTTCAGCGTCAGCCCGAACATCGCGCCGGTGAGGTCGTAGTCGGTGTAGGGATTGCGGTTGCCCTGCCAGAAATCGAGCGCGACGAGGCCGTCGGCGCCGATCGGGATCTCCGCCGCCCGCCGCATCATCGCGGCATAGGCGTCGCCCTCCGGCTGCATCGGGCGGGCGACGTGGTCGTGCCACCAGCGCACGATCGACCCGGACGACACCTGCCCGCCCTCGATCACCGACAGCCCGGGAACCACGCAGTCCGGATGCGGCCCGAACAGGCCGGGGATCTCGCCGTCGTGGTCGACCATCGGCAGCACCAGATGCGACGAGCCGGTGATGAAGGCGGTGCGCCCGGCGCGGCAGACGTCGAGGCCGACCATGGCGACATAGGCGTCGGTACCGCCGGCGACCACCAGCGTCTCCGGGGAGAGCCCGAGGTCCTCGGCCGCCGCCGGCGACAGCGGTCCGATCGGCGTGCCGAGCGGCAGGATCTCCGCAGGGAAGCGCTCGGTGATGCCGGGAAGGCCGATCCGGTCGAAGAAGGCGTCCGGCCAACCGCCGCGGCGGCCGTCGTAGAACCAACGGTTGGTGATCTGGTTGTGGCCGAGCGTCAGCCGGCCGGAGAGACGCAGCGCCAGGTAATCGGCCATCTCGACGAACCAGCGGCTCCGCCCGAAGGTCTCGGGCTCGCGGCGGGCGAGCCAGAGGATGCGCGGGATCATCCATTCCGACGACACGCCCGCACGGCAGCGCCTGAGCGCCGGGTCGCCGGTGGCGGTCATGGCGCGCGCCTCGGCCGAGGCGCGGTTGTCCATCCACAGGATCGCCGGGCGCACCGGGGCGAGGTCGTCGCCGAGGGCCACCAGGGTGCTCGAGGTGCCGTCCGCCGAGATCGCCCTGACGTCGGCGGCCGAGACGCCGGCGGCGGCGAACGCCGCACGCACCGAGCGGACCGCGGCCGCCCACCAGTCGGCCGGCGACTGCTCGGCCCAGCCGGGCTTCGGATAACGGGTCTCGTAGGGCGAATCGACGGTGGCGAGGACGGTGCCGTCGAGGGCGACGACCATGGCGCGGGCCCCGCCCGTGCCGCCGTCGAGACCGATGGTGCAGGCGCGGCTCACGACGGACGTCCTCCCCTCGACATGGCGGCGGCGGCCCGGCGGCGCAGGCGCACGGCCCAGACCACCCCGGCGAGCAGGATCGCGCCCTTGATGATCTCGCGCTGCCAGTCCGGCCAGCCGAGCATGGCGCCGCCGCTGACCAGCACGGCGAGCAGCAGCGCGGCGGTGGCGGTGCCGATCACGTTGGGCTGGCCGATGCGCAGCATCATCGCGCCGAGCAGCACCGCGGTGAGGCCGTCGATGAAGTAGGACGCGCCGATCATCGGCTGGCCCGACGACAGGCTCGCCACCAGGAGCACCCCGGCGAGGCCGGCGCAGACGCCGGAGGCGGCGTAGAGCATGGTCACCACCGCGCCGACCGGGATGCCGGTCTCGCGCACGGCCTCCTCGTTCTGCTCGACGGCGTAGACGTAATGCCCGAAGGTCAGCCGCTCCTGCACCCACCACGCGAGGGCATAGAGCGCGACCACGGCGATCGCCACCGCGGGGATCGGGCCGACGCCGGCGGCGAGGAAGGCGCCGAGCGGGCCGGGATCGTCGATGCGCACCGAGGTGCCCTTGCCGAGCGCCGCGGCGATCGAGCCGCAGATGCCACCGGTAGCGATGGTGGTGATCAGCGGCGACAGCCCGGCGACGGCGACCAGGACGCCGTTGAGGAGGCCGACGCCGAGACCGACCGCGAGCCCGGCCGCGGCGGCGACGCCCCAGCCGGCGCCGCCGGCCACCAGGGTCGCCACCGTCATGTTGGCGAGGGCGGCGATCTGCATGAACGAGACGTCGATCTTGCCGGCGGCGACCACCCAGGTCAGGCCGAGGATCATCAGCGCCATCAGGCTGAAGGACCGCAGCACGGTGGCGAGGTTGCCGGCCTCGGCCATCTCGGGCCGGGCGAGCGCGAAGGCGGCGAACACGGCGGCCAGCGCGATCGGCAGCCACCAGCGGCCGAAGGCGAGGCGGGGCGGCCGGAACGAGGCGGCCGCGGCGGGGGTGACGTCGGTCATGGGCGGGGTCTCCCGGCGCCCGGGCTCGGGCGCGGACGGGTTCGAGGCTGGACGGGAACGGGTCGGCGCGGTCACGGCGCCCGCCTCGGCGCCGCGGGCGCCAGGAAGCCGGCGAGACGCTCGACGGCACCGCGCAGGCGGCTGTCGAAGGCGAGCACGCCGAGCAGCAGGATCGTGCTGACCACGCCGTCGCCGTAGTAGTAGGGCACGCCGAGCAGCGAGAAGCCGTCGAGCAGGATGGTGATCAGCACCGTGCCCGCCAGCGTCGCCGGGATCGACGCGCCGCCGAGGATGGCGGCGCCGAGGAAGACGCCGGCATAGGCCGGCATCAGGAAACCGGCGCCGTCGTTGGTGTCGGCGGTACCGGATTCGGCGAGCAGCAGCACCACCGCCATCACCGCCGTGACCCCGCATATGACGAAGGCCGCGAGCGTCGCCATCTTCGTACGGATGCCGGAGAACCAGGCCGAGACGTCGTTCTCGCCGGTGGCGTGGAAGGCGGCACCGAAGCGCGAGCGGTGCAGCAGCACGTGGGCCGCCGCCGCCACCGCGAGCAGGATGTAGACCGACAGGTTGATGCCGAGGATGCGGACGTCGTTGAGGTCGAGGATCCCCGACAGCATGAAGTTCTGGAAGATCGTCCGGCCGCCGCTGTAGACGAAGGCGAGGCCGGCCGCGATCGATCCGGTGGCGATCGTCGTCACGATGTCCGGCAGGCCGCCGTAGCCGACCGCCCAGCCGTTGACCGCACCGATGGCGGCGCCGGCGAGGAGGCCGACCCCGATCGCGAGCCAGAGCGGCTGCCCGGCGGCGATCAGGAAGCCGACGGTCATGGCGCCGAAACAGGCGATGCCGGGGAAGGACAGGTCGAAGCGGCGCACCACCACCACGAAGGTGAGGCCGAGGGCGGCGAGGCCGTTGGCCGACATGTGGCGCGTCACCGCCGACAGGTTCGACTTGGTGAGATAGCGCGGCTCTGCGATCGCGAAGGCGGCGACGACGACGGCCACCAGCACGAGGAAGGCCACGGTCCGCGCGAGCGGGCCGAAGGAGGACGAGCGGGTCACTGGCGGGTCTCCCCCATGATGCCGGCGAGCAGGAGCTCGTTGCGGCCGACGGCGGCGGACGGCGGGGCGACCTGCCGGCCCTTGTAGAGCGCGAAACTGCGGTCGGCGAGGCCGTGGACCTCGTCGCAGTCGGTCGACATCACGATCACCGCGGCGTCGTCGGCGAGTTCGCGGACGAGGCCGTAGAGGCGGGCGCGGGCGCCGATGTCGACGCCGACGGTCGGCTCGACGAAGACGTAGACGTCGCAGGCGGCGAAGAGGCCCTTGGCGACGACGATCTTCTGCTGATTGCCGCCGGAGAAACCGGAGACCGGCGTCGTCAGGATCGGCGGCGACAGCGCCACCCGTTCGGCGAGCGCGGCGGCGGCGCGACGGTTGGCCGAGCGCCGCATCAGGCCGCCGGTGCCGGAGGCGCGGTCGAGGTTGGCGAGCACCATGTTGAAGGTGGCGCCCTGCCCCATGGTGAGGCCCTCGGTGCGGCGGTCGCCCGGCACCAGGAAAATGCCGGCGTCGAGCGCCTCGCGCGGCGAGCGCGGCGCGATCCGCCGGCCGTTCAGCACGATGTCCCCGGAGGACACGGGCAGCGCGCCGTAGAGCGCCTTGGAGAGTTCGTCGAGGCCGGAGCCGACCAGCCCGAACACGCCGACGATCTCGCCCTTGCGCACGTCGAAGGAGACGTCGGCGAAGGCGCCGGGCGCGGCGAGCCGGTCGACCCGGAGCACCGGTTCGGCGGCGGCCGGCACCGCGGCAGGCTTCGGCGGGTAGACGTGGGTCAGCGCCTCGCCGAGCATCAGTTCGCCGAGCGAGAGGTTCTGCCGCTTCGCCTCGGCCGCGGTCATGGTCGCGACGCGGCGGCCGCCGCGGAACACCGAGAAGCGGTCGGCGATCTCCATCACCTCCTCGAGGCGGTGGGTGATGTAAATGATCGCGATGCCGTTGGCGCGCAGCGCGCGCATCAGCTGGAACAGCCGTTCCTTCTCGAGCTCGGTCAGCGTCGAGGTCGGCTCGTCGAGGATCATCACGCGGATGCCGTCGTGCGACAGCGCCTGCAGCACCGCGACGATCTCGCGCTCGACCGCCGACATCGCCGAAACCGGCCGCGACAGGTCGACGTCGACGGGGAAGCGCTGCATCAGCCGGTCGCCGCGGCGCTTCAGCGCGGCGCGGTCGACCCGGCGGAACAGGCCCTGCCGTCCCGCCTCGCGGCCGAGGAAGATGTTCTCGTAGCCCGAGAGGTTGCCGACCAATTCGGGATGCTGCTGGACGGTGGCGATGCCGCAGGCGATCGCCGCGTGCGGGCTGCCGAGCGCCACCTCGGCGCCGTCGACCGCGATGGCGCCGTCGTCGCGGGCGTAGACGCCGGACAGGATCTTGATGAAGGTCGACTTGCCGGCGCCGTTGACGCCGAGGAGCGCGTGGATCTCGCCGCGGGCGAGCTCGAAATCCACCGCGGAGAGCGCCTGGACCGGGCCGAACCGCTTGGCGATTCCCCTGGCGCTGAGGACCGGGTCTGCCGCCGTCATGGGCCACCACCTCGATGCGGAAGGACGGGACCGGCCCGGGGACGCCCCCGGGCCGGCGAGCGTGGACGTCAGACCGCGCGGCTCCAGCCGAGCTCCTCGCCGCGGCCGGGCACGTCGAAGTCGTCGGGGATGCCGTTCGCCAGCATCTCCTGCGTCACCGCGTAGGTCGGGGTGATCACCGTGCGCGGGGTCTTGCGGCCGGCGAGGTGCTCGTGGGCGTAGAGCACGTCGAGATAGGCCATCTCGTAGAAGGTCTGCGCCATCGACAGCTTCAGCTGGGTGCCGCCGGCGATGTACTGGAACGCCTGCGAGCCGCCGTCGATGCCGGTCAGGATCAGGTTCGGCCGGTCGGCGGCGCGGGCCGCGAGCGTGCCCTCCACCGCCGCGCCGTCCCAGGCGCACCACACCGCGTCGAGATCCGGGTTGGCGGTCAGGATGTTGTCGACCGCTTGGCGCGGCGTCACGTTGCCGGCGAGCGCGAAGGCCCAGTCGGTGACGACCTTGATGTCCGGGTGGCGGCGCAGCGCCCATTCGCAGCCGAGCGTGCGCTGGTCCCAGCTCTCGTTCTGCGGCAGCAGCACGCGGGCGATCCGGCCCTTGCCGCCGAGCTGCTTGGCGATGAAGTCGGCGGTGTAGAAGCCCATGCCGAAGTTGTTCGACATCGCGGTCGTGTTGACGGCGACGCCCGGCACCATGCTGTCGGCGGCGAACACCGGGATGCCGGCCGCGAGCGCGCGCTGCACCGCCGGCGCGATCGCGACGGCGTCGGCCGGCGTCACGAACAGCGCGTCCGGCTTGGTGGCGACGAGGCTGTCGATCTGGTCCGACTGCTTCTTGGCGTCGAAGCCGGCGTCGGTGGTGGTCAGCGACCCGCCGAGGTCCTTGACCGCGTTGGTGAAGCCGTCCTGCAGGTGGCGGCCGCTGTCGTAGGTGGTCCAGCCGAGCGCGGCGGCGAACTTGTAATCGGCCGCCTTGGCCGGGCGCACCGACACGTATTGCGCGGCCAGCATGGCGGCGGAGGCGCCGAGGAACAGGCGACGCGACAGGCCCTTGGTCTCGATCTCGTCCATTTGGGTTTCCTCCCGGGAAAGAAGCGACGCGAAGAGGGGTCCGGCGCACCCGCTCCAAGCGCGCCGGCCGGGCTTTCCGCCCATTTCGGTCGGCCCGCACCGTGCGGGCCGTCTTCTTCGGTTCAGGTCCGCGCCAGTGCGGCCGAAGCCGCCCGCACCGGGGCGTAGAGGGCGTGCCAGGCCTCGAAGGCGGCGCGGTAGCCCGCGGCGTGGGCCGCGGTCGGCGCCACCTCGCGGGCGATCGCCGGCTGCGTCAGCACGTCGAGCGGCGGCGCGCCGGTGGCCGCGATCAGGCCGAGCCGGGCCGCCCCGAAGGCGGCGCCGAGTTCGCTCGCCGTCGGCACCGCCACGGTGACGCCCAGCGCCGTCGCCACCATCGACAGCCAGAGATCCGACCGCGAGCCGCCGCCGATGCCGAGCAGGCGGTCGAAGCCGAGGCCGTTGGCGCGGAAGGCGTCGGCGGCCTCGAGGAACGAGAACACCACGCCCTGCAGCACCGCCGCGGTCATCTCCTCCTCGCCGGTGCCGTGCGACAGCCCGACGAAGGCGCCGCGCACGTCGGCGTCGGCCTGCGGCGACCAGCAGCCGTCGAGGAACGGCAGGAACAGGAGCGCCGTCGCCGGCCGCGGCGCCGGGCCGAGGGCGCGGATCAGGTCCGCCGCCGGCCGGCGCAGCAGCTTGGCCAGCCAGTTCAGCGACGCCGTCGCCGACAGCACCACCGACATGTGGTGCCAGACGTCCGGCACCGCGTGGCACAGCGTCTCGATCGCGTGGTCCGGGCTCGGCCGCGCCGCGTCGGTGGCGACGAACAGCACCCCCGAGGTGCCGAGCGAGACCGTGCCGTCGCCGGGCCGGACGAGGCCGGTGCCGCAGGCGCCGCAGGCGTTGTCGCCGCCGCCGGCGGCCACCACCGGCGGCACCGCCATGCCCCAGCGTTCGGCGAGCGCCGGGCGGAGTCGCCCGGTCGCTTCGGTGCCCTCGTAGAGCGCCGGCATCTGCCGCCGTTCCATGCCGCTCGCCGCGAGCAGACGGTCGGACCAGTCGCGCGCGGCGACGTCCATCCACAGCGTGCCCGAGCTGTCGGCCTTGTCCGAGGCCTTGTCGCCGGTGAGTTTCAGCCGGACGTAGTCCTTGGGCAGCAGCACCGTCTCGACGCGGTCGAAGGCGTCGGGCTCGGCGTCCTTCAGCCACATCAGCTTGGTGGCGGTGGTGCCGGGCGTCGGCCGCCGCCCGGCGATCGACACCACGTCGGGCGCCCGCTCCTCGAGGATCCGGCACTCGCGGGCGGTGCGGGTGTCGTTCCACAGGATCGCTGGCCGGATCGGCCGGTCGGCGCGGTCGAGCAGCGTCGCGCCGTACATCTGGCCGGAGAGGCCGATGCCGCGCACCGCGGCGAGCGCCGCCGGAGCGTCCGCCTTCAGGCCGTCCATCGCCTCCGCGACGGCGTCCCACCACGTGTCCGGGTCCTGCTCGGACCAGCCGCGGTGCGGTCGCGACACCTCGAGCGGTCGCGACGACTTCTCGGCGACGACCCGCTGGTCGTCGTCGATCACCACGGCCTTGACGCCCGAGGTGCCAAGGTCGATGCCGACGTACATGCCTCCTCCCTCCCTCGGAAAGCCCCTCCCGGCTTCCGTCCGGTCCTCGTCTCGTCAGGTCCTCTCGATCCGTCCGGCACGCCCGCCACCTCCGAGGCGATCGTCCCGTCCGTCCTCACGCCGCGCGGCCGATCTCTCCCATCCGCCGCCCGAGGTCCTCGATCTGGTCGCGGCCGAGCCGGAGGCCCAGCTTGGTCCGCCGCCAGAGTATCGTCTCCGCGTCGCGCGCCCATTCCTCGCGCCGCATCCACTCCACCTCCGCCTCGGTGAGCCCTGCGCCGAACGCGCGGCCGAGGTCGGCGGCCTTGCGGGCGTCGCCGAGCACGCGCGGCGCCTCGGTGCCGTAGCAGCGGGTCAGCCGCTCCGCCTGATCGGCGGCGAGGAACGGATAGGCCGATTTCAGCGCGGTGACGCGACGCCCGAATTCCTCCTTCGGGAAGTCGCCGCCCGGCAGCGCGGCCCGGCCGGTCCAGCCCGCCTTCGCGCGAACGGCGCCGGCGGTCGCGGCCGGCAGCATCGCCGCGATCTTCTCCATCGCCGCCTCGGCGAGGCGGCGGTAGGTGGTGATCTTGCCGCCGAAGATCGACAGCATCGGCGCACCGGCGCCGTCGTCGGTCTCGAGCACGTAGTCGCGCGTCGCCTTCTGGGCGGCGCCCTTGCCGTCGTCGTAGAGCGGACGGACGCCGGAATAGCTCCACACCACGTCGCCGCGGCCGACCGGCGTGCGGAAATAGGCCGACGCCGCCTTCAGCAGATAGTCGGTCTCGCCCTCCGAGATCCGCACCGCGCCGAGGTCGCCGTCGTAGTCGCGGTCGGTGGTGCCGACGAGCGTGAAGTCGCGCTCGTAGGGGATCGTGAAGATGATCCGGCCGTCCGGGTTCTGGAAGATGAAGCAGCGGTCGTGGTCGTAGAGCTTGCGGGTGACGAGGTGCGAGCCCTGCACCATCCGCACCTTGCCGGCCGCCGGGCGGCCGACGACGCGCGCGGCGACGTCGCCCGCCCACGGCCCCGCGGCGTTGACCAGCACCCGCGCCCGCACGACCGTGCGCCGGCCGCCGTCGCGATCCTCGGTGGTCAGCACCCAGAGCCCGTCCTCGACGCGGGCGGCGGTGCAGGCGGTCCACGGCCGGATCGTCGCGCCGTGGCGGACGGCGTCGCGGGCGTTGAGGACGACCAGGCGGTTGTCCTCGACCCAGCAGTCCGAATATTCCCAGCCGCTCCGGATGCCCTCGCGCAGCGGCGCGCCGATCGGGTCGCGGGAAAGATCGAGCGAGCGCGTGCCCGGCAGCACCTCGCGGCCACCGATGTGGTCGTAGAGGAAGAGGCCGGTGCGCAGCATCCAGCGCGGCCGCATGCCGGCGACGTGCGGCAGCACGAAGCGCAACGGGCGCACGATGTGCGGGGCGATGCCCCACAGCCGCTCGCGCTCCTCGAGCGCTTCGCGGACGAGGCGGAACTCGTAGTGCTCGAGATAGCGCAGGCCGCCGTGCAGCAGCTTGGTCGAAGCCGACGAGGTGGCGGCACCGATGTCGCCGCGCTCGACGAGATGGACCTTTAGGCCGCGGCCGGCGGCGTCGCGGGCGATGCCGCAGCCGTTGATGCCGCCGCCGACGATGGCGAGGTCGACGACGTCATCCATGGCGGCGCACCTCCGTCGCGGCGACGGGCGGCAGTCCGCGGGCGGCGAGGATGCGGTCGGCGACCTCGACGAAGCCGGCCCCGCCGCGCCGGCTGGCCACGTAAGCCGGCGGCACCAGCGCCGCGCGGTCGAAGTCGAGCACGTTGGCGACGCCGCAGCTCATCGGGAAGAAGCCGAACATCGGGCCGTCGTTCGGGCTGTCGCCGACGAAGACGACGCGCTCGCGGTCGGCGTCGAGGTCGAGACCGAGCACGTCGGCCGAGAACAGCCGCGCCATCGACAGCTTGTCGTAGCTGCCGAACCAGCCGTTGACGTGGATCGACGACAGCTTGGCGACGGCGCCGGCCTCGGCGAACATCGCGAGGATGCGGTCGACCTGCTCCTTCGGCAGCGGCGGCACGTCCTCGCAGACGTCGATGGCGAGATCGGCCTCGCGGTAGAGCTGGTCCGAGGCGATGCCTGCGCCCGGCACCTCGGCGAGGATGCGCTCGCGCAGCACGGAGAGGCGGACGCGGTTGGCCCGGCGCTCCTCCTCCGGCGTGAAGAAGCGCTGCAGCATCCGCTTCTCGGCGTGGCGGTAGGCGAAGTAGAAGGCGCCGTTCTCGCCGACCACGCCCTCGACCGGCCAGAACCGGGCGATCATGTCGCACCAGCCGGCGGGCCGGCCGGTGATCGGCACCACGGCGAGGCCGGCCTCGGCGAGCCGCTCCAGCGCGGCGTAGGCGTCGGCCGGCAGGCGGCCGTCGGTGGTGAGGGTGTCGTCGATGTCGGTGAACACCGCGACGGTTCCGGCGAGCGCCGCCTCGGGCAGCTGGTCGAGCGGCAGCATCAGCAGCACTCCGCGATGAAGTCGTCGAGGATGCCCATGCCGGCCGCGAGGTCGAGCATGGAGAAGCGGTCGCGCATCTCGGCGGAATGGCGCACCGCCTCGCGGTAGAGGTCGCGGTCCATGCCGATCTCCGCGGCGGTGGCGCCGCCGCCGGCGGCGCGGATGTGGGCGGCGATCTCGTCGGCGGGCACCGCCACGGCGAGGAGCTCGGCCCGCAGGCTCGGCCACAGCGCGGCGAGGCGGTCGTTGAAGGCGGCGGCGGCCTCGGCGTCGAGCGCCTTGCGGCCGGCCGCCTTCAGGCAGTCGTCGACCGCGGCGGCCGGATAGCGCCGCCGGATGCCGTCCTCGTCGACCCGGATCGGCCCGATCCGCGGCGCGGTCTCCGACGCGAGGATCCGCGCCTGCAGCCGCGCCATCGTCACCGAGGTGACGCCGACCTGCTGGCCGTGGACGGTGCCGGGATGTCTTTCGCCGGCGAAGCTGTCGATCCAGTGCGAGATCTGGTGCTCGCCCATCGAGCCGGGATGGCTCATGCCGGCGACCGAGATGCCGAAACCGGTCAGCGCCAGCCAGCGGTGCAGGTAGCCGACCGCCTCGCGGTCGCCGGTGGCGAGCGCCGCGGAACGGGCGAGCACCGCGGCCTCGTCGTCGGCCTGGAGCACGTAGGGCGCGGTGAAGTAGGCGGTGCCGAGCAGGCGGTGCGAGAACAGCCAGTCGACCTGGGCGGTCGAGCGGCAGAGGCTGTCGCCGAGGCCGGCGGCGACGAGATAGCCGGGCGCCGCCGCATTGACGGAAAGGTCGAGGAAGACGCCGCGGGCGGCGTGGGCCGGCTGGGTCGTCTTGAGGCCGCTGTCGAGCGTGATCGAGGCGGTGGTCGAGGTGTAGCCGTTCATCGACGGCGCCGTGCCGAACACGCAATAGGAGCGGCCGTCGCCGGCGGTGGCGTATTTGCAGAGGTCGTTGACGGTGCCGGAGCCGACGGCGACCAGCACCTCGGCGTGGCGCGTCGCCTCGCGCAGCCGCCGCACCGTCTCCTCGTCGGCGTGGGGATGGTCGAGCACGATCTCGTCGGCGGCGCCGCCGAGCGCGGCGGCCACCGCGCGGCCGGCGACCTCGCGGGTGTTCTCGTCGGAGACGACGGCGTAGCGCGTGGCCGGTGCCACCGCGCGGACGAGGTCGGCCTCGCGGCCGGACAGGCTGTCGGCGATCACCACCGTCTCGAACGGCACACGGGCCGGCCGGCCGGTGTCCGGGCTGATCCAGCGCCCGGCCGAGACGTCGTCGATCAGCCGCGTCCACGGGCTGCCGGCGAGCGGCACGCTCGCGGTTCGTAGGTCGTCCATGGTCCCTGGGTCTCCTCCGCGCGGCCGCCGTGGCGCCGCGTCTTCGTTGGATGGAGATTTCCACGAGCCGTTGACCTATGTCAATGGCGTTTTTCATCCCTGATGGCATATGCCACGTTTGACCGCGGACAGCGCCGCCGAATTCCGCTAGAACGATCGGCATCTGCCGCCGCGACCGGCGCGGCGCGGCCGGGAGACGGGCACGTGAGACGGGACGGGGCGGCGGCCGCGGCGGCCGGGGGCGTGAAGCGCAGCGTCGGTTCGTCGGCGCAGCTGGCGATGGATCCGGTGCTGGCGGCCGCGTGGCTCTACTTCGAGGAGGGCCTGAAGCAGGACGAAATCGCCGCCCGCCTCGGCATCTCCCGCGCCTCGGTGTTCAACCTGTTGCAGAAGGCGCGCGAGGAAGGCGTCGTCACCATCACGGTCGACGCCGGCCGGCTCGAACTGGTCGAGCTCGGCCTCGCCGTCGCCGAGCGCTTCGACATCCGCGAGTGCTTCGTTCTGCCGGCGGCCGAGACGGCGGAATCGCTGCACCACCGCATCGGCCGGCTCGGCGCCCGGGTGCTCGACCGCCGGGTCGTCGACGGCGACGTCCTCGGCGTCGCCTGGGGCCGAACTGTGATGGCGCTGTCGAAGGCGATCACCCAAGCGAGCCTCGCCAACGCCTCGGTGGCGCAGATCACCGGCTCGTCGCTCGCCACCTACGACTTCTCGCCGGAACTCTGCACCTCGAACATCGCGATCCGCCTCGGCGCACGCTGCATCAACCTGCACGCCCCCGGTCTCGTCTCGACCGCGGAGGTCAAGACGATCCTGATGCGCGAGCCGATCATCGACCAGCACTTCCAGCTGTTGCGCAGCTGCACCAAGACGCTGTTCGGCGTCACCCACCTCGGCAGCGAGACGCTGCTCGAGCACAGCGGCTTCATGTCCGACCGGATCCTGCGGGAATACACCGAGCTCGGCGCGGTGGGTTTCGTCGCCGGCCATTTCTTCGACATCGCCGGCCGGCCGGTCGTCACGGAACTCGACGGCCGCCACGTGGTGATGCCGCTCGCCGACTTCATGGCCGTGCCGGAGCGGATCTGCGTCGGCGGCGGCCCGGACAAGGGCCCCGCCATCGTCGGCATGTTGACCGGCGGCTACGCCAACGTGCTCGTCACCGACGAGGCGACCGCGCGCGACCTGATCGCGCGCACCGCCTGAGCGCGACGGAAACGATCGGGCGAGGCGATCGTGAGCCGGCTAAATCGACAGATCCGCCCGCCGATCAATCGTCCATCTTGAGGGCGGCGATGAAGGCTTCCTGCGGGATCTCGACCTTGCCGAACTGCCGCATGCGCTTCTTGCCTTCCTTCTGCTTCTCGAGCAGCTTGCGCTTGCGGGTGACGTCGCCGCCGTAGCACTTGGCGAGCACGTCCTTGCGCAGCGCCCGGATGGTCTCGCGGGCGATGATGCGGCCGCCGATCGCGGCCTGCACCGGGATCTGGAACATGTGCTGCGGGATCAGGTCCTTGAGCTTCTCGCACATGGCGCGGCCGCGCCGTTCGGCCTGGCTGCGGTGGACCAGCACCGAGAGCGCGTCGACCGGCTCGGCGTTGACCAGGATCTGCATCTTGACGAGGTCGCCGACCTTGTAGTCGGTCAGCTGGTAGTCGAACGAGGCATAGCCCTTCGAGATCGACTTCAGGCGGTCGTAGAAGTCGAACACCACCTCGTTGAGCGGCAGGTCGTAGGAGACCATGGCGCGGTTGCCGACGTAGGACAGGTCGACCTGAACGCCGCGGCGCTCCTG
Source organism: Oharaeibacter diazotrophicus (assembly GCF_004362745.1). NCBI lineage: Bacteria > Pseudomonadati > Pseudomonadota > Alphaproteobacteria > Hyphomicrobiales > Pleomorphomonadaceae > Oharaeibacter > Oharaeibacter diazotrophicus. Next base: position 162,882 of record NZ_SNXY01000007.1, on the reverse strand, counting down.
GCACAGTTTCAGGATCGAGCCGAGATATTCGTCCGGCGTCATGATCGCAGCCCGGATCCACGGCTCGGCGATCTCGGCGATCTTGACCGGATCCGGCATGTCGGCCGGATTGTGCAGCTCGATCTCGCTGCCGTCGGTCAGCTTCATCTTGTAGACGACGCTCGGCGCGGTCGCGATCAGGTCGAGGTTGAACTCGCGCTCCAGCCGCTCCTGGATGATCTCGAGGTGCAGGAGGCCGAGGAAGCCGCAGCGGAAGCCGAAACCGAGCGCGGCGGAGGATTCCATCTCGAAGGAGAAGCTGGCGTCGTTGAGGCGCAGCTTGCCGACGGCGGCGCGCAGGTCCTCGAACTCGGCGGCGTCGACCGGGAACAGCCCGCAGAACACCACCGGCTGGGCCGGCCGGAAGCCCGGCAGCGGCTCCGGCGTCGGCCGGCGCTCGTCGGTGATGGTATCGCCGACGGCGGTGTCCGCGACTTCCTTGATCGAGGCGGTGATGACGCCGACCTCGCCGGTGGAAAGCTCGTCGGTCAGCACCAGCTTCGGCGTGGTGTAGCCGACGCGGTCGACCTCGTAGACCGCACCGGTCCGCATCATGCGGACGCGCTGGCCCTTCTTCAGCACGCCGTCGACGATGCGCACCAGCACGACGACGCCGAGATAGGCGTCGTACCAGCTGTCGACCAGCATCGCCTTCAGCGGCGCCGCCGGATCGCCCTTCGGCGCCGGCAGGCGGTTGACGATCGCCTCCAGCACGCCCTCGATGTTGAGGCCGGTCTTGGCGGAGATCTCGACGGCCTCGGAGGCGTCGAGGCCGATGACGTCCTCGATCTGCTGCTTGACGCGCGCGGGCTCGGCGGCGGGCAGGTCGACCTTGTTGAGGATCGGCACGATCTCGTGGTCGTTGTCGATCGCCTGGTAGACGTTGGCGAGCGTCTGCGCCTCGACGCCCTGGGAGGCGTCGACCACCAGCAGCGACCCCTCGCAGGCCGCCAGCGAGCGCGACACCTCGTAGGCGAAGTCGACGTGGCCGGGCGTGTCCATCAGGTTGAGCGTGTAGGTCTCGCCGTTCTTCGCCTTGTAGGAGAGGCGGACCGTCTGCGCCTTGATCGTGATGCCGCGCTCGCGCTCGATGTCCATCGAGTCGAGGATCTGGTCCTTCATCTCCCGGTCGCTGACCGCTCCGGTCGCCTGGATCAGGCGATCGGCCAGCGTCGACTTGCCGTGGTCGATGTGGGCGATGATGGCGAAGTTGCGGATGTGCGAAATCGGGGCGCTCGTCATGGGCCGCTCCATAGCATCCGCGCAAACCCGCGCCAAGCGGTGCTTCCGCGGCGCGTCGGTCTGCCGGGCCGCACGACGCCCGGACGTCGTGCCGCACTGCATCCATTCTGCGCTTCCCATCCCCGCGCGTTAGGATAACGATGGTGCGCGGCACCTGCCGACGCGGACGCGGGGATGGTTGCCGTCGGCCATCTTGGGGGGACGATCGGTAGAATGGACGAGATGTCGCTCGCCAACAAGCTTGCGGCCCTGGCCCTCGCCGTGACCGAGGCCATGCTCTCGGGGGTGGAGGACCTGGCACCGTCGGCCATCGCCGCGCTGATCTCCATCCGCGAGGGTGCTCCGATGTCGATCGGCGAGATCGCGGCGGTGGTCGGCCTCACCCATTCCGCGGCGGTGCGCCTCGTCGACCGTCTCGAGAAGGAATGGCTGGTCCGCCGCCAGCGCCGGGTCGGCCGCGAGGTGATGGTCGAGATCACCAGCCGGGGCCGCCGTCGCGCCCAGCAACTGCAGGAGAACCGCCTCGCCGCGATGGCGCGCGTGTTGGCACCGCTCTCCGGCGAGGAACGTGCCGCGCTCGACGGCCTCGTCGACCGCGTCATCGGCGGCATCGCGCCGGCGACGGTGCCGGCCGCGCGCTTCTGCCGGATGTGCCGCCGCGACGGCTGTGACTGCGGCCTGCACGACCACGGGGAGGCCTGAGCACCGGCCTGGAGGCGCTCGTTCGCCGTGGCTTCCCGGGGGAGCCTCGGTCTGGCCGGCCGGCGTCAGCTCGGCAGCGGCGCCGACCGGTAGGTCCAGACCCGCGCGGGCGGCAGGTTCATCAGGATCCAGTCGCTGACGTCGAGCGACCAGCGGCCGCGTTCGGCCGGCACCGGCGGCACCAGGGCGTAGGAGAACTGCACGAAGGGCCGACCCGGCTCCAGGATCGACAGGCCCTCGGCGACGAGGTCGTGACGCTGCAGCGGCGGCCGGGTGAACAGCGGCAGGCTGGAGACGATCGCCGCGACCTCGCCGACGTCGTGCAGCGCCAGCGTGCGGCCGAGCGAATAGGCGTCGCCCTCGACGACGCGGACGCCGGGATAGCGGCGCGCCAGCAGCGTCGCGAAATCGGGATTGTACTCGATCGCGACGAGGCGATCGGGCGCGACGCCACGGGCGAGCAGGGCCGCGGTCACCGCGCCGGTGCCGGGACCGAGTTCGACCACCACCCCGGGCCAGGCCGGATCGACCTCGGCCGCCATGGCGCGGGCGAGCGCCCGGCCGGACGGGCTGACGGCACCGGTGGTCAGCGGTTTCGACGCCCAGGTCCGGATGAAGCGCATCTCGTCGGCGACCACCGCCTTCAGCGACCGGGAATCGGCCCCCGCCGCGCGACGCTTCAATCCGTGCATCTGGCACACTCCGCTTCGTCGGGGACGGGCCCTGTCGACGTTGGCCGCACGCTCGGCCCGGCCGATGTCGCTTTTATGGCGAGCCGTGTCCGATTCCGGCAAGCCGATTTGTCGGGCGCATTGCCGCGGAAGGCGCCACGGCGGCCGTGGATCAGCCGCCGAGGTTGTCGAAGAAGTCGCGCACCTTGGCGAAGAAGCCGGCCGATTCCGGGTGGGTGTCGCCGCTCGCGGACTTCTCGAATTCCTCGAGCAGCTCGCGCTGGCGCCGCGTCAGGTTCTGCGGCGTCTCCACCACCACGGTGATGTACATGTCGCCGGTGTCGCGCGAGCGCAGCACGGGCATGCCCTTGCCCTTGAGGCGGAACTGCTTGCCGGTCTGGGTGCCCTCGGGCACGCGCACCTTGGTCTTGCCGCCGTCGATGGTCGGCACGTCGAAGCCGCCGCCGAGCGCCGCCGTCGTCATCGAGATCGGCACGCGGCAGTAGAGGTCCGCACCGTCGCGCTGAAAGAACTCGTGCGGCTTCAGGCTGAGGAAGATGTAGAGGTCGCCGGCCGGTCCGCCGCGCAGGCCCGCCTCGCCCTCGCCGGCAAGCCGGATCCGGGTGCCGTCCTCGATGCCGGCGGGAATGTTGACCGAGAGCTTGCGCTCCTGCGTGGTGCGGCCGGTGCCGCCGCAGGCGTCGCAGGGGTCGGCGATGGTCTCGCCGCGGCCCTGGCAGGTCGGGCAGGTCCGCTCGATGGTGAAGAAGCCCTGGGAGGCACGCACCTTGCCGGCGCCGCCGCAGGTGCGGCACTGGGTCGGCTTCGAGCCGGGCTTGGCGCCCGAGCCGTCGCACTTGACGCAGGTGATCGAGGTCGGCACGTCGATCTCGACGGTCTTGCCGGCGAAGGCCTCCTCGAGCGAGATCTCGAGGTTGTAGCGCAGGTCCGCCCCGCGCTCGCGCCCGCCCGAACGCTGGCCGCCGCGGCGGCCGCCGCCCATGAACTCGCCGAAGATGTCGTCGAAGATGTCGGCCATCGAGGCGCCGAATCCGGCGTCGGCACCGGCACCGCCGAACGGCCCGCGCCCACCACCGCCGTTCTCGAAGGCGGCGTGGCCGAAGCGGTCGTAGGCCGCGCGCTTCTGCGGGTCCTTCAGGACCTCGTAGGCCTCGTTCGCCTCCTTGAACTTCGCCTCGGCGGTGGTGTCGCCGGGGTTGCGGTCCGGGTGCAGCTGCATGGCGAGCTTGCGGAAGGCGCTCTTCAGCTCCTTCTCGTCGGCGGTCTTGCCGACCCCGAGGACCTCGTAGTAGTCGCGCTTGGCCATGCTAACCTATCTGTTGTTCACGGTCTTTGTACTTCACTCGATGAAACCATCCAGGTCGGGAATCTTCTTTAGCTTCTGACACAAGATATTCCCGTTCCTCTTCCTCAAGTCCTCAAAATCGTCTCTTGCCTGCTCGGTAGCCCTCTGGTACCGATCGACGGCTGCTTTGGGAGGCTTAGTACCCCAAGCATCAAGAAGACGATTCACTCCTACCCAAGTGGTGGCCCCACCACATTCGCGTTGCGTAAGCAACGCCAATTCCAGCCGGTAAGCAAGCAGCATCGCCCGCTGTTCTTCGATGGTGAAGCCCTGACAAAAATCGAAACTGTCGCCCTGGGCGCAGAAATCTTGGAGCATCCACTCCGGCGGATCGAACCCCGGATAGCCGACCGGACCGTCATAGACGGGACCGAAGGTGGAGGAGGCCGGCTTCGATTGGCACCCGGCGAGCAACACGAAAAGGACGAAGACCGCCGACCGGCGCCGCATGACCCGCACCCTGTCCCCGCGGCCCAACCGAAAACGGTCGGCCCGGCCGCGGGATCAAAGTAGCAGAAGTGGCAGCGGGTCAAGCGCCCTTCTTGTCGTCCTTCACTTCCTCGAAGTCGGCGTCGACCACGTCGTCGCCCTGGGTGCCCGGCTGCTCCGCCGCGCCGCCCTGGGAGGCCGCGTACATCGCCTCGCCGAGCTTCATGGCCGCCTGGGCGAGCGTGTTGGTCTTCGCCTTGATGGTCTCGGCGTCGTTCGACTCCAGCGAGCCCTTGAGGTCGGCGATCGCCGTCTCGATCGCCGACTTGTCGGCGGCCGAGACCTTGGAGCCGTAGTCCGCCAGCGACTTCTCGGTCGAGTGGATCAGGCCCTCGGCCTGATTCTTCGCCTCGACCGCCTCGCGACGCTTCTTGTCCTCGGCCGAATGGGCCTCGGCATCCTTGACCATCTTCTCGATGTCGGCGTCCGACAGGCCGCCCGAGGCCTGGATGCGGATCTGCTGCTCCTTGCCGGTGCCCTTGTCCTTGGCCGACACGTTGACGATGCCGTTGGCGTCGATGTCGAAGGTCACCTCGATCTGCGGCACGCCGCGCGGCGCCGGCGGCAGGCCGACGAGGTCGAACTGGCCGAGCATCTTGTTGTCCGCGGCCATCTCGCGCTCGCCCTGGAAGACGCGGATCGTCACGGCGGTCTGGTTGTCCTCGGCGGTCGAGAACACCTGGCTCTTCTTGGTCGGGATCGTGGTGTTGCGGTCGATTAGGCGCGTGAACACGCCGCCGAGCGTCTCGATGCCGAGCGACAGCGGGGTGACGTCGAGCAGCAGCACGTCCTTGACGTCGCCCTGCAGCACGCCGGCCTGGATCGCGGCGCCGATCGCGACGACCTCGTCCGGGTTGACGCCCTTGTGCGGCTCCCGGCCGAAGAACTGCTTCACGATCTCCTGGATCTTCGGCATGCGGGTCATGCCGCCGACCAGCACCACCTCGTCGATCTGCCCGGCCGACAGGCCGGCGTCCTTGAGGGCCGCCTTGCAGGGATCGATCGTCTTCTGCACGAGGTCATCCACCAGCGCCTCGAACTTGGCGCGGGTGAGCTTCATCGTCAGGTGCTTCGGCCCCTTGGCGTCGGCGGTGATGAAGGGCAGGTTGATCTCGGTCTGCGTCGCCGACGACAGCTCGATCTTGGCCTTCTCCGCCGCTTCCTTCAGGCGCTGCAGGGCCAGCTTGTCGCCGCGCAGGTCGATGCCCTGCTCCTTCTGGAACTCGTCCGCCAGATAGGAGACGAGCCGCATGTCGAAGTCCTCGCCACCGAGGAAGGTGTCGCCGTTGGTCGACTTCACCTCGAACACGCCGTCGCCGATCTCGAGGATCGAGATGTCGAAGGTGCCGCCGCCGAGGTCGTAGACCGCGATGGTGCGCGACTTGTCGCCCTTGTCGAGGCCGTAGGCGAGCGCCGCCGCCGTCGGCTCGTTGATGATGCGCAGCACCTCGAGGCCGGCGATCTTGCCGGCGTCCTTGGTGGCCTGACGCTGGGCGTCGTTGAAGTAGGCGGGAACGGTGATGACGGCCTGGGTGACCGGCTGGCCGAGATAGGCCTCCGCGGTCTCCTTCATCTTGGTCAGCGTCATCGCCGAGATCTGGGACGGCGAGTACTTGGTGCCCTCGGACGACACCCAGGCGTCGCCGTTGTCGCCGCGCACGATCTCGTAGGGGACGAGCTTCTTGTCCTTGGCGACCATCGGGTCGTCGTAGCGGCGGCCGATCAGGCGCTTGACCGCGAAGAAGGTGTTCTCGGGGTTGGTCACCGCCTGGCGCTTGGCCGGCTGGCCGACCAAGCGCTCGCCGCCGTCGGCGAAGGCGACGATCGAGGGCGTCGTCCGCGCGCCCTCGGAATTCTCGATGACCTTGGCATTCTTGCCGTCCATCACGGCGACGCACGAGTTGGTCGTACCGAGGTCGATGCCGATGACCTTGCCCATGGTTCTCACTCCGCTCCAGCAGGCCGACCGGACCCCCTTCACCGAGGCGTCCGGAGATCGCCGCGCGATGCGGCCGGCCCCCATTAGAAACATTGGGTTTCCGCCCGACCGACCGGCCGGGCGCGTGTTTCGACGGGTATATAAGAGGGGCCTTTCCGGCCCGCAAGTCGGCCTTTCACACCGCCGTGACGGCACCCGCGCGCCCGTCCCGCCCGGCCGCGGCGGCGCGCGTGCGGGCCGGCGTCGGCGCTTTCACCGCGCCGGTACGTTTTTTCACCTAGCCGCCTCTTCCATCCGCCGCGCGCGCTTCCCACCTGAGCGGGGTTGAGGTGGTTCCGGGCCCCTCTGGCGCGTGCGGTCGGCGACGCGCGATGTCGGAACCGCGAGCGGACACACGCCGACATCCGCGATCCCGCCCCATGGAATTCCTGTATCTCGACTTTCTCGGCACGCCGGCTTGGATGTGGCTGGCCTTCCTCGGCGCCGTCGCCGTCCTCCTCCTGCTCGATCTCGGCGTCATGCACCGCGACGCCCGCGAGATCGGCATCCGCGAGAGCTTCCTGCTCTCCGGCTTCTACATCGCCCTCGGCCTCGCCTTCGGCGGCTGGCTCTGGTACGCCCGCGGCGAGGAGGCGGGCCTCGCCTACGTCACCGGCTTCGTGGTCGAGAAGTCGCTCGCGATGGACAACATCTTCGTCATCGCGATGATCTTCGCCTATTTCGGCATTCCCCGGATCCACCAGCACCGCGTGCTGCTGTGGGGCATCATCGGCGTGCTGGTGCTGCGCGGCATCATGATCGCGGCCGGCGCCGCCATCGTCGCCGAATTCTCGTGGGTGCTCTACGTCTTCGCCGCCTTCCTGATCCTCACCGGCGTCAAGATGATCATGGCGGCCGACGCCAGCCACGACGTCGGCTCCAACCCGCTGCTGAAGTGGGTGCGCCGCCGTCTGCCGGTGACCGACGACCTCCACGGCGACCGTTTCCTGGTCCGCCTGCCCGACCCCGCCACCGGCAAGCTCAAGACCTATCTGACGCCGCTCCTCCTGGCGCTGCTGATGGTCGAGTTCGCCGACGTGATCTTCGCGGTCGACTCGGTGCCGGCGATCTTCGCGATCACCACCGACCCCTACATCGTCTACACCTCCAACATCTTCGCCATCCTCGGCCTGCGCGCCCTCTACTTCGCGCTGTCCGCCCTGATGCACCGCTTCGTCTACCTGAAGTACGCCCTCGCCGTGCTCCTGATCTTCATCGGCTCGAAGATCTTCGCCGCCGACATGCTCGGCATCGCCAAGATCCCGCCGGCGGTCTCGCTCGGCGCGACCTTCGCGATCCTCGCCGCCGGCATCGGCGCCTCGCTGTGGCGCACCCGCGGCGACCGGGCCCTCGCCACCCGCGAGACCTGACGACGCCTGCGCGGGACCGGGCCCCCGCCTGGTCCCGCGCGCCCCGGCCCGGCCCTCTACCGGGTCGGCGGACCTCGGCGGCGGCGGGAAACCGCCGCCGTCATCTTTCCTTCAGCCGGCTGTCACGGAACCGCCGACAAGTTATGATCTGTCTAACCGACGGGTCGGAGCGGTGGTACCATCCGACGAACGACGGACGGACGATCGGGGGGACAGGTCACGTGGAGAAGAAGTCGGATCCGGCCCGCGTCGGCGCCATGGCCCGCATGCTGTCGCCCGCCCGCGCCCTCGCTCCCAAGGCGCTCGCCCGCCGCTTCGCCCCGCTGATCGCCGCGCCCGGCTCGGTCCCGGTCTCGCTCCCGAACCTCCTGCGCGCCGACGCCATCCGCCGGCCCCAGCCCGAGACGCTCGGGCGGATCGGCCCGCTCGAGGTGCGCCTCGCCCGTTCCCAGGGCGAGATCCGCGCCGCCCAGGCGCTTCGCTACGCCGTCTTCTACGAGGAGATGGCGGCGATCGCCGATCCCGCCACCCTCGCCTCGCGCCGCGACCGCGACGCCTTCGACGCGGTCTGCGACCATCTCCTGGTGCTCGACCACGACGACGTGCTGCAGCGCCGCTTCCGCAAGCCGATGCCGCGCATCGTCGGCACCTACCGCCTGCTCCGCCAGGAGGTCGCCGAGGCCCGGCAGGGCTTCTACTCCGCCGGCGAGTTCGATCTCGCGCCGCTGGTCGCCCGCCACCGAGATCTGCGCTTCCTCGAGCTCGGCCGCTCCTGCGTGCTGAAGCCCTACCGCAACAAGCGCACCGTCGAGCTGCTCTGGCACGGCATCTGGTCCTACGTGCTCTCCCACGGCCTCGACGTCATGATCGGCTGCGCCTCGCTCGAGGGCACCGACCCGGCCGCGCTGGCCCTGCCGCTGTCGTTCCTGCACCACAACGCGGGCGCCGCCGGCGAGTGGGCCGTGTCCGCGCTGCCGGAGCGGCGGGTCGACATGAACCTGATGCCGCGCGAGGCGATCGACACCCGCGCCGCCCTCCACGCCCTGCCGCCGCTGATCAAGGGCTATCTCCGCCTCGGTGCCCGCATCGGCGACGGCGCCGTGGTCGACCGCCAGTTCGGCACCACCGACGTCATGATCGTGCTGCCGGTCTCGGCGATCTCCTCGCGCTACGTCAGCTACTACGGCGCCGACGCCGGCCGTCACGCCGCCTGATCGCGGTCACGGTCGGCGCCGGAACACCAGCGTCGAATAGCCGAGATAGCTCAGCACCATCGCCGCCACCGAGGCGACGGCGACGGCGAGCGCCGGGCGTATCCCCGGTACAATGGTCAGCACCAGGGCGAAGACGGCGTAGTTGAACGCGGCGGCGCCGATCGCCACCGCGAAGTAGCGTCCGCCCTCGGCGAGCAGCGCCGCGCCGCGCCGGTCCGAGCGGAAGGTCAGGCGGCGGTTGAGGAGATAGGTCGTCGTCATCGCGAGCGCGATCGCCGCGACCCGTGCGCCGAGCGCCGGCAGCCCCGCCAGGACGAGGAGCTCGGTCGCGCCCGCGTCGACCGCGAAGCCGAGACCGCCGACCACCAGGAAGCGCGCGTAGCGCCCGAACCGATCCGCCGGCGTCATCGCGCCCGGCCCCGCGCGACGGTGCCGCGACGACGGCTCGGGATCGCGGCGGCGCGCTCGGCGGCGGTGGAGGGGTTGCGCATCGTGGTCCGTCCGGCCCGGCGGCGACGGCCGCCACGGGTTCGCCTTTACCTTTTCCTCATCCCGTTAAGGGCAAGCTAACCCTGCCCCTGCGGACGGGGGTCGTTGGCGTCCGCTCCCGGTCCCTGGTCGATGCCCCCCGAACGAAGCGCCGTCACGCTCGCCGCCCCATCCGCGCGCGCCCTTCCGGGCGACGTGCCGCTGCCCGCCGTGGTGCTGTTCCTGCTCGCGGTCTTCGTCGCCGCCGGCGGCTGGCTGCCCGCGCTCGCCGCCCTCGGCGACCCCGAATCGGCGATGCGTCTGGTCGCCGTCCGCGAGTTCCTCGGCGGACGCGGCTGGTACGACCTCCTCGAGCCGCGGCTCGGCCTGTCGCCCGGTGTCATGCTGCCGTGGTCGCGCCTCGCCGACCTGCCGCTCGCCACCCTGATCCTCGCCCTCGATCCGGCCGCCGGCCGACCCGCCGCCGAACTCCTCGCGGTGAACCTGTGGCCGCCGATCGCCTTCGTACTCTTCGGCTGGGGCGTCGTCGCGACGGTGCTGCGCTTCGCCGACGGCGTCGCCGCCGCCGCCGCGCTCGTCCTCGTGGTGCTGTCGCCGCCCGCCCTCGCTTTGTTCGCGCCCGGCCATCTCGGCGTCGACACCCTCCACGCCGTCCTGTTCGCCTGGACGCTCGCCGCCCTCGTGCGCGCCGACGGCTCGGCCCGCGCCGCGGCCGCCGCCGGCGTCCTCGTCGCGGCCTCCATCGCGATCGGACCCGGGACGCCGGTGCCGATGCTCCTCGCCGGCGCCGTGCCGGCGCTCGCCTGGATCCGGGACGGCGACCGCTGGCGCCGCGGCTTCGCCGCCTACGGCATCGCGTTCGCCGCCGCCGTCGCGGTCTTCTTCCTGCTCTGCGTCCCGCCGGCGCGGTGGAGCGTCCCGGCCACGGACCGGCTCTCGGCCGTGCATCTCGTCGCCGCCGCGGTCGGCGGCCTCGGCGCCGCCGCCATCGCCCGCGTGCTGCGCGGCGGTCCCGCCGACGGCGCCACCGGCTACCTGTTGCGCGGGGCCGGCGTCGCCGGCGTCGTCTCGGTGCTGGTCGCCGTGGTCGCGGCCGCCTTCCCGGGCTGGCTCGACGCCATCGGCGCCGATCCGCGCCCAGGCGCGCTCTCGGTCGAGACCGCGACCGCGGCGCGGAGCGTCCTCGACGTCGCGCGGCTGACACCGTGGCAGCTACCGGGCCATTTCGCCGGGCCGGCCGTCGCCCTCGTGCTCGCGACCGTCGCCGCCGCCGTGTCCCGCCGCGGACGCTCCTACGGGCCGGTGCTGCTCGCCGCGAGCCTCGCGGCCAGCCTGGTCATGGCGCTGTGGCGGCAGGGCGACCTCGCGATCGCCCAGATCGCCGCGGCCGTCGCGATCACGGTCGCCGGCACCGTGATCGCGCGCAACGGCCTCGGGCCGCGCCATCCCGCCGCGCCGCTGCTACACAACGCCTGGGTCCTGGCGGCGCCGCTGCTGTGGGCCCTGACGGGCGACCTCGCGCTCGACGGCACCCAGCGGCGGCTGCAGCGCGTCGCCGCCGTCGCGACGGCCGAATGTCTCGCCGCGCTCGGCGAGACCCTCGCCGCCCTGCCGCCTGGGCTGGTGGTCGCCCCGCCCGCCTACGGCCCGCATCTCCTGCTGCGGACGGCGTCGCCGGTGCTCGCCGCTCCCTTCCCGACGGCGGTCGAGGGCGTCCTCGCCGCCGACGCCATCCTGTTCGCCGACGACGGGCGCCGGCCCTTCGACGCCGCCGGGGCGCGCACCCTCGCGCTCTGCCCGCACGACGCCGACACCCGGGCGCTGGCAGGGCGTGCGCCGCAGGGGCTCGCAAGCCGGCTCGTCGCCGGAGAGCGGCCGGCGTGGCTCGAGGTGGTCGCGGACGGGCCGGCTGCCCTGGTGCTGCGCCGGCGCACCGAGCCGACCGACGTGACCGGCAGCCTGCCGCCGCCGGTGCTGCGCCCCGCCCTGGACTGATCCCGTCGCGGCGGCGTTCAGCCCGGCGGATAGCCGAAGCGACGCAGGAAGGCGTCGCGGCCGCGCGCCTCGGCGATGTCGGCGGCATTCTCGGCGGCCGGCAGTTCGCGCTCGGCGGCGTAGAGGTCGCGCATCAGATCGAAGCGGAGATCGTGGAGCTCGCGCAGCCGTTCGCGCGCCACCTTGCGACGCTGCGGATCCTCCGAGGTGGCGTCGCGCTCGGCGTCGACGATGCCGTCGTCGGTCTCGCGCAGGCGCGAGGTCACCCGGTCGACCTCCTCGCGGGCCCGCCGCGCCTCGGCCCGCGCCATGCCGATGTCGCGGCCGATGCCGTAGGCGTCGAGGAACGAGCCCGCAGCGGCGCCGGTGCAGACGTTCTGGTACTCGCGGCCGGCCGAGCCGTTGGCGAAGCCTGACAGCGGCGTGCAATACTCGCCGAGGCCGCGCTCGCGGCCGCGCATCCAACCGTCCTTGTCGGCGGGCAGCTTGTAGCGGGCGCAGGATTCGGCGTGGCTGGCAAAGAGCGATTCCGGCTCGCCGGCGCGTCCGTCCCGCAGGCCGATGGTCTCCCAGTCGCCGGCCTCGCAGTCGGCCTTCGAGACCGTGCCGCAGCCCTGCAGCCCCGCCAGCAGCCCGCCCGCCAGCACCACCGCGGCGATCCGCACGATCCGCCGCCCGCCCCACGCCACCCGCATTCCCGACGCCCCCGTCGCTGCACCGGCGGGACCGTCGGCGATGGTTAAGGGATTGTCAATCGGCCGGGGGGATGGTCGTGCGGGAGGGCACCCCCGAGCGAGGTATGGACCGATGTCGAGGACGATCCCGGCCGTGGCGCTCGCGCTCGGCCTCGCCGCCACCGGCGCCGCGCAGGCCGACGACACGCCCGCCAAGCAGCTGTTCGGGGCGGCGCGCACGCCGGCCGCCATGGAGGTGCGCTCGATCGGCTCCTACGCCCGCGGCTGTCTCGCCGGCGCGATCGCATTGCCGGTCAACGGCCCGAGCTGGCAGGTGATGCGGCTGTCGCGCAACCGCAACTGGGGCACGCCCCTGTTGGTCGACTTCCTGGAGCGCCTCGCCACCGCGGCCCCGAAGGTCGGCTGGAACGGCCTCCTGGTCGGCGACATCGCCCAGCCGCGCGGCGGCCCGATGCTGACCGGCCACGCCAGCCACCAGATCGGCCTCGACGCCGACATTTGGCTGACGCCGATGCCCGACCGCACCCTCACCGTCGAGGAGCGCGAGACCATGAGCGCGACATCGATGCTCGGCCCCGACGGCAAGTCGGTCGATCCGAAGATCTTCGGCAAGCGCCAGCTGGCGATCCTGAAGCTCGCCGCCTCCCAGCCCGAGGTCGCGCGCATCTTCGTCAACCCGGCGATCAAGAAGGCGCTGTGCGAACGCGCCTCCGGCGACCGCGGCTGGCTGCGTACGGTGCGGCCGTGGTGGGGCCACGACTTCCACTTCCACGTCCGCCTGCAGTGCCCCGCCAGTGATCCGGCCTGCAAGCCGCAGGATCCGCCGCCGCCGGGCGACGGCTGCGGCGCCGAACTCGACGGCTGGTTCAAGCCGCCGGAGGAGCCGACCAAGCCGGCGAAGCCCGCCAAGCCGAAGCCGCCGCTGGCGCTGAAGGACCTGCCGCCGGCCTGCTCGCAGGTGCTGCTGGCGCCCTGAGGAATGCGCCGCCGGCATCACGGCCGGTCGGCGAGATCCTCCGCGCGGTAGTTGGCGCGGGTGCGGCGTTCGGCGGCGAGATGCTCGGCGCCGCTCCGTCGACGTGCGCGCATCATGCCGAAGGCGATGGCGGCACCGAGAACGATGGTGCCGACGACCACCGCCACGAACCACATCATGTCGTAGCCTTCCATGGTGTCCTCCGCTGGTTCCGGGGACCCCCTCGGAGGCAACGAGCGAAAGGGCCGGGCGTTCCCGCCGGCGCCTTGCCGCTCCGACCCGGCATCACCACCACTCCACCGTGACCTCGGGCCACACCGCCTGGAACCGGCGCGCCTTGGCCTCGTGGCTCGGGCCGTTGGGCAGGCTGCGGTTGGGCCTGACGTGCATGGCGAAGACGTCGCGGAGGCCGAAGGGCGCCAGCAGGTCGAGCCGGCCGCCCGCCCCGCGCCGCACGGCCACCGCGTGGGTGGTAGAGGCGTAGCGCTCCAGCGCCTCCGCCACCGAGCCGAGCGGCGGCACGGCGAAACCGAAGCGCCGCTCGAACCAGAGGTGGACGCGGGCCTGGTTGCGGACCTCGACGGCGAGGCCGAGCCCGGCGGTCGCCGCCTGGACCCGGCGGATCACCGCGTCCTCGGCCTCGAAGCCGAGGTCGGCGGCATCGTGGTAGACGAGGTCGTAGTCCTTGATGCCGGTGCGGCGCGGCCGGCCGGTCATCACGTTCCAGACGGTCTGGTAGAGCGCGCCCGAGACCAGCCAGCCGTCGGGCAGACCGAGGTCGGCGATCACGGCGACGAGGGCCGAGAGATCCGGATCGGCGGCGACGATCGCGCGCAGCGCCGCCGCCTGCTCGTCGAGACTCGCGCGGGCGAGGCGGGGGCCGTCGAAGGCCCCCGCCGCCGGTTCAACCACGCAGGGTCGCGCCGGTGGCCTTCTCCACCGCCCCGACGATCGCCTTCGACACCGCCTCGATGTCCTCGTCGGTGAGCGTGCGATCGGTCGGCGTCAGCGTCACCTCGAGGGCGACCGACTTGCGGCCGGCGCCGACGTGTTCGCCGCGGTAGACGTCGAACACCTGGACCGCGCCGATCAGCTTGCGGTCGGCGCCCTCGGCCGCCTTGACGATCCGCCCGGTCTCGACCGCGTCGTCGACCACGAAGGCGAAGTCGCGGCCGACCGGCATCAGACCCGACAGGGCGAGCGCCGGCTTCGACTTCACCGCCTTCGCCTTCGGCTCGGGGATCGCCTCGAGGGTGATCTCGGCGGCGACCAGCGGGCCGGTGACGTCGAGGGCGGCGAGCACCGCCGGGTGCAACTCGCCGAAGTGGCCGAGCACGGTCTTCGGGCCGAGTTGGATCGTGCCGGAGCGGCCCGGGTGGAACCACGCCGGCGCACCGCGCACGATCTGCGCCTTGGCGGTGTCGAAGCCGAGCGCGTCGAGCAGCGCCAGCGCGTCGGCCTTGGCGTCGAACACCGAGACCGCGTCGCCCGAACCGGCCCAGTGGCGGCCGGCGCCGTCGACGCCGGCGGTGCCGCGGCGCACCGCGGTGGCCGCCGTGGTCTGGTCCTTCGGCCGGTCGCCGGCGAACACCTGACCGACCTCGAACAGGGCGAGATCCGCCGTGCCGCGGTCGACGTTGCGCTTCACCGCGGCGGCGAGGCCGGGGATCAGGCTCGGCCGCATGTCGCTCATGTCGGCGGAGATCGGGTTGGCGAGCTTCAGCACCGGCGCGCCGCCGCCGAACAGGGCGGCCTGCTCGGCCGAGATGAACGACCACGTCACCGCCTCGACGAGGCCGCGGGCGGCCAGGGTGCGCTTGGCGCGGCGGGTGCGGACCTGGATCGGCGTCAGCACCTTGGCGCCGACGGACGCCAGCCGCGGCAGCGGCGTCGGCCTGACCTGGTCGAGGCCGGCGATGCGCACGACCTCCTCGACGAGGTCGGCCTTGCCGTGCACGTCCGGCCGCCAGCTCGGCGGGATCACTTCGCGGGTGTCGCCGAGGCCCTCGACCTCGAAGCCGAGCGCCGCGAGCGTGCCCTCGATCTGGCCCGCCGAGAGGTCGAGGCCGGACAGGCGCTTGACCTCGGCGAGCGGGAAGTCGATCCGCCGCCGCGTCACCGGCTCGGCGCCGGCCACCACCGCCTCCGACGGCTCGCCGCCGCAGAGCTCCAGCACCAGCCGGGTCGCGAGTTCGAGGCCGCCGACCACGAAGGCCGGGTCGACCCCGCGCTCGAAGCGGTAGCGGGCGTCCGAGTTGATGCCGGCGCGCCGGCCGGTGCGGGCGGTGCGGTTCGGATCGAACCACGCGCTCTCGATCAGCACGTCGACGGTCGCCTCCGACGAGCCGGAGTGCTCGCCGCCCATGATGCCGCCGAGGCCGAGCACGCCGGCGTCGTCGGCGATCACGCACATCTCGCCGTCGACCGCGTAGGTCCGGCCGTCGAGCGCGACGAAGCTCTCGCCGGGTCGACCGAGCCGGGCGCGGATCGTGCCGGTGACCTTGGCGGCGTCGTAGACGTGCAGCGGCCGGCCGCGGTCGTAGGAGACGTAGTTGGTGATGTCGACCAGCGCGTTGATCGGGCGCAGGCCGATCGCCTTCAGCCGGTCCTGCATCCAGCCCGGCGAGGCGCCGTTGCGCACGCCGCGCACCACCCGCGCCGCGAACACCGGGCAGGCCCCGGCCGCGTCGGCGGGAAAGTCGAGTTCCACCCCGATCGGGCTCGGGAAGGCGCCGGCGACCGCGTCGCCGACGTCGGGCTTCAGCCGGCCGAGGCCGCGGGCGGCGAGGTCGCGGGCGATGCCGCGCACGCCGAGGCAGTCGGGCCGGTTCGGGGTGATCGCGATCTCGATCACCGGATCCGAGCCGCCACGCCAGTCGGCGTAGCGGACGCCGACGGGTGCGTCGGTGGGCAGTTCGATGATGCCGTCGTGGTCGTCGGAGATCAGGAGCTCGCGCTCCGAGCACATCATGCCGCGGCTCTCGACGCCGCGGATGGTGCCGACCGCGAGCTCGAGCCCGGTGCCGGGGATCCGCGACCCGGGCGCGGCGAACACGCCGACGAGGCCGGCGCGGGCGTTCGGCGCGCCGCACACCACCTGCACCGGCTCGCCGGCGCCGGTGTCGACGGTGAGCACCTTCAGCTTGTCGGCGTTGGGGTGCTTGTCGGCGGTCAGCACGCGCGCGATCCGGAACGGCTTCAGCGCCGCGGCGGGATCGGTCACGGATTCGACCTCGAGGCCGACCATGGTCAGCGCCTCGGTGACGTCGTCGAGCGACGCGTCGGTGTCGAGATGGTCCTTCAGCCAGGAGAGCGTGAACTTCATCGGTCTGGATCCTCGGCCGCGTGGGCGGCGTGTTTCGCTCCGTCCGTGCACGTCGGCGCCGCGCTTCCGGCCGGCCGGGTCACCCCCTCTCCCTGTCCCTCCCCCCTCCAGGGGGGAGGGAACGCCGGGTTCGGCGGTCTGCCCCTTCCGGTCGCTGCGGGCTGCCTGTCCTGCCACGGCTCCGTCCATTCGTCGTCTGCGTCCCCTCCCCCCTGGAGGGGGAGGGACAGGGAGAGGGGGATCCACCGCGAGGTCGGTCGTGAAGCCCGGCAGGTAGCCGCCGATCTCCACGAGCACCCCCTCCATGTTCGTCAGGACCTCGGCGTCGTCGAACCGGACGACCCGATATCCCGATGCGTTCAGGAACGCCGTCCGCCGCTCGTCCCGCGCCGCCGCGCCCGGCAAGTCGTGACTGTCGCCGTCGACCTCGACGACCAGACGGACCTCGTGGCAGGCGAAATCGGCCACGAAGGGTCCGATCGGGACCTGCCGCCTGAACACGGTACCGAACAGGCGGCGTGCCCTGAGTTCGTGCCAGAGCCGCTCCTCGGCGACCGTCATCTCCCGCCGGAGGCGCTTGGCATTCGCCTTGGCCCTGGGAGAGATGTCGTGTCGCGTCATCGTCGCCTCACCCGCTCAGCCCGCCGAACAGCGTCGGCAGGTCGAGCGGCCGGAAGCCGTAGTGCTTCAGCCAGCGCACGTCGGCGTCGAAGAAGGCCCTGAGGTCCGGCATGCCGTATTTCAGCATGGCGATGCGGTCGATGCCCATGCCCCAGGCGAAGCCCTGGTACTCGTCGGGATCGAGGCCGCCGGCGCGGATCACGTTGGGGTGGACCATGCCGCAGCCGAGGATCTCCAGCCAGTCGTCGCCCTCGCCGATGCGGATCTCGCCGCCCGAGCGCCGGCAGCCGACGTCGACCTCCATCGACGGTTCGGTGAAGGGAAAGAACGACGGCCGGAACCGCGTCTTGACCTCGTCGACCTCGAAGAAGGCCTTGAGGAACTCCTCGAGCACCCACTTCAGATGGCCGAAGTGGCTGTGCCGATCGATCACCAGACCCTCGACCTGATGGAACATCGGCGTGTGCGTCGCGTCCGAATCGCAGCGGTAAGTCCGGCCGGGGATCACCACGCGGATCGGCGGCTTCTGGCTCTCCATGGTGCGGATCTGCACCGGCGAGGTGTGGGTGCGCAGGAGGAGCCGCGAGCCGTCCGCCTTCGGCTCGAAGAAGAAGGTGTCGTGCATCTCCCGGGCCGGGTGGTCGGCCGGGAAGTTCAGGGCGGTGAAGTTGTAGTAGTCGGTCTCGATGTCCGGCCCCTCGGCGACCGCGAAGCCCATGTCGGCGAAGATCGCGGTGATCTCGTCGACGACCTGGGAGATCGGGTGGATGCGGCCCGCGGCGAGCGGGCCGGGGCGCACCGGCAGCGTGACGTCCTCGGTCTCGCGCGTGAGGCGGGCCTCGAGCGCGGCTTTCTTCAGCACGTCGCGGCGGGCGCCGATCGCCCCCTCGACGCGCTCCTTGGCGGCGTTGATCGCGGCGCCGCGGGTGCGGCGCTCGTCGGGCGCCATGGTGCCCAGCGTCTTCAGGAGGTCGGACACGGAGCCCTTCTTGCCGAGCGCGCCGACGCGCACCGCCTCGAGGGCGGCCTCGTCGGCGGCGGCGCCGACCTTCTCCAGGATCTCGCGTTCCAGCGTTTCGATGTCGGACATGGCGATCGGTGGTTCCCTGTCGGTCCAGGCGCGCGTTCTAGCGGTTCTCGGGGCGGCGCGCCACGTGGTCCGAGACGAAAAGAGGCGGCGTACCCGACCGGTACGCCGCCTCTTTTCGTCGACGGCCGATCGGGGATCGGCCCTGGAAGTCGCGCTGCCTCAGGCAGCGGCGCCCCGGGCCTTCTCGACCAGGGCCGCAAACGACGCCGGCTCGGAGATCGCCAGATCCGACAGGACCTTGCGATCGACCTCGATGCCGGTCTTGGCCAGCAGGTCGATGAAGCGGGCGTAAGTGAGCTCGCCGCCGGTGACCTCGCGGACCGCCGCGTTGATGCGCTGGATCCACAGGGCGCGGAAGTTGCGCTTCTTGGCGCGACGATCGCGCGTCGCGTACTGCATCGAGCGATCGACGGCGGCCTTGGCCGTGCGGATCGTGTTCTTGCGACGGCCGCGGAAGCCCTTGGCGAGCTTCAGGACCTTCTTGTGCTTGGCATGGGCCGTGACGCCCCGCTTGACGCGCGCCATGATCGGTACTCCTTGGAAATGGGATGCCTGCCGATCGCGCGATCAGGCGTAGGGAAGGAAGTTCTTCTTGATGATGATCGCATCCGGCTCCGACAGCACGGTCGTGCCGCGAGCCTGACGGACGAACTTGGCGGTCCGCTTGATCATGCCGTGACGCTTGCCGGCCTGGGCCGACTTGACGCGTCCGTTGGCGGTCACCTTGAAGCGCTTCTTGGCGCCCGACTTGGTCTTCATCTTGGGCATTTTGCTCGTTTCCGAGTGTTCTGGACCCCGGCTCCCCGTGGGGGCGGCGTCCGGTCAGTCATGGTCCGGACCCGACGGCTGCGGCCCGCCGGCACCTCGCGGCGCCGTGGCGGAAACCACCGTCCTGGTCCGGGGTTGAGCGTTCGAGGCCGCCACGGCATGCCCGTGGGAACGGAAAACCGCCCCCGAGCCGGTCGACCCGAAGTGGCCGCCTTCTACAGGAAGCCCGGGAAAAGCGCAAGGCCGCGGACGACGCCCGCGGCCCTTCTCGAGGCGGGAGCCGGTCGGCGCCGGCTCAGCGGAAGCGCGCGACGGTTCTGGCATTCTCGTTGAGCGCGCGGACCGCGTCGGCCGAGGTCGGCTGGCCGGCGGCGACGCCGAGCGGCCGGCCGTTGTAGGTCTTCTTCGGGTTCGAGAACAGGTTGACGTAGTTGCACGTCACGCCGGCCGCCTTGCAGCGGTCGTTGTCCGAAGTCAGGTCGCGGAAGCGGCCGATCAGGTCGACGTAGCCGAAGGCGTAGTTGTCGCGCAGGTCCGAGGTGGTGACGTAGCGGTCCTTGGAGATGCCGAGGTTGAAGGCGGTGACGCCGGTCAGCACCGACTGATCCATGCAGCTCGCGGTCACCACGGAGAAGGCGTAGTCCGCGTCGACCGCGCCGGCCTTGTTCTTGGCGTCCACGCCGGGTCCGTAGCCGTATCCGCACAGCGGGTTCGGTTTTTCTTCGTCGCCGCGGTCGACCACCAGCACGACGAGATCGGCCTTGACCTTGTCGCGCTCCTTGGCGACGTAGCTCAGATAGCCGCAGCCGAGCCGGAGATGCGTCAGGTTGACGTCGTACTCGAACGGCGTCTTCTGGTCCCTGACGTTGCCGGACGGGCACTCGGTGTCCGTGCCGGCGTTCTGTTCGACGTACTGCGTCTCGTCGTAGTTCTGCGCCCAGTAGAAGCCGGCGAGCTTGTACTTGATCGTGGCGCCGGAGTCGGCGAAGGCCTGGTTGGCGAGCGTGATCGCGAGATTGCCGAGCGCCTCGATGTCGTCGTTGTTGCCCCAGGCGGCGTCAGTGTAGGCGATCAGGACACCGATCTCCGACTTCGACGTGCCGCCGCCGATGCGCTTGGCGATCGGCACCTTGGCGACCGCCTCGACCCCGCCGACGGAGCCGACCTTGATCTCGCGCACCAGATGGGCGCGGGTCTTGCCGATCGGGCGGATGTCGTAGGGCTTGCCGGCGACGCGGACGGAGCCGGTGACGCGGCCGTTCTTGACCACGAGGACGGCGCTGGTGTTCGGCTTGGTCGGATCGACGCCGGTCCAGATCGTGCCGCCGCCGACGGCCGCGCTCGCCGACTTGCGCTTCAGCGTCACCGAAACGCCCGGCAGGAGGTCGAGTTGCACGGTGGCGCCGAGGGCGGCGGCGGCCGCGGCGTCGGCGACTTCGGGATCGCCCGCCGCGACGGCGGCGCCGGAGGAGAGGTCGACGGCGACGAGGCGCTGGCGCAGGGTCGTCGGCGCCTTGGCGACGACGGGCGGCTTGGCGCCGGTGTAGGGCACCAGGATGCCGGCGGCGGTGGCCGGGAGCGGCATCGAGACGAGGCCGGCGAGAACGGCGGCCGCGGCGGCGCCGAACGGCCGGCGGGAGAACAGCGACATCGAATCACCTCGCGCGGAGGCGGCCGCCGGGCGGCCGCGTCGGATGGCGGGGATTCTCGTTCGGCTGTGGTTACCAAATCCTCACGACCGGAGCGCGATCGGCCGATCGGACGGGTGGCGGCCGGCGCGCGTCGTCCACGCCGGCGGCCGGGGCTCACTTCGGCGAGAGCACCATCACCATCTGGCGCCCCTCGAGACGCGGCTCGCTCTCGACCTTGGCGATCGCCTGGGTCTCTTCCTTGACCTGGAACAAGAGCTTGAGGCCGAGGTCCTGGTGCGCCATCTCGCGACCGCGGAAGCGGAGCGTGATCTTGACCTTGTCGCCTTCCTCGAAGAAGCGCAGCATGCTCTTCATCTTCACCTCGTAATCGTGGGTGTCGATGTTGGGCCGCAGCTTGATCTCCTTGATCTCGACGGTCTTCTGGTTCTTGCGCGCCTCGGAGGCCTTCTTCTGCGACTGGTACTTGAACTTGCCGAAGTCGAGGATCTTGCAGACCGGGGGCGTCGAATTCGGGGAGATCTCGACGAGATCGAGGCCGGCTTCCGCCGCGGACGCGAGCGCTTCCTGGATCGACACGACGCCGAGGTTGGCGCCGTCGTCGCCGATCAGCTGCACCTGCGGGACGCGGATTTCACGGTTGATGCGCGGACCTTCCTTGGTCGGCGCGGCGGCTCGGAACGGACGACGAATGGCCTTCAACTCCTCTGACGACGACGATGTCGGTGTCCGCGACACGCTCGGGGGATGCGATCGACCCGCACCGGGCCGGTCCGGCCGAGTGGCGTCGACGCGACGGTGTGCGGAACACCGGCCACCCCAGAGAACCGTCGACCGCTCCGCGCCCCGGACAACGCGCGGCGCGCGTGGGCCCGAGGCCGTCCGACGCGCCGGCAACACTTGGCGCGCAAACGGGGATCGGCCGCCGAACGCATGGGCAGCCGCATGAAAAATCGGCGCACGGGTGCGAAAAGTCAAGCATCTCCGCGCATCCGGGGCCGAATTCCGGGCACTATCCGAGCCGAATCGATTCCACGCGACGACGAGGCCGCCGTGACGTCCATCCGCCACACCGTCGAGGTCGGTGACGACCGCCGTTCCATCGCCGTGCTCGCCGACGCCGGCGCCGCCCCCGGCGTGCTCTGGCTCGGCGGCTTCCGCTCCGAGATGACCGGTTCCAAGGCCGAGGCGGTGGCCGCCGCCGGCCGCGCCGCGGGTCGTGCGGTCGTCCGGTTCGACTATTCCGGCCACGGCGCCTCCGGCGGCTGCTTCGTCGACGGCACCATCGGTCGCTGGCTCGCCGAGGCGACCGCGGTGTTCGACCGCTTCACCGACGGCCCGACCATCCTGGTCGGCTCGTCGATGGGCGGCTGGATCGCGCTGCTGCTCGCCCGGGCCCTCGCCGCCCGCGGCGCGCTCGACCGGGTCAGGGGCCTCGTGCTGGTCGCCCCGGCGCCCGACTTCACCGAGGCGCTGATGCTGCCGGCCTTCCCGCCGGCGATGCGGGCCGCCCTGGAACGCGACGGCCGGGTCACCCTGCCGTCGGCCTATTCGGACGATCCCACCGTGATCACCCGCAATTTCCTGGAGGAGGCGCGCGACCACCTCCTGCTCGGGGCCCCGATCGCGATCGGCCGGCCCGTCCACGTGCTGCAGGGCATGCGCGATCCCGACGTGCCCTGGCGCCACGCCCTCGCCCTCGTCGAGGCGCTCGGCCACGACGACGTGGTGCTGACGCTGGTCAAGGACGGCGACCACCGGCTGTCGCGGCCCGAGGACGTCGCCCGCCTGCTCGCCGCCATCGACGAAATGGCCGCGTGAACGCGGCCGGGGGGACGAAATGGCCGCCTGAGCGCGGCCGCGGGCGCTCGCGTCGGCGGTTCCGCCCTGCTATAGGCCGTGCGACCGAGGATCGCAGGCCGGGGATCGCCGATGTCGGACATGAAGCTCGTCGTGGTCGGGGCCGCCGGCCGCATGGGTCGGACGCTGGTGCGCGCCATCGCCGCGACGCCGGGCGTGGTGCTGCACGCCGCGATCGAGCGTCAGGGCTCGCCCGCCCTCGGCGAGGACGCCGGCGTGCTCGCCGGCCTGCCCGCGCTCGGTGTGCCGGTCCGCGACGACGCCCTCGCCGCGATCGTCGACGCCGAGGGCATCCTCGATTTCACGACGCCGGCCTCGACGCTCGCCTACGCCGAACTCGCCGCCCAGGCCCGCATCGTCCACGTCATCGGCACCACCGGCTGCTCGGAGACCGACGAGACCGCGATCGACGCCGCCGCCCGCCACGCCGTAGTGGTCAAGTCCGGCAACATGAGCGTCGGCGTCAACCTGCTCGCCGGCCTCGTCCGCCGCGCCGCCCGGGCGCTCGGGCCGGAGTTCGACATCGAAATCCTGGAGATGCACCACCGCGCCAAGGTCGACGCGCCGTCCGGCACCGCGCTGCTCCTCGGCGAGGCCGCCGCCGCAGGCCGGAACGTCGCCCTCGCCGACGCCTCGGTGCGGGTGCGCGACGGCCACACCGGCCCGCGCGTCGAGGGCACGATCGGCTTCGCGACGCTGCGCGGCGGCTCCGTCGTCGGCGACCACGAGGTGATCTTCGCCGGCCCGGCCGAGCGCATCACCCTCGCGCACCACGCCGAGGACCGTTCGCTGTTCGCGGCCGGCGCCGTGCGCGCCGCCCTCTGGGGCCGCGGCCGCGCCGCCGGCCGCTACGACATGGACGACGTGCTCGGCCTCGCGGACTGACCGCTTCCCGCCGCGGCGTGCCCGGGTGGCCGCCGCCCCTCCCCCGCCGGCGATCCCCCGCGCCGGTTCTTCCACCACGGAGCCCGACCCATGGATCGACTGCTCGTGCTGGTCCGTCACGGCCAGAGCGAATGGAACCTTCTCAATCTGTTCACCGGCTGGAAGGACCCCGGCCTGACCGAGCAGGGCGTCGCCGAGGCGACCGCCGCCGGCGAGAAGCTGAAGGCGCTGGGTCTCTCCTTCGACGTCGCCTACACCTCGGCGCTGTCGCGTGCCCAGCGCACCTGCCAGATCATCCTCGACGGCATCGGCCAGAGCGACCTGACCACGATCCGCGACCAGGCCCTCAACGAGCGCGACTACGGCGAGCTCACCGGCCTCAACAAGGACGACGCCCGTGCCCGCTGGGGCGAGGAGCAGGTCCACGTCTGGCGCCGATCGTTCGACGTGCCGCCGCCGGGCGGCGAGAGCCTGAAGAACACCGCCGAGCGCGTGCTGCCCTATTTCAAGGCCGAGATCCTGCCGCGCGTGCTGAAGGGCGAGCGCGTCCTGGTCGCCGCCCACGGCAACTCGCTGCGCGCCCTGATCATGGACCTCGAGGGTCTCTCCGGCGACGAGATCGTCGCCCGCGAGCTGGCGACCGGCGTGCCGATCGTCTACCGCCTCGACGCCGACGGCGGCATCGTCGAGAAGCAGGTGCTGGCGGACTGAGGCTGGTCCCGCGGCACGCGAGATCGCCGGCGCGTCCCTCGGGGCGCGCCGGAATTAAGGTTGAGGAAGGGTTTCGATCGTCGGACGTCCCTGCCGGCGCTAGCATCAACCCGTTTCCGGCACGCGCCGGACGGGAGGACGACGATGGACGAGCGCCGCACCGACACCCGCCGCCGCAGCCTGCTCGGCTCGCGGATCCTGTTCCCCGATCGGCTGCGCAGCCTCGACGTCGTCACCCGCAACCTCGGCCCCGGTGGCGCCGGCATCGAGGTCGACCCGATGAGCGATATCCCCGAACACTTCGCCTTCAAGGCCAAGGTCGACGAGCCGGCACGCACCGCCCGTCTGGTCTGGCGCCGCGGCGGCCGCGCGGGCATCGCCTTCGAGGCGGCCTGAGCGCGGACGCGTCCATTCGCGGTGCCGGTATCAGCCGCCGCCGCCGGACAGCAGGCCGACGAGGCCCGTTTCCCAACCGAGGATCGCCTTCTTGCGGGTGAGACCCCAGTGGTAGCCGCAGAGGTTGCCCTGCCGGCCGAGCACGCGATGGCAGGGCACCACGAAGGAGATCGGGTTTCGCCCGACCGCCGCGCCGACCGCCCGCGCCGCCTTCGGATTGCCGATGTGGCGGGCGATGTCGGTGTAGGTGGTCGCCTTGCCGAGCGGGATGCGGAGCAGCGTCTCCCACACCCGGACCTCGAAGTCCGATCCGATCAGCACCAGCCGGAGCGGCCGGTCCTGCGACCAGTCGCGCGGGTCGAACACCTGGCGCGCGTAGGGCGCGGTGACCGCGGTGTCCTCGACGTAGCTCGCCGCCGGCCAGCGCGCCGACATGTCGGCGAGCGCCTTGGCCTCCTCGCCCGGGTCGGCGAAGGCGAGGCCGGCGAGCCCGCGCTCGGTCGCCATGACGAGCGCCGTGCCGAACGGCGAGGGATGGAAACCGTAGGCGATCGTCACCCCGGCGCCGCGCGCCTTGTAGGCGCCCGGGCTCATCGCCTCGTGAGTGACGAAGAGGTCGTGCAGCCGGCCCGGGCCGGACAGGCCGACCTCGTAGGCGGTGTCGAGGATCGACTGGCTGTCCGAGAGCATCCGCCGCGCCTCGTCGAGCGTCAGCGCCTGGACGAAGGCTTTCGGCGTCAGCCCGGCCCAGCGGGTGAACAGCCGGTGCAGGTGGCCGGAATCGGTGCCGACCGCCGCGGCGATCGTCTCGAGCTCCGGCTGCTCGCGCCAGTTCTCGGAGATGAACTGGATGGTGTCGCGCACCAGCACGTAGTCCTCGGCGGCACGGTCGAGCTTCACCGGTTCCGGCATGCCGATTCCTCCGTGCAGCCAGCTGACGTCGGTGTGCGGGGGGCGTTCAAAGGTCGGAACCGCGTCCATCGGCACTTCTCCTGGATCGTTGTACCCAGGCTAGACGCGGCCGTCACGACGGCGCCACCCGATTTTCGCCGGCTCCGTTTCAGGGCGTCGCCGCGGCCGCCGACGGCCCGCCGCGCCGAGCCGCCGCCAGCGCCGCCGCGAGCGCGTCGGCGAAGCTCTCGCGGTCCGGCGGATTGAGGAAGCCGCCGACGTCGACCGCGCGGCCGTGCGAGACCAGCGCGAGGCCGACGACGCCCTCGCCGCCGATCCGCCGGACGTCGAGCCGCGCCCAGGCCGGGTTGAAGTGGAACTCCTGCACCGCCCCGCGCGGACCGACCCGGCGCAGGTGGACGTCGAGCGCGGAGACGTGGATCTCCTCGTAGGCGCGAGCGCGGTGGTAGTTGAGCCGGAAGGCGACGTAGACGATCAGGACGTCGAGCCCGAAGAACCAGAACACCGGCCACGCCCCGATCGCCAGGAACGCGAGGCCGGAGACGAAGCAGACCGCGCCGGTCGCCCCCATCAGCGCCACGAAGCCGCCGGGGCCGAGCGAGCGGTGCGGCGTCAGCCGCGCCGAGAAGAACGCGCCCTCCCCGGCCGAGGCCGCGCGTGTTTCGGGTGGATTGTCCGACGCCATGGCGGGCGATTATAGAGGGACCATGACCACGGCAAAGCCCCGCCTACGCAAAATCCCGCAAGCCGACGGCGCCGTCGCCCCCGGACCGGCCGCCGCCCCGGCCGCGCCCGCGGCGGCGCCCCGTCCCAGGGCGAAGACGACGGCGAAGGCGGCGACCAAGGCGAAGGCGGTCTATTCGCCGGCCGAGATCGAGGCGATCTTCGCCCGCTTCGAGGCGGCGAACCCCGAGCCGCAGGGCGAGCTCGAGCATACCGACGCCTTCACGCTGCTGGTCGCCGTCGTGCTGTCGGCGCAGGCGACCGATGCGGGCGTCAACAAGGCGACCCGCGTGCTGTTCGCGCTCGCCGACACGCCGTCGAAGATGGTCGCGCTCGGCGAGGACCGCGTCCGCGACGCGATCCGCACCATCGGCCTCTTCCGCAACAAGGCCAAGAACGTGGTGGCGTTGTCGGAGGCGCTGATCCGCGACCACGGCGGCACGGTCCCGGCCGACCGCGAGGCGCTGGAGAAGCTGCCGGGCGTCGGCCGCAAGACCGCCAACGTGGTCCTGAACATCGCCTTCGGCCAACCGACCTTCGCGGTCGACACCCACATCTTCCGCATGGGCAACCGGCTGCTGCTCGCCCAGGGCCGCACCCCGCTCGACGTCGAGCGCGCCTTCGAGCGCGTCGTACCGGCGCGCTACATGCGCCACGCCCACCACTGGCTGATCCTGCACGGCCGCTACGTCTGCAAGGCCCGCAAGCCCGAATGCGAGCGCTGCGCGATCGCCGACCTCTGCAAGAGTCCCGAGAAGCGCGTGTGACCGGCCGTTCGACCCTCAGGCCGCGACGTCCTCGATGAAGCGGCGGATCCGCTCGTCGAGTTCGGTGGCCGCGGTGGCGAGGTCGCGGGCGACCTCGGTGACGGTGCCGGCGACGCGCGAGGATTCGCCCGCCGCGCCGGTGACGTCGCGCACCGAACCGCCGAGCTCGGCCGAGCCGCGGGCGACGTCGTCGGCCCGCCGCGAAATGCCGTCGGTCGCCTCGGCCTGGCGCTCCATGGCGGCGGCGATGTCGGCGCTGGAGCGTTCGATGCCGTCGAGCGTGTCGGTGACCGAGCCGATCTGCGACACCACCTCGGCGGTGGCCTGCTGGATCTCGCCGACATAGGCGGCGATCTCGTCGGTGGCCTTGGCGGTCTGGCCGGCGAGCGCCTTGACCTCGCTGGCGACGACGGCGAAGCCCCTGCCCGCCTCGCCGGCGCGGGCGGCTTCGATGGTGGCGTTGAGCGCGAGCAGGTTGGTCTGGCCGGCGATGGCGCGGATCAGTTCGACGGCATGGCCGATCCGGTCGGCGCTGCCGGCGAGGCGCTCGACCTCGCCGCGGGCGGAACGCCCGAGCGTCGCGCCCTCGGCGGTGACGAGCGAGGCCGCGCGAACGCTCTCGCCGACCTCGCGGACGGTGTCGGCGAGCCGGCGCGCGGCGTCGGCGACGTCGGCCACCGCGGCGGCGTCGCGCGCGGCGGTCTGCTCGGCCGCCTCGGCGGAGGAGCGCGTCACGGTCGAGACCGCGGTGAGGTCGCCGGCGGTTCCGTTCATCGCGTCGGCGCTCGCGCGCACGAAGCCGACGATCTGCCCGGCCTCCTCGCGGAAGGCGTGGACGATCCGCTCCAGCCGCGCCGCGCGGGCCGCGCGGTCGGCGATGCGGGCGTTCTCCTCGGCCTTCATGCGGTCGTTCTCGACCATCGACGTGCGGAACACCTCGACCGCGGTCGCGATCTCGCCGACCTCGTCGTCGCCGCCGACGCCGGAGACCGAGACGGTGGTGTCGCCGGCCGCCAGCCGGCCGACCGCGGTGCTGATGGTCGCGAGATCGCGGCTGATGCCGCGGCCGAGCCGCCACGCCCAGGCGAGGAACACGAGCAGCATCGGGCCCGAGAAGGCGGCGATGACGAGGACGATGCGGACGAGGACAATGTCGGCGCTCCGCGGATCGTAGCTCGCCACCACCACCAGCCGGCCGTCCGCGACCGGCCGGGCGAAGGAGAGCCGCGCGGCGGCGGCACCGTCGACGACGGCGTCGTGGGCGATCGCCTCGGCCCCGACCTTCGCGCCGGCGAGGAGGGCCGTGGACGCGCCGTCCGCGAGGCGTTCCGCCCCGGCCGAAATCACCGCGCCGTCGGCGCCGAGGATCGCGAGCGCCTTGCCGTCGGGCGTCCGGAGGCCGGCGAGCGCCGCGACGATGGCGGCGTCGCCCGCCGCGTCCCCGCCCTTCGCCCGTTCGACCGCGGCGACGGCGTCCTCGGCCACCGCGCGGGTACCCGCCAGCCCCTGGTCGACCAGGGCGGCGCGGAACTGGTAGAGCGCGCCGAGCGTGCCGAGCCCCATCACCGCGACGGCGACGCCGATCACCGCCATGAACCTCAGGCCGAGCGTCAAACGGGGGAACGTCATGGTCTCTCGCAGACGGACATATTCAGGATTACGTCTGCATCCGACACGTGAAAATGACGTTAAGGTCAGGTCGGAAGCCGCTCCTCGACGTCCCGATCAGACCCGGTCGACGTCCCGGCCCGGCCGCGGTCGGTAGACCGGCAGCGACCATCCCCGTGCCAGCGCGCCGGCACGGATGACGAAGGCCACGGTCGCGCCGGGCGCGGCCGCCGCCCAGAACGGCGCGCCGACGCCGATCAGCATCACGTAGACGGCCGCGCCCGCGAAGGCGGCGCTGACGTAGATCTCGCGCCGGAGCAGCACCGACGGCTCGCCGGCGACGACGTCGCGGATGACGCCGCCGAAGGTGGCGGTCATCGCTCCCATCACCATTGCAGGTATCGCCGGCGCGCCGGCGGCGAGCGCCTTGGCGGCGCCCATCACCGCATAGGCGGCCATGCCGACCGCGTCGGCCCAGAGCAGCAGCCGGTAGCGCGACCAGTTCTCGTAGAAGACGTGGGCGGTGAAGAACACCAGCACCGAGGCGGCGACCGCGACCACCACGTAGGCCGGCTGCGCCACCCAGAACACCGGCAGTTCGCCGAGCAGGACGTCGCGCAGCGTGCCGCCGCCGAGCCCGGCGGCGACGCCGAAGAAGCAGAAGGCGACGATGTCGAGTTCCTTGCGCGAGGCCGCAAGCGCGCCCGTGACGGCGAAGACGGCGATCGCGAGATGGTCGAGGAAGGCGAAGAGCGTCGGCGTGTCCATCGGGTCCTCCCGCGCGCGTCCGGACGACGGTGCCCGAACCCGCGCGGCGAGGAAACACCCTTCGCGCCCGCCTTCCGCGGCGGGCGCGGTCGCGGGCGTCGGACCGAGTTCGCAAAGGTCCGACCTCTGGTCGGAGCTTTTCGGGCGAGGAGCGCCCGACCGGGCGCCGGCCGGATGGCCGAAACCTCGCAGATTCTCGACGAGTCGGGAATCGGCGAGGCCGGTATCAGACCGTGCGGTCGACCTTGGCCTCGCCGGCGGGCGCCGGCTTCGGGCCGCCGCGGCCGACGCCGACCATCGCCGGGCGCAGGACGCGCTCGCCGATGACGAAGCCGGACTGCACGACCTGCACCACCGTGCCCGAGGGCACCTCGGTGTTCGGAACCTCGAAGATGGCCTGATGGAAGTTGGGGTCGAAGCGCTCGCCGGTCGGGTCGATCCGGCGCACGCCGTGCTTCTCGAGCGCCTTCAGGAGCTCGCGCTCGGTCATGCCGACGCCGTCGAGCAGCGCCCGGGTCGCCTCGTCGGCACCCTCGCGGGTCTCGTCGGGCACGGCCGTCAGGGCGCGGGCGAGGTTGTCGCTCACGGTCAGCATGTCGCGGGCGAAGCTCGCCACCGCGTAGGAGCGGGTGTCGGCGATCTCGCGCTCGGTACGCCGGCGCAGGTTCTCCATCTCGGCGAGGGTGCGCAGCAGCTGGTCCTTGAGCTGGCCCACCTCCGCCTCGAGCGCGGCCGTGCGGTCGTCGGCCGGCGGCGCCGCGGCCGGGGTTTCGACGGAGGCCCCGTCGGCCGGGGCGGCGGTTTCGGTCTCGTCGGTCATCGATCCTCTCGTGCGCGAAGGGCACCGCGGCCGTCGGGAACGGGCGGCGCCTGAACTGGCCGGACCGGATTTGAGGGTTCGCGCCGGGAAAATCAAGCCGGGGGAAGGCCGTGCTCCGCCGCCGCGGCCGTCTCAGCCGAGCAGGCGGCCGACCATCCGCGCGGTGTAGTCCACCATCGGCACCACCCGGGCATAGTTGAGCCGGGTCGGACCGATCACGCCGACGACGCCGATCACGCGCGCGTCGCCGTCGCGGTAGGGCGACACCACAAGCGACGAGCCGGAGAGGCCGAACAGCTTGTTCTCCGAGCCGATGAAGATGCGCACGCCGTCGCCGGCGTCGGCGAGGCCGAGCAGTTGCACGAGGTCGGCGTTGGTCTCGAGGTCCTCGAACAGCGCGCGGATGCGCTCGAGGTCCTCGGCGGCACGGACGTCGTCGAGCAGGTTGGCGCGCCCGCGCACGATCAGCGTCTGCGGCCGGTCGCCGGCGGCGGACGACCACGACGCCAGCCCCGCCTCGACGAGGCGGGCGGTCAGTCCGTCGAGCTCCTCGCGCTGCTCGGCGGCGCGGCGCTCGATCTCGGCGCGGATCTCCGACAGGGTGCGGCCGCGGATCCGGGCGTTGAGGAAGTTGGCGGCCTCGACCAGCGACGACGGCGGCAGCCCCGGCGGCAGGTCGATCAGGCGGTTCTCGACCGTGCCGTTCTCGCCGACCAGCACGACGAGGCCGCGGGTCGGCTCGATGCGGACGAATTCGATGTGCTTCAGCCGCATGTCGGCCTTGGGCGTCACCACGACGCCGGCCCCGCGCGACAGTCCGGACAGCATCTGGCTCGCCTCGGTCAGCACCGTCTCGACCGAGCGGCCGCCGCCGTCGATGCGGACCTTGGTCTCGATGGTCGAGCGCTCCTCGGAGGTGAGGTCGCCGAACTCCAGCATGGCGTCGACGAAGAAGCGCAGGCCGAGGTCGGTCGGCAGCCGGCCGGCGGAGGTGTGCGGGGCGTAGATCAGGCCCTCGCGCTCGAGGTCGGCCATGACGTTGCGCACCGAGGCCGGCGACAGCGGCGCCGCGAGCAGACGGGAGATGTTCCGGCTGCCGGAGGCCTCGCCGGTCTCGAGATAGGTGTCGACGATGCGGCGGAAGATCTCCCGCGACCGCTCGTCGAGTTCCCTGAGGCTGCCCGTCCTGGTGTCCGCTGCCATGGCGTCCGGTCTGATGCTCCACACCGGAATTTGGCGCGGACGCGCCGGGATCGCAAGCCTCTCCGGCCCGCCGGTCTTGCCCTTTCCGGCGGCGGCGGACTACAAGGGCCTCCCGTCCGAGAAGGTCACCCGGAGACACCGAGCCCATGCGCCCCTCCCGCCGCGCCCCCGACGCCATGCGTCCCGTCTCGCTCGAGCGCGCGGTGACCCGTCACGCCGAGGGCTCCTGCCTCGTCAAGTTCGGCGACACCCACGTGCTGGTGACCGCCTCGCTCGAGGAGAAGGTGCCGGCCTGGATGCGCGGCACCGGCAAGGGCTGGGTCACCGCCGAATACGGCATGCTGCCGCGCGCCACCCACGAGCGCACCCGCCGCGAGGCCGCCGCCGGCAAGCAGTCCGGCCGCACCCTCGAGATCCAGCGCCTGATCGGCCGCTCGCTGCGCGCCGTCGTCGACCCGATCGCCCTCGGCGAGAAGCAGATCGTGATCGACTGCGACGTCCTCCAGGCCGACGGCGGCACCCGCACCGCCTCGATCACGGGCGCCTTCGTCGCGCTCCACGACTGCGTCGAGTGGATGCGCGCCCGCAACATCGTGCCGGCCCAGGCCAAGGTGCTGCGCGACCACGTCGCCGCGGTCTCCTGCGGCCTCTATTCCGGCAAGGCCGTGCTCGACCTCGACTACGCCGAGGATTCCGACGCCGAGGCCGACGCCAACTTCGTGCTGACCGGCCGCGGCGGCATCGTCGAGATCCAGGGCACCGCCGAGGACGAGCCCTTCTCCGAGGCGCAGTTCGCCGAACTGCTGGTCCTCGCCAAGAAGGGCATCGGCGAACTGGTCGAAATCCAGAAGAAGGCGCTCGGGCTGTGAGCACGGACCTCCGCCGCATCGACGGCCGCCGCCTGCTGGTCGCCAGTCACAACAAGGGCAAGATCCGCGAGCTGCACTTCCTGCTCGGCGGCCTCGCGATCGAGCTCGTCACCGCCGGCGAACTCGGTCTGCCCGAGCCGGTCGAGGACGGCACCACCTTCGTCGAGAACGCCCGCATCAAGGCGCTCGCCGCCGCCACCGCGGCCGGCGAGGTCGCGCTCTCCGACGACAGCGGCCTCTGCGTCGACGCCCTCGGGGGCGCACCCGGCGTCCACACCGCCGACTGGTCGGGCCCGAGCCGCGACTGGGACCTCGCCATGGGCCGGGTCGAGGACGAACTGCGCAAGGTCGGCGCCACCGCGCCGGACCAGCGGCGCGCCACCTTCGTCTCGCTGCTCTGCCTCGCCTGGCCCGACGGCCACACCCAGGAATATCTCGGCGAGCGCGCGGGTACCCTGGTCTGGCCGCAGCGCCGCGGCCCGATCGCCTACGGCTACGACCCCGTCTTCGTGCCCGACGGCGAGACCCGCACCTACGGCGAGATGACCGCCGAGGAGAAGCACGGCTCGATCTGGGGCGCGCCCGGCCCGCTGTCGCACCGGGCCCGCTCGGTGCAGAAGCTCGTCGAGGGCGCCTTCCCGCCGGGGATCCGCCCGTGACCGTCGCGAGCGCCGAGGACCTTCTCGCCGGCGTGGCGGCCGATCCCGTCGGCACGCCCGAGGTCGGCTTCGGCGTCTACGTGCACTGGCCCTTCTGCGCGCAGAAGTGCCCCTACTGCGACTTCAACAGCCACGTCCGCCACCGCCCGGTCGACCAGGACCGCTTCGCCGCCGCCCTCGCCCGCGAGATCGCGACGATGGGCGCGCTGACGCCGGGGCGCACCGTCACCAGCGTCTTCCTCGGCGGCGGCACGCCGTCGCTGATGGAACCGGCGACCGTCGGCCGCGTGCTCGACGCCATCGGCGCCACTTGGGGCGTCGCCCCCGATGCCGAGGTGACCCTCGAGGCCAACCCGTCCAGCGTCGAGGCCGGCCGCTTCCGCGGCTACCGCGCCGCCGGCGTCAACCGCGTCTCTCTCGGCGTCCAGGCGCTCGACGACGGCGAGTTGCGCCGGCTCGGCCGGCTGCACGACGTCGCCACGGCGCTCGAGGCGATCGAACTCGCCCGCGCCACCTTCCCGCGGCTCTCCTTCGACCTGATCTACGCCCGCCCCGATCAGACGCCGGCGGCCTGGGCCGACGAACTCCGGCGCGCGATCGGCCTCGCCGCCGACCATCTTTCGCTCTACCAGCTCACCATCGAGCCCGACACGCCCTTCGCCGCGCTCCATGCCGCCGGTAAGCTGAAGGTGCCCGATCCCGACCTCGCCGCCGACCTCTACCAGGTCACCCAGGAGGTCGGCGAAGCCGCGGGCCTGCCGGCCTACGAGATCTCCAACCACGCCGTGCCCGGCGCCGAGAGCCGGCACAATCTCGTCTACTGGCGCTACGGCGAATACGTCGGCATCGGCGCCGGCGCCCACGGCCGCATCGCCCTCGGCGGCGGCCGCCATCGCCTCGCCACCGTCACCGAGCGCGGTCCCGAGGCGTGGCTGGAACGGGTCGAGCGGCTCGGCCACGCCGTCGTCTCGACCGAGGCGATCGTCGGCGAAACCGCCGGCGACGAGATGCTGCTGATGGGACTGCGACTGCGCGAGGGCATCGACCCCGCCCGTTACCACGCGCTGTCCGGCCGCCGCTTCGACGAGCGCCGCATCGCCGACCTCCTCCACCACGGCATGATCGAGACCCTGCCCGACGGCCGCATCCGCGCCTCGCGCGGCGGCTGGTTCGTGCTCGACGCCGTGGTCGCCGACCTCGCGGCCTGACGGGCGGGGGGGTCGTCGGCGAGCCGCCGTTGACGCCGGATCGGGGCACGCCTACCGTCGGACGATAGTTCATTCGTTCTGAAAATCGTTCCCGGGGGAGGCGTCCATGCGCCGGTCCAATGTCGTGAGCGGTGCCCTGGCCGGCGTCGCGCTCCTGATGGCGTGCGCGCCCGCGTCTGCCGCCGATCCCGCGCACACCATCGTCTCCGACTATCGTCTTGTCCGCGGCGACTTCGCCGGCTCGACATTCCCCGATCACCCCGAGGGCCTGCTCGGTTCCGACGACGGCGGCCACGTCACCGCCGACGGCCGCGCGGTGCTGATCGCCACCGAGGCGCCGCTCGCGCCCGCCAACCCGGCCAACGACGGCGAGGACCTCTTCCTCGTGGACGTCGCGACCCACACCGCCAAGCTGGTCTCCGCGAGCGCCGGCGGCGTCGGCGGCGACAAGTTCAGCCTCTGGGGCGCCCTGTCCGCCGACGGCCGCTACGCCGTGTTCGACAGCGCCGCCACCAACCTCGTGCCGCAGGCGACGAAGGCCTTCACCAGCATCTACCGCAAGGACCTCGCCACCGGTTCGATCCTGCGCGTGTCGGTGTCGAACACCGGTGCCGCCGGAAACGCGTCGTCCGGCACGCCGTCGATCTCGCGCGACGGGTCGCGGATCGCCTTCGAGTCCTTCGCCACCAACCTCGTGAAGCCGGCACCCGCCGCCACCCCCCAGATCTACTTGCGCGACGTCACCGCCGGGCGCACCCGACTGGTATCGACCACCGCCGGCGGCATCGCCGGCGACGGCTACAGCGAGCGCCCGCAACTCCGTGCCGATGGCCGCGCGGTCGTTTTCGTCTCGCGAGCGACCAACCTCGTCGCGCCCGACGCCAATGGCGACCATTGGGACATCTTCCACAAGGATCTGGTCACCGGCGCGATCACCCGGGTCTCGCAGGACGCGAAGGGCGTGCAGTTCCCCGGCGACAGCGTGCTGCCGGCCCTGTCGCGCGACGGCCGCAAGGTCGCCTTCACGGTCGGCCGGGACTCGTCCTTCGTCCGGCAGATCCACGTCAAGGATCTCGTCACGGGGGCGCTGACGCTGGTCTCGGCCGACTCCGCCGGCACCGCCGGCTGGGGCGACAGCTATTCGCCGTCGTTCTCGCCGAGCGGGCGTCTGGTGATGTTCATCAGCGACGCGCCCGATCTGGTCGAGGGCTGCGGAGGCTCGCGCAACGTCTTCGTCAAGGATCTCGCCTCCGCCGCGATCTGGTGCCTGACACGGCCGGACGGCACGCCGATGCTCCGGCGATTCGGTGCCGTCTTCGAAGCGGAGTTCACCCCGGGCGGGCGCGGCTTCGCCATCTCGACGACCGCGCAGCTCTCTGGCCGCGACAAGGTCAAGAACGTCGCCGACGTCTACGTCGGCCGCTTCACCGCCGCCTTCGTCGCCGAAGCCAAGCCCTGAGGCCTTCGCCACGGCGCACCCCTTCGGGTGCGCCGTGCGTCCTCGCTCAAGCCCCTGCGAAGGAACGCGGCGCCGGCTGCAGCAGCTTCGGCCCGCCGGCCGTCGCCTCGTAGATCGCGAGGCCGCGGTCGTTGGTGCCGTCGGCGTTGAAGCGGAACAGGCCGTTGACGGCGGAGAGGAAGCCGTCCGGGTTGGTCAGCACGTTGCGCTGGAAGCGCTGGGCGCCGGCCGCCTTGACGAGCCCGGCGGCGAGCACCACGGCGTCGTAAGCGAGGGAGGTCACCTGCTGCGGCTCCCCGCCGAAGCTTGCGCGATAGCGCCCGGCGAAGGACTGGTAGCCGGAGAGGTCCGGCACCGGGAACCAGCCGCCGGCGAGCGACGGGCTCGAATAGACCGCGGGGTCGTTCCACACGCCGGTGCCGAGCAGCTTGACGCGGGAAAGGTCGACGCCGTTGCCCTTCAGCGCGTCGGCCACCGCCGGCGCGAAGCCGGGCCCGTCGGGCACGAACAGCGCGTCGAGCTGCACCGCGTTGGCCGCAACCGCCGCCGCGGCGGCCGCGACGTTGCCGGCGGCGGCGCGCTCGACCTGGATGATGCGCGCACCGGAGCGCGCGGCCGATTCCCTGAGCGCCGCTTCGGCCAGCGTGCCGTAGGCGCCGTCGGAGACGATCGCCGCCAGCGAGCGGCGCCCCTGCGAGGCGGCGTAGGACACCACCTGCCGGACCTGGTCGTCGACCATGAAGCCCATGACGTAGACGCCGGACGACGCCGCCGACGGATCCGACGAGAACGAGATCACCGGCACGTTGGCGCCGAGCGCCACCGGCGCCACCGCCTTGACCTCCGCCGCGAACAGCGGGCCGAGGATGAGCTCCGCGCGCTCGGCCACCGCGGCGGTCGCGGCGCGGGCGGCGCCCTCCGGCGTGCCGCCGGTGTCCTTGACCATCAGCGTGACGTCGTTGCCGACGAAGTCCGACAGCGCCAGTTGGGCGGCGTTTCGCATCGTGGCCGCCACCGCGGCGCCGTTGCCGCCGGCGGACTTCGGCAGCAGCAGCGCGACGCGCACCGAGCCCGACCCGATCACCTCGCCGGTCGGGGCGGTCGGCGTCACGGGTGCGGGCAGCAGCTGACCGCCTCCCACGGACGGTCCGGACGGGCCGGTGGTCGGCGAACAGCCGGCGAGCATCGCCGTGCCGCCGAACAGGGTCAGGACAGAACGTCGGGTCAGCCTACCGGTCGCCGCCGGGCGGGAGCCCGCGGCACGCTCGTACTCGGACATGGAACACCTTCCGTCGCCGTCCGCCGCCGCGGCACATTCAGTAACCCTCATTTCAAAGGAAAACCGGGCCCCTGGCAAGAATATCCTCGACAATGCCGCCGGCTTCGGGCCTTTGGCTCGACGAAAGAACGCACAGTCCCAGGGATGACGGCGATGGCCGACCCCAACGCGCCCTCGGCGGCGACCTTCACCTACGCGATCGACGGCCACGGCTTCCGCGCCCGGCCGATCGAGGCCGGCCTCTATCCGGTGGCGACGCCGATAGGCAATCTCGGCGACGTCTCGCTGCGCGCCCTCGAGGTGCTCGCCGCCGCCGACGTCGTGGTCTGCGAGGACACGAGGGTCAGCCGCACGCTCCTCGACCGCTACGGCATCGCCCGGCCGCTGGCGCCCTACCACGACCACAACGCCGCGCGCGAGCGCCCGCGCCTGCTCGCGATGCTGCGCGGCGGCATGAGCGTGGCGCTGATCTCCGACGCCGGCACGCCCCTCGTCTCCGATCCCGGCTACAAGCTGGTCGAGGAGGCGCTCGCCGAAGGGATCAAGGTGGTGCCGGTGCCGGGTGCGTCGGCGATCCTCGCCGCCCTGGTCGCGGCGGGCCTGCCCACCGACGCCTTCACCTTCCTCGGCTTCCTGCCGCCGAAGACCGCCGGCCGCCGCGCCCGCCTCGCCGCCTTCGCCGACGTGCCGACGACGCTGGTGCTCTACGAGGCGCCGCACCGGGCCGCCGAGGCGCTCGCCGACATGGCCGCCGTGCTGGGCGCCGACCGGCCGGGGGCGCTCGCCCGCGAACTCACCAAGCGATTCGAGGAGGTCCGCCGCGGCACCCTCGGCGACCTCGCCGCCGGCGCGCTCGCCGATCCGCCGCGCGGCGAGATCGTGCTCGTCGCCGGCCCGCCGCCCGAGCGCGTCGCCGCCGTCGACGACGTCGACGCCCTGCTCGCGGCCGCCCTCGCCACGACGGGTCCGGGTCAGGCGGCCGCCGAGGTCGCCAAGGCGACCGGACGGCCGCGCAAGGAGGTCTACGCCCGCGCCCTCGCGCTCCGCCCGCTGCTCGGCGGCGGCGAGGACGACGACGGCGAGGGCTGACGGGGCAGGCGGTTCAGCCCTCGGCGAGGCCGTTTCGCTTCAGCACCGCGCCGAGCTCCGGCTCGGAGGCGACCGCCTCGGCGATCGCCGACAGCCGAGGCGTCTCCCGGCGGAAGGTCGCGCGTCCCGGCCGCCAGAACACCATCGCGGCGAGATAGAGGTCAACCGCGCCGGCCCGCTCGCCGAAGGCGAAGCGCGAGGCGCCGGCGAGGCGCCCGTCGAGTTCGCGGAACACGGCGAGCCGGCGCTCGTCGGTGCGCGCCTTCAATGTCGCCGCCGCTTCGCCCGGGCCGGTCCAGATCTCCGGCCGGTCGCCGTAGGTGAAGGTCGGGTAGATCGCCGCCACGATCCGGATCAGCACGTCGAGGAAGGCGGCCCGCTCGGGCGCGTCCGCCGCCGGCGTCAGGCCCGCGTCCGGCGCGACGTCGGCGACGTGGAGCAGCATGGCCGCGCTCTCGGTCAGCACCCGGCCGTCCGGCAGCACCAGCGTCGGCACCTGCCCGAGCGGATTGAGCGCCAAGAGCCGATCCCGACCGGGGCCGTCGGCGAGATAGGGCAGTTCGGTGACGTCGTGCGGCAGGCCGGCGCGCACCAGCGCCATCTCCACGATCGCCGAGCCGCAGCCCTGCGATCCGATCACTTCGTAGCGTCCGTCCATCGGTTCGTCCTCCCGTTCGTGGCCCACGGGCCGATCCTGGCACGCCCGCGCGTCAATCTCCGTCCGCAAGGGCGGCGGCGACACGGTCGCCGAACCAGGCCAGTGCCGGATCGTCCGCCGCGTCGGCGCGGGTCAGGAGCGCCAGGGTGAAACCCGGCAGCGCCAGCGGCGGTTCGTGGATCTCGAGGTCGAACAGCTTGCCGAGCCGACGGCAGGCCCGCGCCGGCGCCGTGACGATGGCGTCGCTCCGGCTCGCCGCCATCAGGGCGCTGACGAACTGCGGCATCACCACCATCACCCGGCGGCTGCGCCCGATCGCTGCGAGCGCGTCGTCGACGATCCCGCGCGGGTCGCCGCTCGGCGACACCAGCACGTGGCCGAGCGCGCAATAGGTGTCGAGGTCGAGCCGCTCGCCGATCGCCGGATGGCCCGCGCGCGCCGCCACCATGTAGCCCTCCTCGAGCAGCGGCCGCGACACCGTGCCGTCCACCGTCAGGCGGTCGACGCCGACCGCGAGGTCGACCGTGCCGTCGAGCACCGCACGCCGGGTCTCGACCTTGCCGAGGGTGCGGAAGGTCACGGTGCAGCCGGGGGCGTGGGCGGCGAGGTCGGCGATCAGGCGCGGCGCGAGTGCGGCGATGGCGCTGTCGAACGCGGCGACCCGGAACATCCGCGTCGCGCTCATGGGATCGAAGCTGCGTCCGACCCGGAGCGCCCCGCGCACCGCGGCGATCGCCCGCCCGATCGGCTCGGCGAGTTCGACCGCCCGCCGCGTCGGCTCCACGCCGGCGCCGCGGCGCACGAAGAGTTGATCGTCGAAGATCGCCCGAAGGCGCCCCACCGCGTGGCTGACGGCCGACTGCGTCAGGCCGAGCTCGGCGCCCACGGCACCCATTTTTCCCTGACGGATCAAGCCCTCGAACACCAGCAGCAGCGTCATGTCGAGGCGGCGGATATGAGCGTCGTCGATGGTTCTCATGAAAGGATTTCGGTTCGGTTCATGATTGCGGGTTGTTACAGATGGCGTGTCGTCCGGCAAGGGATCGCCCGCGCCGACGACCCGGACGCCGCGGGCGAGATGCGCCCCGCCGGCCGGTGCACGGCGCCGGTCTTCGACCCCGGGGGAGGTCGCGGGCGGGCGCCCTTTCGTTTGCCATCGGGCGATCCGACGGGGATCCCGCCCGATCCGGAGGCGGCACATGCGGACCATCACCATCAACGGAACCCCGCGCGAGGTCGACGTCGACGACGACACCCCGCTCCTGTGGGTGCTGCGCGACGACCTGAAGATGACCGGCACCAAGTTCGGCTGCGGCGCCGGCCTGTGCGGAGCCTGCACCGTCCACGTCGACGGCGTCGCCGTGCGCGGCTGCCAGACCCTGGTCTCGGAGCTCGACGGCAAGGCCGTCACCACCATCGAAGGCATCTCCGGCAAGGCCGCCGACGCCGTGCGCGCCGCCTGGATGGAAATCCAGGTGCCGCAGTGCGGCTACTGCCAGTCCGGCCAGATCATGGCCGCGACCGCGCTCCTGCAGGAGAACCCGAAGCCCACCGAGGAGGACGTCGTCGCCGCCATGGACGGCAACGTCTGTCGCTGCGCCACCTACGTGCGCATCAAGGCCGCCGTTGCGCGCGCCGCCGACATGATGGAGGGCTGAGACATGCTGCACACCATCGGCCATCCCGTCTTCGAACGCGCCACCCGGGCGCTCGCGTCCGCCGCCCCGTCGCGCCGCGGCTTCCTCAAGGCGATCGGCGGCGCCGGCGCCGGCCTCGCGGTCGGCCTCGTGCTGCCCGGCCTGAAGGCCGGTCCGGCCGCCGCGGCCGCAGGCGACGGCGTCTTCAACCCCTTCGTCACCATCGGCACCGACGGCGCCGTGACCGTCGTCGTCAAGCACCTCGACAAGGGTCAGGGCATCGCCACCGGCCTCGCCACGCTGGTCGCCGAGGAGCTCGACGCCGATCCGGCGCAGATCCGCACCACCTTCGCCCCCGCCGACGTCACGCGCTACGCCAACCTCGACTTCGGCATGCAGGGCACCGGCGGCTCGACCTCGATCCACAACTCCTTCGAGCAGTACCGCAAGGCCGGCGCCGCCGCCCGGGCGATGCTGGTCGAGGCCGCCGCCAAGGCCTGGGGCGTCCCGGCCGCCGAGGTGACCGTCGCCGCCGGCCGGATCGGCCACGCCTCCGGCCGCAGCGCCGGGTTCGGCGACTTCGCCGATGCCGCCGCCGCCCTGCCCGCCGCGGCGGAGCCGAAGCTGAAGTCGCCGGAGCAGTGGACGCTGATCGGCAAGAGCTTCCCGCGCGTCGACGTGCCCAACAAGTCGCACGGCGCGCCGGACACCTACGGCATGGACGTCCACATGGACGGCATGCTGGTCGTGACCGTGATCCGCGCGCCGAAGTGGGGCGCGACGGTCAAGTCCTTCGACGCCGCCGCGGCGCTGAAGGTGCGCGGTGTGGTCGACGTCAAGTCCGGCCCGTTCGGCGTCGCCGTCTTCGCCGACAAGACCTTCCCGGCGATCAAGGCGCGCGACCTCGTCACGGTGGAGTGGGACTTCTCCAAGGCCGAGACCCGCGGCACCGACGCCATCCTGGCCGACTATCGCAAGCTGCTCGACCAGCCCGGCGCCGTCGCCCGCACGGGTGACGCCGAGGCCGGGCTGAAGGGCGCCGCGAAGGTGGTCGAGGCCGAGTACGTCTTCCCCTACCTCGCCCACGCCCCGATGGAGCCGCTCGACGTCACGGTGCTGGTCGACAAGGACAAGGCGACCTTCTGGACCGGCTCGCAGATGCCGACGGTTGACCAGGGCACCGCCGCGGCCATCCTCGGGCTGAAGCCCGAGCAGGTCGAGATCGTCACGCTCTGGGCCGGCGGCTCGTTCGGCCGGCGCGCCATCCTCGACGCCCACTACGTCGCCGAAGCCGCCCTGATCGCCAAGGCCTTCGGCGAGCCGCGCCCGATCAAGGTGGTCTGGACCCGCGAGGACGACATCCGCGGCGGCTATTACCGTCCGATGTACGTCCACCGCGTCCGCGCCGGCGTCGACGCCGCGGGCAAGATCGTCGGCTGGCACCACCGCATCGTCGGCCAGTCGATCTTCACCGGCACCATGATGGAACAGTACGTCGTCAAGGACGGCGTCGACGCCACCTCGATCGAGGGCACCGCGGACACCACCTACGCCATCCCGGCGATGCAGGTGGAGTTGCACTCGCCCAAGGTCGGCGTGCCGGTGCTGTGGTGGCGCTCGGTCGGCAACACCCACACGGCCTACGTGATGGAGACCATGGTCGACGCCCTCGCCGCGGCGGCCGGCAAGGACCCCCTGGAGTTCCGCCTCGCGCTGATCCAGGACGATCCGCGCAAGGTCGCCGTGCTGAAGCTCGCCGCCGAGAAGGCCGGTTGGACGACGCCGGCGGCCGAGGGCCGCCACCGCGGCATCGCCGTGCACAAGTCGTTCAACACCTACGTCGCCGAGGTGGCGGAGGTGACCATGGACGGATCCACGGTGAAGGTCGAGAAGGTGGTGTGCGCGGTCGACTGCGGCGTCGCGGTCAACCCGGACAACATCCGCGCCCAGATGGAGGGCGGCATCGGCTTCGGCCTCGGCGCGGTGCTGCGCGACGGCATCACGCTGACCGACGGGACGGTCGACCAGGGCAACTTCGACGGCTACGAGCCGATCCGAATGTCCGACATGCCGGCGATCGAGGTGCACATCGTCGCCTCGGCGGAGGCGCCCACCGGCGTCGGCGAGCCCGGCGTGCCGCCGATCGGCCCGGCGGTCGCCAACGCCGTCTTCAAGGCGACCGGGCGGCATCCGCGCAACCTGCCGTTCTCCAACGCCGACTTCGTCTGAGGTCGCGCCCGCGGCGTTCCGGCCCTCCGGCCGGGGCGCCGCGAGCCGGCCCGCGGGCGCCCTGCGTGGCGGATCCGAACTTCCCGAAGCGCCGGGCGGCCACCGACAGGCGCTTCGGCCGCGCCGATAGGGGCGAAATCGTGGCGACACGCCCGGAGCCCGGGATTCCGGGCGCGGACACCCACAAAAAATCGATTCCAGGGCAGCCCGTGGCAAAATTCGGGCATCCCGATCCGCGAGAGCTGTGATAAGACTCGCGGAGGAGCGGTTCTTGAAATGCGGTCGGGCCCCGGATGTGTCGTCGCGTCGGCAGTCGAGCCGGGCTTTGCACAATACGAAATCGGCGGAAGAAAAGCTCTGGCAAACGAATACCGGGTCGTGTCGCGCTCCGCAGCGCGGTCCGGGAGCTGAAGTCGGCGGAGACGAGAAGACAGAATGGGTAAGGGTAAGGATTTCCGCCCGTCGCGGCGGCGCGGCGGTTTTGATGACGACGTGATGCCGTCGTTCGATACGCGCCCGGAGCGCCCCGCAAGATCCTACGGCGGCCCGTCGCCGTTCGACAGTGCCCCGATGTCCGGCCCCACCGTGGAAGCCACCGTCTCCTGGTTCAACCCGGAGAAGGGCTTCGGCTTCACTTCGCTCTCGGACGGCTCGGGAGACGCCTTCCTCCACATCGGCCAGTTGCAGGCCGTCGGCCGTGACAGCGTGCCGCCGGGCGCCACCCTCAAGGTCCAGGTCGCCCAGGGCGCCAAGGGCAAGCAGGTGGTCAAGGTGCTCGAGGTCGACGAGACCACGGCCCAGCCCCAGCAGGCGCGTCCCCGTCCGGCCGGCCCGCGTCCGGGCGGCTTCGGTGGCGGTTACGGCGGTGGCGGCGGCTACGGCGGTGGTGCCGGCGGCGGCTACGGCGGTGGCGGCGGCGGCTTCGACCGCGGCCCGCGCCCGCCGCGCCGCACGGTCGACCTCTCCAGCGCCACGTCGCTCGACGGCACCGTCAAGTGGTTCAACCCGGACAAGGGCTTCGGCTTCGTCGCGGGCGAGGACGGCGGTAAGGACGTGTTCGTCCACATCTCCGTGCTCCAGGCGGCCGGCATGGGCCCGCTCGCCGACGGCCAGCGCGTGTCGATGAAGATCGTCGAGACGCCGAAGGGCCGCGAGGCGGTGCAGATCAGCGTCCTCGACTGATCGCATTTCCGGGCGGACCCGTAGAATTGCGAAAGGGCTGCGGTTTCGTGCCGCAGCCCTTTTTCGTTTCGAGCGTACGCCGTTCGGCGACTGTGACCGGATCCTAGCGCCTTCGCCGAGATTCCCGCCA
Organism: Oharaeibacter diazotrophicus; assembly: GCF_004362745.1. Taxonomy (NCBI): domain Bacteria; kingdom Pseudomonadati; phylum Pseudomonadota; class Alphaproteobacteria; order Hyphomicrobiales; family Pleomorphomonadaceae; genus Oharaeibacter; species Oharaeibacter diazotrophicus. The sequence continues at coordinate 119,151 of NZ_SNXY01000007.1, read as the reverse complement.
TCTTTCCGACCGAGCCTCGCGCGAGATCCCTGCGGGACGGGGAATTCGGACGTCGATTCCCGCTGCGGGATCCGCAACGATACCGACTTGCGGGAAGTTTTTCCCGCATTCGGCCGAGGTCGTTAACGGCGCTGTCATTTTCGCGACCGATCCTCTGGGGACCAAGAATTTCCTCACCGATCCGGGATCGAGAATGTTCTCAACTCTCAAGCTGCGCCTTCCAGTCGTGATCGTGGGCCTCGCGTTGGTCAGCGCCGCGGTCGTCGGTGCGATCGGATGGAGCGGGGCGCGGAGCGCGCTGTCCGACGCGGCGGTCGACCGTTTGTCGCTGGCGGCCGACGGCCGCGCCGCGGTGCTCGAAATGACCGCCGCCCGCGTCCGCGCCGACCTCGAGAGCCTCGGCGGTACCGCCCTCGTCGCCAGCAGCCTCGGCGAACTCGACAAGAACCTCTCCTCCAACGAGGCCGAATTCGCCAAGACCAAGGCCTATTTCGCCGCGCCGCCGGCGGGCGAGCGTGCGAAGAAGGACGGCGCCGACGCCAATACCATGTACGGTTTCCGGCACGCCAAGGTGCACGCGCTGATCGCCGAGGCCGCCCGGCGGGGCGGCTATGCCGACGTGCTGATGCTCAACCCGGACGGTCGCGTCGTCTACAGCCTGCAGAAGGGCGACGACTTCACCGCCGCCCAGACCGATCCCGCGGTCGCCGGCTCCGGGCTCGCCGCGCTCTACGGCGCGCTGAAGACCGCCGAGGGCGTCGTCTTCTCCGACTTCGCGCCCTACGCCGCGGGCGGTGCCACCCCCTCGGCCTTCGTCGGCATGCCGATCCTGCGCAAGTCCAACGCGGCGATGAACGCCGCCCAGGAGGTGCTGCGCACCGGTTACGTCGTGCTCCGCCTCGATCCCACGATCTTCGGTGGCGTACTCGCCGACCGTCGCAACCTCGGCGAAACCGGCTTCACCTTCGCCATCGGCGCCGACGGACTGCTGCGCAACGACGTCGCCGACGGCAGCGGCAAGGCCGGCGAGACGATGTCCGTCGTCGGCCTCGACACCCGCCCGGTCGATCCCGAGCAGGGCACGTCGGCCACGACCTACACCCACGACGGCCACGCCTTCATGGCCGTCTCCGCCGACGCCCGGATCTTCGACGCCACCTGGACGCTGGTCGCCACCCAGGCGGTCGACGAGGCCTTCGCCGCCGTCACCGGCATGACCAACCGCATGATGGCGACCGGTATCGCCATCCTGTTCGCCACCATCGTCGTCGGCTTCCTCGCGGCGCGCAGCATCATCAACCCGCTCAACCTGTTGACGCAGACCCTGCGCGCCATGGCGACCGGAAGCCACGTCGACGCCATCGCCGGCCACCGCCGCGCCGACGAGATCGGCGAGATCGCCCGTGCGGTCTCCCAGATCCGCGACAGCGTCGCCGCCGACGCGCTCCGCCATCATGGCGAACAGGAGCGCATGCGCGGGGAGCGCGAGGCCGAGCGCCGCCGCATGACCGAGGATCTCGCCCGCGACTTCGAGTCCCGCGTCGGTTCCGTGGTCGAGAAGGTCGCCGCCGCCGCCGCCACGCTCGAAGGTTCGGCCGACGAGATGGTCCGCCTCGCCCAGGCCGCCAGCGACCGCTCCGACAAGGTCGCCGAGGCCTCCGACGACGCCAGCGCCAACGTGCGCTCGGTCGCCGCCGCCACCGACCAGTTGTTCGCTTCGCTGCGCCACGTCTCGGAACTGATCGCGCGCTCCGGCCGCATCGTCGGCGAGGCCGACGATCACGCCCGCTCCACCAACACCATCGTGGAATCGCTGCTCGAGACCGCCGGGCGGATCGGCTCGGTGATCGACATCATCCAGTCGATCGCCGCCCAGACCAACCTGCTCGCCCTCAACGCCACCATCGAGGCGGCCCGGGCCGGCGAGATGGGCAAGGGCTTCGCCGTCGTCGCGGGCGAGGTCAAGAACCTCGCGGGCCAGACCGCCAAGGCCACCGAGGAGATCGGCGCGCAGATCGCCGCCATGCGCGAGGCGACCCGAACCGCCGTCGACGCGATCTCGCAGATCCGCGAGGTCGTCGGCGAGATCGGCACCGCGGTCGGTTCGGTCGACGAGGCCGTCCGCGAACAGTCGGCCGCCACCAGCGAAATCGCCCGTTCCGCCCAGAGCGCCTCGTCGGGCACCGCCGCGGTGTCGTCCAACATCGGCGACGTCCGCGGCGCGGTCAGCCGTACCGACACGGCCGCGACCGACGTCGCCGCCCAGGCCCGCAGCCTCGGCCACGAGGCCGCGGAGCTGAAGCGCGGCCTCGACCGGTTCGTCGCCCAGATCCTGGCCGCCTGACCGCACGGGCCGTACGGCACGACACGAAGAAGGGCCGGCGGGGCGATCCGCCGGCCCTTCTTCGCTTCCCCAACAGGCGGGCGCGCGGGCATCCGGAGCGCGTCGACGATCTGCGCCCCGCCGCGCGATCGCTCGTACAGGTCTCGCGAATTCCGGACTCGTCGGGAACTTGCGAGGTTTCGTCCATCCGGCCGGCGCCCGGTCGGGCACTCCTCGCCCGCGAGGCTCCGACCAACGGTCGGAGCCTCGCGGGCTCGGTATCAGTCCTCGATCAGGATCGTGCGGGTGATCTCGATGCCGAAACCGGAAAGGCCGACGTAGGAGCGCTCCCGGGTCGCCAACGTCGCGATCGAGCGGATGCCGAGATCGCGCAGGATCTGGGCACCGACGCCGACCTCGCGCCAGCGGCGCATCCGGAGGTGGGCACTGCCGTGCTTCTCGCCATCCTTGCCGTCCTGCTGCGGCTCGTCCATCGCCGCGAGGTCGTCGACCACCGGGTTGCGCAGGAACATCAGGATGCCGCGCCCACCCTGCCCCTTGAACGCCGCCACGGCCGTGTCGACCCAGCTGCGCGTACCGCTGGTGCGGCCGAACAGATCGAGCGCCGGCTGCTCGCGGTGGATGCGCACCGGGACGTCCTCGCCGCCGCGCACGTCGCCGAAGACGGCGACCACGTGCTGCATCGGATCGAACGGCGTCTGGTAGGCCATCACCTGCGCCTTGAGGCCGCCGATCGTCATCTCGCGCTCGACGACACGGGTGACGAAGCGCTCGGTCCTGATGCGATAGGCGATCAGGTCCTCGATCGAGACGATCCTGAGCCCGTGTTCGCGCGCGAAGGGCACCAGCTCCGGCAGGCGCTTCACGGTGCCGTCGTCGTTGACGACCTCGGCGAGGACGCCGAGCGGCTCGAGGCCGGCGAGCCGGGCAAGGTCGACACCGGCCTCGGTGTGGCCGGAGCGGGTCAGTACGCCGCCCGCACGGGCGATCAGCGGGAAGATGTGGCCGGGGCGCAGGAAGTCCGACGCCACCGCGTTGTCGTTGGCGAGCGCGCGGATCGTGTTGGTGCGCTCGTCGGCGGAAATGCCCGTGGTCATGCCGACCCGGTAGTCGACGCTGACGGTGAAGGCCGTGCGCATCGGATCGAGATTGTTGGCGACCATCGGTGGCAGGTTGAGCTGGTCGGCCCGCACAGCCGGCATCGGCACGCAGAGGATGCCGCTGGTGTGCCGGATCATGAAGGCGATCTTGTCGGGCGTCGCCTTCGAGGCCGCCATGATCAGGTCGCCCTCGTTCTCGCGATCGGTGTCGTCGACCACCACGACCAGCTCGCCGGCCGCGATGGCCGCGATGGCGTCTTCCACCTTGTCCAGCTTCATCTCTTCCGTCTCCGTTCGCGTCCCGGCCCTCGCCGCGTCGTTGCGGTCTAGCGCATTCTCCCACCAAGTTGCACGACTCGGTCGGTATGAGAATGCTCCAGCTCATTGAATCTGGAACGATTTCTTATCGACCTGATGATTCCGTCAGGTCGGAAGGCGCTCTAGCGCAATATCGGACCGGCGCGAACCTCCGGGCGATCCCGCACCACCGCCCCGCTGCGCCGATCGTGGCGCGCGGCGTCCTCGCCGGAGCGTCGTCGGAGCGCCGATCGGCCGCCGAGCCGTACGGTCGCGGCCGATCGAATGGCAGGGACACTTCGGAGCCTCCTGTTCGCATCGTCCCCCGATCGGCACCGCAGCCGCTGCGGCTCACGCCCGCCCGGGACATGGCCGAAGCGATCCGGTCCCGGCGCCGAGGCGTCTGCCGGCAGCATGCGCGCAGCGCATGTGGCGCGGCGATGCGCTCGATCTTCGCGCCCCACCCGGGTCCGGACGCGCACCGTCGAGGCGTCGATCGCGCTTCGACGTGTCCGGCAACGGGAACGCCGTCGCACCCGGCGCCGAGTGGCCCCGCCGTCCGTCGCCGCCTGCCGGACACCACGACGGCCACGGCCGTTCCGCGGCGGCCGCTAGGCGCGATCGCCGAGCGCGGATGCCGCGCGGGTGCCGGCCCGGCGACGAGGGATGCGACCTCGGTCCGACCTCACGGCAGCCGGACGACGTAGTTCTTCCTGGTGGTCTCGACCACTTCCCACAGCCCGGTGAACCCCGGCCTGATCACGAAGCTGTCGCCGGCCCGCAGTACGCGCGGTGTCTCGGCGCCGTCCTCGTGCAGGATCGAGATCCCGTCGAGGATCGTGCAGAACTCCCATTCGTCGTAGGCGACGCGCCACGTCCCGGGCGTCGCTTCCCAAACACCTGCGAACAGCTTGCCGTCGTCCGTCTCCTCGACCAACCATACCCTCGTTCGCGGCGCCCCCTTGACCACCCGGTCCTCGGCCGGCGCTCCGTCCTCGGGTTTCACCGCCGTCAGGTCGAAGGGAATGAACCTGCTGTCGTCCGCCATCGCGACCTCCCACGCCTGCGAGCCCTCGACTTCGGCGCCCCGGGAATGCACTCGTCAAGCCCGTAGGGTCACCATACTTTGCATCGCGAAAGTCGGCACCCGGCCGTCGGAGCATCGACTGCCGCGAGTCGTCGGCGGCCGGCTCGACGCGCCGCGGCACCGCCGGCTCGCCGCAGGCGAACGGCAGCGCCCCGCTTCGGCGGCGTGCCGCGATCCGGGTCGCCCATAGGTCGCCCTCCGATCATCGGCGGCCGACGCCGTCCGCGGTCCCTGCCCGGGCCTGCGGCGGACCGACGCGGCAACCGCGAAGGGGTTCTCATCCCCCGCATCAAAGCTCGGCCGCGGCCTCGCGCAGCGCCGCAGGATCGATCGGCTTCGACAGCCAACCGTCGAACAGGGAGGCTGCATCCGAAGCATCCGGCTCGGCGTGCAGATCCGCCGTGACCGCGACGATCCGAGCGGACGCCATTCCCGCCCTCTCGTAGACGGCCCGGATGCGCCGAGCCGCTTCACGGCCGTCCATTTCCGGCATGTGGAGGTCCATCAGGACGAGATCGAACGGCGCCACCTCGCCGGCGAGCGATGCTTCGACCAGCGCGACCGCGCGTCGTCCGTCCGTCGTCACCGTGACGGCATGGCCGAGCTTCTCGAGCAGCCCCCTGCCGAGCAGTGCATTGATCTCGTTGTCGTCGCAGAGCAGCACGGTCCGCCGGGCCGCGGCCGACCGGCGCGGCGTCGGCTCCCGGACCGCCGCTTCCGCGGCGTCGAAGCCCACCTCGCCGAGCAGTGTTCGCACGATGAGCACCAGAGAGCGCGCCCTGACCGGCTTGACCAAATAGGCTCCGTATCCCGCGGCGGAGAGGTCCGGCAGCAGGGGACGCTGACGAGGATCGATCAACACCCCTGCCGGAAGTTGCGACACGGCCCTGACGCGATCGAGCAACGCGAAGGCGTCGCCAGCCGCGGCGTCCACCACGACCGCGTGGTGGCGGGCAGCATCCACCAGTGCGGCCTCGAGATCGCGCGGCGCGACCAGGGTCGCCTCGGCGCCGGCGTCGTATAGCCGACGGACGAGCAGTGGCCCCTCGATCAGCGCGTTCGACACGACCAGAATGCGCCGACCGGCGAGAACGGCGTCGCCGGCCCAGGCGTCCGGCACGACCGGCCTTCGGCCCCGGGCATGGCCGATTCGTGCGAACAGGGCGGCCTGCGCCGCGCGGGCGCCGACGAGCGGTACGTCGCCGGAGGCTTCGGGCGGAACGTAGGCGGGCTCGCCGGACGAACCGCCCGAGATGTCGGCAGCTTCGGAGGCCGGCAACGGAATTACGAAACTGAAACAGGTCCCGGCACCTGGCGCGCCTTCCACGGAGACGTCTCCTCCCATGAGGCGAACGAGCCGGCGAGCGATGGCGAGCCCGAGCCCGGTCCCGCCATAGCTTCTCGTCGGTCCGGGATCGGCCTGTTCGAACTCACGGAAGATGCGCTCGCGGTCCTCCGGCGCGATCCCGATGCCGGTGTCGCGGACCATGAACCGAACGGCATGGCCGGGAACATCGGGCGCGTCTCCGGACACCGGCCCGACCTCGACGGCGACGCCGCCTTCCGCCGTGAACTTGATCCCGTTGCCCGTCAGGTTGAAGAGCACCTGCTTCAGCCGGATCGGATCGGCGACGACGCTGCGCGGCAGGCGCGGATCGACGTAGGCTGCGAGTTCGATGCCCTTGGCCGCGGCGCGCGGTGCCAGGAGTTCGACCAGCTCTTCCACGATCTCGTCGAGTGCCACCGGACGAACCTGCAGATCGAGCCGATCGGCTTCGATCTTCGAGAAGTCGAGGAGGTCCTCTATCAGGATCAGGAGCGCCTCGCCGCTGGTCTCGACGGCGCGGGCGTAGGTCCGCTGCTCCTGTGTCAGCGGCGTCTGCATCAAGAGCCCGGTCATGCCCAGGATGCCGTTCAAGGGCGTTCGAATCTCGTGGCTCACCATCGCCAGGAAGCGCGACTTCGCCGCGCTCGCGGCCTCGGCCTGATCACGGGCTTCCGACAACGCGGCCTCGATCGCCTTGCGGTCGGTCACGTCGCGCCCGACCAGCACACGACCGTCGCCGCGCCCGTCCGGCCGCTCCATGAAAGCGTACCAGCGCATTCCCGCCGCGGTGACGATCCGGACGTCGCCGGCGAGTTCGACCCCGCCGGTCCGGGCATCGCCGTCGCCTGCTTCGGGCCGGCGCCCGACGAGTTGCGCACGGATCGCCTGCCAGTGCACCAGGGGCGGCCGGCCGATCCGCGTCCGCGCCTCGGCCACGGCGGCGAGTTCACCGTCGACCAGTGCGGCGGCGAAGACGCCGCGCACGACGCCAACGAGGGCGGCCGCATCGCCACCGAACAGCGAGCCGACCGCGTGGCTGGCCTCGACAATGCGGCCGTGGCGATCGAAGCGAACGACGAGGTCGGCGCTCTCGTCCAGGGACGCCGCGCCGGCCTCGACGGAGGCCGCCTCCGTGGACGCCCCCATCGCCACGCCGCGTGACGTGCCGCGCCCGAGCACGAACGCCGTCGCCGACAGGACGAGCGCGAAGACGGACGCGACGACCATGGCCTCCGCGGTCGCCCCGCGACGGGCGGCGAGGAGAGCGAGCGCCAGCAGCGCCATCGCGGCCACCGCACCGACGGCCGCCATCGCGGTCCGCGCACCGAAGGGCAGGTGCAGGCGATCGAGCAGCGGCGCTCCCGCCATTGCCCGCCGTTCGGCTCCCTTCGTCGTCATCCGCTCACCGTCGTACCGAACCGCCGCCGCGGTGCCTTGCCAGGACCGAACCATAGCAGGCCGGCCTTGCCATTCGGTTGCCGGGGACACCGCCGCGCTCATGCCGCGCGCCGCCGCGGTTCGAGCGTGCCGCGCATCGCGATCGCCTCGCCGACGTGCATCCGTCCGACGGACTCGTCGCCCTCCAGATCGGCGAGCGTGCGTGCGACCTTCATGACCCGGTGATAGCCACGGGCGGACAGTCCGAGCGCATCCGCCGCCTCGCGCAGCAGCCGCTTGCCGGCCGCGTCGAGTGGCGCCACGACCTCGAGCAGGCCCGGCGGCAGCGCCGCGTTGACCGTCAGGTCCGGTCGGCCGAGAGCGGCGTGACGCTCCATCTGCCGCCGCCGTGCGGCCGCCACCCTGGCGGCCACCGCGGCCGATGCCTCGCCCTGGCGCCGTGGCGCCATCAGATCCGCCGCGTTGACGGCGGGTACCTCGATGGTGATGTCGAAGCGGTCGAGCAGAGGCCCCGACAGTCGCTCGCGATACTCGGCGGCACAGCGCTCGCCACGCCGACAGGTGTGCCCGGGCATCCCGGCCATGCCGCAACGGCAAGGGTTCATCGCGGCAACGAGTTGGAACCGCGCGGGATAGGTCACCTTGGCGGCGGCGCGCGCGATCATGATGTCGCCGGTCTCCAGCGGCTGTCGCAGGCTGTCAAGCACAGCGGGATTGAACTCGGGCAGCTCGTCGAGGAAGAGCACGCCGTGATGGGCGAGCGAGATCTCCCCCGGTCTAGCCCGCGGTCCGCCGCCGACCAGTGCCGCCATCGACGCCGAATGATGCGGGGCGCGGAAAGGGCGGCGATCGGAGAGGCGGCCCTCGGGCAACGCGCCCGCGACCGAGGCGATCATCGATATCTCGAGGAGTTCGCGCGCGGACAGCGGCGGCAGGACCGACGGCAGTCGCGACGCCAGCATCGACTTGCCGGACCCGGGCGGCCCGACCATCAGGAGGTTGTGCCCGCCCGCCGCGGCGATCTCGAACGCCCGCTTCGCCATCTCCTGGCCGCGGACCTCGGAAAGATCCGGCAGCGGCGAGAGCCCCTCGGCCACCCGCGGCGACGGCCGGCTCATCACCTGGACGCCCTTGAAATGATTGACGACGGCGATCAGGCTCGCCGGCGCGAGCACCGGCATCTCCTCGTCGGCCCAGGCCGCCTCCGATCCGCAGGCGCGGGGACACATCAGCCCGAGGTCGGCACCGTTCGCCGCGATCGCGGCCGGGAGAACGCCCGCAACGGGGGACACCGTGCCGTCGAGCGCGAGTTCTCCGAGCACCACGAACTCCTCGAGCGCGTCGGCCGGCAAGGCACCCATCGCCGCCATCAGGCCGAGCGCGATCGGCAGGTCGTAGTGACTGCCTTCCTTCGGCAGGTCCGCCGGCGCCAAGTTGACGGTGATCCGCCGCGACGGCAGCGCCAGCCCGGATGCGGCAAGCGCCGCGCGTACACGCTCCTTGCTCTCGCTGACGGCCTTGTCGGCGAGACCGACGATGTTGAAGGCGAAACGTCCCGGCGCGATGTGCACCTGCACGTCCACGGCGGTGGCCTCGATACCCTGGAAGCAGACCGTCCGGACGTGGGTCACCATGGCGAGCGCGCTCCTGCAACTCGCGCAACTTATCAGGGCACAACCGATCGGTCAAGAACGAGATGGGAACATTTAGGGATCGTTTGTTCTTGACGGAGCGAAGTTGTACCCCTTAGGATCCACTCGACTGGAGGTGAGCCATGACGACCGGCCTGCCCGAGGATGTGTCCGCGGTGTCGCGGTTTTCAGCCGCGCCGCTTTTCTTCGATCACGTCCCAGATCGCCGCCGCGACGTCCGGGCCGCCGAGGCGGCGGATGGCGCGCAGGCCGGTGGGCGACGTCACGTTGATCTCGGTCAGGTTGCCGCCGATGACGTCGATACCGACGAAGAGCAGGCCGCGACGGGCGAGTTCGGGGCCGACCCGTTCACAGATCTCGCGTTCGCGGTCCGTCAGCACCGTGGTCTCCGCCGCACCGCCGCGCACCATGTTGGCGCGCAGGTCGTCGGCGGCCGGAACCCGGTTGACCGCGCCGGCGAAGCGGCCGTCGACCAGGATGATGCGCTTGTCGCCCTCGCGCACCGCCGGCAGGTAGCGCTGGATCACCCACGGCTCGCGGAACTGGGTGGAGAACAGGTCGAGCAGGGACCCGAAGTTCTCGTCGTCGGGCTTGACGCGGAACACGCCTTGGCCGCCGTTGCCGTAGAGCGGCTTCATGACGACGTCGCCGTATTCGCGGCGGAAGGCACGGATGTCGTCGCGGTCCCGGCTGATCAGCGTCGGCGGCATCAGGTCCGGAAAGTCCATCACGAACAGCTTCTCGGGCGCATTGCGCACCTCGCGGGGGTCGTTGACGACCAGCGTCGCAGGATGGATGCGCTCGAGCAGGTGCGTGGTGGTGACGTAGGCCATGTCGAACGGCGGGTCCTGGCGCAGCAGGACGACGTCCATCTGCGCGAGGTCGACGCGATAGGGCTCGCCGAGGTGGAAGTGGTCGGCGGCGACGTCGCGCACCCCGAGCGGTTCGACGAGGGCGGACACGACGTTGCCCCGCATCGACAGTCGATCCGGGGTGTAGTGCACGACGCGGTGCCCGCGGCGCTCCGCCTCGAGCAACAGGGCGAAGGTGGAATCACCGGCGACCCGGATGTTGGCGATGTGGTCCATCTGAACGGCGACGGCGAGCGACATCGAGGCACTCCATGACGGCTTCGGCTCGGGTTATGGGCCCTCCGCGAACGGAGGGCAACGGGGGCGTCCGGACACGTTCCGGGGAGCACGGCGCCGACACCGCCCGGTACGGCGCCGCGGACGACGGCGCGCGGCGCCGAGCGGCCTATGTCCTCGGGCTCCGAGCCGAGGACGTGACGGCGTGGTGGCTGCGGCTCTCGGGCTACCGGATCGTCGCTCGACGACTACGTTCCGCCGCCGGCGAGATCGACCTCGTCGCGCGCCGCCGCAACGTGGTGGCGTTCGTCGAGGTCAAGGCACGCACCGACGCCTGCGACGGACCGGAGGATCCGCTGACGCCGACGGCCGAGCGGCGGATCCGTGCGGCGGCCGACCTGTTCCTGGCGCGCCATCCGGATCTCGCGTCACGGACGGTACGCTTCGATCTGGCGCTGTATGGACGGAGGTCGTTCCGCTATGTCGCCGACGCCTTCTGAGCCGCATTCACGGGAGCGACCGGCTGCTGGTGGTCGATGCGCGCGCCCTCTCCGCGGCCGGCACGGCACGCAGCGGCGCGATCACCACCGGACCGGCGCTCGCGGCTCCGACCGGTTGTCCGAGCGGCGACGTCGCGCCGGGACGAACCGGGACGCGGGCGCCGGAGCCCGTCGGCGTACGGGGCTCGTGCCGCCGGATGCGGACGCACTGACGTCCGCGCCGATCGCCGTCGGACCGACGAGGGCCCGCCGGTCGCCCCGCGCCCGCGAGTGCGCTTGCGGGTGGAACGACGCGGTGGTGCCGGCGACCGGCGGTGTCCGGTCCTCGTCCAAGACGATCGTGGCGGCCTCATCCGTCCGGGGCGGCCCCCTCCTCCGCGGGGCCGTCGAGAGCGCGGCGCAGAACGTCGAGCGCGCGGGCGTCGCGTGCCCACGCCACGTTGAAGCGCATGAACGCCGCGGCGGACCCGGACACCGCGAAGACGTCGCCGGGCGCGAGCACCACACCCTCGCCGAGCGCCGCACGGGCGACTGTGGCGCCGTCCCGCCCGTCCGGCAAGCGGCACCAGAGGTAGAAGCCGCCGCGCGGCATCGTCCATGGCTCCATGCCGAGATCTCCGAGTTGCCGCGCCGCGTCACGGCGGGCACCGTCGAGCCGTCGACGCAGCCCTTCCACGTGCCGGCGATAGCCGCCTTCGGCGAGCAGGCGGGCCACCACCTCCGCTGCGACCGGGCTCGGCCCGCCGAAGCCGGTGGCGACCTGGAGGTCGACCAGTGCCTCGATCCAGTCGGCCCGCGCGGCAACGTAGCCGCAGCGCACCGACGCCGACAGGGTCTTGGAGAAACTGCCGACGCGCACGACCCGATCGAGGCCGTCGAGGGCGGCGAGACGCACCGAGCGATCCGGCTCGAAGTCGGCGAAGATGTCGTCCTCGACGACCACGACGTCGTGGGCGGCGGCGGCTGCGAGAACCCGGTGCGCGGTCTGCGGCGCCATCGTCGCACCGGTCGGGTTGTGGAGGGCGGCATTGGTCAAGTAGAGACGCGGTCGTTCGGCGGCGACCGTCGCCTCGAAGGCGGCGACGTCGGGGCCCGTCTCGCCGAAGGGCACGCCGACCGTGCGGACCCCGTGGACGCCGAGCAGGGCCTGGAAGTTGAAGTAGCAGGGATCGTCGAGGATCACCGTATCGCCGGGCCGGAGCAGCATTCGGCAGACGAGGTCGATCGCCTGCGTCCCCGACGCGGTCAGGAGGATGCGGTCGGGGCCGACCGGAACACCCTCGTCGGCGAGCCGGTTGGCGAGCAGCCGGCGCAGCGCCGGGGAGCCGCGCGTGCCGCCGTAGTCGGTCAGGAGCGCCGCGTCGGATCGCGCCACGGTGCGGATGGCGCGGCGCAGCGCTTCCGTCGGCATCCAGTCGGCGGGCAGCCAGCCGCAGCCGGGCTTGGCCATGGCGGGATCGGCGTCGAGGGCGAGCCGGGAGACCCAGAACGGATCGACCGCCGGCGGTCGCCCGACCGCCGGTGCGAACGCGAGCGGTGGGCGCACGCCGGGAACGACGTAGAAGCCGGAACCGGGCCGCGCGCGAATGACACCCTCGGCGGCGAGACGATCGTAGGCCTCCACCACCGTCGACGGCGACAGGCCGAGCGTCGCGGCGAGCCGACGGATCGACGGCAGCCGGTCGCCCGGCCCGAGCCCGCCACCGGAGATGCGCGCCCGGATGGCCGCCATCGCCTCCGCCGTACGCGGCCCCACCCCGAGATCCATGTCCCCTCCGCCCAGCCGTACGGATACCGTTACCCATACGGTTCGTCGAAATCGTACCGAACCGTCGCTGGCTCCACCAGCCCCCTCCTCTTAGGCTCGCCCGGGTTGGCGTGGAGGTTGGCGATGCGGTCTTCGTGGGACGGCTGGGGCAGCGGGCTTGTCGGGGTGGTGATCTTCAGCGGTTCCCTGCCGGCGACGCGGGTCGCGGTCGGCGGTCTGTCTCCGTTGTTCCTGACGTCGGCGCGGGCCGCGATCGCCGCCGCGATCGGCGCCATCCTGCTCGCCACGGCGCGCCAGCGGCGCCCCGCCGTAGCCGACATCCTCCCCCTCGCCGTGGTGTCGCTCGGCGTCGTGATCGGATTCCCGCTGCTGACGGCGGTGGCACTGCAGACGATCACCGCGGCCCGGTCGATCGTCTTCGTCGGCCTGTTGCCGCTGGCGACGGCACTGTTCGCCGTGGTGCGCGCCGGGGAGCGGCCCCGGGGACCGTTCTGGCTGTTCTCCGGTCTCGGCGCTGCGATCGTCGCCGGCTTCGCGCTGGCGAACGGCGGCGAGGGCGCGGCGACGGGCGACGCCGCCATGCTCGCGGCGATCCTCGTCTGCGGTCTCGGCTATGCCGAGGGTGCGCGGCTGTCGCGTCGGCTCGGCGGCTGGCAGGTGATCTCCTGGGCGCTGCTGATCGCGGCGCCCCTGGCCGTCGTGGCCGCGGTCGCGACCCGGCCGGCCGATTTCGCCGCGGTCTCGCCGGCCGCATGGATCGGCCTCGGTTACGTCTCGGTGTTCAGCATGCTGATCGGCTTCGTGTTCTGGTATCGCGGGCTTGCCCGCGGCGGGATCGCCGGCGTCGGGCAATTGCAGCTGCTGCAACCCTTCCTCGGCCTCGCCCTCGCCGCCGCCCTGCTCCACGAGACCGTCGCGTGGCCGATGGCGGCGGCGACGGGAGCGGTGGTCGGCTGCGTCGCGTTGGCGCGGCGCTTCGCGTGACCGGCCGAACGCTCGCCACCACGAGCGGGCCTGCGAGCAAAGCACGATCTGCGCGGATCGCTCGGCTCGTCCGGAGCCCTCGAAGCATCGCGGGACGCCGTGGAATGCCGGTTCTCCCGCGGTCCACCGCGACTTCACGCCAGCGATGTCACACGGCGACGGCGCACGCGCCCGCTACCGACCTCACCACGTGATCGGGCGCAGCGTCACGCCGCCGGACTTGGCGACGCCGCGCGAGACCGGCAGCATGGTCTCGGGCCCGGCGGGCGCGGTGCCGGGCGGCGGTTCGCCGCCGCCGATCTCGAGGCCGGGTGCGGGCAAGGCCACCGAGAACGGCCGCGTCATCTGGAAATGGTCGCGCGGCGGGCGCCCCGGCTCGACCGGTACGGCGATGGCGAGGCCGCTGTCGCGGAGGTGATAGATCAGGCCCGCGGCATCGGCGCGGCGGTTGGTGACGATGGTCCGGGCACCGCTGTCGCGGGCGGCGGCGGCGATCGCCTCGGCGTAGTCGGTCCAGCCGAGCAGCCGTTCATAGGGGCGCCCGATGCCCGGAAGGCGCAGCTCCGGCGCGACGGTCGGCCCGATCGCCAGCGCCACCGAGACGACGGCGCCGACGGCGAGCGTGGCGCGCCGCCACGCCGATCGCGCGGGCGCCGCGAGCAGGGCCGCCGCGAGCACGGTCGCGGCCGGATAGGCGGTGGCGGCCCAGTTGGCGTTGGCCTCGGAGATCAGCGCCTGCACGGTCAGCGCCGCCAGCACCGGCACGGACGTGGCGAGCAGGAAGCGGTCGGCGGCGGGCCGCGCCGTGCGGAGCCGGCCGACAGTGGCGAGGCCGAGCAGCGCCAGCTGGATCGGGCCGAACACGCCGAACTGGGTACCGACGAACTCGAGAGCCCCGAGCGGATCGAGGCCGTGGCGGCCCCAGCGGGCGTTGTCGCCGGTGTGGTGGAAGGTCACGAAGTCGTGGGCGGCCTGCCAGATCAGGTTCGGCACCAGACCGGCGACGCCGAGTGCGAGCCCGGTCCAGAGGCGCCAGCCGGCGAGGCGACGGCGGAGCGCCGGGTCGAGCGCGTAGGCGAGGAGCACCATCGGCACGAGATAGCCCATGGCGAACTTGGCGTTGAGCCCGACGGCGACGGCGGTGCCGAGCGCCAGGGCGGAGCCGAGCCCGCCGGTCTCGCCGTGTCGGGCGGCGGCGAGGAGGCCGATCGTCCAGAAGGTCAGGAGCGGGACGTCGGTGGAGATCAGCGTCGACGACAGCGCCACCGCCGGCATCAGGGCGTAGAGAACGGCGGCGAGCGCGCCGACACGGCCACCGTAGAGCCGGTCGCCGAGCCGGCCGACCAGCAGGGCCGTCGCGGCGTGGAACAGCGGCGCCGCCAGCCGCACCGCCGCCTCGCCGTCGCCGAACAGGGCGGTGGTGGCGCGAATCACCAGGGCGATCAGCGGCGGCTTGGAGAAATAGCCCCAGTCGAGCGCCTGCGACCACGTCCAGTACTGCGCCTCGTCGACGTAGAGGTCGGTGCGGGCCGCCACCAGCGCGCCGACGCGAACGGCCGCGAGCGCGAGGACGAGCAGCACCGCGGCGCGGCGGGCGGCAAGGTCGACCGGGGCGGGGACGGCGGGATCGGGGGACGGCACGGCGACGGGCTCTCCGGTTCGACGACCCGGATTAGGACCGCCCGGCACGGCGTGCAATGCGGCCATGACAAAAAAATGTCGCCGGGGGGTTCCATCGGCGGAAGGAACTGGCTATATCAACGCCGTCACCGCAAGGTCGACGTGACGCGGGGTGGAGCAGCCCGGTAGCTCGTCAGGCTCATAACCTGAAGGTCGTCAGTTCAAATCTGGCCCCCGCAACCAAACAAGAAGCCGCAGATCCTGAGAACGGATCGGCGGCTTCTTCCTTTTCGGGGCACTTCGTTTCTCCGAACACCGACCATTTCATGACCCGGCGGAGCGATGATCTCGCATTTGCCGTCCACCCCCGGTTCTCGTCGGGGACGATACCCCCGACGCCCGGGTCGCGGGCGAGTCGCGCGGCCGCCGCTCCGACGACCGCATGGCCGCCTTGGATACCGTGACGTCCGGCTCTTTCGGCCCGCGCCGGCGCGGGCTACGGTGCCGCGCCCTGCGGGTCGCCGCGAGAGCGGATGGAGTGCGACCGCGCGGGCGGAAGGCCCGCCGGACGGCGATCCCGCCGATCCACGGGGCTGCGGCAGGGGCGACGGGCGGCGCCCGGCCGCGTCGCGACGACCGCCCGGCCGGAGTCGCGCGCATGATTGCCTCCCTGTCCGCCCTGCTCGCCCCGCACGATCCGGCCGCGCTCCGGGCCGCGATCCGGGAGCGCCGTCCGCTCCACCTGCGCACCGGCAACGCCGACTTGTTCCGGGCTTTGCTGCCGTGGTCGACCTTCAACGCGCTGCTGCGGTCCGAGCGCCTGTTCGACGCCCGCACGCGCATGGTCCGGCGCGGCCGCGACCTGCCACGCGAGATGTGGAGCTACGTCGGCCGTGACCAGAAGCGGGTCGCACTGCCGGATCAACTGCAGCGCTTCTGCCAGGAGGGGCTGAGCATCGCCCTCAACCAGGTGCACGAGGCCGTCCCGGCCGTCGGCGCGCTGGTCGCCATGCTGGAGCGGACCTTTCCGGCCCGGGTCCAGACCAATCTCTACGCCAGCTTCGGGCGGGACAGCGCATTCCGCGCCCATCACGATTCCCACGACGTGCTCGTCCTGCACCTGCACGGCACCAAGCGCTGGTTCTGCTACGGCCGTCGCGCCGACGCCGACGCCGGCACACCCGTCGTTGCCGACGACCGGCTCGGTCCGGCGCTCTGGGAGGAGGTGCTGGAGCCCGGCGACGTGCTCTACCTGCCGCGCGGGGAGGTGCATCGGGCGGCGGTCGAGGGCGAGACGTCGCTGCACCTGACGCAGGGCCTGATGTGGCCGCGCGGGTCGGACCTGTTCACCTGGCTCGCCGGCGGCGCGACCGCGGGCGCGGCGTTCGACGACGACGTTCCCGTCTACGCCGGCGCCGCCGAGATGGCGGACTACGACCGGACGCTGCGCGCGGCGCTGCACCGGTTGGTCGACAGTTTCGACATGGCGGCGTTCC
Source organism: Oharaeibacter diazotrophicus (assembly GCF_004362745.1). Classification (NCBI taxonomy): domain Bacteria; kingdom Pseudomonadati; phylum Pseudomonadota; class Alphaproteobacteria; order Hyphomicrobiales; family Pleomorphomonadaceae; genus Oharaeibacter; species Oharaeibacter diazotrophicus. The sequence goes on along the minus strand of NZ_SNXY01000007.1, from coordinate 102,490 downwards.
TGGCGGCCTTCGGGCGGGAGCGGCCCTTGCACCTGCCGTTCAATCTCGGCCTGTCCACGGCACCGGAGCCGAACTGCCGGGTTCAGCCGATGACCTTCCCGGACACGCCGCTGCCGGCGGAGGGCGGTGCCAGCTTCGCGTTCAACGGCGGCACGGTGACCGTGGACGCGCCCGAGCGCGCCGTGCTGGCGGCGCTGCATGCGGCGGGCGCACAGATGGTCGCCGACCTCCCGGCGCTCACTGGGCTGGATCCGGACACGGTGCGGGACACCGTCGCCCGCCTCGCCCGGCGATCCCTGGTGCTGCTCACGGAGGGCGACGACGGCGCAGCGTCCGGCTGACGGCCGCGGTGCGCGGGGACGTCCCGGTGGTCGGCGCCCTGGATCGCGCGACCGACGTCAGCCGTGGACGCGGATCAGACGCATCTCGTCCAGGCGGCGCATCAGCTCCAGCACGTCGCGTTCGATCTCGCCGGGCTCGGCCTCGTAGCGGTCGGCGAGGACGGCGCAGACCGCGGCGACGGCGCGCGGCTCGCTCAGCTCGCGCCAGACCGCGGTGCCGATGGCGTCCAGGTTGACGTATCGCCCGCTGTCCATGTCCATCATGACGAGCTCGCCGTCGATCTCGGTGGAGAGGAGATCGGCGTTCACCGAAACGATGCTGTCGAGATCGATCATGGGGTCCGGCCGCGTGGGATGACTGGGTCGGCCCTCACTAGACCGGCCGCCCCCGGGCTGTCCATGCGGACGACTGCACAGTGCACAGGAGCCGGAGGGCGAGGTGCCTTCTCCGGTCCGATCGGCCCCGGGCGGAAGGCCGAGACCTCGCGAGGTCCCGACGCGGCGGAATCGCGGGAGACCGGCGTCAGAGATGGTTGTAGACGGTCGTCCGCGACAGGCCGAGCCGGCGCGCGGTCTCGGCGACGTTGCCGCCGCTGCGGGCGTGGACGAGGCGGATCTCGATGCAGCGGTTCTCGTCGAGCGGCCGGCCGCGGCAGCGCGGGCACGGCTCCGGGCCGCCGGCGGTCGGCGCGGCGTCGAGGAAGGCGGTCTCGTCGAGGAACTCGCCACGACGTCCGAGCAGCGCCCGCTGCAGCGTCGAGCGCAACTCGCGGACGTTGCCCGGCCACGCCCGCCCGGCCAGCACCGCGATCGCCGCGTCGGTGACGGTGACCGCCGGCGCGAGATCGGCGAGCAGGCGCCGGACGATCTCGCCGAAGTCCTCGCGCTCGCGCAGCGGCGGCAGGTGGATGGTGTAGGCGTCGAGCCGGTAGAGGAGGTCGGCCCGGAACCGGCGCTCCGCCACCATCGTCCCGAGGTCGCGGTTGGTCGCCGACACGATCTGGACGTCGACGACCTCGGTGCGGCGCCCGCCGATCGCGCGCACCTCCATGGTGTCGAGGAAGCGCAGGAGCGCGGTCTGGGCCGTGGGCGGGATGTCCGCGACCTCGTCGAGGAACAGCGTGCCCTTGTCGGCCACGGTCGCGAGTCCCGGCGCGCCCTCCCCGCGCGCGCCGGTGAACGCGCCGCGCTCGTGGCCGAAGATCTCGGCCACGAACAGGCTCTCGGGGAGCGCGCCGCAGTTCACCGCCACGAACTCGCCGCGGCGGCCGCTGGTGCGATGGACGTGGCGGGCCATCAGTTCCTTGCCGGTGCCGGTCTCGCCGGTGAGGTGCACCGGCATCCGCATCGCCACCGCGGCGCCGAGGTCGCGCAGCGACCGCCGCACCGCCGGGTCGGCACAGACGAAGTCCGGCTCGGCCCGCTCGGAGGCGGCCGCGAGCGTCGGGGTAGGCCGAACGGAACCGGCGGCCGGCGCGCCGCCCTGGCCGATCTGGCGGCACACCATGAATACGGCGCTGCCGGCGCGGTCGCGGATCGAGACCACGCCGCCGGCGAGCAGCGTGCCGATGGTACGGCCGAAGCCCGCGGCGAAGACGTCGCCGAAGGCGGCGCCGCGCCCGGCCGGCAGGCCGGCCAGCAGCGTCGCGCCCGGCCGGTTCAGCGCGATCACCTCGCCCTCGCGCGAGACGGCGACGAGGCCGGCCGACGAGGTGTCGAGATATTCGACGCGGGGGTGGAAGGCGAGGATGTGGCTCTCGGAATGGGCCGAGAAGATCAGCCCGTTCTCGATCTGCGCCGCCGCCATCCGAACGAGGACCAGGGTGTGGTGCTGGCGCGCCTCGTCGGTGCAGGAGGCGTCGAGCAGGGCGACGACGCGGCCGTCGGCGGCGAGGATCGGCGCGGCCATGCAGCTGAGGTGGCCGTGGTTGGCGAAATAGTGCTCGCGGCCGTGCACAGAGACGGCCGTGCCGGCGCGCGCGGCGAGGCCGAGGGCGTTGGTGCCGCGCTCGCTCTCGGTCCAGACGCTGCCGGGAATGATCGCGCGGCCGGCGGCGCTGTCGGAGAACTGGCGGTCGCTGAGGGTGTCGAGCACGACGCCGTCGGCGTCGCCGAGGGCGATCATGAAATTCGAGCCGGCGATCTGGGCGTGGAGCAGCCGCATCTCCGCCAGCGCCAGACGGCGGACGGCGGCGATAGCGTCGCGGCGCCGGTGCACCTCCGCCTGGGCGAGGACGTGGTCGCGGCCGCGCCCGCGCGGGTCGAGCCCCGCCGCCCGGCAGCGCGACCAGCTCTCGGCGACCGGGTCCGGCAGCGCGCCGGCGGGCAGCGGATCGCCGCGTTCGAGCGCCGTCCGCGCCCGGTCGATCCCCACGAGATGTCCCATCGTCACCCTCCTCGCCGCCCCGTCCGCCGCCCGCCTCCGACGGCGGATGACTGGACACCCCGGCCGTCCACCCTGTTCAGCCGCCGGCCACCGCAGCCTCGACAGCCTCGTTCAATCCGTTGAAATTCCTGGATTCTCCACCCTGGCACGCCATGTGCGGAACCGGTCTCCGCCAAGGGACGCGACAGCCCCGCCGAGGGAGGAGGAGACGACCATGAAGGCCCAGGTGCTGAAGACCTACGACGACAGCCTCACCGCCGGCGAGTGGGTGAGCGAGATGGAGGTGCCCGACCCGAAGATCACCAAGTCGACCGACGTGATCGTGCGCATCGGCGGCGCGGGCGTCTGCCGCACCGACCTGCACATCATCGAGGGCGTCTGGCGTCCGCACATGGACCCCAACGGCGACGCACTGCTGCCGCTGATCATGGGCCACGAGAACGCCGGCTGGGTCGAGGCGGTCGGCAAGGAGGTCGAGGGCATCAAGGTCGGCGATCCCGTGATCGTGCACCCGAAGATCTCGGGCGGGACCTGCCTCGCCTGCCGCCGCGGCTTCGACATGCACGGCCCCGGCAAGTTCCCCGGCCTCGACTGCGACGGCGGCTACGCCGAGTTCCTCTGCACCTCCGAGCGCAACATCGTGCCGCTGCCGAAGACGCTGGCGCCGAAGGACGTCGCCGCCTACGCCGACGCCGGCCTCACCGCCTATCGCGCCGTCAAGAAGGCGACCCGCCACCTGCTGCCGGGCGAGAGCTGCGTCGTGATCGGCGCCGGCGGCCTCGGCCACATCGGCATCCAGTGCCTGAAGGCGATGTGCGCCGCCGACGTGATCGTGGTCGACCGCTCCGACGCCTCGCTGGAACTCGCCGCGAAATACGGTGCCGACAAGCTGGTCAAGGCCGACGGCAACGAGGTCGAGGCGGTGCTGGCCCTGACCGGCGGCGCCGGTGCCGAGGCGGTCATCGACTTCGTCGGCGAGAAGGGCACCACCACCAAGGGCCTCGCCATGACCCGCGCGATGGGCAGCTACTACGTCGTCGGCTACGGCGAGGACATCCGGGTCCCGACCGTCGACATGATCATCACCGAGAAGAACATCATCGGCAATCTGGTCGGCACCTGGGCCGAGCTGGTGGAGCTGATGGCGCTGGCCGATCGCGGCCTCGTCCACCTCGCCACCGCCGAGTACCGGCTGTCCGAGGCCAACAAGGCGCTGCACGACCTGCACGCCGGCAGGATCCACGGCCGCGCCGTGCTGATCCCCTGAGCCGTCCGGCGCGGCGCCGTCCCATCGGGCGGCGCCGCGGTCCGCATCCGCTCCGCCGGAGCGCCGGGCCGCCGGGCTGGGCGCTGCGGCGGGCGCGTCCGGCTGCCGGGAGGGCACATGGGCCGATATCTCGACGAGCATGACCTGCACCGTTTCGCCAAGGAGAGCCGGTCGATCCGGATCGCCGGCCACGCGACCAGCATCCGGCTCGAGGCGGTGTTCTGGGAGATCCTCGAGCGTCTCGCCGCGGCCGAGGGCGTGTCGATCGCCAAACTGGTGACGACCCTCCAGGAGGAGGCCGTCGAGGCGCTCGACGGCGCGGTCAACCTCGCCTCGGTGCTCAGGACCGTCTGCGTGCTCCGCCAGCGCGAGCGGCCGCCGGCGCCGCCGGAATCACCCGGCGCGTCCTGATCGGCGCCGAACGGCCCGAGACGCCGCGCCGGGCCGCCGATCCCGCGGCGCGGATCCGCACCGCGGGCGACGGGGCCGGGAGCCCGTCTCGGCTCCCGGCGGACCGGGGCCGCGCGGGGGCGGCGTTCAGGCGGTGCCGGACAGCCCCGCGCCGCCGCCGGTCGCCGCTCCGCCGGCGGGATCGCCGATGTTGCGCTCGGCGATCCAGCGCGCCGCCAGGATCAGCGCGCCCATGCCGAAGTCGCGGCCGTGTTCGGCGACCATGGCCTCGGCGATCCGCGCGAGCTCGCGGAAATAGGCGTCCTTGCTCTGCTCTTCCGCGGTGAGTTCGACCTGCATGACTTCCTCCCTCTTCCTCCGTCCGTGCCCCCTTCGCCCCGCCTCACTTGAACAGCTGCGGCGGGAAGGTGACGATGCTGGCGCCGCCGTCGGCGTCGCCGGCGGCGAGATGCCGGCCGTCGGGCGACCAGGCGAGCGCGGTGACCGCGCCACCCGCCGGCTTGACCAGCAGCTCGCCGCGCGCGCCGACCTGCACCAGCAGGATCTGGCCGTTGGCGTATCCGGCCGCGACCAGCGAACGCGTCGGATGGGCGGCGAGGCTCTCGACCGGCACCAGCCCGGCCCGGCCCGAGACGATCGCACCGCCACCGGGATCGTCGACCGCCACCGGCCGGGCGGTCGACCAGCCCGCCACACGGAAGGCGCCGGACGCCAGCACCGCTTCCGCCGGGCCGCTGAAGCTGACCGTCCGCACCGGCGCCGGGAAGTCGCCGAAGACGCGGACGCCGCCGCCGACCGGATCGACCAGCGCGAAGCCGCCGCCGGCGAGCGGCGTGCCGATCAGGCGGTCGCCCGGCGCCCAGACCGGCGCGAGCGCCCGGCTCGGCAGCGCGACGTCGGCGAGCACCGCGCCGTCGTCCCGGGTGTCGAGGACGGCGAGGCCGTCGGCGGTGGCGACAGCGAGCCGGCGACCACCGCGCGCGAAGGCGAGCGCACCGATCCCGCCGGCGTCGTCCGCGGCGAGCCGCACCGGCGCGGCGTCGCCGCGGGCGGCGAAGACCAGAACCACGGTACCGTCGCTGGCCGCGGCGGAACCGCCCGCCGAGGCGGCGAGTGCGACCACCGGCCCGCCGAGCCGGACCGGGGTCGGCTCGACCTCGCCGGACGTGGCGAGGCGGACGACCGTTCCGTCCGCGCCGCCGACCAGGAAGTCCGCGCCGTCGGTGGCCACGATCGGCGCCGGCCCCGATCCGAAGGCCGGCGCGTCGACCAGCGGGCGCGGCGCGCGCGCCGGCGGCCGGATCGAGGTCTGGCCGAGATCGCCGCTGACCCGGACGCGCGACAGGGCGGATTCCGGATCGGCAACCCGCGCCAGCGACACCGTTCCGTCCGCGCCGGCGAAGGCGACGGTGGCGCCGTCGCCGGAGAACACCACGGCCGCGACCGCCGCGGGCCGCTCCCAGCTCCGCGCCAGCAGTTCGAACAGCCCCGTCGGTGGGTGTTGCCGGTTCATCATCGCCTGTTCCTCCCGCCTCCGCCGCCGGATTCCGCCAGCAGACGGTCGATCGTTCCGATGTCCCGCTCGGCCGCCGCGACCCTCTCGTCGAGGTCGCGCCGCGCGGCCTCGAGCGCGGCCGTCTCTTCCTCGAGGTCCGTGCCAGCGGCGGCGCCGGACTCCTCGAGCCGCATCCGCTCGATCCGGAGCGCGCCCTCGCGCTGCTGCAGCTTCAGCGCCTCCGCGCCGAGCCCCGACAGGGCGGCGACGAGCCGCAGCCGATCCGCCAGCAACGTCGCGACGTCCCCTCCCCGCTCGTCCATGGCGTCCTCCCCGGTCGGTGCCGGCGCGCCGGCGGTTTCTCGCGCGAGGCTCAGTCGCGCTCGCCCGGCGGCGCCCGGTCCGGCGCCTCCCAGACCGCGAGTTCCGGCCGCATCTCGGGCAATTGGGCGCGGAAGTCGGCCTCGGCGACCGCGATGTAGGTCTTCAGCCGGTCCCAGATGTCGACGCGGATCAGCGCGGTTTCGTCGCCGATCAGCCGCTCGAACTCGGCGATGCGATACTGCTTCGACAGCGCGACGCCGGTGAAGACGAAGTCGCGCATGGCGATGGCGTGGCGCTCGGCGAAGGCGTGGATCATCGGATGGGTCTCGCCGGTGATGCCCGCCCGTTCGAGTTCGGCGATCAGGAAGTCCTGGAAGTGCTTCTGCAGCCGGATCTGGCTCTCGCCGAGGAAACGGATCGAGAAGACGACGTCGCGCGGCATCAACCGCACCAGATCGCCGGCCACCTCGTCCCCGCCCTCGCCGCCCCGATCGTCGCCGTCCGTCGTCATGGAATCCATCCCGGGCCCGGGCGTCCGCGCCCTCGTTCATGCGTGAAGGCTAGACTCTGAAAACGCAAGTGTCGACATAATCTTTCGCTGCGAATGCGAAGTCTTTTTGCCGCAAACGCAAATAATGTAAAGCATATTACGTTTGTAAATCCGGGTGTAAAGCGCATCGTTACAGACGCCGTCCGCCCGCGGGGAATTGCGGTCCGGAAAGGCCTCGGATATCCCCCTACGTAGGATCCCGGAGGACGGACGGGCAGCTGGCACGCCGTTTGCTTTCATCGTTACCCAAGAAGAAACGCCCCGTGCAACGTCACGGAGGCTCAAGAACGAAGGATGGGAGGAGTCCCGGACCGAGGACCGCCACGATCTCCACCGTGATCACGGTGGAGGCGGCGGCCGTCCGGCGGTCGGGATACTTCAGGACCTTTGCCTCGATCCACCTGAACGACCGGCCGGAGGCCGCGCTCGTCGCGCATTCCTCTTGCCGTGACGTCCGAAAACCGATCGGCGGCCGCAAGGCCGCCAGCCGCCGCCCGTCGGCGGTCCATCTGGTGGAGGCTCATGCCCATGTCCTTGACGCTCAACAAGATCACCTCCCAGCGCGGCATCTCCGTCGGCGAGGCGACCAAGAAGATCTCCGATCTCGGCTGGAATCCGACCTACGTGCGGGAGGCGATGACCTTCCCGACGGACTACAAGATCTCCAAGGCGCCGCGCGATCCGATGAAGCAGGTGCTGCGGTCCTACTTCCCGATGCAGGAAGAGAAGGACAACCGCGTTTACGGCGCGCTCGACGCGGCGCTCCGCGGCGACATGTTCCGCAACGTGGAGCCGCGCTGGGTCGAGTGGATGAAGCTCTTCCTGGCGATCATCCCGTTTCCGGAGATCTCCGCCGCCCGCTCGATGGCCATGGTCGCCCGTCTCGCCCCCGGCGAGGACCTGCGCACCGGCTTCACCATGCAGATGGTCGACGAGTTCCGCCATTCCACGATTCAGATGAACCTGAAGAAGTGGTACATGGAGAACTACATCGATCCCGCCGGCTTCGACATCACCGAAGAAGCCTTCGGCAAGTGCTACGCCACGACCATCGGCCGTCAGTTCGGCGAGGGATTCATCACCGGCGACACCATGACCGCCGCGTGCATGTACCTCACCGTCGTCGCCGAGACCGCGTTCACGAATACCCTGTTCGTGGCGATGCCCTCGGAAGCCGCCCGCAACGGCGACTACGCCCTGCCGACCGTGTTCCTCTCCGTCCAGTCCGACGAGAGCCGCCACATCGGCAACGGCCACTCGCTGCTGATGGCCGCGCTGAAAGAGCCGGACAACCACCTCCTGCTCGAGCGCGACCTGCGCTACGCCTTCTGGCAGAACCACGCCATCGTGGACGCCGCCATCGGCACGTTCATCGAATACGGCACCACCAACCGTGACAAGAACAAGGAATCCTACGCGGAGATGTGGCACCGCTGGATCTTCGAGGACTACTACCGGACCTACATGCTGCCGCTCGAGAAGTACGGCATCAAGATCCATCACGACGACGTCCAGACCGCCTGGAAGCGCCTCACCGAGAAGTTCTACGTGCACAAGGTGGCGCAGTTCTTCGCGGTCGGCTGGCCGGTGAACTTCTGGCGCATCGAGGCCCAGCGCGAGCAGGACTTCGAGTGGTTCGAGCACAAGTACCCCGGCTGGTACGCCCAGTTCGGCGACTTCTGGAAGTGGTACGACCGGCTCAGCCGCCCCGGCGAGAAGATCATCACCTTCAACGAGCAGGTCGGCTACGTCTATCCGCAGCGCTGCTGGAGCTGCCTGGTGCCGTGCCTCATCCGCGAGGACATGGTGGTCGACGAGATCGACGGCAAGCTGCACACCTTCGCCCACGAGCTCGACCGCTGGACCGCCGTCGAGGCTTTCTCGGACGAGTACCAGGGCCGGCCGACGCCGGCGATGGGCCGCTTCTCCGGCAAGCGCGAGTGGGAGACGCTGTACCACGGCTGGGATCTCGCCGACGCGATCAAGGACCTGAACTTCGTCCGCTCGGACGGCAGGACCCTGGTGCCGCAGCCGCACCTGCGCTTCGACGACAAGGACCTCTGGACCCTCGACGACGTCCGTGGCCACACGCTCCTGTCGCCGCTGACGCTGCTGCGCGAGATGTCGCCGGCCGACCGCGAGAAGTACATCGCGGACTACCGCGCCGGCTTCACCATCACGCCGTTCAACTGAGCCCTTCGACCCTCGGACGGAGGCCGGCACCCGCCGGCCTCCGCACCGCACGACGCCACCGTCCGGCCCGCTCGGACGGCGACGGCGAAGCTTTGGGAGGAAAGCAACGATGACAGTCGCTCGCAGGGTCCGGCTCGAACCGGTGCAGGTCGAGTTCGACGTCGAAGAGGGCGAGACGGTGCTGAACGCGGCGTTCCGCCAGGGCATCGCGCTGCCGCACGGCTGCAAGGAGGGCCAGTGCTCGGCTTGCAAGTGCGTGCTGCTCGACGGCGAGGTCGAGATGCTGCGCTACTCGACCTTCGCGCTCAACGACATGGAGAAGGACACCGGCCACGTGCTCCTGTGCCGGACGCTGGCCTACTCCGACCTCGAGGTGGAGCTCCTCAACTACGACGAAGAGGTGCTCTCCAAGTCGATCGCGGTGAAAACCTACAAGGGCCGCATCGCCGGCATAGAGCGTCTCACCCACGACATCCGCGGCATTCAGATCGACCTCGGTGCCCCCATCAAGTTCTGGGCCGGCCAATATGTCGACATCACCGTCACCACGCAAACGGGGGAGACGATTACGCGCTCGTTCTCCATGGCAAATCCGCCGAGCGAAACCCAGAGACTCTCCTTCGTCATCAAGAAATACCCGCAGGGACGCTTCTCCGGAGAACTCGACTCCGGCGGAATCCGCGTCGGAGCCGACGTCACCGTCGTCGGACCCTACGGCACCTGCTTCCGGCGCGAGAACCGGAGCGGACCCGTGATCCTGGTGGGCGCGGGCTCGGGACTGTCGCCGATCTGGTCGATCCTGCACGACCACATCGCCAGCGGCGAGGAGCGCGACGTCTACTTCTTCTACGGCGCCCGCACCCGCGACGACCTGTTCTACCTCGACCGCATCGCCGCGATCCTCGAGCGCCATCCCTCGGTGCGCTTCGTGCCCGTGCTGTCCCACGCCGCCGACGACGACCAGTGGCTCGGCGAGCGCGGCTTCGTGCACGAGCGGGTCGACGCCAAGCTGAAGGAACTCGACCTCGACGGCGACGGCGACGTCTACGCCTGCGGTCCGCCGCCGATGATCGACGCGCTCCAGCCGGTGCTCTTCATGAACGGCTTCGAGACCGAGCGGATCTTCTTCGACAAGTTCACGACCTCGTCCGGCGGCACCTCGACGGGCCACTAGAGCGCTTTCCGACCTGACGGAAGCATCAGGTCGATGAGAAATCGCTCCAGATTCAATATGCCGGAGCAATCTCCAATCGACCATGGCGTGCGACCTGGTCGGAGAATGATCTGGGCCGCCGACCGGGAATACAAGCGGAACAACAGAGGACAAGGGAGAAACACCATGCCTGCCGTTTCCAGTTCTGTCGGATCGGGCGCCGCCGGCGCCGCCATCTTCGCCGACTCCGACAGCCGGAAGTACCGCTACTTCCAGCCCAAGGGCCAGCGCGCGACGCACTACGAGGACGTCACCGTCGACGTGCAGCCCGACCCCGAGCGCTACCTGATCCAGGACTGGATCATCAACTTCTCCAACGGCCGCGGCGCCTACGTGAAGGACGCGACGGCGGCCCTCTCCTCCAACTGGCACGCCTTCCGCGCCCCCGACCAGGAGTGGGAGCGCACGCACTACCAGCGTCAGTCCAAGATCGAGACGATGGTGCAGAGCGTCATCGCCAACGGCCGCAAGTCCGGCGCGCCGAAGACCTTCGACCGCGTCTGGGTCAAGATCCTGCAGACCCATCTCGGCGCCTGGAAGCACGCCGAATTCGGTCTGGGCACGTCGCTGATGCAGGCGCAGCGCTACGGCTACACCCAGATGATCAACAACGCGACGCTGACCAACTCGTCCTACAAGCTGCGCCTCGCCCAGGACATCACCCTCTACCTCGCCGAGATCGGCATGGACATCGAGGGCTGGGACGACGAGCTCGGCAAGAAGGCCTGGCTCGAGGACGGCATCTGGCAGGGCACCCGCGAGGCCGTCGAGACCATCATGGGGACCGAGGACTACCTCGAGCAGTATTTCGCCATCAACATCGTGTTCGAGCCGCTGGTCGGCGAGTTGTTCCGCTCGGGCTTCCTGATGCAGTCGGCGGCGGCCAACCACGACTTCATCACGCCGTCGGTGATCTCGGCCGCGGAGGCCGACTACGAGCGCAACCTCGCCAACACCATCGACCTGATCTACCTGCTGGCCAACGACGAGAAGCACGCGGCGCACAACCGCAAGCTCTTCAACGGCTGGCTCGCCAAGCACCGCGCCCTCGCCGACAAGGCCGCGCTCGCCCTGCAGCCGGTGTGGTCGGCCCCGCATTCCAAGCCCGTGTCCTTCGACGACGTCCGTGCGGTCTCCCAGGAGCGCATCGGCCAGATCCTCGGCGAACTCGGCCTCGGCACCTGAACCCCGCTCCCCGCGAAGTCCCGCCAGACCGGGACTTCGCGGGTCGCACGGCCATCCGGCCGGCCCGTCACCAATCCGGCAATTCCAGGAGACAAGACATGTCCGTCGCAGCGCGGGACGCCAGCCAGGCGAACATCTTCAAGTCCATGAAGGACATCACCTTCGAGCAGACGATCTCGCACCAGTGCGGGGTCACCATGAACGACTCGGTCGAGGCGCGCGCCATCGCCGAGTTCATGGGCAAGAAGCCCGGCGTCGTCGTCACCTACCAGCCGGCGATGATCCGCATCGACGGCGACGGCAAGCTGATCTTCAAGATGGACGAGATCGGCGAGTACCTCGGCCGCGAGATGACCGCGGAGATCTTCGAGGTCAACACCTCGACCCACTACGGCAGGATGGTCCGCATCGACGACAACACCGTGATCCTGTTCGGCGACATGGACGAGGTGTTCGAGTTCATCTGATCCTTCCGGACCCGAAGACGGACGGGGCGGCTCTGCCGCCCCGCCGAAACGGCACGGGCGGCGGGAGGGCCGTCCGGAAACAGGGAGAAGGTCATGGCAGCGAAGATGAAGGCGGCCGTTTTCGTCGAGAAGGGACGCATCGTCCTGGAGGACAAGCCGATCCCCGACATCGGGCCACAGGACGCGCTGATCCGGGTCACCACCACGACGATCTGCGGCACCGACGTCCACATCCTCAAGGGCGAGTATCCGGTCGCCAAGGGCCTGACCGTCGGACACGAACCGGTCGGGATCATCGAGAAGCTGGGCAAGGGCGTCTCGGGCTTCCGCGAGGGGCAGCGCGTCATCGCCGGCGCCATCACCCCCTCGGGCTGGAGCCACGCCTGCCTGTGCGGCTGCGGATCGCAGGACGGCGCCGGCACCCGCCACGGCTGGAAGGCGATCGGCGGTTGGAAGTTCGGCAACACGATCGACGGCTGCCAGGCCGAGTACGTCTGCGTGCCCGACGCAATGGCCAATCTCGCTCCGGTCGACGACGCGGTCACGGACGAGCAGGTCCTGATGTGCCCCGACATCATGTCGACGGGCTTCGCCGGCGCGGAGACCGGCGGCATCCGGATCGGCGACACCGTGGCCGTCTTCGCACAGGGACCGATCGGCCTGTGCGCCACCGCGGGCGCCAAGCTGATGGGAGCCACCACCATCGTCGCCGTCGACACGGTACCCGCCCGGCTGGAAATGGCGCGCCGTCTCGGCGCCACCGACGTCGTCGACTTCAAGAAGGAGGACCCCGTCGAGGCGATCATGCGCCTGACGGACGGGCGCGGTGTCGACGTCGCCATCGAGGCGCTCGGAACCCAGGCGACCTTCGAGGCGGCGCTGCGCGTCCTGCGCCCCGGCGGCGTGTTGTCGAGCCTCGGCGTCTACTCGACCGACCTGAGGATCCCGCTGGACGCCTTCGCCGCCGGCCTCGGCGACAAGTCGATCCGCACGTCGCTCTGCCCGGGCGGCAAGGAGCGGATGCGGCGGATGCTCTCGGTCATCGCCTCGGGCCGCGTCGACCTCGGCGGCCTCGTCACGCACCGCTTCAAGCTCGACCAGATCGAAGAGGCCTACGACCTCTTCGCCAACCAGCGCGACGGCGTCCTCAAGGTCGCGATCACGACCTGAGACCCGACGTCCCCGTGGAACCCTAGTGGAGGAGCAGCACCATGTACATCACGCCCGAAGGCAAGGAAATCTTCGTCGTCGACGGCCACACCCACTTCTGGGACGGCAGCCCGGAGAACCAGCGCAACGTCCACGGCAAGCAGTTCATCGAGTGCTTCTACGGCTACCACACCGCGCTCAGCCCGAAGGAGCAGCTGTGGCCGAAGGAGAAGTTCGAGAAGTACAGCGCCGACGACCTCTACCGCGATCTGTTCGTCGACGGCCCGGACGACGTCGCGATCGTGCAGTCGACCTATCTCAAGGACTTCTACAAGAACGGCTTCAACACCATCGAGCGCAACGCCGCTGTGGCGGCGCGCTATCCCGAGCGCTTCATCGTCAACGGCGCCTTCGATCCGCGCGACGGCGAGAAGGCGCTCGAGTACATCCACTTCATGAAGGAGACCTACGACATCAAGGGCGTGAAGATGTACACGGCCGAGTGGAACGGGGCCTCCAAGGGCTGGAAGCTCGACGACCCCGACGCCTACCGCTGCTTCGAGCTGTGCGAGAAGCTCGGCATCCGCAACATCCACGTCCACAAGGGCCCGACCATCATCCCCCTGAACAAGGACGCCTTCGACGTCCACGACGTCGACCACGCGGCGACCGACTTCCAGGGCCTGAACTGGATCGTCGAGCACTGCGGCCTGCCGCGCCTCGACGACTTCTGCTGGATCGCCGTGCAGGAGACCAACGTCTACGGCGGCCTCGCCGTCGCCCTGCCCTTCATCCACTCGCGCCCGCGCTACTTCGCCGAGGTGATCGCCGAGCTCCTGTTCTGGGTCGGTCCGGACAAGCTGCTGTTCGGCTCCGACTACGGCATCTGGACGCCGCGCTGGCTGGTCGAGAAGTTCTGGGCGTTCGAGCTGCCCGAGGACATCGCGCGCGAGCGCGGCGTGCAGCTGACGCCGGAGATCAAGGAGAAGATCCTCGGCCTCAACGCGGCGCGGATCTACGACATCGACGTCGCCGCCAAGAAGGCCGCGATCGCCGCCGGACCGATGCTGGCCGCGGCCGAGTGACGACGATGAGCACCGTCGCCACGCTCGACGGAGGCCGCCAGGGGGAACTCTGGCGGCGGCTCCGGGCCGTCACCGATCCCGAACTCGACGAGTCCATCGTGGACATGGGTTTCGTCGAGCGCGCCGACATCCTCGCCGACGGCACCGTCGTCGTCGACTTCCGGCTGCCGACCTACTGGTGTTCGCCGAACTTCGTGTTCCTGATGCTGGAGGACGTGCGCGCCGCCGTCGAGGGCCTGTCCTGGGCACCGGCCCACCGGCTGACCCTGCACGACCACATGTTCGCCGAGGACGTCAACGCCGGCCTCGCCGCCGGGCGCTCGTTCCCCGAGATCTTCGGCGCGCTCGCCGTCGAGGACGACCTCTCGGCCCTGCGCGCCAAGTTCCGCGAGAAGGCGTTCAAGCGGCGCCAGGAGACGGTGCTGCTCGATCTCCGGCGCACCCTCACCGACGCGACGCTCCTGACCATGGACCTCGCCGCCCTCGCCGCGGCGCGGCCGTCGGCAGGACCCGACGACGCGATCGGGCGCTATCTCGAGGCGGTCGCGCTGCGCTGGCCGGGCTGCGGCACCGACGCGCCGGCGTTCCGCAGCTACGAGGGCGCCGTGCTCGGCCCGGCCGACCTCGACGGCCATCTCGCCGACCTCAGGGCCGTGCGCATCAACATGGAGTTCTCCGGCGCGCTCTGCCGGGGGCTCAAGGGAACGCGCTACAAGGAGGTGGAGATGGTCGACGGCGAACCGACGCTGGTCGACTTCATCCTGGATCGCGTGCCGCCGAGAGGCTGCGCCGGCCCCTCCGCCCACACGGCCTGACACCGCGCCCGCGACGCTCCCGGTCGGAGCGTCGCGAGGCGGGGACGACACCACGCGACGCCGTCCGGCGCCGCCAACGAGAACCGCGCCCGCGCGGGAAGGAGGAGAGCTATGCCCAAATTGCTGATCCACAACGAGCATGCCCGCCGTGCCCTCGCCCGCGGCGTCGCCCAGCTGGCGGCGGCGGTCGAGCCGACGCTGGGGCCGAAGGGCATGAACGCCATGATCGACCGCCCCATCGGCACGCCGATGGTGACGCGCGACGGCGTCAGCATCGCCGCCGAGATCGAGCTGCACGATCGCTTCGAGAACATGGGGGCCCAGGTGGTCCGCGAGGTCTCGATGCAGACCAACGAGATCGCCGGCGACGGCACCACCACCGCCATCGTGCTCGCCAACGCGCTGGTGCAGCGCGGCGTCGAGGCCAACGAGCGCGGCGCCAAGGCGGTCGACCTCGTCCGCGGCATCGACCTCGCCGTCGGCCGGGTGGTCGACGCGCTGAAGGCCCACGCCAGGCCTGCCGATGCCGGCGGCCACCTCGCCGCCGTCGCCACCATCGCCGCGACCGATGCCAAGCTCGGCGCCCTCGTCGCCGAGGCCTTCGACCGGGTCGGGGCGAGCGGCGTCATCACCACCGAGTTCAGCGTCACCACCGAGACGACGCTCGAGGTCGTCGAGGGCATGTCCTTCGACCGCGGCTATCTCTCCCACCACATGGTGACCGATCCGGAGAAGATGGAGGCGGTGCAGGAGCGCCCGCTGATCCTGATCACCGACCTCAAGATCCGCGACCCGCAGGCGCTCGAGCCCGTCCGCGCCATCGCCGCCAAGGCCGGCCGGCCGCTGACGATCGTGGCCGAGGAGGTCGCGCCGGAGGTGGTGGTGGCCCTGCTCGGGCGCAGCGGCGCCGGCCGCTACCTGGTGGTCCACCCGCCGGAATACGGCCACTGGCGCAAGGCGCTGCTCGAGGACATGGCGATCCTCACCGGCGGCCGGGTCGTCGCCCGCGACCTCGGCGGACGCCTCGAGGACGTCAGGCCCGAGGACCTCGGCTCGGCCGACCGCGTGCGCACGAGCGCCAGCCACACCGCGATCATCCGCGGCCACGGCGATCCGGTGCAGATAGCGGCACGGCGGGCGCAGGTGCAGCGCCAGTTCGAGCTCGCGCCGCCCAACATCGAGCAGGACAAGCTGCGCGAGCGCCTCGCCAAGCTCTCCAGCGGCACCGCCGTGCTCTACGCCGGCGGCGTCACCCCGGTCGAGCAGAAGCGCACGATCCAGCTGATCGAGGATTCGCTCTCCGCCGTCCGGGCGGCGGCCGAGGAGGGCGTGATCGCCGGCGGCGGCTCGGCGCTCGCCCAGGTCGGCGGCGTGCTCGACGACCTCCTCGCCTCCACCGACGGCGACGTCGCCGCCGGCGTCAGGCTTGTGAAGTCGGTGCTGACGCGGCCGCTGTGGCGGATCGTGACCAACGCCGGCGGCAGCGCCGACGACGTCGTCGCCCGCGTCTCCGCCGTCAACGGCGGCTTCGGCTACGACGCCGCGCGCGGCACCTTCGGCAACATGTACGAGGCCGGCATCGTCGATCCCGTGCGCGTCACCACCACGGCGCTGAAGAACGCCGCCTCGGTCGCCAAGCTGATCCTGACCACCGAGACGCTGGTCGGCGACCTCGCCGAGGACGAGGACCCCACCGCCGGCCCCGCGCTCGGCGGCGGCGCCGAGAAGCTCGGCCGGGCTTGACGCGAGGACCGCGCGGATCCCCCGCCCGCCCTCCTGGCCGGGGACCACGGCGGCGCGACACGACCCGCTCGACGGCGAGCGGCGGACGTTCCGACCCATTCGGGACGTCCGCCGTGCGCGTTTCGTCGCCGTTCCCCGAGGTTCGGCCCCGTCGGTACGTCGCGACCGCCCTGCCCCCCGGGGTGGGGCACGATCACACGAAGCCGCGGCGGATGCCGTATTGCTCGAGCTTGCGGTAGAGCGTCGGCCGGGAGATGCCGAGCCGGAGCGCGACCCGGCTGAGGTTGCCGCCCTCGGCGGCGAGGGCGTCCATGACTCGCTGGCGGTCGATCTCGCCGGCGCGCGCCGCCGCCGGCTGCGCACCGGCCTTCGGCCCGTCCGGCATCGCGGTGGCGGCCGCCGGCTCGGCCGGCGTCTCGAGCATCTCCGCCGGCAGGTCCTCGAGGCGCACGGTGTCGTCGCGTCGGAGCACGTGCAGCCGTTCGACGAGATTGCGCAGCTCGCGCACGTTGCCGGGCCAGGTGTGCGCGGCGAGATGGTCGACCACCTCCCGCTCGAACACCAGCGCCGGCCGGCCGCTGCGACCGGCGATCCGCTCGTTGAAATGCTGCAAGAGCAGCGGCACGTCGCCCTCCCGCTCGCGCAGCGGCGGCACCCGGATGCTGACCGTGCTGATCCGGTAGTAGAGGTCGCGGCGGAAGCGACCCTGCTCGACCTCGCGGCGGAGGTTGCGGTTGGTCGAGGCGATCAGCCGGACGTCGACCGGCCGCGGCCGGCTGTCGCCGATCCGGTGCACCACCCGCTCCTCCAGCACCCGCAGCAGGAAGGGCTGGATCTCGAGCGGCATCTCGCCGATCTCGTCGAGGCTGAGCACGCCGCCGTTGGCGAGCTCGAACACCCCTGGCTTGCCCTCCTTGGTCGCGCCGGTGAAGGCGCCGGCGACGTGGCCGAACAGCTCGCTGCCGAAGAGTTCGTGGGTGATCGCGCCGCAGTTGACCGCTACGAAGGCCGCCGCCGCCGACTTGCGGCAGCCCTGGTGCACCAGCCGCGCGAACAGTTCCTTGCCGACGCCGGTCTCGCCTTCGATCAGCAGCGAGGTCACCTCGGGCGTCTCGGCCACCCGGCAGGCGAGGTCGACCGCCTCGCGGATCGCCGCGCTCTCGCCGACGATCGCCGCGGCGGCGCCTTCGCGGAGCCTGGGCAGCGGCCTGGGCAGCGGCCGGTGCTCGGCCTCGGACGCGCGCTCGGGGAACACCAGCGCGACGCCGCGCAGGCCGCCTTCCACGGCGAGGTCGCTGACGTGGCAGGACTTCATCGCCTCCGGCAGCGCGCCGCCTAGGTCGAGCCCGCGGCGGCCGTCGGCGCGCCGCACCTCGAAGCGGCGCGGCACCGCGCCGCCGCCGGTCGGCTTGAAGAAGTCCCGCGCGACCGCGTCGGGCAGGTTGTTGGCGTAGACCAGCCGGCCGCGATGGTCGACGATCGCGAGCCCGTCGCGGCGGCGGTAGTTCGGGGCGTTGGCGATGAAGGCCTCGAGCAGGCGCAGGCGGTTCTCGTTCTGCTGGTCGGCGAGGGCCTTCTCGATCTCGCGCGCCGCCGCCGCCACCAGGGCGGTGTTGTGCGGGCGGAAGATGTCCGGCGGGCCTGAGAGGTCGACGACGCCGAGGATGGCGCCGTCGATCGGGTCGCGGATCGGCGCACCGGCGCAGGTCCAGCCCTTGATGCCGGCGCAGAAATGCTCGGCTGCGTGCACGTAGACCGGCTCGCCGGTGAGCAGGGCCGTGCCGATGCCGTTGGTGCCGACCGCGTCCTCGGTCCACTTGCCGCCGACGGCGAGGTGGATGTCCATGCCCCGGCGCATGGTCGCGTAGTCGCCGATCACGTCGACCAGCACGCCTTCGGCGTCGGCGAGGGTCAGCATGGCGCCGGTGCCGTCGAGCAGACGGCCGAGGCCGGCGAAGGTCCGCCGCGAGGCGTGCATCAACTCGCCGTTGGCGTGGCTGCGGTGCTCGATCTCGGCCTTGCCGGTCTCGATCGGCGCCTCCGAGCACTGCGCGTCGGTACCGCCGCTGGCGCAGCGCGTCCAGGACTGGTGGATCAGCGAGCGCACCGCGGCGCCGTCGCGGCCGTCGCCGTCGGCCAGCAGCCGCTCCCACGCCCGCATCGTGGTGCGCTCGTCGTAGTCGAGCAGCGTCGACGGACGCAGAGCAGCCGCCGGCCAGGACGGCGGCGCGGGTGATGATCGGTCGTCAGGCGTCCCGGGTGTCTTCATCCGGCCGTCCTCGACAAGCCGCGGACGTGCCGCGGCATCCGTCGATCGGGGTTGGGTCGTGGCGGCGCGGGCGCCGCTCGGGCGTCTCGGCGTGGCGCAGCTCGGCTCAAGCGATGCCGAGCGCCCGCGCGATGTCGCCGGCGAGCCGGTCCTCGCCGCCCTCGGGGGCGAGCGCGGTGCCGTCGAAAGGCGCCAGCGCGGCCGCGACCTCCGGGTCGACCGGCGCGAAGAAGCCGTTCGCCGCGGTGGCGAGAACGAAGACCTCGCGCCCCTCCCGCCGCCGGAGGTCGCCGAGATGGTGGATCTGGCGGCCGCTGCCGGCGTCGTAGGCGACCACGCGGCCGTTGATGCTGACGCGGATGCGCACGTCCGCCGGTCCCGCCGCCGCGGCACCACCGAGCACGTGGACGATGCGCCCCTCCGGCTTCGGCTCTTCCTTCGGTTTCTGGCTCGCCGAATACCCGCCCTGCGTGAGATGATCGGCGATCTTGGCGATGGTTCCACGATTCTGCGTCAGGATCTTCCGCAGTCGTTCGTCCTGCGGACCCGGCCCGCTCGCCCTGGAAATAATGTCGACCATGGCGCTCCTCCTCACCAAAGTCTCATCGTTTCGCCGGGGTCAAGTTCCCGTCTTCACCACGGACGAGGCCGCAACATACGGCATATCCGGGAAAATAGGTATTATGTGGCTACCACGACGGCCGGTATTTTCACGCTGCGGTGCACCACCGCCCGCCCCGGTGCCGAACGCGGCTACTTCGGCAGCCGGCACTTCGTCTCGGGCTGGTCGACGCCGAGGGTGTCGAGTTCGGTGACGGCGTGCAGGAAGCCCTCCTGGGGCGACACCGACACCAGCGTGCGGGTGTCGGTCAGCAGGATCGGCTGACGCAGCTGATGGTTCCAGGGCCTGATCGTCAGCTTCTGGCCCTTGAAGGCGGCGACCTCCAGCTTCGGCCCGAGCACGTAGGCGCGGATGGCGGCGGCGTCGCCGGTCTTCGCCCGCGTCGCCGCCTCGCCGACGATCCGCACCGCCGTCCAGGCGTCGGCGTCGCGCGCCGACATCGGCCGTCCGGCGAACTTGGCGAACCGGCTCTGCATCTGCATCGCGCCCCACTGCTCGTGGTTCGGGTTCCAGCTCGTCGGCATCAGGCCCGCCGACCCGGCCACTGGCTTGGCTTCCCAGGTGCGGAAGGGGATGTAGGCGCCGAAGACGTCGCTCTCGTCGGCGACCACCACGACGTCGTGCTCGGGGGCGTTCTGGGTGAACACCGGCAGCTGCTGCTGGACCTGGATGTGGCCGCTGTCGGTGCGCCGGGCGGTGTCGGTCGAGGAATAGACGCGCTCCTCGACGACCTGCCCGCCGAACTTGGTCGCCGCCGCCTTCAGCGCGTCGGCCCAGAGCTCGTCCTTCGGCAGCGCGCCGGAGAGCAGGAACCAGCGCGGCCAGCGCTTCCACACCAGATACTGCGCCAGCCCATCCGCCAGCATCGAGTAGGTCGGCGTGACGTGGACGACGTCGGCCCGGCAGTCCGCCTCGCGCAGCGAATCCTCGGGGGCGGCGACGTTGAAGATCAGCTGGTCGGGCGCGCCCGAGGCGTCGGCGAGCGCGAGCACGGTCTCGGCCGGCACCTCGGCGACCACCAGCGTGACGCCGGCGGCGGCGAGTTCGGCCTGGGCCGCGAGCGCCTCGGCGGTCGAGGTCACGGTCTTCTCGACCAGCGCGAAGGACTGGCCGGTGAAGCTGCCGGTCGTGTTGTTGTCGGCCACCGCGAGCCGCGCGCCGGCGAGACCGTCGTCGGCGGCCGGCTGGTCGTAGAGCGACAGCGTGACGTGTTCGACGCCCCACTTCAGATAGCCGATCCGGATCTCGACCGGGGGTGCCTTGGTGGCGGCCGCCGCCGGTACGGCGGATCCGGCGCAGACCGCCAGCAGCAGCGCGGCGGCGATCCGGGATGCGGCGTCTCGGGACATGGCGACCTCCACCGGCACGGGGGACACGACCGGGGGCCTCGCACATCCGGTCGACGGGGCCCGCGACTATGGGTGGCGCCACCGGTGGGCTGAAGGGGACATTGTCCCGACAGGGCTTGCCGAATTTTCCCGACGGACGGGCGAATCGCCGCGGGGGCGGCACGATCACGGTGCCGGAAACGGCGGGGCCGGCGGCGGATCGCTCCGCGCCGGCCCCGGGGACGTCGGTCGAGGGAAGGCCCGCCCGCGTCAAGCGCGCGCGGGCGCCGGCCTCACTTGATCAGCACGAGCAGCAGCGACTGGCCGGCCGGCGTGTCGAGCTCGGCCTCGGTCAGCTTGCCGTCCTTGTCGGCGTCGGCCGCCTCGAAGCGGCTGCGGACGATCGACAGCCACTCGTCCATCTCGAGCGTCTGGTCGCCGTCCTTGTTGACGGCGGCCCAGTCGGCCTCGGTCAGGCGGCCCTCGGTCTCGTCGGGCTCCAGCGTGGTGTCGCCGTCCGGATTGATCGCCGAGAACAGTTGGGTGCCCCAGTCGATCACCTCGACGATCTCGAAGGTGTCGTCACCGTCCTTGTTGAGCTGGGCGAGTGCCTCCTTGCCGGTGACGGCGGTGGCGGGGCTGCAGAGCGCGGCGAGGCCGGCCGCGGCGAGCGCGGCAGAGACGAGTGTGCGCATACGGGACATTGCGTATTCTCCTTGCTGTCGGCCTCCGGAATCGCCGGGTCTCGGAGCGGCCGAGACCCGCATATCCGGTTCAACGGTCGGACCGATGACACGTTCCGCGCGATGCTGCCATGCGCATATCAACCTCGGCTCAGGGCATCGTCGCGATCCCCCACGGCAGCCGACCCACCGGCACCGAGCGTTCCGCGGTCAGCGTCGCGACGTCGACGACGGTCATGTCGTTGGTGAGGCCGTTGGCGACGTAGAGCTTGGCGCCGTCGGCGGAGAGGTCCATGTGCCAGGGCCGCTGGCCCACCAGCACGTAGTCCTTGACCGCCCGCGTCGCGGTGTCGACCACGGCGACGCGGTTGGCCGGACCGAGCGCGACGAAGGCGAGCTTGCCGTCGCGCGAGAAGCGCAGGCCGACCGGCTGGATCAGTTCGGGCCTGAGGCCCGCCACCTCGAAGCCGATCCGGCCGACCGGCGCGAAGGTCTCGGCGTCGATCACCGACACCGTGCCGCCGATCTCGGAGGTGACCCAGACCGTCTTCTGGTCCGGCGCGTAGCGGGCATAGCGCGGCCGGGTGTCGACCAGCACGTTGGCGAGCACCTCGAGCGAGTCGGCGTCGATGAAATGGGCCATCGACGTGCTCTCGGAGGTCACGACGATCCGTTTGGAATCCTCGGAGATCGCGACACCCTCGGGCTCGACGCCGACCGGGATCTCGGCCGCGACCGCCCCGTCGGCGCGGCCCATCACCGTCACCATCGCGTCGTCCTCGTTGGCGATGTAGATCCGCTCGCCCTTCGGATCGACGTCGAGCAGTTCCGGGTCTGGCCCGGAGTCGAGCGTCCGCACGATCTCGAGGCGGGCCGTGTCGATCACGTCGATGCGGTCGTCGTCGCCCGAGCAGACGAACACCTCGCGGCCGTCGCGCGAGATCACGATGCCGCGCGGCCGCGCGCCCGTCTCGATCGTCTTCACCACCGCGTAGGTCGCGGGGTCGAGCACGGTGACCGTGTTGTCCTTCTCGTTGGAGACGAAGATCGCCCCCGCGAAGGCCGGCGCGGCCGAGGCCGCGAGGACGGCCGCCGAGAGCAGCGCGGGGATCGGGTGGCGGGGCATCGGGTCTCCTCCGGGAGCGGTCGTCAGGGGAAGCGGCAGGTGCTGTCGGGCAGGTCGAAGCCCAGCGTGTCGAGTTCGGAGCGTTCGTGCAGGAAGCCCTCCTGCGGCGAGATCGAGACCAGCGCGCGCGGCCCCATGACGAGGATCGGCTGGCGCAGCTGGTTGTCCCAGGGCCGGAAGGTCATGCCGATGCCCTTGTGGCCGGCGATCCGGAACTCCGGGCCGGTGACGTAGGCGCGCACGTCCGCCGGCGCGGCCGAGCCCGTCCGGGTCACCGCCTCGCCGAAGATCTTGGCGGCGAGCCAGCCGTCGTAGTCGCGCTCGCGCATCCAGCGTTTGGCCCGGCGCTCGAACGAGGACTGCAGCGACATGCCGCCGAACTGCTCGAAGGCGCGGTGCCAGCCGACGCCGACGAGACCGTGGGTGCCGACCACCGGCCGCGGCCGGTCGGTCTGGTAGGAGAGATACTCGCCGAAGGTCTCCGAGGCGTCGGCGACGAAGGCGACGTCGTAGTCCGGCGCGCCCTGGGTCACCATCGGCATCTGGGTCTGGACCTGCTGGTGCCCGGACTCGACCCGGCGCGACCCCGCCTCGAAGGCGTAGGAGCGGCGCTCGACGATCTCGGCCCCGAACTTGGTCGCCGCGCGCTCGACCGCGGCGGCGTAGGCGAGGTCCGCCGGGGCGGTGCCGGCGACCAGCAGCCAGTTCTTCCAGCGCTTCCAGATCAGGTATTGCGCGAGGCCGTCGGTGCGCTGGGCGTAGCTCGGCGCCACGTGGAAGACGTTGGCGCGGCACCGCGACTGGCGCAGGTCGTCGTCGCCGTCGCGGATGTTGAGGATCATGGCGTCGGCCGCGCCCGACCGGGCGGCGACCGCGAGCAGGTCGACACCGTCGAGGTCGGCGATCACGAAGCGCACGCCGGCCGCGAACAGGGCGTCCGCGGCGGCGGCGACGTCGCCGTCCCGGGCCACGACCACCTCGTCCATGACGAAGTCGTCGCCGAGCAGTCGGCCGGTCGCCTTGTTCTCGCGGTCGCCGAGCCGGGCGCCGGCGAGGCCCTCGTCGTCGACGATCGGGTCGAGCAGCGACAACGGCGGCGGATCCGGATAGGCCTTGCCGAGATAGGCGTAGTGCGCCGTCACCCTGGGCGCGCGGGCCTTGGCCGCGTCGGCCGCCGCCACGGGGCGCACGGCGACCGCCGCGACAGCGACCGCCGTCAGGAGGACCGCGGTCAGCGGTCCGATCAGGTCGAAACCCGGGCGCCGGCGCATCCCCACCTCACTTCTGGTGCAGCGACTGGATGAAGGTGACGATCTTCCAGAGGTCGTCGCTGTTCTCGATGATGTCGCCGTAGGGCGGCATCGGCCCGACCACGTTCTCGCGGCCCTTGCGCGAGTAGCCCTCGGCCTGGAGATCGTCGCTGCCGAGCGTGATCAGGCGGAACAGCGTGTCGGGATCCGAGCCGTAGACCCAGACCTCGTTGGAGAGCGGCGGGCACATGCCGCCGCCGCCGTTGCCGCCGTGGCAGCCGTTGCAGGAGTTGGCGAGGAACAGCTGGTGGCCCTCGGCGGCGACCTGCGCGTTGCCCTCGTAGGGGTTCTTCAGCGTGCCCTTGGCGGCGCCGGCGATCACCTCGCGCGGACCGACCACCTTGTCGCCGCGATGCGCGAGCTGCTCGGCGGCGGCGGCCTTCAGCTCGTCGGTCACCGGATCGCAGCGCCCGGCCACGATCGCCTTCTGGCCGGACTTGCCGAGGTAGACGACGGTGCACATCTCGGCGTCGGAGACCTGGAACAGCGTCAGCTCGCTCGCCTTGACCGACGTCTCCTCGCCGCCGTTGACCTTGACCTTGATCGCGTCGTTGGCGACCTCGGTCACCGCGATCTTCAGCTTGCCGCCCAGATAGTCGCGCTCGGCGCCGGCGGCGATCTTGCCCTGCTCCTTCGGTACCGGGATCTTGTACTTCTCGTCGATCGGCCCCTGGATCGCGGCGCGGACGACGAGGCTCGGCCGCTCGAGCGGCGCCGGCCCCATCGCGAGGGCCGCCCCCGCGGCGACGAGCAGCGCGGCGGCGGCGACGGCGGATGACACGAACGTCTTCACGGATTCTGGCCCTCTGGGATGACGGGGGGATGCCGGCGAGCCGTCGTCACGGCTTCTTCTGGAACAGGGTGAGCGCCTGCACCGCCGCGGCGGCGTCGGCCTCGCGGGCGACGTCGAGGGCCGAGCGGCCGGCGTTGTCGGTGGCGGCGAGGTCGGCGCCGGCCTTGGCGAGCAGACCGATCATCGCGGCGTTGTCGAAACCGGCCGCGATCATCGCCGCGGTGACGCCGTGGCGGGTGCGGGCGTCGAGGTCGGCGCCCTTGGCGACCAACTGCTCGGCGAGCGCGACGATCGAGGGCCCCTGTGCGATCTGGGCGTCGCGGTTGTTGGCCTCGTACTGGGTGGCCGCCACCATCATCGGCGTCAGCGCCTCCGTGCCGAAGCGCTCGTCGACCGGCGCGCCGGCGGCGATCAGCGTTTCGGCGGCGAAGTACTTGCCCTCCGAGAGCGCGAGGCCGAGCGGCGACACCCCGTTCGGCGTCTGCCGGCCGAGGTCGGCGCCGCGCTCGGCCAGCAGCTTCACCGTCGGCTGGTGGTTGCGCAGGATGGCGTGCTGCAGCAGCGTCCACCCCGAGAGGTCGGTCGCCTCGACGTCGGCACCGTGGTCGAGCAGGAAGGCGACGAGCTCGGTGTCGCGGCTCTGCGCCGCGGTGATCACCGCGGGCGCGCCGAGCTTGGAACGCCGGTTCACGTCGGCACCGCGGGCGATCAGCGCCTCGATGCGCGCCTCGTCGGAGGCGAGCACCGCGCCCTCGAGGAGATCCTGCGCCTTCGCCCCCGCCGCGATCTCGGCGTCGACCTTGGCGACGGTGACGATCTGGTCGGGCGAGGCCTTGGCGGCGTCGATGCGGCGGGTCTCCTCCGGCGCCACCTCGGTGAAGCGCTTCTGGCCCTCGTCGACGATGCGGTCGAAATATGTGCCGTGGGACGGCAGGTCGCCGTCGACCACGCAGGCCGAGCAGCGCACCAGCGGCACGCCGAAGTCGTCGAGGATCGCCCGGATCTCGTCCCTGGAGTCCTCGAGGGCGAAGTCGAGGGCGTATTTCAGGATGGGATCGTTGGTGCGCACGCCGAAGGCGAGGTCGAACTCGAGGACCACCTGGTCCTCCATCAGGTTGACCGGCTGCAGCGTCAGCGGCGCGCCCTGCTTCTTCAGCCAGCCGGCGAACGGCCCCCAGACGCCGGCGGCGTCGAGCGTGCCGTCCACCACCTTCTGCACCTGCCGCCAGGGCTGCTTCTCCGGCTCGAGATCGGCATCCTGGCTGATGACGTGGACGTCGAGCTTCTCCTTGCGGCCGTGGCGGGCGAGCGCCTCGCGGAAGGCCGAGTGCTGGAACACGCCGATGCGGATGTCCTCGAGGCGGGGGTCGTCGAAGCCGGAGAAGGTGAAGTTCCGGTCGGTCCGCGTCGCCAGCACGTAGGTCGAGCGGTAGATCGGCACCGTGGTCAGGATGCGCTCGTAGCCGTAGGGCACCTCGATCAGGATGTCGCACTCGTTGTTGTCGAAGGTCTCGCGGGTGAGCCCGCGCTCGAGGAACGGCCGCCAGAAGGTCGAGACCTTGGCGCCGAGCCGCTTCGCCACCACCTCGGCGATCCGGTTCTGGAAGCCGGCGCCGTGGACGTCGGACAGCGGCAGGTTGCCCGGATCGGCGCAGAATTTCAGCGTGTCGTAGCGCTGGTCGCGCGCCGCCTTGCGCGCCGCCGTCCGCTCCGCCGGCGTCATCTGCTGATACGGGATCTGCTTGTTGAAGGCCGGGGCCTCCTCGGCGGCCGCGGCGCCGAGCACCGCCGCCTGCACGGCCAAGAGCACCGTCAGTATCGAACCGATCCGCATCACCACGCATCCTCCCGAGCCGCTTTATCCTGCGGCCGGCACCGTATGATCAAATTAAAATCGTGTAATGCAGAATATTTATAAAGTAGAAATGCCGCATCGCCCGGCGAAACGATCGCCGGGCGATGTGTATTTCAAATGACGTTTCTCAGTAGACGCGGAAGGTGTAGAGCATGCCGCCCTGCGGGATCTTGTCGAGGCCGGCCGCCTTGGCCATCGCCGTCGCGCCGATCGCGCCGAACTTGTCGCTGAGGTCGAGGCCCGCGGTGATCGGCAGGCCGATCCAGCCGCCGATGCCGGCGAAGACCGAGACGTATTCCTTGCCGTCGATCTTGTAGGCGATCGGGTTGCCGATGATGCCGGAGCCGAGCTTGCGCTGCCACACCACCTTGCCGGTCTCGCGGTCGACGGCGCGGAAGTCGCCACCGAGCGAGCCGTAGAACACGAGGCCGCCGGCGGTGGTCAGGGTGCCAGACCAGTTCGGATACGGATCGGGGATCTCCCACACGGTCTCGCCGGTGAGCACGTTGAACTTCTTCAGCTTGCCCGTCACGCCCGGGACTTCCGGGTACATGTAGACGTTGGCGAAGACGTAGACCGTGCCCTGCTGGGTGTGGGTGCGCTGCTGCGGTTCGTCCTCCATGCACCAGTTGTTGGTGGGTACGTAGAACATCCACGGCTCCTTCGGGTCGACCGACGCCGGCTGCTGGTCCTTGCCGCCCATGGCGGAGGGGCAGGCCTGAACGTTGCGGCCGACTTCGAACGGCGAGTGCTCCTTGACCTTGACCGGGCGGCCGGTCTTGAGGTCGACGCTCTCGGCCCAGTTCACCGTCACGAACTTGTTGGCGCGCAGGAGCGTGCCGTCGGTGCGGTCGAGGACGTAGGCGAAACCGTTGCGGTCGAAGTTGACCAGCGTCTTGCGCATCGTCCCGTCGACTTCCATGTCGACCAGGATGTTCTCGTTGACGCCGTCGTAGTCCCACTGGTCGAACGGGGTCTTCTGGTAGGCCCAGACCAGTTCACCGGTGTCGACCTTGCGGGCCATGATGGTCATGGACCACTTGTTGTCCCACTTGCCGGTGTTGCAGGCCTCGTGGGTGTCGTCGCCGCAGCGGTAGGACGGCGACCAGTGGCCCGGGTTGCCGGTGCCGGCGTAGACCAGCTTCAGTTCCGGATCGTAGGAGAACCACGCCCAGGGCGAGCCGCCGCCGATCTTGTACTCGCCTTCCGGGTAGCTGTTCAGCGAGATGTCCGAGCCGGCGGTGCCGTATTCCGGGTGGGCCTTGTTGGTCTCGGCCGTCATGCAGGTGTCCGCGTCGGTGCCGGTCGAATGGCACTTCCAGACTTCCTTGCCGGTCTCGATGTCGTAGGCGACCATGCGGCCGCGGGCGGCGAACTCGTCGCCGCCGAAGCCGGCGATGACGTACTTGTCGGCGACCAGCGCCGGGCCGGTGTGGGTCTCGCCGTGCTCGGGATAGGCGTGCTTGACGACCCAGGCCTCCTTGCCGGTCTTGGCGTCGAGCGCGATCAGGTAGCCGTCGAGCGTGTGGAAGATCACCTTGCCGGCGGCGTAGTTGAGGCCGCGGTTGACCACGTCGCAGCAGGCGCGCGGCACGGCGGATTCGTCGCGGTCGGTCTTCTTGACGTAGTTCCAGATCGCCTTCGGATTGTCCGGGTCCGACAGGTCGAGCGCCTGGACGATGTTCGGCCAGGCCGAGACGAAGAACATCATCGGCTTGCCGTCGATCTCGACGACCACCGGCTGGCCCTCGTGGCCGCGCAGGGCGCCGGTCGACTGCGACCACACCATCTGCAGGCGGCCGACCGTGTCCTTGTTGATGTCGGACAGGGCGGAATAGCGCGTCAGCGCCATGTCGCGGCCGGGCGCCGGCCAGAGGTTGTCGTTCTTGGTCCTCTCGATGATCTCGTCGTTGGCGAGTGCCGCCCCGATTCCGCCGATCGCGCCGAGCGCGAGGCAGAGGGCGCCGGCGAGCCATTTCGCTCGAAGTGCCATGTGGTCCTCTCCCGTGGGTCCCGTTTCCCCCGACGCCGCCGGTACCCCCCGTCCGACGGCCTCCCTCGTTCCTCCCGCCGACCGAACCCCACGACACCGGCGCGCGGGACCGGTCGGCGAGCGCCCGAGGGAGGGCGCTCGCCGTCACCGATCGCGTGTACGTCGTGGAATCGGCTTGCCGGTCTCCGGAGGAGGGCCCGCGGCCGCCCTAGGGATGGCGGAAGCGACGAACTCCGAAGATGTCACGGAGGCTAGGACGATTGCCCGGAGACGGGAATGGGATGTTTTCCCTTGTTCGCTCCGGGACATTTCCCTTTCTGCCAGCATTACGTCGCCGTAATGCTGCGGTTGCTCAGTCGATCCGCGACGAGACGTCGCGCGTTTGTCCGAGAACTCGGATGTGCTGGTTCTCGATCGCGAAGCGGATCAGGTCGGCGGTGCGCTCGACGCCGAGTTTTTCCTTGATCCGCGTGCAGGTGTTGGCCACCGTCTTGTAGGCGACGCCGAGGGTGTCGGCGATGTCGGACAGGCTGCGGCCGTCGGCGAGCATCCGGAGGATCTCGAGCTCGCGCGCCGTCAGCTGGCTCGACGGCTCCTGCGGCGAGAAAGCCGACAGCGCCATCTCCTCGGCGATGCCGGTGTCGACGTAGGTCTCTCCGCGCGCCGCCCGCCTGACCGCGGTGAGCAGCTGGTCGGAGGTCGCGCTCTTCGAGACGTAGCCGATCGCTCCCGCCCGCCGCGCCGAGGTGGCGTAGACCACGTCCGAATACATGCTGAAGATCACCACCCGGGTGTCGGGATCCTCGCTGCGCAGCCGCCGGAGCAGCTCGAGGCCGCTGCCGCCCTTGAGGTTGATGTCGAGCACGACGACGTCGGGCCGCTCGCGCCGGAAGGCGGCGAGCGCGTCCTGGGTGGTCTCGGCCTCGCGGATCTCGACGCGGTCGATCGCGGCCAGGAGGCGCGCGACGCCTTCGCGGACGATCACGTGGTCGTCGACGACGAGGACCTTCATGGGCTGACGCCTTCTGCTTCGGCCGCGCGCGGCGCGGCGGAGGGGACGGGAATGCCGGCGACCGGGATCACCGCGGACACCGCGGTGCCGCGCCCGGTCGGCCGCGGTCCGATCGCGATCGATCCGCCGATCGCCTCGACGCGCTCGCGCATGCCGACGAGGCCGTAGCCGACCGGCGGGCCGGCGCGCGGGGCGAGGCCGGCGCCGTCGTCGACGACGCGGACCGCGACCTCGCCGCCGAGGTCGACCACCGCGATCTCGATCCGACGCGGCCGGGCGTGCTTGACCGCGTTGACCACCGCCTCGCGCACCACGGCGAGCACGACCGCGTCGACCTCCGGCCCGAAGCCGACGTCGGAAAGGTCGAGATCGAAGGCGGTCTCCGGCTCGCGGGACTGGTGAAAGGCGGCGAGTTCGCGGATCGCGGCGGCGAGCCCGAGGCTGCCGATCAGCCCGGGCCGGAGCCGGCCGAGGATGTCGCGGACGTAGGTGCGCGCCGCCGACGCCGCCTGCCGCGCCGCCGCGGCCTTGGCGGCGACGACGGATCCGCGCGGTCCGCCGCCGGTGGTCTCGACGACGCGGGCGATCTCGGCGACGTCGACGTCGACGGCGAACAGCAGCGGGCCGACCTCGTCGTGGAGTTCGCGGGCGAGTTCGGCGCGCTCCTCGTCCTGGAGGCGGACCAGTTGCTCGCCGAGCTGGCGGTTGCGCGCCGACATGTCGGCGAGCCGGCGCGCCATGTCGTTGCAGCCGCGGCAGAGCAGCGCCAGCTCCGGCGAGCCGCCGACCGGCACCGCGACGGCGTAGTCGCCCTGCCCGATCCGCCGCATCGCCTCGGAGAGGCCGGTGATCGGGGCGAGCGCCCGGCCGATCACCAGCGTCACGAAGGCGAAGGCGGCGACCGAGAAGCCGCCGAGCACCGTCAGGTTGAGCCGGACGTCGGCCCAGACCTCGTCGACCTCGCTGCGCGGGTCGGGATAGAGCGCGATCGAGCCGAGGTGGTTGCCGAGCACCGGCAGCGGCACCTGCTCGACCGGATAGGTCGGCGCCACCAGCTTCAGGAACCAGTCCGGCACCTCGTTGGCCGGCGGCGGGATCACCGAGCGCTTCATCTCGGCACCCGTGCCGTCGACCAGCGCCGCGGCGACGTGACGGTCGCCGTCGAAGATCTCGATGGTCTCCTCGAGGTAGGCGATCGGCCGGTAGCTGTCGCCGAGGTTCTCCAGCCGGCGCGCCACGGTGTTGCGCGCCACCTCCATGGCGGCGTCCATCTCGACCTCGACCTTGCGCTGGGCATGGTTGTAGGTGAGCGCGCCCCCGGCGATCAGCACCAGGACGAGCACGAGCGCGATCGCGCCCACGAGGCGAGCCTTCAGGGACACGGGTGACGGACCTCCCGATCCCGGTGATCCCCCCGCCGCCCGTCGAGTTCACGTTAAATTTCGGTCATCGGCCTGGGATCCGCGGTCGCCGCCCGCAACGACCGGGAATTCCTCCCGACACGACCGGACAATCTTCCCGGTCCGGTCCGGAAATCGGCGCCGCCGCGGCCCGCGGCCGCGTCGGCGCCCCGCGATTCCGCCGTTTCCGGCAGCGGGCGCAGGGTTCCCCGCCCACCGCGCGCGACCGACTGTCGCGCCGCGTCGGCCGCGGCGAGGCGCGAGGGGCGCCCGCCGGAGCAGTGCGGCGTCCCGATGGATCGGGACGCCGCGGAGCCGGCGTCACGCCATCCCAAGCGCGCTCTTGTAGAGCTCGAGGATCGCCTCTTCCTCTTCGCGCTCGTGCGGCTCCTTGGCGCGCAGGCGCACGATCGCGCGGATCGCCTTGATGTCGAAGCCGCGGCCCTTGGCTTCGGCGTAGACGTCGCGGACGTCGTCGGCGATCGCCTTCTTCTCTTCCTCGAGACGCTCGATGCGCTCGACGAACTGCTTCAGCTCCTCGGCGGCGACGCCGGTGTCGGCAACGTCTGCGACCATCGTCCTGATCTCCAAAGTCTGGCGGGGCCTCGGCCGCCGGTCGGGCGGCGCCCGCACGGGAAGCGCCGCGGACCCGCGGGGGCCGGGAACCCCGATGGCATCCATGGGCGGGCCGTCGGCGCTCGGCCCCGGCCCGGTCGGGCGGCATGAAGGCGGAAGAGCCCCCGCCCGTCAACCCGATTCGCCGGGTCGCCGCCGGCGGTGCCGGCCGGTGCGCGAGCCGTGCCGCTCGATCCGGTGCAGGGCGGGATCGGCGAGGATCGGCGCCAGCGCCGCCCACAGCCGGTCGGCCCAGGCGTCGGCGCCGGCGTCGTCGGCGACGAGGTCCTGGCGCACCTCGATCAGCGTGTGCGGCAGGCCGCGCGCGGTGCCGTGGCGGTTGAGCGTGTCGCCCTCGAGCGCGCCGTCGTAGGGCTGGTTGTCGCCGACGACGAGGTCGCCATCCGCCGCCAGCGCGGCGATCAGGTCGCGGCTGAGCCTCGGGTCGGCGTCCCACAGCACGGCGACGTGCCAGGGCCGCGCCCGGCCCTTCCAGGCCGGCGTGAACGAGTGCAGCGACACGATCGCCGGCACGACGCCCGCGGCGGCGAAGGCGTCGAGTTCGGCGGCGATCGCCGCGTGGTAGGGCCGGTGCAGCCGCGCGATCCGATCGGCGCGGCCCGCGGCGTCGATCGCCGCGTTGCCGGGCACCACCGCGCCGTCGGAGAGGCGCATCACCAGCGTCGGGTCGTCCTCGCCGCGGTTGGGGTCGATCACGAGGCGGGAGAAGCGCGTCAGCAGCGCCGGCGCGCCGGCGAGCGCCGCCAGCCGGCGCGTCAACCGGGCGGCGCCGATGTCGTAGGCGATGTGGCGGGCGAACTCGGCCGGCGGCAGGCCGAGCGCGCCGAAGGGCGCAGGCACCCGGTTGGAGGCGTGATCGCACAGGAACAGCACGCCGGAGGCGCGGGCGCCGTCGATCCGCTCGAACGGCGCATCGTCGTCGCAAACGGTGGACGGGGGAGCTTCGCACATGATCGCGAAGGGATATCGTTCCCGGCCGGTCTTGTCAGCCGCCTTTCCCCGGCGCACCATCGCGGGTAAGAAGCGGCGACCTCGTCCGTCCGCCGGGCCCCCTTCCGCCGCCCGGGACGCGCTCGGACCGCCGCGGCGGCCGCGCGGATCGGGCGCAACCAGCGGATCGGACCGAAGAAGAAGAGACCGTGCAGCAGCGAGCCGAAGCGACCGTCGCCGTCCCCGAGCCGTCCCCCGTCGATCGAACCGCCCTCGCCGTCGCCGCCCTGGTCGCCGGCGCGGTGGCGATGGGCGTGTCGCCGACCTTCGTCCGCCTCGCCGACGTCGGCCCGTTCGCCAGCGCCTTCTGGCGCGTCGCCCTCGCGCTGCCGATCCTGGCGGTGTGGGCGCTGTCCGACGGCGGCACCGCGGCGCTGCGCCGGGCCTTTTCGGCGCCCTCGGTCTGGGCCGCCGGCCTGTTCTTCTCCGGCGACCTGATCTGCTGGCACCTCGCGATCGTCAACACCTCGGTCGCCAACGCCACCTTCCTCGCCACCATGGCGCCGGTCTGGGTCGTGCTCGGCTCGGGTCTCTTCATCGGCGAGAGGGTGGAGAAGTCGGTGTTCGGAGGACTCGCGCTCTGCCTCGCCGGCGGCGCCGTGCTGATCGGCGGCTCCTACACGCTCGCCCCCGAGCACCTCGTCGGCGACCTCTACGGCCTCGCCACCTCGGTGTTCTTCGGCGCCTATTTCCTCGCCGTGCGCGTCGCCCGCCGCACCGCCACCTCCGGATCGATCACCTTCGTCAACACGGCGATCACCGCCGCCTGCCTGCTGGCGGTGGCGAGCGCGCTGGAGCCGCGGCTGCTGCCGTCGAGCGCGGGCGGCGTCGCGGCGCTGTTCGCCCTCGCCTTCGTCAGCCACGCCGGCGGCCAGGGCCTGCTCGCCTTCGCCCTCGGCCACCTCTCCGCCGCCTTCTCCTCGCTGGTGATCTTCCTCGAGGCGATCGCCGCCGCGCTGGTCGCCTGGGCCGTGCTCGGCGAGACGCTCGGCTGGCAGCAGGTCGTCGGCGGCCTCGCCATCCTCGCCGGCATCTTCGTCGCGAGGCCGCGGTCGTGAGCCCCGCGGCGCGCCGGGTCGCCGCGGCCGGGCCGGCCGAGGCCGCCGCACGGCGCAGGCGGTGGGCAACGATCTGCGCAGGACGCATGACAAGGCCAAGCACAAGGCCGAGCCATGCGATCTCTCGCGTTGACTGCCGGTGTCCCTCACGCGATAAGGCGGACGCTCGACGATGTGCTCGACGATGAAGGCCTCTGCGGAATCACGGACTTCGGCAGGCCGGCGGCCCGGTGCGCGCACGGGGCTCGGGCTGGTCGTGCCCGCGCTCGCCGCGGCGACCCTGCTCGCGGGCGCGGCGCCGGCACTGGCCGACCTGCGTCTCTGCAACAAGACCGACAGCACCGTCTCCGTCGCCATCGGCTACAAGGCCAAGGACGGCTGGCGATCGGAAGGTTGGTGGAACATCGGCGGGCAGAAGTGCGGGACGCTCCTCTCCGGGGCGCTGGGGTCACGGTACTATTATCTCTACGCGGTAGACGCCAATCGAGGCGGGGAGTGGAGCGGCAAGGCGACCATGTGCACCCGGCGCAAGATGTTCACCATCGTCGGCGTCGAGGACTGCGTCGCGCGCGGCTACGAGCGGACCGGTTTCTTCGAGATCGACACCGCCGAGCAGCGCAGCTGGACCGTCCATCTCTACCAGCCGACGCAGAAGGGCAACGGGGCGATCCGATGAGACGCAATCGCAAGGTCAAGATCCTCGCCACCCTCGGGCCGGCGTCGTCGGAACAGTCGGTGATCGCCGCGCTCTACCGCGCCGGCGCCGACCTGTTCCGCATCAACATGAGCCACACCAGCCACGACAAGCTGCGCGAGCTGGTGACGCGGATCCGCGCCGTCGAGCACGAGTTCGGCCGGCCGATCGGCATCCTCGCCGACCTGCAGGGCCCGAAGCTGCGCCTCGGCACCTTCGCGTCCGGTCCGCAGATGATCGAGATCGGCCAGCGCTTCACGCTCCACCGCGGCAAGGTCGACGGCGACCGCAACGGCGTGCACCTGCCGCACGAGGACATCATGGACGCCCTGCGTCCCGGGCACCGGCTGCTGATCGACGACGGCAAGCTGCGCCTGCGCACGATCTCCAACGACGGCGAGACCGCCGTCACCGAGGTCGAGGTCGGCGGCAAGATCTCCGACCGCAAGGGCATCTCGCTGCCCGACACCATCCTGACCTCGGGCGCCATGACCGAGAAGGACCACGCCGACCTCCTCGCCGCGCTCGACGCCGAGGTCGACTGGATCGCCCTCTCCTTCGTGCAGCGCGCCGAGGACGTCGCCGACGTCCGCAAGATCGTGCGCGGCAAGGCCGGCGTGATGTCGAAGATCGAGAAGCCGCAGGCGGTCGAGCGGCTCGACGAGATCATGGAGCTGTCCGACGCGCTGATGGTCGCCCGCGGCGACCTCGGCGTCGAGATGCCACTCGAGGCGGTGCCGGGCATCCAGAAGCGCATCACCCGCATGTGCCGCAAGGCCGGCAAGCCGGTGATCGTCGCCACCCAGATGCTGGAATCGATGATCCAGTCGCCGGTGCCGACCCGCGCCGAGACCTCCGACGTCGCCACCGCGGTGTTCGAGGGCGCCGACGCCATCATGCTCTCGGCCGAATCCGCCGCCGGCGCCTACCCGGTCGAGGCGGTCGAGACCATGAGCCGGATCGCCGAGGCGCAGGAGCGCAACGAGTACTACTCCTCGATCCTGCACGCCCAGCGCCCGGACCCGCAGCAGACCGGCGCCGACGTGATCTCCTCGGCCGCCCGCCAGATCGCCGAGACGCTCGGCGTCGCCGCCATCGTCTGCTTCACCTCCTCGGGCGCCACCGGCATCCGCGCTTCGCGCGAGCGGCCGTCGACGCCGATCATCGCGCTGTCGCCGAACCGGGCGATGGCGCGCCGGCTGGCGCTGGTCTGGGGCCTGCACAGCGTCGTCGGCGACGACGCCCGCAGCCTCGACGACCTCGTCGACCGCTCCTGCCGGATCGCCTACGAGGAGGGCTTCGGCCGTCCCGGCCAGCGCATCATCATCACCGCCGGCGTGCCCTTCGGCACCCCGGGCGCGACCAACCTCCTGCGCATCGCCTTCATCGGCGCCGACGGCCTCAGCGGCATCTGAGCACGCCCGAGGGATCTCGAACACGGAAACGGCCGCCGCATCCCGGGATGCGGCGGCCGTTTCCGTTTTCGGCGCGCTGGGCCCGACCGGCAAACCGGCCGAACGGCGCGTCCGCGCACGAGTCCCGGCGCACCGGCACTCGCGCGCGGACGGGCAGCATCACATGGTCGCGGCGACGGCGGCGACCGCCGGCCAGACCTCGTGGGCGCCGCGCCAGATCATCTCGATCGCGACGTAGAGGATGATCGCGAGGCCGACGTAGGCGATCCAGCGGAAGCGGTTGAGCAGGCGGGCGATGAAGCTCGCGGCGATGCCCATCAGGGCGATCGACAGCACGAGGCCGATCACCAGCACGGTCGGGTGCTCGCGGGCGGCGCCGGCGACCGCCAGCACGTTGTCGAGCGACATCGAGACGTCGGCGACCACGATCTGCCACGCCGCCTGGGCGAAGGTCTTCTGCGGCGCACCGCCGGCGATGGTGCCGTCGGCGTTCAGGTCCTCGCCGGCGAGGGCCTCCTCCGCCGCGGCCTCCTCGGCGTGCGAGGAGCGCAGCTCGCGCCACATCTTCCAGCACACCCACAGGAGCAGGATACCGCCGACCAGCAAGAGGCCGAGGATCTGGAGCAGTTGCGTCGCCGCGGCGGCGAAGCCGATGCGCAGTACGGTGGCGGCGACGATGCCGACCAGGATCGCCTTGGCGCGCTGGGCCTTGGGCAGGCCGGCGGCGGCGAGACCGATGACGATCGCGTTGTCGCCGGCCAGCACCAGGTCGATCGCGATGACCTGGAGTAGCGCGGCGAGACCCGCGGAGGTGAAGATTTCCATGTTCGACCAAACCTCGAGAGATCGAGGTCCGGCGACGGGCAGGCCAGCCGTCAACGCTTCGCGACGAAGGGAGGGAAGCGCGGGGGAGTGGATCGCACCGTGCCGAACCGACGTGGGATCCAGTCCGACATCGCAGCCCGGTGCGGACTGCCAGAGGGGCCCGGCCTGGTGTTCATGATCGCGGCGGGCCGGCGTGCGCGAGCGCCGCCGTCGGTCCGTCGGCGTCCGTCTAACCGCTTTCCGGCACCGCGCGCAAGGGGGCAGACGCGCCGGCATCGGCGCTTTCCCGCGCCGCCGCCGCCACCCGCGCGATCGCCGCCACCACGGCCTCCGGCCGGGTGTGGTGCGGCATGTGCCCGGCGCCCGGCAGCAGCACCAGTTCGGCGCCGGCGATGTCGCGCACCAGCCCCTCGGAATGGATCGCCGGCAGCACCACCGTATCGGCGTCGCCGGTGACGACCGCCGTGGGCACCGCGATCTCGGGGTATCGCGGCGCGAGGGCCGCGACGTTGGCCGCGAGGTCGGCGACGTCGCGGGCGTTGGCGAGGAATGTCTCCGGCCTCAGCACCAGCGCGATCCGCGCCACCTCCGGATAGGCCGGCGGCATCGGCTCCGGATGGAACACGCCGGCGGCCGCCGGCCGCAAGAGCAGCGCGCCGACCGGCAGCGCCAGCGTCCAGGCGAACAGCCGGCCGAGCACCGGCAGGGTCGAGACGGTGTAGTACCACGTGACGCCGCCCGGCCAGGGATGGGTCGCCGGTGCGACGAACACCAGTCCGGCCACCTTGTCGGGCCGGGTCACCGCCAACGCCGCGGCGACGGCGCCGCCCCAGGAATGACCGACCACCACGGCACGGTCGACGCCGAGGCGGTCGAGCAGCCCGGCGGCGATCCGCGCCTGCTCGACCGGCGCGGACATCCGCCGCGGCCCGCGCGCCGAATGGCCGTGGCCGGGCCGGTCGAACCAGATCGTCCGCCGGTCGGCGAGCCTGGGCCCGAGCGCGGCGCGCAATTCGTCGAGATTGCCGCTGGCGCCGTGCACGAACAGCACGGGGAGCGCCTCGCCGCCGGCGGGATCCGGCGCGACGTCGACCACGTGGACGGAAAGGCCGTCGACGTCGACGATCCGGCCATGCGGCGGATGGCGGCGGTCGATCGCGGCGGCACCGACGGCGCTCGCCACGGCGAGCACGGCGCCCGCGCCGGCGAGACCCGCGAGGAGGGTGAGGAGGATCATCGGGGGCGGGTCCGGCCGGCGGTCAGGTCGGGCTGCCCTTGTCGGCGGCCTCGAGGTCGTCGAGCCGTTCCTTGACCCCGGTCAGATTGGGATGCAGCGCCAGCGCCTTGCGGAAGATCTCCTCGGCGCGGCGGGTGTCGCCGATGTCGGCGAGGATGGCGCCGAAGCCGGACAGCGCCCCGAAGTGCCGCGGCTCCAGCGCCAGCGTGGCGCGGATGTCGCGCAGCGCCAAGCGGTAGTCGTCGGTGAGGTAGTGGACCGTGGCGCGGCGGTTGTAGCCCTCGGCGAAGTCCGGCTTCAGCACCAGCACCTCGTCGAGGAGATCGAGCGCGCGCGGATAGTTCTTCTCGCCGATCGCCTTGTCGGCCCAACCCATCATCAGGTCGACGGTGGCGCTGCCGGAGCGCGTCCACAGCTGCAGGATCTTCTGCTCGGCCGGGTGGGCCTCGCCGGCCGACTTGGCGCTCGCGAGCCGGGCAAACAGGTCGTCGAGCTCGGCGCGGCCCGAATCCGCCAGCGCCGAGCGCACGGTCCGATCGGCCTGCCGCGGCGGCGCGGCCGGTTGCTCGAGGGGACCGAGGAGGGTCTCCTCCGCCCGGACGGGGCCGGCGGCGAGGAGGAGGACGGCGAGGAGGGACGGCCAAAACGAACGCATGCCGGGAAGATAGTCCTCCCGGCATGCGCCGTCGAGATCGCGAAGTCCGAAGGGCCGAGGAAAGCGGCCCGACGCCGTCAGCCCTGGCGGGCCTTGTAGCGCGGGTTCTTCTTGTTGATGATGTAGATGCGGCCCTTGCGGCGCACGAGCCGGTTGTTGCGGTCGCGGCCGAGCAGCGACTTGAGCGAGTTCTTGATCTTCATCGGGTCCATCCCCTCGGACCCGGCCGCGGTTCGGGCGGGCGCCTCTAGGGGCGCCCAGGCCGTCGTCGCGTGGATCCGCTGTGCCTGAACGAAATCCGGCAGGACCGGTCAAGGCCCTGCCGCGAAGTCGGGCGGACCATAAGGACCGACCCGCGGCCCGTCAATAGCGCGTCCGGCGGCAGCGGCGTTTTTCCGCCCGCCGCCGCGACGAAACCGGGTGCCCGCGGCGGCGCGACCTGCTAGGCCGTTGCCGGATGCCAACCGCCACGGGACGACCCGCGATGACCACGGACGCCTCCCCCCTCGACCCGGCGACGGCGGCAGTGCTCGCCACGCTCTCGACGGCGACCGTCACCACCATCCTGCTCGGCAAGGGCCTGCGCAACGTCTGGATGCGCGGCCCGGTCGCCCAGCGCGACGACGGCCGCCGCGTCGTCGGCCCGGCCTTCACGCTGCGCTTCGTGCCGGCGCGCGAGGACCTCGCGACGCCGGCCTCGTGGGCCTCGCCGATCTCGACCCGCGCCGCGATCGAGGCGATGCCGCCCGGCGCCGTGGTGGTCGCCGACGCCATGGGCGTCACCGACGCCGGCGTCTTCGGCGACATCCTGGCCGCGCGGCTCGCCCGCCGCGGCGCCGCCGCCCTCGTCACCGACGGCGCGGTGCGCGACCGCGCCGGCGTGCTGGCGACCGGGCTGCCGCTGTGGTGCGCCGGCGCGGCGGCGCCGCCCTCGGTCGCCGGCCTCACCTTCGTCGCCTGGGACCAACCGGTCGGCTGCGGCGGCGTCGCGGTGTTCCCGCGCGACGTGATCGTCGCCGACGGCGACGGCGCCGTCGTGATCCCGGCCGCCCTCGTCGCCGACGTCGTCGCCGCCGGTCCCGAGCAGGAGCGCCGCGAGGCCTGGATCATGACCGAGGTCGAGCGCGGCGTCGCGCTTCCCGGGCTCTACCCGATGAACGCCGAGACCCGCGCCCGTTACGAGGCCGAGCGCGACGCCTGAACTCGCGGGCGCGCTACGGGCGCCGCCCGTCCCCTGCCGCATTCGCCTGCCAGAGCCGCGGGCGATCCGGGAGCCGCCGCTTCCGGCCATCCACCCGGCGCGGGTCCTCCCGTCCGCGCCGATCTCCGAACGAGGGACCGATGACGCTCGCGCGTTCGCGCCTTGAACGAGCCCTCCTCGCCTGGCGCGGCACCCGCGGCCGGCGCCGCGAACGGCTCGCCGCCGCGCTCGACGCCGTGCTGCCGGCCCGCGCCGCCGACGTCGCCTTCCCCGCCGAGCCGGCGCGGACGTCGCGCATCGTCGTCGCCACCTACAACGTCCACAAGTGCGTCGGCACCGACGGCCGCTTCGATCCCGACCGCATCGCCGACGTCGTCGCCGAACTCGGCGCCGACGTGCTGGCCCTCCAGGAGGCCGACCGCCGGCTCGGCCTGCGCAACGGTCTCCTCGACCTCGAGCGCCTCGCCCGCACCACCGGCCTCGAACTGGTGCCGGTCGCGATGCGCCCGCTCAGCCACGGCTGGCACGGCAACGCCCTGTTCGTGCGCGGCGGCGCGGTCCGGCGGATCAAGCGCGTGCCGCTGCCGCAGGCCGAGCCGCGCGGCGCGGTGCTCGCCGAGATCGACCTGCCCGCCGGGCGCCTGCGCGTCGTCGGCGCCCATCTCGGGCTCCTGAAGCGCAGCCGGCGTCGCCAGACCGCGGCGCTGCTGGCCGCGCTCGAGCGCGCCGAGCCGATGCCGACGGTGATGATGGGCGACTTCAACGAGTGGCGGCCCGGCCGCCCCGACTGCCCGCTCGCCGAGCTCGAGCCGCTGTTCGGCCCGACCCGGCAGCACCACCCGAGCTTTCCCTCGCGCCGGCCGATCTTCGCGCTCGACCGCATCCTCGGCTGGCCGATCGGGGCGGTCGAGGCGATCGCCGTCCACGACACCCCGCTGGCGCGCGTCGCCTCCGACCACCTGCCGCTGAAGGCGCTGGTCGACCTCGCGGTGCCGCTGCCGGTCGGCACCGTCGAGGCGGATGCCGCCGCCCGCCGCGACTGACCGCGGTGCTCCCTCAGGCCAGCGACCCGAGCCGCCGCACCGGCCGGCCCGGCGACACCGCGCTCACCGCGTGGGCGATGGCGTTGGCGTCGATGCCGTAGGCGTGGAAGAGGTCCGGGATCGTGCCGGACTGCCCGAAGTGCTCGACGCCGAGCGGCTTGACCCGGTGGCCGCGCACCGCGCCGATCCACGACAGCGCCGTCGGATGACCGTCGAGCACGGTGACGAGGCCGGCGTCGCGCGGCAGGGCGTCGAGCAGGCGCTCGACGTGGCAGGTGGCCGTGGCACGGCCGCGCTGGCGGGCGCGCTCGGCGGCGTGCCAGCCGGCCGAGAGCCGGTCGGCCGAGGTCACCGCCAGCACCGCGACGCCGCGGCGGTCCTCGGCGAGCAGGCCGGCCGCCTCGATCGCCTCCGGCGCCAACGCGCCCTGATAGACGATCGCGACCTCGCAGGTCGGCTCCGGCGGCCGCAGCCAGTAGCCGCCGTCGATGATCGCGCGCGTCAGGTCGCCGTCGAGGGTGCGCGGGATCTGTTCCAGCGGCCGGGTGGTCAGGCGCAGGTAGACCGAGCCGCCGGTCTCGTCGCGCAGCCAGCTGCGCTCGTCCGGCTCGCCCTCGCCGGAGCGTTGCAGGTAGTCGAAGCTCCAGGCCATGATCGCCGCGAGTTCGTCGGCGAAGGCGGGCTCAAAGGCGGCGAGGCCGTCCTGGGCGATGCCGATCAGCGGCGTGCCGATCGACTGGTGCGCGCCGCCCTCCGGCGCCAGCGCCAGCCCCGACGGCGTCGCGACCAGCAGGAACCGGGCGCCCTGGTAGCAGGCGTAGTTGAGGGCGTCGAGGCCGCGGGCGATGAAGGGGTCGTAGAGCGTTCCGACCGGGATCAGCCGCTCGCCGAACAGCGAATGCGACAGCCCGAGCGCGGCGAGCATGATGAAGAGATTGTTCTCGGCGATGCCGAGCTCGACGTGCTGGCCGGCGGGGCTCATCGCCCATTTCTGCACCGAAGCGACCTTCTCGTCGGAGAACACGTCGGCGACGGTGCTCCGGGCGAACAGGCCGCGGCGGTTGATCCACGGCCCGAGGTTGGTCGACACCGAGACGTCCGGCGAGGTGGTGACGATGCGCCGGGCGAGGTCGTCGCTCCCGCGGGCGATCTCGCCGAGGATCTTGCCGAAGGCCTCCTGGGTCGACATCACGGGCGCCACGCCGTAGGCGAGCGTCGCCGGCACCGGCACCGCCGCGGACTCGAACCGCCGCCGGCCGCGGGCGGCGAAGGGCACGGCGTCGAGCGCGGCGGCGAGCCGCTCCGCCGGCAACCGCAGCCCCTCGACCGGCTCCCATTCGCGGCCGGGCCGCACGGCCATCGCGGCGCGCAGCGTCTCGAGCTGGGCCGTCGTCATCAGGCCGGCGTGGTTGTCCTTGTGGCCGGCGAGCGGCAGGCCGTGGCCCTTGATGGTGTAGGCGAGGAACAGGATCGGCCGGTCGTGGTCGACCGCGGCGAAGCTGTCGACCAGCAGCCCGAGGTCGTGACCGCCGAGGTTGGCCATTAGCGCCGCCAGCGCCGGGTCGTCGCGCCGCTCCACCAGCGCCGTCGCCTCGGCGTCGCCGGCGAAGGCGGCGGACAGCCGGGCCCGCCAGGCCGCGCCGCCCTGGAAGCAGAGCGCGGAATAGAGCGCGTTCGGGCAGTCGTCGATGAAGGCCTTCAGCCGCGCCCCGCCCGGTTCACGGAAGGCGGCCTCCTGCAGCCGGCCGTATTTCAGCACCGTCACGTCCCAGCCGCAGGAGCGGAAGATCGAGACGAAGCGCTCGTTCAGCCCCTCGCGGACGATGCCGTCGAGGCTCTGGCGGTTGTAGTCGACGATCCACCAGCAGTTCCGCAGGCCGTGCTTGGCTCCCTCGAGCAGGCATTCGTAGATGTTGCCCTCGTCGAGCTCGGCGTCGCCGACGAGGGCGATCATCCGCCCCTCCCCCGCCGCCGGCCGGGCCCAGTCCTTGGCGCGGACGTAGTCCTGGACGAGGCTGGCGAAGGCGGTCATCGCCACGCCGAGGCCGACCGAGCCGGTCGAGAAGTCGACGTCGTCGACGTCCTTGGTGCGCGAGGGATAGCTCTGCGCGCCGCCGAAGCTGCGGAAGCGCTCCAGCTTGTCGCGGGTCTGCAACCCGAGGAGATACTGGATCGCGTGGAACACCGGGCTCGCGTGCGGCTTGACCGCGACGCGGTCCTCCGGCCGGAGGATCGCGAAGTAGAGTGCCGTCATGATCGTGGCGATCGAGGCGGAGGAGGCCTGATGGCCGCCGACCTTCAATCCGTCCGGCTTGTCGCGCAGGTGGTTGGCGGCGTGGATCGTCCACGTCGACAGCCACAGTACCTTGCGCTCGAGCTCGCCGAGCACCTCGAGATCCACCGCCATCGGAGCCTCCCTCCCCGGAGCCGCGCCGGCCGCGGCGGGATGGTTCCACCCTCGCCGTCTCCCGTAAAGGCCGCACGTCCGGACCGTTCGGCGACCATAGCCGCGATCGCGTGGCGGCTTTCGCCAATCACGGCTAGGATTCGGCCGATCGTTGGAGGAATCCACCAATGGAGCTCGACCGAATCGACCGCGCCATCCTGCGCGCGCTGCAGGCCGACGGCCGCCTGACCATCCAGGCGCTCGCCGACCGCGTCGGCCTGTCGGCGACGCCGTGCCGGCGCCGGGTCCAGATGCTGGAGGATGCCGGGGCGATTCGCGGCTACCGCGCGGTGGTCGATCCCGCCGCCGTGGACGCGCCGTTGAAGCTCTACGCCTTCGTCAAGCTGGTCCAGCGCACCAACGCCCATCTCGACGCCTTCGAGGCCGCCGTCCGCGCCAGCCCCGAGATCCTCTCCTGCGAATTGGTCACCGGGGTGCACGACTACCTGATCTCGATCCGCCTGCCCGCCATCGAGCACTACGACGCCTTCCTGCGCCGCGTCCTCGCCGACATCCCCTCGGTCGCCGAGATCTCCACCAGCATCGTCGTCGCCACGGTCAAGGACCCCGGCGGCCCGGTGCCCGTGTGAACGGGAGGGGGGCGGAAAAACGAAAAGGCCCGGACGAGCCGGGCCTTTCGAGGAGATGGTGGGCGTGACAGGGATCGAACCTGTGACCCCTACGATGTCAACGTAGTGCTCTCCCGCTGAGCTACACGCCCTTGAACCATCCGCGGGACCGCCCCGGGGGGCGGCGTGGCGCGGTGTATAGCGGGAGCCGCGGGGCGATGCAAGAGGCTTCGCGCGTGGCGCTCGGATGCGTTCGCCGCGCCGTCCGCGGCGGCGCGCGCGGCCTCCGCCGCGGGGCGGACTTGCAGAAGCGGCGCGCGGCTGCGATAGCATCGCGAGGGACGGTCGCGGGGCCGGCGGGGCGGAAATCCCCGGCGGTCAGGGCCGACCGAGACGGCATCCGGCGAACCGGGGGCGGGCACGCGACGACGGCGCCTCTCCCCGGCCGGAGCGCACGGACCATCCGGGGGAGCGGACGCAGTGTTCCAGTCCTATGCGCAGAATTTCGAGGACGTCATTCTCTGGCGGGCCCTCAAGGACGTCGAGAACGGCTTCTACATCGACGTCGGCGCCGCCGATCCGGTGGAATTCTCCGTGACCAACGCCTTCTACGAGCGCCGCTGGCGCGGCGTGAACGTGGAACCCCAGGCCGAGTATTTCGAGCGGCTCGTCAAGGCGCGCCCGCGCGACATCTGCCTGCCCGTGCTGGTGGGCGAGCAGGCCGGCCGGTCGAGCTTCTTCGAGGTCGGCATTCCCCAGACGGGCGGCCGGGCCGCCGTGAGCGGCCTGTCGACCCGCCAGTCCGATCAGGCCGCGGTGCACCGCGACGCCGGATTCTCGGTGTCCGCGCGCTCGGTCGAGATGACGACGCTCGCGCAGATCTGCCGGACCCACGCGCCGGCCGAGATC
Source organism: Oharaeibacter diazotrophicus (assembly GCF_004362745.1). Classification (NCBI taxonomy): domain Bacteria; kingdom Pseudomonadati; phylum Pseudomonadota; class Alphaproteobacteria; order Hyphomicrobiales; family Pleomorphomonadaceae; genus Oharaeibacter; species Oharaeibacter diazotrophicus. The sequence continues at coordinate 57,797 of NZ_SNXY01000007.1, read as the reverse complement.
CACTTTCTCAAGATCGACGTCGAGGGTGCGGAACTCGGCGTGCTCCGGGGCGCCGACTTCGCGGCCCACCGCCCCTGGATCGTCGTCGTCGAGGCGACCGAGCCCGGTTCCCAGGTTCCGGCCCACGAGGAATGGGAACCGGTCCTCGTCGCCGGCGGCTACCGCTTCGTCTACTTCGACGGCCTCAACCGCTTCTACGTCGCCGAGGAGCACCACGACCGTCTCGGCAAGGTGATCGCGGTGCCGCCGAACTGCTTCGACGAGTTCGTCGCCCCGGCCTCGATGGCGGCGGGCGCGACGCCGGTCGTGACGCCGATCCCGGTGTTCAAGCCGGGCGTGCCGCAGACGATCGGCAACGAGGCGCGCATCGCGATGACCGTTTCCTGCGGCGACACCCGGGCGCTGCCGCGGGTCGCCGACGCCGGCCGCGTCCGGACCCGTGCCGACGGCACCCGCGTCCAGGTCATGCACAACGGCCTCGAGGTCGTCGCCGACGGCTATTCCGGCCCTTGGATGACGCGGCTGATCGAACTGGCGAACGGCTGGCACGAGCCCCAGCAGGAGCGCGTGTTCGCCGAGGTGGTGGACCGCCTGCCCTCCGACGCCACCATGATCGAGCTCGGCGGCTACTGGTCCTACTACAGCCTGTGGTTCCTGCGCGGCGCCCCGGCCCGGCGCGCCGTCGTCGTCGAGCCGGACCCGCTGCACCTGTCGATCGGGCGCACCAACGCCGGCCTCAACAACTTGGCGCCGACCTTCTTGCAGGCGGCCGTCGCGGCGACCAGCGGACCGCCGGCGCCGTTCGGAACGCAGCGCTCCGGCGTCGTCGAGGTGCCGCGGATCTCGGTCGCCGACCTGATGGCGCGCGAGGGGATCGACCGGCTCGACATGCTCCACTGCGACGTCGACGGTGCCGAACTCGAGGTGCTCTCGAGCTGCGAGGCCCTGTTCAGGTCCGGGCGGATCGGTTGGCTGTTCCTGTCGACGCACGCGCCGCAGATCTCCGGCGATCCGCTGACGCACCAGAAGTGCCTGGAGCGCCTGCGCGACTTCGGCGCGATCGTCGAGGTCGAGCACGACGTCTACGAATCCTTCGACGGCGACGGCCTCGTGGTCGCCCGCTTCCCCGGCACCGCCCGGGACTTCGAAGTTCCGAGCATCTCCCACAACCGAGCCGGCCGGGCGTTCTTCCGCGACCCGAGCTACGGCTGGGCCGACGCCCTCGCCGCCGGCGAGGAGGGACGGCGGCGGATCGCGGAACTCGCCGTCACCGGCCTCTACCTGTCGATCCTGCGGCGCCGGCCGGATCCGAAGTCGATGGAGGGCTTCGTCGCGCGCATCCTCGCCGGGCACCTCAAGATCGAGGACCTCGTCAAGGCGTTCGTGCACAGCGGGGAGTTCAAGGCCGGGCTCGGCAGCTTCCTCGAGGCCAACGGCCTCCTGGAAGTCGCGGCCGCCGCCCTGGAGAAGCGCGGGGCCTGACACGGCGCCCGCGCGGATATCTCGGCGTTCCCGCGGCCGCGCGATCGCGCGGCCGCGGCACCATGGTCAGGCGGCCAGCATCTTCTCGACCTCGCGGACGAGGTCCTTGAGGTGGAACGGCTTCGACAGCACCTTGGCGTCCTTGGGCGCCTGGCTGTCCGGGTTCAGCGCCACCGCGGCGAAGCCGGTGATGAACATGATCTTGAGGTCGGGGTCGAGCTCGCTCGCCCGGCGGGCGAGCTCGATGCCGTCCATCTCGGGCATCACGATGTCGGTGAGGAGCAGCGTGAACGGCTCCTCGCGCAGGCGCTCGTAGGCGCTCTTGCCGTTGTCGAACGACACCACGTCGTAGCCGGCGTTGTTCAGCGCCTTCGCCAGGAAGCGGCGCATGTCGTTGTCGTCTTCGGCGAGGAGGATTCGGTTCATCGCAGATCCCAGGAAGGTCCGGGGCGGGCCCGCGTGGCGCCGGCCGCCGTTCGCTCATCGAACTCATTCCATAAGGCGGCGTCGCGGTAAATATGGGGTAAGCGGGGATCCCGGCCCGGCACGCCCGCCGTCCCGCTTGTGGACAGCCCCCGCCAAAGCGGGCACCATCGCGGACCAGCCGGGCGGGACGATTCCCGGCAGCGGAGCTCCGATGCGCGTCGTCGCCGATTTCGAGACCACCGATCCGTTCGACGTGGCCGCCCCGCAGGCCCAGACGCTGCCCTTCGTCTTCAACTCGCCGCACTCCGGCGCCGCCTATCCCGCGGCCTTCCTCGGCGCCACCCGGCTCGACGCCCGCCGGATCCGCCTCTCCGAGGACGCCCACGTCGACCGCCTGTTCGACCACGTCGTCCCCGAGGGCGCACCGCTCTTGCGCGCGCACTTCCCGCGCGCCTTCCTCGACGTCAACCGCGAGCCCTACGAGCTCGACCCCAAGATGTTCGTGGGCCGGCTGCCGTCCTACGCCAACGTCCGCTCGATCCGCGTCGCCGGCGGCCTCGGCACGATCGCCCGCGTCGTCGCCGAGCAGGAGGAGATCTACCCGGCGCCGATCCCGGTCGAGGAGGCGCTCGGACGGATCGAGGCGATCTACAAGCCCTACCACGCCGCCCTGCGCCGCCTGCTCGCCCAGACCCACGTCGCCTTCGGCGCGGCCGTGCTGATCGACTGCCACTCGATGCCGTCGTCGGTGCGCGGTCAGGACCCGCGCGCGCGCGCCGACGTCGTGCTCGGCGACCGCTACGGCACCAGCGCCGCCCGCGCCCTGGTCGAGCACGCCGCCGACGTGCTGGTCGATCTCGGCTACACCGTCGCCGTCAACAAGCCCTATGCCGGCGGCTTCATCACCGAGCACTACGGCCGTCCGGCCAAGGGCCTCCACGCCATCCAGGTCGAGGTCAACCGCGGGCTCTACATGGACGAGCGCACCTTCGAGCCCACCGCCGGCTTTGCCGCACTGCGGCACGATCTCGGCCGCTTCGCACGCCAGCTCTTCGAGTTCCCCGTCGCGCTCCTCACCCCCGCTCCGAGCCGCCTCGCCGCCGAGTAGCGGCCCGGCCCGCCCTCGCAGAAGCGAAATTCCCAACGGGATCGGGAACTTGCCGCTACGTCACCGCGCCGGGAAAGAAAAAGGGCCGTCGCGGGAGCGACGGCCCAAGTCTTAGGGAGGAAACGCCCAAGGAGGGCAGTACGACACGGAAGCCGTGCCGCACCGCAACAAAATGAAGCCCAAACGAACCCCGGTCAAGAATGCCGGAATGTCGCACCTGCCCAAATTCCAGGCGCGCCTCGTGCGTCGGCGTCGTTTCCCGCGCCCGGGCCGCGCGGCCGCCTTGAATTTCTTCGCGTATCCAAGTAATTAGCCCGACAAGACCGCCGATCTCCGGTCCCCTCCCCCGGCAGCCCATCGCAAAGGACATGACAGCCATGCGGGAATCCCAGAGCTGGACCCCGTTCCTCGACCGTTTGGGCGACGTCGCCACCGCGGCGATCCTGCCGCATTTCCGCACCCGCCTCGACGTCGACAACAAGGAGGCCCGCGGCTTCGACCCGGTCACCGTCGCCGACCGTGCCGCCGAGGAGGCGATCCGCGCGGTGATCGCCGCCGAGCACCCCGACCACGGCATCCTCGGCGAGGAATTCGCCCCCGTCGGCCTCGACGCCGAGCACGTCTGGGTCGTCGATCCGATCGACGGCACCCGTGCCTTCATCTCCGGCCTGCCGGTCTGGGGCACGCTGATCGGCCTGAAGCGGCACGGCAAGCCGCTCGCGGGCATGATGGTGCAGCCGTTCACCGGCGAGCGCTTCTCCGGCGGACCCGATGGCGCGCTCTACCGCGGCCCGGGCGGCCCGCGCACGCTCGCGACCCGGCCCTGCGCCAGCCTCGCCGACGCCACGCTGTTCACCACCACGCCGCACATCTTCACGCCCGAGGAGAAGACGGCCTACGACCGCGTCGAGCGCGCCGCCCGTCTCGCCCGCTACGGCTGCGACTGCTACGCCTACTGCATGGTCGCAGCAGGCCACGTCGACGTCGTGGTCGAGGCCGGTCTCAAGGCCTTCGACATCGTGGCGCTGATCCCGGTGATCGAGGCGGCCGGCGGCATCGTCACCACCTGGGACGGCGGCGACCCCTCCGAGGGCGGCCGCATCCTCGCCTGCGGCGACCGCCGCGTCCACGCCGAGGCGATGCGCCTGCTCGCCGGCTGAGGCGGACCGACGGACTGCCGCGCCGGAGCGGTCTTGCAGCGGTGTCTCATACCGAGCTCGCAAAGTTCCGACCTTTGGCCGGAGCATTGCGGGCGAGAAGCGCCCGACCGGGCGCCGGCCGAAAGGCCGCGACTTCGCAAAGTCCCGACGAGTCGGGACTTTACGAGACGGGTATCAGGCCGCGCTGCCCGGCACGAAGGCGTCGAAGGCGGCCCAGAACTGCGCCCGGTAGGCCGGGCGCTCCATCGTCACCTCGTGCTCGGCGCCGGGCACCAGCACGTAGCCGGCGGTGCGCAGCCGCCGCGCCATCCGCTCGACCGCGGCCGGCGACACGATGCGGTCGCCGCCCGAGTTCACCATCAGCACCGGCAGCGGCACGGTGGCGGGAAAGTCGGGCTCGTCCATGCGGTCCATCGAGCGGGCCGCCTCCAGCACCCAGCGCCAGGTCGGCGTGCCGACGCCGAGGTCGGGCCGGATCGCGGTCAGGTCCATCATGATCCGGTGCATCGCGCGGTCGCCGGTGAGCGGATTGCCCTCGAAGCGCCGGACGGCGGCGACGCGCTCGCCGTGGCCGGGCGTGCCCGTCGCGCCGAGGCCGAGCGCGCAGACGAGTCCGGCGATCCGGCGCAGTCTGGCGCGCGACTGGCCTTGGAAGTCCAGCATCGGCGCCGTCAGCACCAGCCGCGACAGCCACGGCGGCAGGATCTCGGCGGCGGCGAGCAGGATGTGCCCGCCCATCGAGTGGCCGAGCCCGAAGAAGGGCGGCGGACAGTCGGGCAGCGCCACCTGCCGGCGCACCGCCTCGATGTCGAGCCGGTAGTCGGAGAAACGGCCGACGTGGCCGACGTCGGCGCCGACGAGACGGGCCGAGCCACCCTGCCCGCGCCAGTCGAAGGCGACCACCGCGAAGCCGCGGGCACGGAGTTCGCCGACGACGCGGAAATACTTCTCGATCTGCTCGCCGCGGCCCTGGAAGATCACCACCGTGCCGCGCACCGGGCGGCGGTCGGCGGGAAAGCGCGCGACGCGCAGCGTGACGCCGTCGCCCGTCACCGCGGCGACGACCGCGGTGTCCGGCGGGACGGGATTGTCGGGGAGGTCGAGCAGGTCCATCGACTGGCATTGGTACGGTGCGGGGCGCCGCATCCTGGCACGGCGGAGACGACGGAAGTCTGAACGCGACGGCCGCCTCCGGCTGGCCTTGAAGCCGATCCGGCGGCTTCCTACTTCAACGTCGCGGGCGCCCCGAGCGGGGCCCGCCGGACGAGGGACCCCGGGGACGGCCGAGACGGCGTCCCCAGAAACGGCCCCGACGATCCGACCATCTGTCGCTTCTCATCGGAGGACATGTCATGCGTCAAGTCGATTTCAGCCCGCTGTACCGTTCCACCGTCGGTTTCGATCGCCTCTTCTCGATGCTCGATCAGCTGGCGACCAGCGACGCCTCGGGCCAGACCTACCCGCCCTACAACATCGAGCGCACCGGCGACAACGCCTACCGCATCACCATCGCGGTCGCCGGCTTCTCCGACGCCGACCTCGCCATCGAGGCGCGCGAGAATACGCTGACGGTGAAGGGCGAGAAGAAGGCGGAGGCCCGCGAGGGAGTCGAGATGCTCTACCGCGGCATCGCCTCCCGCGCCTTCGAGCGCCGCTTCCAGCTCGCCGACCACGTCGAGGTCCGCGGTGCCAGCCTGGAGAACGGCCTGCTCCACGTCGATCTCGTCCGCGAGATCCCCGAGGAGAAGCGCACCCGGCAGATCCCGATCGGCCGCGCCGAGGGCGCCGAGAAGCGCATCGAGGCCACGGTGAACTGACGGCACACGGGTCTCCGGATCCGGATGCGGAAACGCCCCGGTCGCGCCAGCGGCCGGGGCGTTCTCGTTGGTGGTCGGTCGCCGCGCGGGTGCCGCGCGGCCGGGATCACACCCCGATGCCGTCGCCGGCGCCGAGCAGCTTCACGAAGGCGGCGACGTCGTGCTTGGAGGTGGCGAAGGAAGTGACGAGGCGGACGAGGTCCTCGTCCGCGGCCGGCATCTCTTCGGCGGGAAGCCCCTCGGCCGGCCAGTCGTAGAAGCTGGCGCCGGCGGCGCGCAGCCGCTTCGAGGTCGCCTTCGGCCAGATCGCGAACACCTCGTTGGCCTCGGGCTCGAACAGCAGCCGGCCCTCCTTGGACTGCGCGATGCCGCCGGCGAGGCGCTTGGCCATGGCGTTGGCGTGCACGGCGTTGTCGAGCCAGTGGCCGTGGTCGAAGTAGCCCTGGAACTGGGCGGCGACGAAGCGGCTCTTGGAGAACAGCTGGCCGGCACGCTTGCGCGCATAGGCGAGGTCGTCGGCGTGGCGGTGGTCGAACATCACCACCGCCTCGGCGCACCAGCAGCCGTTCTTGGTGCCGCCGAAGGAGAGGACGTCGACGCCGGCCTTCCAGGTCAGGTCGGCGGCCGAGACGTTGAGCGCCACCAGCGCGTTGGCGAAGCGGGCGCCGTCCATGTGCAGCTTGAGGCCGTGGCGGTGGGCGACCTGGGCGATCTCGCGGACCTCGTCGGGGGTGTAGACCGTGCCCCACTCGCTCGCCTGGGTGATGGTGACCGCGACCGGGCGGCCGTTGTGCACCGACGGCGGCTGATGCCGCCGGATCGCCGCCTCGAGGCTCGCCGCGTCGATCTTGCCGCGCGGACCGGGGAGCGGCGCCAGCTTGCCGCCGCCGGCGAAGAACTCCGGCGCGCCGGCCTCGTCGACGGCCACGTGGGCCGCCTCGTGGCAGAACACGAAGCCGCCGGGCTTGGCGAAGGCGGCGAGCGCCAGCGCGTTGGCGGCGGTGCCGGTGGCGACGAAGAACACCGAGACTTCCTTCTCGAAGATCTCGGCGAACCATTCGGTGGCCGTGCGGGTGGCGTCGTCGCCGCCATAGGCGGGGACGAGACCGTGGTTGACGTCGGCGAGAGCGGCGGCGACCGGCGCCGAGGCTCCCGCCCAGTTGTCGCTGGCGAAGTGCATGGCGCCCAATCTATTCCCCGCCGGCGCGGCCGGGAAGCGGCACGGCGCGGCCCCTCCCATGCGGCCGTTGCATGCCGTTCTCACCTGTGCGCCGCAGCATCGAAAAATGGGACAGGACGGTTGACCTGCCCGAATGGTTATGCGAATTACGCATCAGCCATGCGGATCCGCGATAGTTGACGGAGAGGCGGGCCGGACCGCCTGCGGCCTTCCCGCCGCAAGCCGGTTCCACGCAAGAAGATTTCCGGCGCGCCGGCTCGGATCGACCGTATGTTGCCCGCTCGTGCAACGCGAGGGGCGGCGATCGGACCGATTGAAACGGTCGCCGCCGGGTGGTCTAAGCCGGTCGGGCGGTCATTCGCCCGCCGGTCGGCGACGAGATGCTGTCCCTCCCGGGCCCCGCCCGCCGGAGGCGACGGCTGTCCGCGTCGGGTCGGTGCGACGACCGGACCGGGGAACGAGGGGACCACGTCATCGCCGGCGCCGTTGCGCCGGGTCGCGTCGCCGGACGCGGCCCGCCGGGCGACGGACCGCCGGGGGACGTGGCGGAGAGGGGGTGTCGCCGCGCGGGCACGGAGCTTGCTCGGCGCCGCCGTGGGGAAAACGCGAACGGGCGCCGCGCGCCCGGGCACATGGGGAACTGGGATGACCGACCGCGTCGAAGCCGAAGCCGTGCCGACTGCCACCGACGGACGCATCGCGACCGATCGCACGGTCGCCATGACGGCGAAAGCGCGCGCCGGCGCCGCCGCCGGCGGGCTCTACCACCCGAGCCGCGAGCACGACGCCTGCGGCGTCGGCTTCATCGCCAGCCTGAAGGGCGAGAAGAGCCACGACATCGTCGCGAGCGGCCTGCAGATCCTCGAGAACCTCACCCACCGCGGCGCGGTCGGCGCGGACCCGCTGATGGGCGACGGCGCCGGCATGCTGGTGCAGATCCCGCACGCCTTCTTTGCCGCCGAAAGCGGCAGCCTCGGCTTCGAACTGCCCGAACCCGGCGCATATGCGGTCGGCCACCTGTTCATGCCGCGCGACGCCGAGTTCCGCGCGTGGTGCGAGGGCGTGGTCGCCGAGGTCGTCGCCGCCGAGGGCCAGGTGCTGCTCGGCTGGCGCGACGTGCCGGTCGACAATTCCTGCCTCTCCAAGGCGCCGGACATCGCCGCCACCGAGCCGGTGCACCGTCAGGTGTTCATCGGTCGCGGCCCGTCGGTCGCCGACCAGGACGACTTCGAGCGCCGGCTGTTCCTCCTGCGCAAGGTCGTCTCCAACAAGGTCTACGCCCGCTCCGGCGTCGAGGACTCCGGTTTCTACGTGGTGTCGCTGTCCTCGCGCACCATCGTCTACAAGGGCATGTTCCTGGCCTACCAGCTCGGCGCCTACTACGCCGACCTGAAGGACCCGCGCTTCGTGTCGGCGCTCGCGCTCGTGCACCAGCGCTTCTCCACCAACACCTTCCCGTCCTGGAAGCTCGCCCATCCCTACCGGATGGTCGCCCACAACGGCGAGATCAACACCCTGCGCGGCAACGTCAACTGGATGGCGGCCCGGCAGGCCTCGGTCGAGAGTCCGCTGTTCGGCAAGGACATCGAGAAGCTCTGGCCGATCTCCTACGAGGGCCAGTCCGACACCGCCTGCTTCGACAACGCCCTCGAGTTCCTCGTCCAGGGCGGCTACGAGCTCGCGCACGCGGCGATGATGCTGATCCCCGAGGCCTGGGCGGGCAACCCGCTGATGGACGAGGACCGGCGCGCCTTCTACGAATATCACGCCGCCCTGATGGAGCCGTGGGACGGGCCGGCCGCGGTCGCCTTCACCGACGGCCGCCGGATCGGCGCCACCCTCGACCGCAACGGCCTGCGTCCCGCCCGTTACTTCGTCACCGAGGACGGCCTCGTCGTCATGGCCTCGGAGGCCGGCGTGCTGCCGGTGCCGGAGGAGAAGATCGTCGAGAAGTGGCGCCTCCAGCCCGGCAAGATGCTGCTGATCGACCTCGAGGAGGGCCGCATCGTCTCCGACGGCGAGATCAAGGAGCGCCTCGCCGGGGCCCATCCCTACAAGAGCTGGCTGCAGCGCACCCAGATCGTGCTCGAGGACATGCCGCCGGTCTCGGTGTCGTCGGTGGTCTCCAACGAGTCGCTGCTCGATCGCCAGCAGGCCTTCGGCTACACCCAGGAGGACCTCAAGCTGCTGATGGCGCCGATGGCCGTCACCGGCCAGGAGGCGATCGGCTCCATGGGCACAGACACCCCGATCGCGGCGCTGTCGGACAAGCCGAAGCTGCTCTACAACTACTTCAAGCAGAACTTCGCCCAGGTCACCAACCCGCCGATCGACCCGATCCGCGAAGAGCTCGTCATGAGCCTCGTGTCGTTCATCGGGCCGCGGCCGAACATCCTCGACCTCGAGGGCACCGCCACCATCAAGCGGCTGGAGGTGCGTCAGCCGATCCTGACCAACGCCGACCTCGACAAGATCCGGATGATCGGCGACATCGCCGAGAACCAGTTCCAGGCCAAGACGCTCGACATGACCTTCGCGGTCGAGCGCGGTCCCGAGGGCCTGAAGATGGCCCTCGACCGGCTGTGCGAGCGTGCCGAGGAGGCCGTCCGGGCGCACTACAACATCATCATCCTGTCGGACAGGCTGGTGTCGGGCACCCGCGTCGCCATCCCGGCCGTGCTCGCCACCGCGGGCGTGCACAACCACCTGATCCGCAAGGGCCTGCGCACCTCGGTCGGCCTCGTCGTCGAGAGCGGCGAGCCGCGCGAGATCCACCACTTCTGCGTCCTCGCCGGCTACGGCGCCGAGGCGATCAACCCCTATCTCGCCTTCGAGACCCTGCTCGGCATGAAGGGGCAGTTCCCGGAGGAGGTCGACGAGGAGGAGATCGTCTACCGCTACATCAAGTCGATCGACAAGGGCATCCTGAAGGTCATGTCCAAGATGGGCATCTCGACCTACCAGAGCTATTGCGGCGCCCAGATCTTCGACGCGGTCGGCCTCGAGAGCAAGTTCGTCGACAAGTACTTCTTCGGCACCGCCACCGACATCGAGGGCGTCGGCATCGACGAGATCGCGGCCGAGACCATCGCGCGTCACCGTCAGGCCTTCGGCGACGACCCGGTGCTGGCGCGCGCGCTCGACGTCGGCGGCGAATACGCCTACCGCATCCGCGGCGAGGCCCACGTGTGGACCCCCGGCGTGGTCGCCGACCTGCAGCACGCCGTCCGCCTGAACCTGCCGGAGAAGTATCTCGAGTTCGCCCGCAAGGTGAACGACGACGCGGCGCGCCAGTCGATCCGTGGCCGCTTCCACATCAAGTCGGCCGAGGAATCCGGACGCACCCCGGTGCCGCTCGACGAGGTCGAGCCGGCGAGCGAGATCGTCAAGCGCTTCTCCACCGGCGCGATGTCCTTCGGCTCGATCAGCCGCGAGGCGCACACCACCCTCGCCATCGCCATGAACCGGATCGGCGGCAAGTCGAACACCGGCGAGGGCGGCGAGGAGGCCGAGCGCTTCAAGCCGCTGGCGAGCGGCGACAGCCTGCGCTCCGCGATCAAGCAGGTCGCTTCGGGCCGCTTCGGCGTCACCGCCGAGTATCTCGTCAACGCCGACATGATGCAGATCAAGGTCGCGCAGGGCGCCAAGCCCGGCGAGGGCGGCCAGCTGCCCGGCCACAAGGTCGACGCGGTGATCGCCAAGGTCCGCCACTCGACCCCGGGCGTCGGCCTGATCTCGCCGCCGCCGCACCACGACATCTACTCGATCGAGGATCTCGCCCAGCTGATCTTCGACCTCAAGAACGTCAACCCCGAAGCCGACGTCTCGGTGAAGCTCGTCTCCGAGGTCGGCGTCGGCACCGTCGCTGCCGGCGTCGCCAAGGCGCGCGCCGACCACATCACCATCTCCGGCTACGACGGCGGCACCGGCGCCTCGCCCCTGACCTCGATCAAGCACGCCGGCAGCCCGTGGGAGATGGGCCTCGCCGAGACGCACCAGACCCTGGTGCTGAACGGCCTGCGCTCGCGCGTCTGCCTGCAGGTCGACGGCGGCATGCGCACCGGCCGCGACGTCATCGTGGGCGCCCTGCTCGGCGCCGACGACTTCGGCTTCGCGACCGCGCCGCTGATCGCGGCCGGCTGCATCATGATGCGCAAGTGCCATCTCAACACCTGCCCGGTCGGCGTCGCCACCCAGGATCCGGTGCTGCGCAAGCGCTTCAAGGGCACGCCCGAGCACGTGATCAACTACTTCTTCTTCGTCGCCGAGGAGGTCCGCGGCTATCTCGCGAAGATGGGCTTCCGCAGCCTCGGCGAACTGGTCGGCCAGTCCGATCTCTTGACCCAGAAGGCGGACGAGGCCGGCAAGGCCGCCGGGCTCGACTTCTCGCGCCTGTTCCACAAGCCGGCCGCCGGCCCGGACGAGATCCGCTGGACCGAGCGCCAGAAGCACCCGATCGACGACGTGATCGACCGCCGCTTCCTGGTCGAGGCCGCGCCGGCGCTCGCCGACGGTACGCCCGTGACCATCACCTCGACCATCAAGTCGGTCGACCGCACCGCCGGCGCGATGCTGTCGGGCGCGGTGGCGAAGCGCTACGGCCACGAGGGTCTGCCCGACGACACCATCACGGTGAAGCTGACCGGCACCGCCGGCCAGGCCTTTGGCGCCTTCCTCGCCCGCGGCGTCACCATGGAACTCACCGGCGAGGCCAACGACTACGTCGGCAAGGGCCTGTCGGGCGGCCGGATCGTCGTCCGTCCGTCGGACGCGGCGAAGATCGTCGCCGAGAAGTCGATCATCGTCGGCAACACCGTGCTCTACGGCGCCACCGAGGGCGAGGTCTACTTCCGCGGCGTCGCCGGCGAGCGCTTCGCGGTGCGCAACTCCGGCGCGATCGCGGTCGTCGAAGGCTGCGGCGACCACGGCTGCGAGTACATGACCGGCGGCCTCGTCGTCGTGCTCGGCCAGACCGGCCGCAACTTCGCGGCCGGCATGTCCGGCGGCGTCGCCTACGTCCTCGACGAGGACCGCAGCTTCGCCAAGCGCTGCAACATGGCGATGGTCGACCTAGAGCCGGTGCCGGAGGAGGACGAACTCCTCGAGAAGCTGCACCACCACGGCGGCGACCTCCAGTTCAAGGGCCGCGTCGACCTCGCCGACATGACCCGCCACGACGACGAGCGCCTCTACGCCCTGATCCAGGCCCACGTCCGCTACACCGGCTCGACCCGCGGCCAGGAGATCCTGGACCACTGGGAGACGTGGCGGCCGAAGTTCGTGAAGGTGATGCCGGTGGAATACCGCCGGGCCCTGCGCGAGATGGAGAAGATGCGCATGGGCATCGCGGCGGAGTGACGGACGGCGCGCAGCGCTCCTGGCCCGGCCTCCACACCTGTGATATGCTTCGGCATATGACGCGAGGAGGCCGGCCGTGAACTACCACAAGCGCGACGAGCGGGAGGTCAGCCTCTTCCGCAACGGCCGCAGCCAAGCCGTTCGCATTCCGAAGGAATTCGAGATCGACGCGGACAAGGTGCTCATGTGGAAGGACCCGGACGGGACCATCCACATGCAGCCGAAGCAGGCGAAGATGACACCGCGGGAGTTGGCCGCCTTCCTGCGGAGTCGGCCCCCCCTCGAGGAAGACTTCCCGCCGATCGAGGAGCTGCCGCTCGAGGACGTCGACCTGGAACGGGACCCGTGAACTACCTGCTGGATACGAATATCATCTCGCACATGATCCGGTATCCGACGGGCACTGCGCTCGCTCGCTTCGAGACGACGGACCCGGGCACCGCGGTGACGAGCATCATCGTCGCCGCCGAGTTGCGGTTCGGCTATGTCAAGGCCGGTTCGCAACGGTTGGCTGCGGACGTGGAGGCCACGCTGACTTCGGTCGGCGTCCTGGATTGGACACTGCCCTGCGACCGGATCTACGCCGAGATTCGGGGGGACCTCCATCGGCGCGGCGCGCTGATCGGGCCGATGGACATGCTGATCGCGGCCCACGCGCTGGCGCTGGACGCGACGCTGGTGACGGACAACGAGGACGAATTCCGCCGGGTGGCGGGCTTGAAGATCGAGAACTGGGTCCGCTGACGGATCCGCGGTGATGGCAGAACGGCCCGCCGGGCCAGGGACGACACGACGGGCGAGGACGAGAGCGACATGGGCAAGGTGACAGGCTTCCTGGAGATCGACCGGCAGGACCAGAAGTACCAGCCGGCCTCGGACCGCATCCGCCATTTCCGCGAGTTCACGATCCCGCTGACGGACCAGGAGGTCGCGCGGCAGGCCTCGCGCTGCATGGACTGCGGCGTGCCCTACTGCCACGGCGACACCGGCTGCCCGGTCCACAACCAGATCCCCGACTGGAACGACCTCGTCTATTCCGGCGACTGGGAGGAGGCCGCGCGCAACCTCCACGGCACCAACAATTTCCCCGATTTCACCGGCCGCATCTGCCCCGCGCCCTGCGAGGAGGCCTGCACGCTGAACCTCGAGGACACCGCCGTCGCCATCAAGAGCGTCGAGCAGGCGATCGCCGAGAAGGCCTGGAACGAGGGCTGGATCGTGCCGCAGCCGGCCGAGACCAGGACCGGCAAGTCGGTCGGCGTCGTCGGCTCCGGGCCGGCCGGCCTCGCCGCCGCCCAGCAGCTCGCCCGCGCCGGCCACGACGTCCACGTCTACGAGCGCGAGCCCAAGGCCGGCGGCCTGCTGCGCTACGGCATCCCCGACTTCAAGATGGAGAAGTGGCCGATCGACCGCCGCGTCGACCAGCTGACCGCCGAGGGCGTCACCTTCCACTACGGCGTGAACGTCGGCGTCAACAAGCCGCTCGACGAGCTCGCCGCCGCCCACGACGCCCTGCTGCTGGCCGCCGGCGCGGAGCATCCGCGCGATCCGGAACTGCCGGGCATCGAGCTCGACGGCTGCCACTTCGCCATGCCCTTCCTGGTGCAGCAGAACCGCCGCATCGGCGGCGAGGACGTCTCGGCCGAGGCGCCGTTGCTCGCCACCGGCAAGCACGTGGTGGTCATCGGCGGCGGCGACACCGCCTCCGACTGCATCGGCACCTCGTTCCGCCAGGGCGCCCTGTCGGTGACCCAGCTCGACATCCGCCCGCGCCCGCCGGTGCGCGAGGACAAGCTCGCGGTCTGGCCGTTCTGGCCGACCAAGTTCCGGACGTCGTCGAGCCAGGCGGAGGGCGCCGAGCGCGAGTTCGCGGCCGCGACGCTCGGCGTCGTCGGCAACGCCAAGGGCAAGGTCAAGGGCGTCAAGTGCGCCCGCGTCGACGAGAAGCGCCGGCCGATCCCGGGCACCGAGTTCGAGATCCGCGCCGACCTCGTCCTGATCGCGATTGGCTTCTCGGGCCCGGCCGAGGGCACCTATCTCGCCGGCCCGGGCACCGCCCTCGCCCGCGACCGCCGCAAGAACGTGCTCGCCAACACCGAGGACTACCGCACCTCGATGGACAAGGTCTTCGCCGCCGGCGACTGCCGCCGCGGCCAGTCCCTGGTGGTCTGGGCGATCCGCGAGGGCCGTCAGGCCGCCCGCGCCATCGACGAGTTCCTGATGGGCTCGACGGTGCTGCCGCGCTGACCGTGGCGGCGCGAGCACCGCGCCGCCGTGCCACCGCTCGGCCGAAAGGCCGAAACTTCGTAAAGTCCCGACGAGTCGGGACTTTACGAGGCGGCTATCAGGGCACCGACAGCCTGCCGATCACCGCGCAGCTGAGCTCGGCCTGCTTCAGCGTCCCCTGCGTGATCATATAGGCGCTCGGCGCGCGCCCCGGCGACACGAAGAAATCGCCGTCGTGGTGGATGACGTAGAAGCGCTTTTGCGCATCCGCGTAGGTCAACTCGGGCTTCATTGCGATCACCGGATCCTCCGGCGAGCTGATGCCGGCGCTGGCCACGAAAGGCGTGCCCGTCGAGGCGACCACGGTCGCGGAACAGTCGACCGAGGCGACCGTCAGCACCTTGTCGGCGGGCACGGCCGGCAACGTGACGTAACAGTAGAGCGCCGCCGAGCCGTAGCAGGTGGTCTTGGCCGTGCCCTGGTAATACTTGGCGGCCGGCAGCGGCGCCGAAACGGCGCTGCCAGGGATCGCGAGGCCCGCCGCCAACGACACGGCGAAGCACGCCCCCCCCAACGTCGCGCAAATCCGTCCCATCTCACCCCCCCTTGTCGCGTTCGCTCCTTACGGTACGACGGACGGCGGTCGTTGTCCCGGTCCCGATCGCCGCGACCGGCCGACGCGGGCTGCGGTCACTGCGCCGAGAGATCGTCCACGCGCCCCACCCGCGGCTTCGGCGGCTGGCCGAGCACGACCAGCCGGTAGAGCGGCGAGCCCTCGCGCGGCGGCGCCACCGTCGCGGGCGGCACGAGGTCGTCGTCGCCGGCGTCCGGGTCGGTCAGCGAGACGACGAGGCCGCCGGCCGCGGTCCGCCGCGGCTGCGCCGCCGCAACCGCCGCGCCGGCGAGCCAGCCGCGCAGTTCCTGCTCGACGTAGAAGGCGAGCTTGCGTTGGCCGGACTTGCTGAAGCCGATGCCGTCCTTGAGGCGGAGCTGGCGCTCCTGGCCGCCGACGTCCGGGCCGGAAGCGACGAAGCTGCCGACGTCGTCGGCGAAGGCGTTCCAGACGTCGACGTAGCGGCCGAGGCCCTGGCCGGCTACCTTGCGGTAGGTCTCGTCGAGGAAGGCCATGTCGGTGGTGAGGTCGACGTCCGCCATCGGCACCAGCCCGACCCAGTAGAGCGGCACGTGGCGGTCGACCGCGGCCGAGACCACGGCACGGGCGCGGGCGGTGTAGACCTTCTCCCAGGCGACCGAGCGGAACGGCTCCTCGACGCCGTCCACCGTCAGCGGCAGCCGGTCGTCGACGCCGGTCATCACGACGACGACGTCCGGCGGGCGCGGCGCGGCGAAGCGCTCGGCGAGCCGCTTCGGCCAGTCGGTGCCGGCCACGGCGAGGCCCGAGGGCGAGACCGCGGCATTCTCGATCGTCAGCTTCGGCGTGTCGGCGAAGGCGACGTCGAGGCCGCGCGCGAGGCCGTCGGCGAGACGGTCGCCGATCACCAGCACGACCCGGGCGTCGGCGTCCTTGGCCGGCTGCACCGGCGCGGGCTTGCGCGGCACGATCTTCTTCGGCGTGGTCGGACCCGGCGCGAGGTCCTGTCCGGGCCGCACCGCGGCGCCGCCCGCCGGCGGGCGCAGGATCTTCGGCCCGCCCGGCTTCGGCGGTTCCTCGCGCTTGCCGAGACCGAACAGGCGCTGGAAGAACGGCGTCTCGTTGAGCTGGGCGACCTCGAAGCGGCCGTCGGCCGGCCCGTCGCCGGCCCGCACCGCCGGCGCGAGCGCGGCGGTCAGGAGTCCCGCCAGGGCGAATGCCGTCGACAGGCGCATCGGCGTCCTCCGGGGAACGTGGGAGTGGGCGTCAGGCCCCCGCCCTCAGCTTGTCCAATACGGCCTTGGAGGGGTTGCCGTCCACCGGCAGCCCGACCGCGGCCTGATAGGCGCGGATCGCGTCGAGCGTCGCCGGCCCCATCTTGCCGTCGACGCCGCCGACGTCGTAGCCGCGGCGGGCGAGCAGCGCCTGCATCTCCTGCTTCTCCACCTCGCTCAGCGGCTCGTAGGTCCACGGCCAGCGGCCGACGAACGGACCGCCGCCGGCGATGCGATCGGAGAGGTGGCCGACACCGAAGGCGTAGGCGTCGGCGTTGTTGTAGCGCTTGATGACGTCGAAATTGCGCAGCGTCAGGAAGGCCGGCCCGGCGGCACCCGCCGGCATGTTCAGGCGCCCGACGTCGTCCGGCCGCGGGAAGCCCGAGCCGTCGACACGCTGGACGCCGAGCGCCGCCCATTCGCGCAGCGTCATCCGCGCACCGGCGCGGCGGCTGTCGAAGCCGGCCGGCAGCGCGACCTCGTAGCCCCAGGCCTGTCCTGAGCGCCAGCCGGCCTTCTGGAGATAGTTGGCGGTCGAGGCGAGCGCGTCGGGCACCGAGCGCCAGATGTCGCGGCGGCCGTCGCCGTCGAAGTCGACGGCGTAGGCGAGATAGGTGGTCGGGATGAACTGGGTGTGGCCCATCGCCCCCGCCCAGGAGCCGGTGATGTGGCGCGGGTCGGTGTCGCCGCGCTGCAGGATCTTCAGCACCGCGAGCAGCTGCTGGCGGCCGTATTTCGCGCGCGAGCCGCCGCCCCAGGCGAGCGTCGCCAGCGCCCGGACCGCGTTCTTGACCACGCGCGGATTGTCGAGCACCGCGCCGTAGCTGCTCTCCATGCCCCAGACCGCCAGCACGACCTGACGCTGCACGCCGGTGCGCGCCTCGATCTGGTCGAGCACGCCGGCATAGGTCGCCAGCATCTGCCGCCCGGTCGCCACCCGGCTGTCGGAGACGGCGCCGTCGAGATACTCCCAGATCGGCTTGACGAACTCGGCCTGCGAGCGCGCCTTGTCGAGCACGTCCTGGTCGGGGCCGATGTCGCGGAAGGCGGCGTCGTAGACCGCCCGCGAGACGCCGGCGCCCTCGGCGGTGGCACGGAAATTCTCCACGAAGGCCGTGAAGCTCTCCGGCACCGGGGTGCCGTCGTTGCGCGGCGGCTCGCCGGTGGCGACGCGCGGCCCCTCGAACTCGGCGAGCCCGCCGAGCGAGCCGCAGGCGGCCAGCGAACCGGCGACCAGAACGGCGGCCAGGATCCGGGCGACGGGGCGGGGGATGGTCGTCATCGTCTCGTCTCCGCTCTGCCCTCGGGCGGTGGAACCGGGAACCGTCCCCCGCGCGGGGGCGTTCCGACGGGTCGCCGGCGGTATCGCCACGCGCCCCGTCCCGAATTGGCCGCGATCGTGGTTAACCGATGGTGAACGATCGCCGCGCAGGCTCGCGCGATCGTAGGATGGAATTAGTCATTCTGGTGTAGGACCGACCGGCACGCCGGCTCGCGCTAGGGCGGGCGCCGGTCCCGCGGAGTGGAAGATGTCGCAGAAGATTCGCAAAGCCGTGTTCCCCGTCGCCGGTCTCGGCACCCGTTTCCTGCCCGCCACCAAGGCGGTGCCGAAGGAGATGATGACGATCGTCGACCGCCCGGCGTTGCAGTACGTGGTCGACGAAGCCAAGGCCGCCGGCATCGAGCATTTCGTGTTCGTAACAGGCCGCGGCAAGGCCGTGATCGAGGATCACTTCGACATCGCCTACGAGCTCGAGGACACCCTGCGCGGCCGCAACAAGAACGAGGCGCTCGACATCCTGAAGCGCGACCTGCCGACCGCCGGCTCGGTCAGCTTCACCCGTCAGCAGGCCCCGCTCGGCCTCGGCCACGCGGTCTGGTGCGCCCGCGAGATCGTCGGCGACGAGCCCTTCGCGGTGCTGCTGCCGGACATGCTGATGAAGCACGACACGCCCTGCCTGAAGAGCATGGTCGACGCCTATGCCAAGACCGGCGGCAACGTGCTGTCGCTGGAGGCCTGCGAGCCGGCCCAGACCAGCTCCTACGGCATCGTCGGCCTCGGCGCGACGGTCTCCGACGAC
The DNA here is from genome assembly GCF_004362745.1 of Oharaeibacter diazotrophicus. Lineage (NCBI taxonomy): Bacteria > Pseudomonadati > Pseudomonadota > Alphaproteobacteria > Hyphomicrobiales > Pleomorphomonadaceae > Oharaeibacter > Oharaeibacter diazotrophicus. Next base: position 39,093 of record NZ_SNXY01000007.1, on the reverse strand, counting down.
GTCCACGAGATCACCGGCATGGTCGAGAAGCCGAAGCCGGCCGACGCCCCGTCCAACCTCTTCATCTCCGGCCGCTACATCCTCCAGCCCGAGATCTTCGACCTGCTCGGCAACCAGGAGAAGGGCGCCGGCGGCGAGATCCAGCTCACCGACGCCATGCTGCGCCTTCTGAAGCACAGCCCGTTCTACGGCGTCCGCTTCCGCGGGACCACCTACGACACCGGCTCCAAGATCGGCTTCCTGCAGGCGAACCTCGCCTACGCGCTCGACCGCACCGACATCCACCCGGACATCCGCTCCGAGCTGGCCGCCGTGCTCGACAAGGCCTGAAGCCCACCTCGCGACGCGACCGTCACCGCCGCAGCGTGACGGTCGCCTCGATCCGCGATTCGTCGTAGCTCTCGCCGGCGACCGACGACTCGGTGCGCGCGTGCGAGCCGGTCAGGCCGAGCGAGACGGTGCGGTTGAGGCGCCATTCCGCGCCGGCGCGGACCGCGAAGGTCTCCACCGTGCGCGAAACGCCGGTGTAGTCCTGGTAGCTGAAGCCGGCGCCGGTGTTCAGGATCACGTTCGGCTGCAGCGCATAGGCGACGTCGACGTCGACCGCGTGCTTGACCGATCCCGACGCGCCAGCGATCTGGCTCGGCTCGAAGGTGGTGGTGCCCTTGAGGCCGACGGTGACCAGTTCCGTCGGCGTCCACGCCAGCCCGGCGTCGGCGGTGAAGCCGGCGATGTCGTCGAGCCGGCCGTCCTCCGGCCGCTCCAGGGCATAGCCGACCGAGGCCTCGCCGGTGAGGAGGCCGGTGTCGACGACGACGCCGGTCTTGAGTTCCCACCCGACGCTGTCGCGCGCGTAGCCCGAACCGTCGACCTTGTCGTCGTAGCGCCGGGTGAAGCCGCCGCCCTCGACGAAGGGCCGGAGCGCCGCCCCGTTCTCCAGCGTCAGCCGCAGCGAACCGGACACCGCGGTGTTGCTGCGCGACTCGCCCGCCTCGTAGGAGGTGCGGTCGACCGCGCCCTTGAGCGCGAGGCCGATCAGGCCGGCGTCGCGCTCGTAGCCGAGCGTTCCCGACAGCGTGTGGACGTCGGAACCGGTGCTCTTGGCGCCGAGTTCGGCGCTCGATCCGGTCTCGCGCGAATAGGTCCAGCCCGCCGAGGCGGCGACCCGGTCCGTTTCGGTCAGGTCGAGACGGGCAGTGGCGGTGACGTCGGCGTTGGGCTCGACCGCGATCGCATCGTCGGCGTAGCGGCGCAGGCCGCCGTTGGCGACGACGTCGAAGCCGTGCCGCTCCCAGTCCGAGCGCAGCGCCAGCGAGCCGCGGGTGAGATAATAGGCGCTGCCCGAGCCGCCGGCGGATTCCGCGGCGTTGGAACTGTAGCCGACGCCCGCCGTGACCGAGCCGGCGGCCACGAAGCTGCCGACCCTGAGCCCGACCGGGTCGTAGGCCGCACGCGCCTCCTGCTCGGCGTCGCGGGCGAGCGGCGGCGCGCCGGTCACCGGCAGCGCCGCGACGCCGCTGCGGTCGGCGGGGCGGACCACGCTCGTCAGCGGCGCGACCGCGCTGGTCGACGGCCTCAACCCGAGTGTCGTCGGCGTCGGCGCGGGCGGTAGTGAGCCGGTCGCGGGCGGCAGGGACGGATCGGCCGCGTCGTCGCCGGGCACGCCGAGCCCGTCGTCGGGGGCGGCGCCGGCATCGGCGAGCGGATAGGGATCGGCGCCGGCGGCGGCGTCCGGAGCCGGTTCCGCGGCGGCGGCGCGGGCGCGTTTCAGCCGCAGCGCCTCGGCAGCGGCGGCCGCCTCGTCGTCGGCGGTCGCGCTCTGGCCGTCGCCGACGTCCTGCGCCCGCACCGGCACGACGGCGCCGGCGATCGCGAGCGAGAGGGCGAGGGCTGCGAGGCGGGGCGTCGACAAGACCGTCCTTCCGGCGAGAGCACGCGCGGCGGGGCGACCGCGGCCGCCCGGATGCTTGTCGATTGGTAAACGAGGACGGTTAACGCTTGGTTGTCACGCGACCGGTCGGGCCGGTTCGACCTCGAGCCGTCAGGCCGGCTCGACCTTGAGCCGGCCGCCGACGTGGCCGACGATCCGGACCCGCGTGCCGGCCGCCAGATCCGGTCCGTCGGCGCGCCAGACAGTGTCGTCGAGCCGCACCGAACCGGTCCCGCCCGTGATCGCCGCCTCCACCACCGCGGTCCGGCCAACCTGGCGCGCCAACCGATCGTTGAGCGGTCCGCCCTCCGGCACGGCGCCGTCGCCGCGGCCGTAGAAGCGGCGCCCGGCCAGCGCGGCGGCCACCGCCAGAACCACGAAGGCGACCGCCTCGGCCTGCCAGCCGAGGTCGACGAACATCGCCGCCGTGCCGACGACCACCGCCGCGACTGCGAACCAGATGAAGAAGGTGCCGGGCGCGATCACCTCGATGCCGGCGAGCAGCAGGCCGAGCACCCACCAGGACCACGGGCCGAGCGTGTCGACCACCTTGAGCAGGACGTCCATGGCGCCGGCCTCACTCCTGGGGGCCGGTGACCGGCACCGTCGGCCGCCGCCGCGGCGCCGGGGCACCGCCGCTCCCTGAACCACCGCCGTCGCCGAAGGCGGCGCGGGCGAGCTCCGTGATACCGCCGAGCGAGCCGATCAGCGCCGACGCCTCGACCGGCAGCATCAGCACCTTCTGGTTCGGCGAATGGGCGAACTGGGCGAGCGCCTGGGTGTACTTGTCGGCGACGAAGTAGTTCAGCGCCTGGACGTCGCCGCGTGCCACCGCCTCGGAGACCAGCGCCGTCGCCTTGGCCTCGGCCTCGGCGAGCCGCTCGCGCGCCTCGGCGTCGCGGAAGGCGGCCTCGCGGCGGCCCTCGGCCTGCAGCACCTGCGCCTGCTTCTCGCCCTCCGCGCGGAGGATCGCCGCCTGGCGCAGGCCCTCGGCCTCCAGCACCGAGGCGCGCTTGTCGCGCTCGGCCTTCATCTGCCGCGCCATCGATTCGACGAGGTCGGCCGGCGGATTGATGTCCTTGATCTCGACGCGGGTGATCTTGACGCCCCAGGCCTCGGTCGCGGCGTCGACCACGTGCAGGAGGCGCGTGTTGATCTCGTCGCGGTTGGACAGGAGGTTGTCGAGATCCATCGAGCCCATCACCGTGCGGATGTTGGTCATGGTGATGTTGAGAATGGCGTTCTGCAGGCCGCTGACCTCGTAGGCGGCGCGCGAGGCGTCGAGCACCTGGAAGAAGGCGACGCCGTCGACCTTGCAGGTGGCGTTGTCGCGCGTGATGATCTCCTGCGAGGGAACGTCGAGCACCTGCTCCATCATGTTCATCTTGGCGCCGACGCGGTCGATGAACGGGACGATCAGGTTGAGGCCGGGGTGGAGCGTGCGCGTGTAGCGCCCGAACCGCTCGATCGTCCAATTGAAGCCCTGCGGCACCGTCTTGATGCCGGCGAACAGCACCAGGACGACGAACAGCACGAAGACGACGATGACGACCTCGGGTCCATCGAACAGCATGACCATCCCCCCGCCCGACCTCTACCGCTCCGACAGATAGCGGTTCGCCCGCCCCGCGACAATCGCGGGACGGACGAGGACGTCGACGGATTACGGATCGCCACCCGCCCCTTGACCTCACGCCGCCAGGAGCGCGGCCTCGGCCGGAACGCGTTCGCCGGTCGGGCGGATGACGCCTTCGGCGCCGAGCAGCGCGCCGGGCACGAGTTCCAGCGCCAGCAGGCGGTGGCGCTCGAACGGGCCGGGCATGGCGAGGCCCTGGGTGCGCAGGGTCGAGAAGCCGAAGCGGCGGTAGTAGGGCTCGTCGCCGACGAGCAGGACGGCGCGGTGGCCGAGTTCGCTCGCGCGGGCGATCGCGAGGCGCATCAGCGCGCCGCCGACGCCGGCGCTGCGCAGGTCCTCGGCGACGGCGAGCGGGCCGAGCAGCAGGGCGTCGGCGCCGGCGCGGCCGGCGGCGACGTGCCACAGCCGGACGGTGCCGACGAGGCGGCCGTCGTCGTGGGCGACCAGCGACAGGCCGTCGGCGGGAAGGCGCCCCTCGCGGATGCGTTCGGACGACTTCATGAACCGGGCCGGCCCGAAGGCGCTGTCGAGCAGGGCTTCGCGCGCGGGCACGTCCCGGGCGGTCTCGTCGGCGTAGGCGATCATCGGCATGCGTCCCATCCCCGCGCGGATTGTTCGACGGCGCGGCGGCAGGAAGACGGGAGCCGGCCCGTGCATGGGCCGGAGCGGGTGCGGAGTAGGCGGTAGGCAGTGAGTGGGCAGTAGGCAGTAGGCAGTAGGCAGTAGGCAGTAGGCAGTAGGAGCGTGCGGTCACGTCCCGCCACCCGGCAACCGGAAGCGCGACGCCCCCGACTGCCGACTGCCGAAGCCCTACTGCCTCACTCAGATCACATACGCCCGGAGTGGCGCGAAGCCGTTGAAGGCCACGGCCGAGTAGGTCGTCGTGTAGGCGCCGGTGCCCTCGATCAGGACCTCGTCGCCGATCTCGAGCGTGATCGGCAGCTCGTACGGGGTCTTCTCGTAGAGCACGTCGGCCGAATCGCAGGTCGGGCCGGCGAGCACGCAGGGCGCCGTCTCCGCGCCCTCGTGCGAGGTGCGGATCGGGTAGCGGATCGCCTCGTCCATGGTCTCGGCGAGGCCGCCGAACTTGCCGATGTCGAGATAGACCCAGCGCACGTCGTCGCTGGTCTTCTTCTTCGAGATCAGCACGACCTCGGACTTGATGATGCCGGCGTTGCCGACCATGCCGCGACCCGGCTCGATGATCGTCTCGGGGATCTCGTTGCCGAAGTGGCGGTGCACCGCGTCGGTGATCGAGCGGCCGTAGGCCTCGGTCGCCGGCACGTCCTTGAGGTAGCGGGTCGGGAAGCCGCCGCCGAGGTTGACCATCCTGAGCTGGATGCCCTTGTCGCCGAGCTCGCGGAAGATCGCGGCCGCCGAGGCGAGCGCACCGTCCCAGGCCTCGAGGTTGGCCTGCTGCGAACCGACGTGGAAGGAGATGCCGTAGGCGCGCAGGCCGAGGCGGGCGGCGTGCTCGAGCACCTCCGCGGCCATCTCGGGCTCGCAGCCGAACTTGCGCGACAGCGGCCACTCGGCGCCGGCACCGTCGCAGAGGATGCGGCAGAACACCTTGGCGCCGGGCGCCTGACGGGCGACCTTCTCCACCTCGGCGACGCAGTCGACGGCGAACAGGTCGACGCCGAGCACGGCGGCGCGGGCGATGTCGCGCTCCTTCTTGATGGTGTTGCCGAAGGAGATGCGCTCGGCCGAGGCGCCGGCGGTCAGCGCCATCTCGATCTCGGGGATCGAGGCGCAGTCGAAGTTGGAGCCGAGCTCGGCGAGCAGCGCCAGCACTTCCGGCGCCGGGTTCGCCTTGACGGCGTAGAACACCCGGGTGTCCGGCAGGGCGCGGCGGAAGGCGAGGAAGTTGTCGCGCACGACGTCGAGGTCGACCACGAGGCAGGGGCCCTCGGGACGTCGGGTGGCCAGGAAGTCGCGGATACGGGCGGTCATGGATCGAGTTCCCAGTCCGAATACGGTGGCATCGAGCGGACGACACCTCACCCGCGGCCGCGTTGGAAACGGCCCGAGAGCGAAGAGCGGCATCCGCGTCCGGCCTCGTCGGCCGGCGTGGTCGTCGATACCCGGCGCGTACCGCGGCGAACCGCGAAACGAACCGGACGTCAGCCATCGATTGGAACGGGAGACCCGGTCCGCACGTCAGGCAAGGATGTAGTCGCCTCTTCAGTCCCCAGCGGTTGGAGCGCCGGGAGAGACCAAAAAAGCCCTCTACGTCGTTGCTTCAAGTCGCGTCCGCCGCTTGAGAGCGGCTTAGACCCGGTTAGACTCCGGTCACCGGCTTGCCCTCGCAGGAACCGCCTCGGCGGCCCTTGCGAAGCCGGCACGCAACCACAGGCACGTGCGAAATTGGGCAAGACGGCATGTACTCCCGACCGCCCCGCCTTGCAAGGGGAAACCGCGTCCGAACACGAAATTTTCCGCGCCGGACCGGAGCGGGATTCGATCGGCTTTTTAGGGGGTTAAGCAGTTGCGCCGCAGCAATGGCGGAACACCGGGCGGACACCGAAGCGTGACCGGCCGCACGATTGCGCCGCCCGGACCGGCGTCCTAAACCGGACGGGTCCCCCGCGGGGCCGCGCGGCGCCGCTCCGCGGTGCCGGGACGGGGCGAATCGGAACGCCGGATCGGCGGGAGGCTCGAGCGACGTGGACACGCTGACGCGCATGCGCACCTTCGTCGAGGTGGTCGACGCCGGGGGATTCTCGGCGGCGGCCCGCAAGCTCGGCCGTTCCAAGGCGCTGATCTCCAAATACGTCAAGGAGCTCGAGGACGAGCTCGGCGCCCGGCTGATGAACCGCACCACCCGGCGGCTGTCGCTCACCGAACTCGGACAGGCCTACTACCGCGACGCCGGCGAGATCCTGCAGCGCGTCGACGATCTCCAGGACATGGTGCGCGAGCGCCACGGCGAGCCGACCGGCCTCCTGCGCGTCGCCGCCCCGCGCACCTTCGGCGACGGCCCGCTCGGCCGCGGCATCATGGCCTTCGCCGCCGCCTATCCCGCCATCAAGCTCGACCTCCGGCTCGACGATCGCTTCGTCGACCTCGTCGACGAAGGCTTCGACGTCGCCGTCCGCGTCACCGAGATGGACGACTCGAGCCTGATCGCCCGCAAGCTCTCCGACTACCGCTTCGTCGTCGCGGTCCGCCCCGACGTCGCCGACGCGAGCGGCCGGCCGGCGCACCCGGACGAGCTGTCGGACCTGCCCTGCATCATCGATTCCAACCTGAAGAGCCGCTTCACCTGGAAGTTCACCATCGACGGCGTCCGCCATCAGGTCCAGGTGCGCGGCCGCGTCGAGGTCAACTCGCCGGCCGCGGTCAAGCTCGCGCTCCTCGCCGGCCTCGGCTACGGCTCGGTGCCCTACGTCATGGTCCAGGACGACGTCGCGGCCGGACGGCTCGAGGTCGTGCTGCCCGACTACGAGAGCCGCGCCGCCGGCATCTACGCGGTCTATCCGCACCGCCGCCATCTCTCGGCGAAGATCCGCGCCTTCGTCGACTTCCTGGTCGAGTGGTTCGAGAAGAACGGCCACGACTGCCGGGCGGGGCTCTGACCCCGCCTGCGTCCCCGCGCCGGGGCCGGCCACGCTTGCGCCGGAATCGGAGACGATTCAGGATCGAATCGTCTCGTGCACCGGTGCCCGCCTCCCGATGAAGAACCCCATCCGCAGCGTTCTCCTCGCGGTCGCCCTGACCGGGATCGGCACCGTCGCCGCGCCCGCCCACCCCCACGTCTGGGTCGACGCCAAGTCCGAGGTGGTGTTCGACAAGGAGGGCCGGATCACCGCGATCCGGCAGGTCTGGCGCTTCGACGACGCCTATTCCGCCTTCGCCAGCCAGGGCCTCGACACCGACGGCGACGGCAAGCTGTCGGTGCGGGAGTTGAAGCCGCTCGCCGACCTCAACGTCGAATCGCTCAAGGAATTCGGCTACTTCACCTTCCTGATGGCCGGCGGCAAGGACCGCGATTTCGGCAAGCCCACCGAATACTGGATCCAGGACGACGGCGGCCTGCTGACGCTCTACTTCACGCTGCCGACGGCCGAGCCGATCCCGATCAAGGGCGGGCAGGCCGCGCTCGACGTCTACGATCCCACCTACTACGTCGACTTCGCCTTCGTGGACGACGGCCCGGTGACGCTCGACGGCGCCCCCGCCGGTTGCACCGTCGACGTGATCCGCCCGAAGGAACTCGATCCGGCCACCGCCGCCACCCTCGCCGAGATTCCGGCCGATCAGCGCGACATCCCGCAGGACCTGATGGCCGTGACCTCCGAACTCACCAACGGAGCGACGCTGAAGTGCCCCTGAGCCGCCGGTCCCTCCCGCTCCTCCTCGTCGCGGCCCTCGCCGCCGCCGCGCTGCTGCACCCGCTCGCCGCGCTCGCCGGCACCGGTCCGTTCGGCGTCGGCCTGCCCGAGCCGGCCCCGACCGGGGGCGGCTTCCTGCCCGGCCTGTTCAGGGCGATCGCCGTCTGGCAGTCGACCTTCTACAAGGAACTCACCGGCGCGCTGCGCACCATGAAGACCGACGGCAGCGCCGGCGTCTGGCTCTGCGCGGTGTCCTTCCTCTACGGCGTGCTCCACGCCGCCGGGCCCGGCCACGGCAAGGCGGTGGTATCCGCCTACGTGCTCGCCAACCGCGAGACCGCCCGCAACGGCGCGATCCTCGCCATGGTCTCGGCGCTCGCCCAGGGCTTCGCCGCGGTGGCGCTGGTCTCCGTCGCCGCCCTCGTGCTCGGTGCCACCTCGATCGCCATGACGAAGGCGGCCGAGGTGTTCGAGATCGGCTCCTTCGCCCTGATCGCGGCCCTCGGGCTGATCCTGGTCTGGCGCAAGATCCTGCGGCCGCTGGCGCGGGCGTGGTCGACCCGCTACGCGCCGACCACCGTGTTCGCCGGCCTCGCCGCCTCCGCCGCCCCGCTCGCCGCCGGCCCTCGCGCCGCCGAGTCCGAGCGGACCGGGAGTTCCGTCTTCCGCAGCGTGCTCGCCGATGCTCCGGCGCGAGGCTCCGGACGCGGCCTCGTCGCCCCGGACGGCTACGTTCACCACGCCGGCTGCGACCACGACGGTTCCGACGGCATCGTCTGCGACTGCGGCCACGTCCACGGCGTCTCGCCGGCGGCGGCGGCCGGACGCCTCGACTGGCACAAGGCCTGGACCGCCGTGCTCGCCGTCGGCCTGCGCCCCTGCACGGGGGCCCTGATCGTGCTGGTGTTCGCCCTCGCGCAGGGCCTCTACCCCGCCGGCATCGCCGCCACCTTCGCGATGGCGGTCGGCACCGGGCTCACCGTCGCCGCGCTGACGCTGGCCGCCGTCGGTGCTCGCGGCGCGGCGCTGCGCCTCGCCGGCGGCGACGGCGTGCTCGCCCGGCGCGTCCACGCCGCGGCCGAGGCGGTCGGCGCCGTCGTCGTGCTCGCCTTCGGGTCGCTGATGCTCGCCGCCGCCCTCGCCGGCTGAGCGGGCCGGCAGGAGGTCAGCCCCGCGCCGCGGCGCGGGCGCGGGCGGCCGCGCCGAAGGCCTCGAAGATCGCGCCCGACGGACCGTCGGTCGCCGCCCAGTATTCCGGGTGCCACTGCACGCCGAGCACGAAGCCCGGCGCGTCCCTCACCGAGACCGCCTCGATCACGCCGTCCTCGGCCAGCGCCTCGACGACGAGGCCCTCGGCGAGATGGCCGATCGCCTGCCGATGCAGAGAGTTCACGTCGACCGCCTCGGCGCCGAGGATGCGGCCGAGACAGCCGCCGGCGGCGACGCGGACCGGGTGGCGGATCGCGAATCGGGCTTCCTGCAAGTCGCTGTCGGGGGCGCGGTGGTCCATCCGGCCCTCCTCCTCCTGCACCTCGGACAGCAGGCTGCCGCCGAGGGCGACGTTGAGCTCCTGCAGGCCGCGGCAGATGCACAGCAGCGGGATGCCGCGGCGGATCGCGGCGCGGATCAGCGGCAGCGTCGTGGCGTCGCGGGCCTCGTCGAACGGCTCCATCGCCGCCGTCGGCACGACGCCGTAGCGGGCCGGGTGGACGTTGGAGCGCGAGCCGGTGCAGAGCACGCCGTCGACGCGGTCGAGCACGGCGTCGAGGTCGATCCGCTCGCCGAAGGCCGGCAGGATCAGCGGCATCGCGCCGGCGCGGGACAGGGTCGCCTCGAGGTAGGTGGCGGGCGCGGCGTGCCAGTCGTAACCCTGGAAATTGCGGACATCGGGAGAAACCAGGACGACCGGGGCCATCGTCTTCACGCCTTTCCTGCTCGTGCGTCGGGGGCGGAAGCTAGGTCACGGGCGCCGGCGCCCGTCAAGCCGCGGCGGCGGGCGAACGGGCGATTCCGGCGGAGCCGCTGCCCTCGGCCGAACGGCGTAAACCCTTCGTATGACGCGGCGACTCGTCGGCACATAAAGGGTCGCGGCGCGGGACGCGACCCGCTAATCTCCCGGCCGGGAGGGTCGGGGTGGATTTCAGGGAGAGCTCCCCGCCCGCCGGAACGTCTCGTGGCGTTCGCAACCGTTCGACCTGACTTTTCGCGGGAGGAATCGATGGAGCGTAGAGATTTCCTGAAGAAGGCCGGCCTCGTCGGCGCCGGTGCCGCCGTGTCCGCCGTCCCGCTGGCGGCGCCGGCGATCGCGCAGTCCGCGCCCGAGGTGAAGTGGCGCCTGACCTCGAGCTTCCCGAAGTCGCTCGACACCATCTACGGCTCGGCCGTGGAGATGTCCGAGATCCTGAAGGCGATGACCGACGGCAAGTTCCAGATCCAGCCGTTCCCGGCCGGCGAGATCGTGCCGGGCCCGCAGGCGCTCGACGCCGTCGGCAACGACACCGTCGAGGCCAACCACACCTGCTCCTACTACTTCGTCGGCAAGGACCCGACCTTCGCCATCGGCACCGCGATCCCGTTCGGCCTGAACGCCCGCCAGCAGAACGCCTGGCTGCTCCAGGGCGGCGGCCAGGACCTCCTGAACGAGTTCTACGCCGGCTACGGCGTCGTCGGCATGCCGGGTGGCAACACCGGCGTCCAGATGGGCGGCTGGTTCCGTAAGGAAATCAAGACGCTGGCCGACTTCTCCGGCGTCAAGATGCGCATCGCCGGCCTCGCCGGCCAGGTCATGGCCAAGCTCGGCGCGGTGCCCCAGCAGATCCCCGGCGGCGACATCTACCCGGCGCTCGAGAAGGGCACCATCGACGCGGCCGAGTGGGTCGGCCCCTACGACGACGAGAAGCTCGGCTTCTATCAGGTTGCCAAGTTCTACTACTACCCGGGCTTCTGGGAGGCCGGCCCGACCCTGCACTTCATGTTCAACAAGGCCAAGTACGAGGCGCTGCCGGAAAGCTACAAGGCGGCGCTGAAGGCCGCCTGCGCCTACGCCAACGAGATCACGATGGCGAAGTACGACGTCAAGAACACCCAAGCGATCCGTTCGCTGGTCGGCAAGGGCGTCCAGCTGCGTCCCTACCCGCGCGAGATCCTCGACGCCGCCTATGCCGCGGCCTTCGAGATCTACGACGGTCTGTCGGCTTCCAACGAGAACTGGAAGAAGATCTACACGCCCTGGAAGGACTTCCGCACGCAGACCTACGAGTGGTTCCGCGTCGCCGAATACACCAACGACAGCTACGGCTACGCCATGCAGGCCGCCGGCAAGTGACGCCGGTCTCGTCCCGCCCCGTTTCGGCGGGGCGGGACGCGCGGTCGAGGTGACAACCGACCGTCCACCGACCGCCAACCGGTCGTGAACCCGCGACGATCCGGCCGCCGTTCCTCCCCCGGACGGCGGCCGTTTCGTTCGTGCAAGACTTGCGACCGGCCGCGCCCTGCCCTCTTATGGCGGCGCGGGGGGAGAGGACACCGGCCGCGGCCCGGCCGCGACCGGCGGACGTTCGTCCCCCTGGGGGCACGGGACCCGGAGAGGATCGGTCCCGCGCCTCCGACGTCACCCGGGGGGAGGAACAGCATGGACCGTCGCATATTCCTGAAGGGCGCCGCCACGGCCGGCGCCGGTGCCGCCGTCGCGGCGCCGCTCGCCACGCCGGCGATCGCGCAGTCGGCGCCCGCCGTGAAGTGGCGCCTGACGTCGAGCTTCCCGAAGTCGCTCGACACCATCTTCGGCACCGCCGAGGTGATGTCGAAGGCGCTGTCGGAGGCGACCGACGGCCGCTTCGAGATCCAGGTCTTCCCGGCCGGCGAACTGGTGCCGGGTCCGCAAGCCCTCGACGCCGTGCAGAACGCCACGGTCGAGGCGGCGCACACCGCGTCCTACTACTACATCGGCAAGGATCCGACCTTCGCCTTCGCCACCGCCTTGCCCTTCGGCCTCAACGCCCGCCAGCAGAACGCCTGGCTCTACGAGGGCGGCGGTCAGGAGCTGATCAACGACTTCTACGCGAACTACAACGTGTCCTCCCTGCCCGGCGGCAATACCGGCGTGCAGATGGGCGGCTGGTTCCGCAGCGAGATCAAGTCGGTCAAGGACCTCGAGGGCGTCAAGATGCGCATCGGCGGTCTCGGCGGCAAGATCCTGGTCGCGCTCGGCGTGGTGCCGCAGCAGATCCCCGGCGGCGACATCTACCCGGCGCTCGAGAAGGGCACCATCGACGCCACCGAGTGGGTCGGCCCCTACGACGACGAGAAGCTCGGCTTCTATCAGGTCGCCAAGCACTATTATTACCCGGGCTTCTGGGAGGGCGGCCCGACGCTGCACTTCATGTTCAACAAGGCGAAATACGAGGAGCTGCCGGCGTCCTACAAGGCCGCCCTCGCCAACGCCGCCGCGCTCGCCAACACCATCATGATGGCGCGCTACGACGTGAAGAACCTGACCGCGATCCGCTCGCTGGTCGGCAAGGGCGTCCAGCTCCACGCCTTCCCGCGCGACGTGCTCGACGCCGCCTACGACGCCTCGTTCCGCTACTACGAGGATCAGGCCGCGACCAACCCGGCGTGGAAGAAGATCTACGAGCCGTGGAAGACCTTCCGAAAGGAGAGCTACGAGTGGTTCCGGGTCGCGGAATACTCCTTCGACAGCTACGTCTACGCCCAGCAGGCCGCCGGCCGCTGATCTCCCCGTCCCTCACCCGCGGGGACGGAACCTCGAATGGAAACGGCGCCCCTCGGGCGCCGTTCGCATTTTCGGAGGTCAGCCGCGGCCGCCGTCAGGGCTGGCTCGGGGCCGGGGCGCCGAAGCTCGGCGCCGGCAGGCCGCCGGGCGCCGCCGGGTCGGGCGCCGCCGGCGGCGGAGCACCGAAGGACGGCGCGGGCAGGCCGCCCGGATCGGACGATCCGCCGGAGCCGGCGCCGTCCGGCGCGGGCGCGCCACCGAAGCTCGGCGCCGCCGGCGCACCGAACGGATTGCCGGCGTCGCCGAACGGATTGCCGCCGCCGTCGCCGGGCATCGGCACGTTGATCTGGATCGTCGAGGGATCGACGGTGACCGCACCGTCCTTGTAGTGGGTGACCAGCCGCGGGAAGGTGATCACGATCGCCACCATCACGATCTGGATCAGGACGTAGGGCACCGCGCCCATGTAGATCTGGCCCGAGGTCACCGGCGCGGTCATCAGCCCGGTCACCTTGTCGCGATAGGGCTTCTCCGGCGCCACCGAGCGCAGGAAGAACAGCGCGAAGCCGAAAGGCGGGTGCATGAAGCTCGTCTGCATGTTGACGCCGAGCAGAACGCCGAACCAGATCAGGTCGATGCCGAGCTTGTCCGCGACCGGTGCCAGCAGCGGCACGATGATGAAGGCCAGCTCGAAGAAGTCGAGGAAGAAGGCCAGGAAGAACACCAGGATGTTGACGACGATCAGGAAGCCGAGTTCGCCGCCGGGGATCGCCGACAACAGGTGCTCGACCCAGAGATGACCGTCGACGCCGTAGAAGGTCAGCGAGAACACGCGGGCGCCGATCAGGATGAACACCACGAAGGCCGACAGCCGCGTGGTCGCCTCCAGCGCCTGCACGATCATCCGGAAGGTGAGCCGCCGGTTCAGCGCGGCCAGCACCATGGCGCCGACCGCGCCCATGGCACCGCCCTCGGTGGGGGTGGCGAGACCGATGAAGATGGTGCCGAGCACGAGGAAGATCAGCACCAGCGGCGGGATCAACGTGGTGACGACGCGCGCGACCAGCTTCATGCCGCGCAGCGTCCGCGCCTCCGGCGGCAGCGCCGGCACGAACTCGGGCTTGACGATCGAGACGCCCATGATGAAGAGCGCGTAGAGGCCGGTCAGCAGCAGGCCGGGCCAGAGCGCCCCCTCGTACATGTCGCCGACCGAACGGCCGAGCTGGTCGGCGAGGACGATCAGCACGAGGCTCGGCGGGATGATCTGCGCCAGGGTGCCCGAGGCGGCGATCGTGCCGGCCGCGATGCGGCGGTCGTAGCCGTAGCGCAGCATGATCGGCAGCGAGATCAGGCCCATCGAGATCACCGACGCGGCGACCACGCCGGTGGTGGCCGCGAGCAGCGCACCGACGAAGATCACCGCGTAGGCGAGGCCGCCGCGGATCGGCCCGAACAGCTGGCCGATGGTGTCGAGAAGGTCCTCGGCCATGCCCGATCGTTCGAGGATCAGGCCCATGAAGGTGAAGAACGGGATCGCCAGCAGCGTCTCGTTCGACATCACGCCGAAGATGCGGTCGGGGATCGCCTGGAACAGGTTGGGCGACAACAGCCCGAGTTCGATGCCGATCAGGCCGAAGACGAAGCCGTTGGCGGCGAGCGCGAAGGCCACGGGGTAGCCGAGCAACAGCACGACCACCAACGCGGCGAACATGATGGGCGCGAGATTTTCCGCGATGAAGGCGGCCATGGTCCTGGTCTCCCGTCGCGGAGGGTCAGTGCGGTTGCTTCTCGTGGGCGAGCGCCGGATCGGGCCCCTGCCCGGTCAGGAAGGCGACGCGCTTGACGAGTTCGGAAAGGCCCTGGAGGCCGAGCGGGATGAACCCGGCCGGGATCAGGATCCACACCGGCCACATCGGCAGGCCGCCGGCGTTGGCCGAGGTCTCGCCGGTGGCGATCTTGTCGGCGACCACCGGCCAGACCAGCCAGACGGTGACGATGCAGAACGGCAGCAGGAAGAAGATCGTGCCGAAGATCTCGATCCAGATCTGGGTCCGGCGCGACAGCCGGCCGTAGACGAGGTCGATCTTGACGTGCTCGCCCTTCTGCAGGGCGTAGCCGGCGGCGATCAGGAACACCGCCGAGAACAGGTACCACTGCGCCTCGAGGAAGGCGTTGGAGGAGATCGAGAACAGTTTCCGGACCACCGCATTGCCGGCGCTGATCAGGATCGCCACCAGCACGAGCCACATCACCGCGCGGCTCAGCACGGCGTTGAGGGCGTCGATCCCTCGACTGATCGTCAACAGAAAGGCCATGGGGCTCCCGTCCTCCCTCTCCCCGGCCCGGTGCGCCCCCGCCGATTCTCCCGTCGTCCGCGCCCGAGCCCCCGCTGGGCCGGGATCATCCATGGGCGGCGAGAGAAATGCCAGTGCGAATCACCGGACCCGCACATTGGACCGACATTTCCCGGCGCCGGGCCGCGACCGTCGCAGCCGCGACGACGATCCCGCGCACCCGCGCGACGCCGGATCTGCGCATTTTCGCTCAGGGACACGACGTCCCATGCAAATTTCATGCGTGGATACGAAAAGTGGATGCATGCCATAAGGAAAATGGCGTCCGGGGTTGGTTCGGGGTCGCATTTCGGACGGTCCCGTGTATCATCATCGTCGGTTGTGGACCGCGAGGGATGGGCGTCGGCGATCAGGGAGGACGAGCATGGCCGCCGCAGCGTCGGACAACCGTCTGCAGAGGTTGTCGCCCGAGGCGGACGCGCGCATCCTCATCGTCGAGGACGACGACGACGACGTGCGTCTGATCCGCCGCCTGCTCCGGCAGGCACCGATCTCGCTCGAGGTGCAGTCCGTCGGGGACGGCAGCAAGGCGCTCGACTACCTGGAGTCGATCGGCTGCGCCGAGGATCCGCGCATGCCGGACCTCATCCTGCTCGACATCAACATGCCGGTGATGGACGGCCCGCGCTTCCTCGCGCTTCTGCGCTCCCATCCCGAATTCCGGGCGCTGCCGGTGGTGGCGCTGACGACCTCGTCGGACGTCGACACCGTGCGCCGCGCCTACGATTCCGGCGCCAACGCCGTCATCAACAAGGTCGACAGCCTCGACGGCATGAGCCAGATCGTCAACACCATCGTCGACTTCTGGTTCAGGATCGCCCGCCGCTACTACGTGGAGTAAACCGGCGACGCGCCTTCCGGGCGCCCCGACGAATCGGGACGCCCGGCGAGGGGACATCCTCACTGCGCGACGAGGCGGCCCTCGACCTTGCTCGTCACCGTGCCGACCTTCTTGACGTGCACCATCACGTCGTTGGCGAGCAGTTTGGCGACGCGGTCGCCGATCAGCACCTCGGCGTGCTTGAACACCGCGTAGCCGTCGCCGCCCTGGGCCATGTAGTCGTTGGTGGCGACCTTGTAGGTCTTGTCCGGATCGAGCGGCGCGCCGCCGACGGTGATCGACTTGACGCGCGCGCCCTTCGGCGCGGTCGGAGCGTAGGTCACCACCATGCCCGACACCTGCGGGAAGCGGCCGGCGGCGTCCTCGATCTGGCTCAGCCCGTTCTCGATCGCCGCCTGGACGTCCTTGCCCGGCATCGCCAGGAGGACGGTGCGATTGCCGAACGGCAGTTCGGTGAGGATGTCGCGGCGGGTGATGTCGGAGCCGGCGGCGTAGACCTTGTTGCCGCGGATGCCGCCGCCGTTGGCGATGGCGACGTCGGCCCCGACCGCCTCGCGCATGGCGTCGGCGACGAGATTGCCGATCGCCGCCTCCGTACCGCGCACGGTCGCCTTGCGGCTGTCGAGCTCGACGTCGGTCCTGCCGATGGTGACGTCGAGTTCGGAGGAGAGTTCGGCCTCGTATGTCTCGACGACCTTCTGGGTCTCCGGATCCGGCGTCACCGTGGCGGTGTCGATGATGCGGAAGTTCGGGAACCAGGTGACGGTGCGCTTGCCGTCCTTCTCCTCGACGTCGACCTTCAGGTCGACCGCGGTGACGAAGTTGGCCTCCTCGTTGCTCTCGGCGAGCACCTTCTTGCCGTCGAAGAACAGCGCGAGGTCGTGGTCGTCGCCCGACAGGATGACGTCGAAGGCGTTGCTGTCGTAGAGTTCCTTGTCCTGGGTGCGGTTGGCGTGGGCGACCGCGACGATCAGGTCGGCGCCCTGCGCACGCAGGTCCTTGGCGACGGCGAGGCCGGTGTCGACCGTCGACGCGAACTTCAGGTCGCCGGTGGTGCCGTCCTGCGGGCTGTCGTCGGCGGCGAGCGGCACGAGGCCAACCTTGACGCCGCCGAGGTCGCGGATCTCCGGGCCCTTCAACTGCGGCAGCGGCTTGCCGTCGGCGCCGGCGATGTTGGCGGCGAACCACGGGAACTTCGATTCCCCGACGCGCTTCAGGAACACCTCGGGCCCGAAGTCGAACTCGTGGTTGCCCGGCACGAACACGTCCGGCGGCACCACGTTGAGGAGTTCGATCACGTGGGCGCCCTGGTCGAAGCCCGACATCAGCGACGGCGAGATGGCGTCGCCGGCGTGGACGTAGAGGAGGTTGCCGCCCTTGGCGCGCTCGGCGCGGGCGACGGCGGCGAGTCGGGCGAAGCCGCCGCGCACCTTGTCGCCCGACATCTTGTAGAGGTCGTTGACGAGCAGGAGGGTGACGTCGACCGTGGCGGCCGCCGCCGGCAGCGCCGAGACGGCGAAGGCGGCGCCGACAAGTCCGGCCGCGACGAGCTTGCGTATCACTCCCATGGGGATCTCTCCGTCGGTGTGCGGGAAGGGCTCGGTGCGCAACCCTGTCACGCGGGGGCGCCCACGGCAACCCTCCCGCCCACGCCGGAAAGCATCTCCCTTAGCCGCCTGATCGTCCGCCCGCGGCGCGGACGCACTGGATTTTCCGGGGGTCCGGCCTATGTTGGCCGCGACCGACGCCTGGACGACGAGGAACCGAGGAGACCCGATGAACACCCACGTGCCCCCGCGGTCCGTCCCGACGCCGATGCAGCTGCCCGCGGGGCACCCGCCGGTGCGAAGCGGCCGCGTCGGCGTCCTCCTCGTCAATCTCGGCACCCCCGACGGCACCGACCGCCGCTCGATGCGGCGCTATCTCGAGGAGTTCCTGACCGACCGCCGCGTCATCGAGTGGCCGCGCGCGCTGTGGTACCCGATCCTCTACGGCATCGTCCTCAACACCCGTCCGGCCCGCAAGGGTCGCGACTACGCGACGATCTGGAACAAGGAGCGCAACGAGAGCCCGCTGCGCACTTTCACGCGCTCGCAGGGCGAACAGCTCGCCGCCCGCCTCTCGGCCCATCCGAACGTCACGGTCGACTGGGCGATGCGCTACGGCCGGCCCTCGATCGACGAGCGCATGGCGGCCCTGAAGGACGCCGGCTGCGACCGCGTGCTGATCTTCCCGCTCTATCCGCAATACGCCGCCTCGACGACGGCGACGGTCAACGACGTGGTCTACCGCCGGCTGCTGAAGGAGCGCTGGCAGCCGGCGCTGCGCACCGTGCCGCCCTACCACGACGATCCCGCCTACGTCGACGCGCTCGCCCGCTCGATCGAGACGCACCTCGCCTCCCTCCCCTGGCAGCCCGAGGTCGTGCTCGCGTCCTTCCACGGCATCCCGAAGAGCTATTTCGAGAAGGGCGACCCCTACCACTGCCATTGCATGAAGACCGGCCGGCTGCTGCGCGAGCGGCTCGGCTGGGACAAGGACCGGCTGCGGATCACCTTCCAGTCGCGCTTCGGGCCGGAGGAGTGGCTGCAGCCCTACACCGACAAGACCGTGGAGGCGCTGGCGAAATCGGGCGTGAAGAACCTCGCCGTGATCACGCCGGGCTTCGTGTCGGACTGCCTCGAGACGCTCGAGGAGATCGCGGTCGAGAACGGCGAGATCTTCCACCACGCCGGCGGGGTCAACTTCTCGCACATCCCCTGCCTGAACGACGGCCCGCTCGGCATGGACGTGGTCGAGGCGGTGGTGCGCCGCGAACTCTCCGGCTGGATCTGACCGGCCGCGGCGGGCGGGCGATCGGCGCCCGCCCCGTGATCTTTCGCCCGTTTCAGGATGTCACCGCGCCCGGCGCCGTCATCGGATCGTCGCCGGAGCCTGGCTTATTGACTCCCCGTGCCGCATCTGGTGAATGGCATGCGTACCGCAGAGCTGTTCCAGCGCGGAGTTTCCTCGACAATTCGGGAGTCGTCTGAATGAATTCATGGCCCGTGCACGGCAAGATCACAGGTCCGGTCGTCATGATCGGTTTCGGTTCCATCGGCCGCGGCACTCTTCCGCTCATCGAGCGGCACCTTGAATTCGACCGAACGCGCATGGTCGTGATCGACCCCGTCGACGCCGACCGCAACCTCCTCGACGACCGTGGCATCCGCTTCGTCCAGACCAAGGTCACCCAACAGAACTACCGCGAGCTGCTGACGCCGTTGCTGACCAACGGACCCGGTCGCGGCTTCTGCGTCAACCTCTCGGTCGACACCTCCTCGCTCGACATCATGAAGCTGTGCCGCGAGCTCGGCGCGCTCTACGTCGACACCGTCGTCGAGCCGTGGGAGGGCTTCTACTTCGACCGCTCCGCCGACCCGGCGCTGCGCTCCAACTACATGCTGCGCGAGAGCGTGCGCGCCGAGCGCCGCGCCAATCCGGGCGGCCCGACCGCCGTGTCCTGCTGCGGCGCCAACCCCGGCATGGTGTCCTGGCTGGTCAAGGCGGCGCTCATCAACATCGCCCGCGACACCGGCATCGACCACGTCGAGCCGACCAACCGCGCCGGCTGGGCCGAGCTGATGCAGCGCGTCGGCGTCAAGGGCATCCACATCGCCGAGCGCGACACCCAGCGCGCGGTGCATCCGAAGCCCACCGACACCTTCTGGAACACCTGGTCGGTCGACGGCTTCGTCTCCGAGGGCCTGCAGCCGGCCGAACTCGGCTGGGGCACCCACGAGACCTGGTTCCCGCCGACCGGCCGCGAGCACGAGTCGGGCTACAAGGCCGCGATCTACCTGATGCAGCCGGGCGCCGACACCCGCGTGCGCACCTGGTGCCCGACGCTCGGGCCGCAGTTCGGCTTCCTCGTCACCCACAACGAAGCGATCTCGATCGCCGACTACTACACCGTCGGCGACCGCCTGAACCCGGAATACCGGCCGACCTGCCACTACGCCTACCACCCTTGCAACGACGCGGTACTGTCGCTGCACGAGATGTTCGGCCGTGCCGGCAAGGTGCAGACCCATCGCCACGTCCTCGGCGAGCGCGAGATCGAGGAGGGCTTCGACGAACTCGGCGTGCTGCTGTTCGGCCACGGCAAGAACGCCTACTGGTACGGCACCCATCTCACCATCCGCCGCGCCCGCGAGCTGGCGCCGTTCCAGAACGCCACCGGCCTGCAGGTGTCCTCGGCGGTGCTGGCGGGCATGGTCTGGGCCCTCGACAACCCGAGCGCCGGCATCGTCGAGACCGACGAGATGGACTGGCGCCGCTGCCTCGAGGTGCAGACGCCCTATCTCGGCCGCGTCTTCGGCGCCTACACCGACTGGACCCCGCTCGACGGCCGGCCGGGCTACTTCCCCGAGGACCTCGACCTCGACGAGCCCTGGAGCTTCCGCAACATCCTGGATCACTGATCCCGGAGACGCTCCCGGAAGGTCCCGACCCGTCGGGACCTTCCGCCGGATCGACCGTTCGGCCGGAGCCCGGTCGGATGGGCCTCCCCTCGATGTCCCGACGAGGGGGCCGACCGCGCGGGGATCGGCACCGCTCCACCGGGCCGCGGGCCCCGGTGCGCCGGGACCTTCCTTCCCCGCCTGTCGAAGGGCAGGTCCGTCGCCCCGTCGGGCGGGACCGCCATCGGACGCTCGCCCGTCCACCGCCGTCCGCCCACGCGCGGCCACCCCGATCGCGGGTCGTGCCGGCCTCTCGCGCCCCCGTTTCCGGGTGATCGCACCCTCCATCCCCCCGAACGGGTCTCTCGGCACCCGCGGCATCGTCGTATTCCGCGGCCGTGTTCGCATCCGTCACGACGATGACGGATGCAGATCTCGAGACTAGACTTGGAACCGGCGCCGCAAGTCCGGATCGACCGAGGCGCCGAGGAGGGATTTCAAATGCATCCGACCGCTCAACTCTTCTTCAAATCCGGTATTCTGCTTCTGCTCGTCGGCATGGGGGCCGGCATCTTCATGGCGGCCAGCCACGACCACACCATCGCCGGCGCCCACGCCCATCTCAACCTGATCGGCTTCGTGGTGTCGTCGGTCTACGGCACCTACTACGCGCTCTACCCGGCCAAGGCCGACGGCCTGCTGCCGAAGCTGCACTGGGCCGGCCACACGCTGGCGATCGTCGTGATGTTCCCGGCGCTCGCCGCGGTGCTCTACGGCCGCATGGAGTTCGAGCCGATCGTGGCGCTGTCCTCGATCGTCGCCTTCCTCGCCGCGGTCGTGTTCGCCGTGGTCGTGTTCCGCCCGGCCCGCGGCGGCCGCGCCGGCGCGCTCAGCCCCGCCACAGCATGACGGCGGGGTCGCCGGGGACGTCCCGGTCGGGCGGGAAGTCCGGGTAGACGAAACGGCGGCCGTCGCGGGCGAAGGTGACGCGGCGGGCCGCCTCGTCCCAGGCGACGACGTGGTCGCGGCGGACCTTGCCGATCGGGCTGTCGAGGGTGAAGCGCACCGCGTTGATCCAGCTCGGCGTCGTCTCGGTCAGCGCGTCCTGGAGCGCGAAGACGCGCTTCAGGGAGAGGCGGAACGGCGCCGAGCGCCGGATCGGCTCGGGCACGTAGACCGACAGCGTGCGCACGCGCTCGTCGTCGAGCCGCCGGATCAGCCGGTCGAGTACGGCGACGTGGTCGTTGACCCCGCGGATCAGCGGGAAATGGTTGTACATCCTGACGTCGCGGCGGCGGAGCTCCCGCAGCACCGCCGCGACCTCGTCGCAAATCTCGTAGGGGTGCACGAAATGGTGCACCAGCCGGACGTCCGCCGCCGCGAGCAGGTCGAGCTTGGCCGGATCGGCGAAGGTCTTCGGCGCGAAGGCGAGCGTGCGGGTGTGGATCCGGATCGACGGCGGCCGCGGCAGGCCGGCGAGCCGGGTCAGGATCGCCGCGAGGTCGCGCAGCGGCAGCGTCATCGGATCGCCGCCGGAGAGGATCACCTCGGTCACGCCGGGATGAGCGGCGAGATGGTCGACCAGCCGGTCGAGCTCGGCGGAAACGCCGGTGCGGCCGGCGGCGTGGGCGTCGGTCAGCACGTCCTGGCGGAAGCAGTACTGGCAGTGGCCGGCGCAGACCGACGTCGGCATGAACAGCACCCGGTCGGGGTACTTGTGCACGATCGCCGCCGTGCCGGTCGGCATGTTCGAGCGGTCGTCGACCCAGTCGTCGACCTCGTCGCCCACCGCCGGGGCGAAGCGCTCGGCGACCGGACGCGCGGTGCGGTGGAGCGGCCCGACGCCGGGGCCGACCGCGGCCGCCTCCTCGTCGAGCTTGCGGCGGTAGAAGGCGGTCACCTTGACCGGCAGCAGCCGTTCGGTCCTGGCGAGCGCGTCGTAGCGGGCGTCGAGGTCGACGCCGGCGGCGGTCGCAGCGGCGGGAGCGGGCGTCGGCAGGGCGGACATCGGCGGATCCGGGCTCAGGACGACAGGTCGACCACGCCGGCGGTGCCGGTCTCGGCGCCGAAGGCGAGTTCGAGGCCCGAGGCGTCCCAGCCGAGCGCGGAGATCGGCGCGCCGTCCGGCCGGCGCAGCAGCACCTCCTCGCCGTCGGCGAGGCGGACCAAGAGGATCATGCCGTCCTCGTAGCCGAGGGCGGCGATCTCCTCGGCCGGGTGGCAGGCGACGCGGGTGACGATCTCCTGGCGCGGCCCGAGTTCGAGCGGCCGCTTGCCCATCGGGCCGTCCTTGTAGTGGAACGGCCACGCCACCGACGCCCCGGCGCCGGAGGTGGCGAGGAAGCGCCCCTTCAGCGACCACGACATCGACTTGACCTTGCCGGGATAGCCGGACATCCGCATGTGCTGGCCGTCGCGCAGGCGCCAGCCGTGCAACGCGCTCTCCTGCATCGACGTCACCACGTTGGCCCCGTCGGGCGACACGGTGACCGCGATGTGCGAGCCCTTCCACTCGAGCTCCTGCGGCGCCGCCGCGGTGCCGGGGAACCACAGGCCGACGCCGTTGTAGCCGGCGATCGCGACCCGCAGCCCCCTGGGGAAGAAGGCGAGTCCGCCGACCGCGCGCGGCCGGGCGAGCTCGTGCTCGCGGCCCTGGCCGTCGCGGACCCAGACCGTGCGGCCCGAGGCGAAGGCGACCGCACCGCCCGGCCCGGTCGCGATCTGGTCGATCCACTTGCGGCCCTTCTCGGCGAGCACGGTCGGCACGCCCTCCGCGCTCCAGCGGATCACCTTGCCGTCGTCGCCGCCGGTGACCAGCGCGCGGCCGTCCTCGGTGCGCTCGGCGGCGAGGATGCCGGTGTGCGCCTTCTCCGCCCGCGCCGCGGTGCCGAAGGTGACCGTGCCGTCGCCGGTCGCCCACACCGGGACGGCGCCGAGATAGCCGGACCAGACGACGAAGCCGGGCAGCGCGAGGGACGTGACGGTGGGCAAGGCGAGGGTCCGTGGCGGTTGGGGGATCGGTGTCGCGAGTGGTCCCGGCGGGTTGCCGGGACCGGGTTCGGGGGCGTCAGGCCGCGAGGCAGGCCTTGAAACCGTCCTCGAGCTTCCGGCGGTCGAGCTGGCGGCCGATGAAGACGAGGCGGCTCTCGCGGGCCTCGCCGTCGCGCCACTCGCGCTGCAGGTCGCCCTCGACGATCATGTGGACGCCCTGGACCACGTAGCGCTTCGGCTCGTCCTTGAAGGCCAGGATGCCCTTGAGGCGCAGGATGTTCGGCCCGAGCGCCTGGGTGATGTCGCCGATCCAGCGCAGGATCTTGTCGGGGTCGAGGTCGCCGCCGCGCAGCGACACCGATGTCACCTCGGTGTCGTGGCGGCCGTGGTGGTGGTGACCGTGGTCGTGGTCGTGACCGTGGTGGTGATGGTGGTCGTGGTCGCAGTCGGGGCCGCAGACGTGGTCATCCTCCTCGCCGTCGAGGAAATGCGGGTCGAGCGAGAGGATGCGGTCGAGGTCGAAGGCGCCCTTGTCGAGGATGGCGTCGAGCGGAACCTGCGAGCGCTGCGTCCGGTGGATCCGGGCGTAGGGGTTGAGCTGGCGCAGCGTCGCCTCGACCTCGGCGAGCTCCTCGGCCGAGACGAGGTCGGTCTTGTTGAGCAGGATGACGTCGGCGAAGGCGACCTGGTCCTCGGCCTCGGGCGCGTCGGCGAGGCGGTCCATCAGATGCTTGGCGTCGACCACGGTGACCACGGCGTCGAGGCGGCTCATCTTGCGCACCTCCTCGTCCATGAAGAAGGTCTGCGCCACCGGGGCGGGGTCGGCGAGGCCGGTGGTCTCGACCAGGATGGCGTCGAAGGCGCCGCGGCGCTTGGCGAGATTCTCGACGACGCGGATCAGGTCGCCGCGCACGGTGCAGCAGATGCAGCCGTTGTTCATCTCGTAGACCTCCTCGTCGGTGTCGACGATGAGGTCGTTGTCGATGCCGATCTCGCCGAACTCGTTGACGATCACGGCGTAGCGCTTGCCGTGGTCCTCGGTGAGGATGCGGTTCAGGAGCGTGGTCTTGCCGGCGCCGAGATAGCCGGTCAGCACGGTGACGGGGATCGGCGCGGCGGACTTTTCGGACACGGGTGCGGACATCTTCGACCTCGAGGGCAGGCGGGCGCGCGTCTCGGACGACGTCGGAAGCGGCCCGTCTAGCACGGGGCCGCGTCACATGCACGCCGGCAGGGGACGGCGCCGGCGAACGCCTCGACACGAAACGGTTTCGCCCCCTAAATAAGTGTCACAGGTCCATGCGAGAAGGGCGGCGGTTTCAAGTCCCCCCGGAGGCGGCGATGAGCTTCAACCACCGCAAGAGCGTGACCTTCCGCCTCGTCCAGGCGGCCCGCGCCCACCGTACCCGCGCCGGCGTCCATCTCGCCCGCATCGGCCTGCACCCCGGCCAGGAGGCGGTGCTGAAGGCGCTCGCCGAGGCCGACGGCCAGTCGATGTCCGAGCTCGCCGCCGCTCTGTCGGTGCAGCCGCCGACCGTGACCAAGATGATCGCCCGCCTCGGCGCCCAGGGCCTCGTCACCCGTCAGGTCTCGGCCTCCGACGGCCGGCTCGCCCGCGTCTTCCTGACCGAGACCGGCCGCGATCGCGTCGCCGCCGTCGACACGGTCTGGAAGCGCGTCGAGAAGGAGGCGCTCGCCGGGCTCGACGACAAGGACCGCAAGCGCCTGCGCCGCCTGCTCAAGATGATCGAGCGCAACCTGCAGCCGGGCAACCACGCCGGCGACGACGCGGACGACGACGACGTCGACACCGCCGAGGCGCCCACGGCGCCCGCCGCCCCGGTGCCGGCCGCCGCGCTGCCGGAACCGGCCGACGCCTGACGGGCGCCGCCCCGCGCCGGGATCGACGCTGGGATGCCGTCTTCGCAGGGCCGGCGCCGCGCCGGTCGGCGTATGGTGGCGCCGGACGGGCGAATCGGACGGGGACGGACCAGGGTGACGAGGATCGGCAAGGGCGCTGCGCCGGCGGAGGCGGCGGCGGGGCGTCCGGGCGCGTCGCGCATGCGCGCGATCGCCTACATGGTGTGCGGCGTCACGGTGTTCGCCGGGCTCGACGCCTCCGCCAAGTTCGCCGCCCGCGAACTTCCGGTGCTCGAGGTCGCCTGGTTCCGCTACTTCTTCCACTTCGTCATCGCGGTCGCGGTGCTGAACCCGATCTCGGCGCCGACGGCGTGGCGGATCAGCCGTCCGGTGGCGCAGGCGCTCAGGGCCGCGATGCTGGTCGGCTCGACGCTCAGCAACTTCCTGGCGCTGCGCTATCTCCAGCTCGACCAGACCGTCAGCATCAACTTCCTGACGCCGCTGGTGATCGCCGGCCTCTCCGCCGCGCTGCTCGGCGAGCGCATCGGCCCGCGCCGGGCCGCCGCCATCCTGGTCGGCTTCGGCGGCATCCTGATGGTGACGCGGCCGGGACTCGGCGGCTTCCACCCGGCGATGCTGTTGTCGCTGTTCACCGTGCTCTGCAACTCCGGCTACAACATGCTGACGCGCTCGCTGGCGCGCACCGAGTCGCCCGGCAGCATGCTGCTGGTGGTCGCCGGCGTGCCCTGCGTCGTGCTGCTGCCGGCGCTGGTCCTGGTGTTCGAGACGCCGGACCGGCTCGACCTCTGGTTCTTCATGGTCGCGACCGGCGTCACCGGCGCCGGCGGCCACTTCCTGCTGATCCTCGCCCACCGCCACGCCTCGGCCTCGGTGCTGGCGCCGTTCGGCTACGCCCAGATCGTCGGCACGATCGCGATCGGCTGGGCGATGTTCGGCGACGTGCCCGACCGCTGGACCCTCGCCGGCGCCGCCGTGGTGGTTGCCTCCGGGCTCTACCTGTTCCACCGCGAGCGCGTCACCGGCGCCCGCCTACGGGATACCGCGACGCTGCCGGCCGAGTGAGGCGTTTTCGATTGACCCGGTCGGCGGGGAAGTGGCATCTGCGTCGTTCGACATCCCATCGTGCGGACGGACAATGGTGCCCCCCAATCCCGACGACGTCAGGCGTTCGCGGCGTCGGCGCATCACCCTCAGTCAGTTGGCGGCACAGCTCGACGTCTCGACGGCGACGGTGTCGCTGGCGCTGCGCGACAACCCCGCCGTCTCCGCCGACACCCGCAAGCGCGTCCAGGCGCTCGCGAAGGAAATGGGCTACATCTACAATCGTCAGGCCGCCTCGCTGCGCACGGCCCGGACCGACATCGTCGGCGTCGTCGTCCACGACGTGCTCAATCCCTATTTCGCCGAGGTGTTCCGGGCGGTCGAGGCCGAGCTCGAGAAGAACGGCTTCACCATCCTGATCTGCAACCATCGCGACGAGATCGCCCGCCAGCGCAATTTCGTGAAGGTGCTGCAGCAGCAGAACGCCGACGGCCTCGTGATCTGCCCCTCGCTCGGCACCACCCGCGAGGACATCGACGAGATCGTCCGCGCCGGCACCCCGGTCACCATCATCTGCCGCGACGTCGACGGCGCGGCGGTGCCGAGCGTGCGCGGCGACGACGTCCGCGGCATGCACGAGATCACCGCCCACCTGATCGCCAGGGGTCACCGCGCCATCGCCTTCGTCGGCGGGCGCCGCCACACCTCCTCGGGCCGCGACCGCCACGCCGGCTTCATGGCGGCGATGACCGAGGCCGGCCTGTCGCCGGTCGCCGACATCCCCGAGCTGATGAGCCAGGGCGACGGCCGCGCCGCGGTCGACGAACTGCTCGCCGCGCCGGTGCGCGCCACCGCGGTCGTCTGCTTCAACGACGTGCTCGCCTTCGGCCTGATGTCCGGCCTGCAGAAGGCCGGGCTCCGGCCCGGCATCGACGTCGCCGTCACCGGCTACGACGACGTCGACGGCTCGGAGAGCTGGTCGCCCGCGCTCACCACCGTCAAGAACGGCTCGGACGAGATCGGCATAGAGGCGGCGCGGGCGATCCGCGCGCTGATCGCCGGCGATCCCGCACCCTTCGAGCACATGCTGATCCCGCCCAAGCTCGAGCTGCGCGACTCCAGCGCGATCGCGCCGGCCTGATCCCGCCCCTCCCCTCGTCCAGGACGCCGCCGATGCTCCCGACCATCCTCACCACCGGACGGCCGAACGCGCTGGTGCGCGCCCGCCTCGCGTCCGCCTTCGACGTCCACCACCTCGACGAGGCCCCGGACCGCGAGGCCCTGCTCGCGGCGGTCGGACCGCGCGTGCGCGGCCTCGCCTCGACCGGCCACGCCGGCGTCGGCGCCGACCTGATGGACCGGCTGCCCGCCCTCGAGATCGTCGCCCACTTCGGCGTCGGCTACGACCCGGTCGACGTCGGCGCCGCCGCCGCCCGCGGCGTGGTCGTCACCAACACGCCCGACGTGCTGACCGAAGAAGTCGCCGACACCGCCTTCGGCCTGCTGCTCGCCACCGTGCGCGAACTCTCCGCCGCCGAAGGCTGGCTGCGCGCCGGGCGCTGGGAGACGGACGGCCCCTATCCGCTGACCCGCGGCTCGCTGCGCGGCCGCAGCCTCGGCATCGTCGGCCTCGGTCGGATCGGCCGCGCCATCGCCCGCCGCGCCGAGGCCTTCGGGCTGCCGGTCGCCTATCACTCGCGCCGCCCGGTCGCCGACGTCGCCCATCCCTGGTACCCGAGCGCGGTCGACCTCGCCGCCGCGGTCGACACGCTGATGATCGTCGCGCCCGGCGGCGCCGAGACGCGGCACATGATCGGGCCGGCGGTGTTCGACGCCCTCGGCCCCGAGGGGGTCCTTGTCAACGTCGGCCGCGGCAGCGTGGTCGACGAGGCCGGCCTCGTCGAGGCGCTCCGCGCCGGCCGCGTCCTCGCCGCCGGCCTCGACGTCTTCGAGGACGAGCCGCGCGTCCACCCGGGCCTCCTCGACCTGCCCCGCGTCGTCCTGCTGCCGCACGTCGGTTCGGCCTCGGTCGCGACCCGCGACGCCATGGGCGCGCTCCAGGTCGACAATCTCGAGGCCTGGTTCGCCGGCCGCACCCCGCCGACCCCCGTGCCCGAGACGCCGGTTCCGGCGCGCTGAGGAGGGACGAAGCCGACGTTCCGCAAGGGTGCGGGTGTCGGGACGTCGATGGTCCGCCGACGCGGCCCAGGTCGGGGAAGGGAGCGGCTGCGCTCGTGAAACGCGCGGCCGCAGTGTCTCCGCGCTCGTATCGACCCGCTTCGTGAACCTGCCCGGAGAAGCGCACGCCCCCTCCGCGATCGTCCCCAGCGAGGGAACGGATCGCCGTCCCGGCGGTTCACCCTCGTGATGCTGGATCTCGAGCCGAACCGCACCGCCCTCTTCCTGGACTTCGACGGCACGCTGGTGGACATCGCGCCGGCGCCGGACGCGATCGTCGTGCCGGCGGCGCTGCCGCCGCTGCTCGCGGCGCTGCACGCCCGCCTCGGCGGCGCGCTCGCCGTCGTCAGCGGCCGGCCGATCGCCGAGATCGACCGCCATCTCGGCCTCGAACTGCCCGCCGCCGGGCTGCACGGCCTCGAGCTCAGGCTCGGCGGCGCCGTCGACCGGCCGGCGCCGCCGGCGGGACTCGCCGCCGTGCGCGCGGCGATCGCCGCGGAGGGCGTCGCGGCCTCGGGCGTCCTGGTCGAGGACAAGGGCGGCTCGATCGCCCTGCACTACCGCGACGTGCCCGCACGCGGTGCCGCGACCGTGGCTTTCGCCCGCCGACTGGTCGGCGCCGATCCCGACCTCGCCGCCCTCGCCGGCAAGATGGTGGTCGAGATCAAGCCGAAGGCCGCGTCCAAGGCGGCCGCGGTGCACCGGTTCATGGGCGCGGCGCCGTTCGCCGGGCGACGGCCGGTGTTCGTCGGCGACGACGTCACCGACGAGGACGGCATGCGCGCCGCCCTCGCCGCCGGCGGCCGTGCCGTCAAGGTCGGCCCCGGCGTCACCGTCGCCGGCGCCCGCCTGCCCGATCCCGCCGCCGTGCTCGCGTGGCTCGACCGGCTCCTCTCCGAAAGGACCTGACCGCCCGATGTCCCGTCTCGTCATCGTCTCCAACCGCGTCGGCCCGCTCAAGGACACCGGCAAGGCCGGCGGCCTCGCCGTCGCGCTCGTCGACGTGCTGCGCGAGACCGGCGGCCTGTGGTTCGGCTGGTCGGGCGAGGTCACCGAGGCCGGCACCTTCTCCGAGTTGAAGCGCGAACGCCGCGGCAACGTCGAACTCGCCACCATCGACGTCAGTCCGGCCGACAACGACGAATTCTACGCCGGTTACGCCAACCGGACGCTGTGGCCGATGCTGCACTACCGGCTCGACGTCGCCGAGTTCTCGCCCCTGTTCGAGGCCGGCTACCACCGCGTCAACGAGCGCTTCGCCGCCCGGCTCAGGCCGCTGGTCGGCGAGAGCGACCGGATCTGGGTGCACGACTACCACTTCCTGCCGCTCGGTGCCCGGCTGCGCGAACTCGGCGTCTCCGGGCCGATCGGCTTCTTCCTGCACATTCCCTGGCCGCCGACCGAGATCCTGTCGGCGCTGCCGCGCCACCGCGACCTCGTGCGCGCCATGCTCGCCTACGACCTGATCGGCCTGCAGACCGAGCGCGACCGCCGCCATTTCGTCGACTACCTGCGCGAGGAGGCCGGCGGCCACGAGCTGCCGGACGGGCGCTGGGAGGCCTGGGGCCACACGGTGCGCGTCGAGGCCTTCCCGATCGGCATCGACACCGAGGGCTACCGCGGCTTCGTCGCGACCCCGGAGGCGCGCCGCGAGATCCAGCGGCTCGACCGGCACCTGCGCGGCCGCGCCCAGATCGTCGGCGTCGACCGGATCGACTATTCCAAGGGCATCCCGCACCGCTTCCGCGCCTTCGAGCGCCTGCTCGAGGACCAACCGGAGCTGCGCGGGCGGGTGTCGCTGCTGCAGATCTCGCCGCCCTCGCGCGGCGAGGTGTTCGCCTATGCCGAGATCCGGCGCGAACTCGAGCACCTCGCCGGCAGCGTCAACGGCCGCTACGCCGACATCGACTGGACGCCGATCCGCTTCATGACCCGCGGCTTCCCGCGCCGCGCCCTCGCCGGCATCTACGCGCGCAGCCGGGTCGGCCTCGTCACGTCGCTGCGCGACGGCATGAACCTCGTCGCCAAGGAATACGTGGCGGCGCAGGAGCCGGAGGATCCCGGCGTGCTGGTGCTGTCGCGCTTCGCCGGCGCGGCCGAGGCGATGAGCGAGGCGATGATCGTCAACCCCTACGCCGCCGACGAAACCGCCGCCGCGCTGCAGGCCGCCCTGCAGATGCCGCTCGACGAGCGCCGCGCCCGCCACGGCGCGCTCTACGCCCGCCTCGTCCAGGCCGACGCGCGCTGGTGGGCCAACGCCTTTCTGGACCGCCTCGCCGCCTGACGGCGCGGCCTTGCCTCGGCGGCCGGTACCCTGTACTCGGGGACGGATACGTCTTTGGTCGTATGCGCCGTGCGCATGCGTCGCCGTCAACGGGGCCCGAGCCATGATCGATACCGCCGCCCTCCTCGCCACCCTGCGCCGGGCGCCGGTGGTGCCCGTGCTGATCGTCGAGAAGCTCGAGCACGCCGTGCCGCTCGGCACCGCGCTCGTGAACGGCGGCCTGCCCGCCCTCGAGGTGACGCTGCGCACGCCGGTGGCGCTCGACGTCGTCCGCGCCATGGCGGACATCCCGGGCGGCGTCGTCGGCGCCGGCACCATCCTCGACCCCGCCCAGGCCCGCGAGGCGGTCGCCGCCGGCGCCAAGTTCCTGGTCAGCCCGGGTGCGACCCCGGCGATCCTCGACGCCGCACTGGAACTCGGCGTGCCGCTGCTGCCCGGCGTCGCCACGGCGTCCGAAGCGATGGCGGCGCGCGAGCGCGGCTTCAAGGTGCTGAAGTTCTTCCCCGCCGGCCCGGCCGGCGGCCCGACCTACCTGAAGGCGCTCGCCTCCCCGCTCGGCGACGTCGTGTTCTGCCCGACCGGCGGCGTCTCGCCCGAGAACGCCCGCGACTACCTGAAGCTGCCCAACGTGGTCTGCGTCGGCGGCTCGTGGGTGGCGCCGGCCGACGCGGTCGCCGCCGGCGACTGGGCCCGCGTCGAGGCGCTCGCCCGCGAGGCCGCGGCGATCCGCGGCTGACGATCCGCCGCCGATCGCGGTGCGGATCAGCCCGGCCGGCCGGCCGCGACCGCCGCGAGCGGGGCGAGCCACGTCTCCTCGGCCGCCTCCGCCGGCATCGGCCGGGCGAACAGGAAGCCCTGGCCGTAGTTGACCCCGAGCCGGCGCAGCGTGTCGCGCTGCGCCGCCGTCTCGATGCCCTCGGCGATCACGGCGATGTCGAGGTCGTGGGCGAGCGCGGTGATGCCGCGCACGATGGCGTGGCTCTCGCGCCGGGTCGCCAGCGTCGACACGAAGGACCGGTCGATCTTGAGGAGGTCGACGGGGAAGTCCTTGAGGTGGGTGAGCGAGGCGTAGCCGGTGCCGAAGTCGTCGAGCGCGATCTGGACGTCGAGCGCCTTCAACGCCTCCAGCGTGCGGCGGACGTTGTCGGCGTCGCCGGAGATCAGCACGTTCTCGGTCACCTCGACCATCAGCGCCGACGCCGGCACGCCGTGGCGTCGCAGCGTCTCGGCGACACGGACGTCGAGATCGCCGCGGCGGAATTGGCTCGTCGCGGTGTTGACGGCGATGCGCCCGAAGGCGAAGCCGGCCGCGCGCCACGCCGCCGCCCGGCGGACCGCCTCTTCGATCACGAAGTCGCCGATCATCAGGCTGATCTGCGGATCCTCGAGCGCGGCGGCGAAGAACGACGGACCGGCGACGTAGCCGTCCGGCCGCCGCCAGCGCAACAGCGCCTCGAAGCCTTCCAGCGCGCCCGACCTGAGCGCCACCTTGGGCTGGTACCAGAGCACCAGTTCGCGCCGCTCCAGCGCCTGCCGGATCGCGCGCAGCACCATCTGGCGCAACTCCATCTCCTCGCGCATCGCGCGGTCGAAGCCGACGACCCGGTTGCGGCCGCCGCCCTTGGCCTCGTAGAGCGCGATGTCGGCGTCCTGGATCAGCTGCTCGGCGCCGTCGCCGGCGCCGCCGACGGCGATGCCGATCGAGACCGTCACCGGGATGGTGTCGTCGCCGTGGACGACCGGCGCGCCGAGTTCGCGCATCAGCCGGTCGCCCAACGCGTCCATCTCCGCGGCATCGGCGACGTAGGTGGCGAGGATGGCGAACTCGTCGCCGCCGAGCCGGGCGACGAGACGCTTCGGCCCGGCGACCGCCCGGAGCCGCGCCCCGACCGCCACCAGCAGCGCGTCGCCGGCGTGGTGGCCGAGGGTGTCGTTGACGGTCTTGAAGTGGTCGATGTCGATCAGGACGACGCCGACACGGCGGGCGCCGATCAGCGGATCGGCGAGCGCAGCGGCGAGCCGGTCGTGGAACACCGCCCGGTTCGACAGCCGCGTCATCGGGTCGTGGGTGGCGATGAAGGTGATCTTCTCCTCGGTCGCCCGGAGTTCGGTGACGTCCTGGATGGTGCCGATCAGGCGGGTGACCCGGCCGCGCTCGTGCTCGACCTCGCAGACGAAGCGCGCCCAGCGCGTCCGCCCGGTCGCGGTGATCACCGGCGCCTCGGCCTCGAAGGCGCGGCCGCGCGAGAGCGCTGCGCGGACGTGCTCGATCATCGCCGGCCGCGCGTCCTCGCGGTAGAACACCGCGACCTCCTCGAACACCGGCTCGAACCCCGCGGTGACGTCCAGCATCCGGTAGATCTCCGGCGACCACGTCAGTTGTCGGCGGGCGACGTCGTATTCCCAGCCGCCGATCCGGGCGAGGCGGGAGGTCTGCTCGAGCAGCCGCCGCTGCTTGCCGATCTCGGAGCGCTGGCTGGCGATCTCGGCGTCCATGGCGCGCACGGTGCCACGGTCGCTGCGGTGCTCGCGGCGCAGCCGGTGCAGCAGCACGCGGTCGCGCACCGCGCCGGCGACGCGGATCAACCCCTCCCGGGAGCGCTCCTCGAGCGGCCCCGGACGATGGTCGACCACGCAGAGCGTTCCGATCCGCGCGCCGGAGGCGTCGGTGATCGGCATGCCGGCGACGAGGCGGGCCGGACCGCGGCCGGGCACGGTCCACTGGGGCAGGGCGGGATCGGCGGTGACGTCGGGGCACTCGAACAGTCCGGCCCCCGCGACGATGCGGGCGCAATAGGACCGCTCGCGCGGCAGTTCGAACAGCGTGACGCCGGCGCTCGCCTTGTAGCGGACGCGGTCGCGATCGACGAAGCCGATCAGCGCGACCGGGGCGCCGGTCACGGTGCGCGCGAGCTCGCAGAGGTCGTCGAAGGCGGCCTCGCGGCGCGTTCCGAGGATCCCGCTCCGCTCCAATGCACGCAGGCGACGCTCTTCCGTATTCGACATGACCGGCGGCACCACGCTTCGCGACGAGCGACAATCGCCGGTAGCGGGTAAACAAGCCCTGAATCTTGTCCGACCTATCGCGACCGCTTGGTTGAAGCCGGCATGGTGCCTCACGTTGTCCCCGCGCCGTGCCGCGCTTCGCGATCGGTGCCGGTGGCCGCGGCGCCACGACCCTTGCCGCCGCGCTCGTCCGGGCTATCCTCTCGTCACCCCCGGGGAGGACGCCCATGACCAGGATCGCCGCCGCGCTGTTCGCCTTCGTCCTGCCCACGCTCGCCGCGATGGCGCCGGCCCGCGCCGCCGGCCTCGACGACGACGCCCTGACGGGCGCCGACGTCGTCCTGCTCGGCGAACTCCACGACGACCCGGCCCACCACCGGGCCCAGGCGGAGACGATCGCCCGCATGATCGAGCTCGGCCTCGCCCCGGCGGTGGTGTTCGAGATGATCCCGACCGACCTGCAGGAGGCCGTCGACGTCGCCTCGGCCGCCGGCGACGGCGCCGACGACTTCGCGGTGACCGCGCGCTGGGAGGAACGCGGCTGGAAGCCCTTCGCGCTGTGGCGGCCGGTGGTGGAAGTCGCGCTCGGCGCCGACCTGCAGATCCTCGGCGGCGACCTGCCGGCGAACCTGCGCGCGGACGTCGCCAAGGGCGGCGCCGCGGCGCTGGAGCCTTGGCGCCGCGTCCGCCTCGCCCTCGGCGAGCCGTCTGCGACGGAAACCGCCGTGCTCGGCGACGCCATCCGCCGCGGCCACTGCGGCCTCGTCCCGGAGGACCGCCTGCCCGCGATGATCGACGTCCAGCGCGCCCGCGACGGTTCGATGGCCGCGGTGATCGCCAAGGCTGCCCGCCGCGGGCCGGTGGTGCTGATCGCCGGCCTCGGCCACGTCCGCCGCGACGTCGGCGTGCCCGCCGTGCTCGCCCGCACGGCGCCGCACCTCAGGGTGCTCGCGGTCGCCTTCGGGGCCGACGGCGCGGACGTGGACGGCGACTTCGACCAAGTGGTCCGCACCGGCCCGGCGCCCGAGCGCAAGGACCCCTGCGCCGGTCTCGACGCGTCCACCTTCCAGGCGCCGGCGGCGCCGTGACGGAGGTCCTCCGCAGTCAGCCCGTGACGGCGGTCTCCACCACGTAGTCGGCGGCCATGCGGACGTCGCGCAGGGGACGGACCCGGCGGATCGATTCCTCGTAGAGCGGATGCGCCTTGTAGGCGGCGAGCGCGGCGGCGTCGTCGAACTCGCCGTAGACGACCACGTCGACGTCGTTGCCGATCTGGTCCGCCTTGGCGTTGAGCGCGACCTCGACCCGCCGCGCGTGCGGGATGGTCGCGAGGATCGAGAGACCCTGGAGCACGGCCGGGACGTCCTCCGGCCGGCGCGCGCTGAAGAAGACGATGTGGCGGATCATCTCGGATTCCGTCGGAGGTGGCCGCGAGGAGCCGCGCGGGTCGCGGCCCCAGAGGGGCACGGCGTCATACCAGTCCCGCAAATTCCCGGCTCGTCGGGACTTTGCGGGGTTTCGGCCATCCGGCCGGCGCCCGGTCGGGCGCTCCTCGCTCGCAAAGCTCCGACCAGAGGTCGGAACTTTGCGAGCTCGGTATCACTTCTCGGCGAAGGCCTTCTCGATCACGTAGGTGCCCGGCCGCGAGGTCGAGCCCTCGTCGAAGGCCATTTCCTTCATCAGGGCGACCACGTCGGCGAGCATCGCCTCCGAGCCGCAGATCATGACGCGGTCGTCGGCCGGATCGAGCGCGGGCAGGCCGAGGTCGGCCGGCAGCTTGCCGCTGCGCAGCAGTTCGTTGACGCGGCCGGTGTGCGCGAACGGCTCGCGCGTCACGGTCGGATAGTAGAGCAGCTTGCCGGCGACCATCTCGGCGAGGACCTCGTCGGCCTTCACCGCCTCGACCTCGGCACGGCCGTAGGCGAGTTCGTCGACGAAGCGGCAGCCGTGGATCAGCACCACGCTCTCGAAGCGCTCGTAGACCACCGGGTCGCGGATGACGCTGACGAAGGGCGCGAGGCCGGTGCCGGTGGAGACCAGATAGAGCCGCCGGCCGTCCTTCAGGCTGTCCTGGACGAGCGTTCCGGTCGGCTTGCGGCCGACCAGGACCATGTCGCCGACCGCGATCGACTGCAGCCGCGAGGTCAGCGGGCCGTTCGGCACCTTGATCGAATAGAAGCCGAGCTCGTCCTCGTAGTTGGCGCTGGCGATCGAATAGGCCCGGACCAGCGGCCGGCCGTCGACCTCGAGGCCGATCATCACGAACTGGCCGTTCTCGAAGCGGAAGCCGCGGTCGCGCGTGGTGCGGAAGCTGAACAGCCGGTCCGTCCAGTGCCGGACGGCGAGCACGCGCTGCTGGTCGAAGGCCGCCATGGAAATCCGGCTCCCGTGGTCTGGAGGATGAGATCGGGCACCGGACCGGCCGCGGTCCGGGCGCGGTGCCGACGTCGGACCGACGCCCTAATGGCTTTCGCCGGCCGGGGCAAGACGCCCCGGCCGGCCGCATCGATTTAGAACCCGGATCCCGGGCCTTTCCGCCGTCACGGCCGCTTCAATTCGACGGCATAGTCGGCGATCGGGAACAGCTTCGACACCACCTTGCCGTCGGCGAGGAAGCGGCCGTAGGCCTCGTAGCGGGCGACGTCGAGCGTGAACGGATCCTCGGCGAAGTGCGGGATCGTCTCGCTCCAGGCACGGCGGTTGACCGGGGTGTCGAGCTCGGGATGGGCGGCGGCGAAGTGCGTCCAGGTCTCGTCCGGGTGGGCGCGCAAGTAGGCGGTGCCCTTGGCGAGCGCGGCGAGGAAGCGCTTCAGCTTGTCCTCGCCGAGGTCGGCACGGTTGGCGACGATCACCAACTCGTCGTAGGTCGGCACGCCGTGGTCCTCGACGTTGAACACCACGGGATCGGCGCCTTGCTCGACCAGCTCGGAGACCTCGATGTTGCGATAGCCGCCGATCACCGCGTCGACCTGACCGGCGAGAAGCGAGGCGACCAGTTGGAAGTTGACGTTGACCATCGTGACGTCGCCGATCGAGAGCCCGGCGTGCTGCAGCATGTCGCCGAGGGTCGCCTCTTCGATGCCGCTGACCGAGAAGCCGACCTTGCGGCCCTTCAGGTCGGCGATGGCGCGGATGCCGCTCGACTTCAGCGCGATCACGGTGTTGAGCGGCGTGTCGATCAGCGTGCCGATCCGGACCAGCGGCAGGCCCTCCTCGGCGAAGAAGTAGAGCTGCGGCTGGTAGCTGATCGCGATGTCGGCCTGCCCGGCGGCGACGAGGCGCGGCGGCACGGCGGGATCGGCCGGCGGCACGATCTCGACGTCGAGCCCGGCCTCGGCGAATGCGCCGATGTCCTCGGCCACCAGCAACGGCGCGTGGTCGGGGTTGACGAACCAGTCGAGCAGCACGGTCAGCTTGTCGGCGGCGGCCGCGGGGGCGGCCGCGAGCAACGATCCGGCGAGGGCGAGGGCCAGCGCGAGGGTCTTGGGCATCGGGGAATGGTCTCCTTCGGGGGAAAGGACTTGGATCAGCGGGTACGGGTGTCGGGCACCCAGTGGAGCAGCCGGGCGAGCAGGCGGTCGACCGCGGTCCACAGCACGATCGCCATGGCCGCGAGGATCGCCAGCGCGGCGAAGCAGGTGTCGGTCTGCAGGCGCGCGTTGGCGTTCAGCATGAGATAGCCGAGGCCGCCGGCGGCGCCGACCCACTCGCCGATCACCGCGCCGATCGGCGCCACCGCGGCGGCGACGCGCAGTCCCGCGCCGAAGGCCGGCAGCGCCGCCATCAGCCGGATATGGCGGAGCTCCGCCGCCGGCGAGGCGCCCATGGTGCGGGCGAGGTCGACGAGGCCGGGATCGACCCGACGCAGGCCGTCGTGGAAGGTGGCGGCGACGGGGAAGAAGATCACGAGGCTCGCCATGATCACCTTGGAGGCGAGCCCGAAACCGAACCACAGCACCAGGAGCGGGGCGAGCGCGAACACCGGGATCGCTTGACTGACGATCACCAGCGGCATCGTCCAGCGCTCGACCGTCCGCGACGCCGCCATCGCCAGCGCGAGCCCGGCGCCGAGCGCGACGCCGCAGGCGAGGCCGAGGAGGATCTCGACCAGGGTGATCGCGCCGTGCCACGCCAGCACCGCGCGGCCGTTCCACAGCGCCGCCGCCACCCGCGGCGGCGACGGCAGGATGAAGGGCGGCAGCGCGAACACGACGGTCACGGCCCACCAGACGGCGCCGAGGCCGGCGGCGACGATCGCGCCGCGCAGGACGGGGGCCAAGTTGCGGGTCGCCGCGCTCACGCCGCGTCCCCCAGGAGATCGCTGAGCAGCCGGCCCTGGGCGGCGAGCACGCGCGGATCGTCGGGCGCGCGCGGCGGCGATCCGGGCACCGGGATCGGCGCAGAGGCGCGCGCCGGCGTGCCGCCGAGCACGACGAGGCGGTCGGCGATCCGGCAGGCCTCCTGCGGATCGTGGGTGATCAGGAGCACGGTGCGGTCGGCGAGGAGTTCGGCGGCGAGGTCCTGGATCCGCGCGCGGGTGATGGCGTCGAGCGCGGAGAACGGCTCGTCCATCAGCACCACCGGGCGGTCCTCGTAGAGCGTGCGCGCGATCGCGACGCGCTGGCGCATGCCGCCGGAGAGCGCGGCCGGCAGGGCGTCGCGGCGGTCGGCGAGACCGACGCGGGCGAGCAGGTCGAGCGCGCGCGCGCGCTCCGCCGGCTCGCCGCGCAGCCGGGCGCCGACGGCGACGTTGTCGAGCGCGGAGAGCCAGGGGAACAGGAGGTCCTGCTGGCCCATCCAGGCGGCGCGGCCGGCGAGCGGCCGGCCGTCGGTGCCGCCGGCGCGGCCCGCGGAGGGCGCGGCGAGGCCGGCGAGAATCCGGATCAGGCTGGTCTTGCCGGAGCCGCTGCGGCCGACCATTGCCATCGTCTCGCCGGGTTCGACGCGGAGGTCGAGGCCGGCGAGGATGGTCCGCCCGCCCGCGGCGAAGGCGAGGCCCTCGACCAGGATCCCGACGGCCGCAGGCATCGCGCCGTGGCCGGGCGCGGTCGATCCTGACGGGCCTTCGCGGTTCGCGGGCGGCATCGGGGTCTCCCTGGTCGGACGGCGCGGTACCGTCGAACGGGTCCCGTTCTAACCGGCTCGGAACGTCGGGCCCAGGGTGGATCGATGCAGGTCGGGTAGACTTTGAGCGCGGGACGTCGCGGATGGCCGCGCCCGCCGGCGCACTGCCGCGGCGCCCGCGTCCGCCGAGCAGTGAGCTGGTGCCCTCCCCTCCTCGCGGGGGCTTTCGGCGGTGGCGCCGCACGTTGCGACGCGCCTCTTGGTGCGGCCGGGGCTTCGGGGTTTTCGGAACGGGTTTAGCCCGCCGGCGGTTAGCCTGGCGGGTTGATGTCGTCTTGGTCGGTATGGTGTCGGGTATTGTTCGGGTGTCGTTGTG